>NZ_JBFWLQ010000002.1:0-540425 GCF_050252055.1 Aeromonas sp. | reverse complement strand
AAGGACAGACTCCCTACAGCATGTTCAAAAAGGGTCTGAAATTGATACCGAAGGAAGTGCGCACTAAAGTAGCGTAAACAAGACACCGGTTTGAGGCCGGTGTCAGGTGATAACTAGATCTGTACAGCATTTTAAACACTACACGGTGATAGTCTCTCTTGAAGAGATTAATAACAAGTTGTCCCTATCAACACTAAATTTTCTTCACTATACGTGAAAAACAACCAAATGGATTTATAGCGTAAAACGTATATTTCCTCATTAGTGCCAGACAATCTACTTACATCTGGTCTGGTTTTAAATGTTTGAGGATCCAAGCTAGATAAAAGGTGTGTGATCTCAGATATCGAGGCAGGAACATCGTTGTTTATAAGGTCATTGATGCAATGTTCGGAAATCAGTAAATTCATTTTGTTTTAACCTTTAATTCCTTAAGCAAATCAGAAACATTTATCAGCTTTACTTGTTGAGGATCAAGCTTTACTAGTGCTGCAAAAGCATCAAGCTTAGTTTTTCTGATGTAACCTATACAGTGTGCATCGTCAGTAAATTTCAGAATGTTTTCATCATGCTTCAAGAATTCAACGTGCATGTAAATCCATATGAAACTAAGTACTAGCAATGCCCAAAATGAAAATGCGTCATTTACTAACTTGTAATCTATTTCCCCTCCAGGAGCAATTTCAGTAGCTAATAAGCTAGAGAAAACCCCAATTAGAATTGTTAGTAGTAATGTAATCATTAATCTGATTTTGGGTGAGTTAATTATTTTTCCTATGCTTTAATTTTTCCGTTTTTTAAAGCTAACAGCGATTAGGTGGGAAAAATGCCAACTCATAACATAGTTTTCCATTTCACCACATACTGTTCATGTAATTGGTAAGGACATATCTTAACAATGGTATTACTAACCTGTGTCGATTGTCTAGACGTATTCATTAGACCTTCTCTATTGGCTTCAGTAGCTGCGTGCAAATGCGTCAGTTCGAAAGCTCAATCAATACACACAGGCCAGGGTTATGATCGTTTTACTTTGGGTGATTTATAGGCGGTCTCTACATCTGACGATAGGTCACGACTGCACCGGCACAATGTTGGCATGTATATGGGTTCGGGACATTTGGCAGCCGATTGGTTGGGCTATCCGAAGACTTCTAGATTGTACTGCCAGTGCTGGCAAAATCTATACCGCCGTTCTTGTCGATGTTCACTTATACCTGTTATCAAGAAAGTAGAGTTTGCCCATGAGCTGCTATTTGTAGGGGGCGTATCGGGTCGTTCGCCCTGCAGGGCTTCCAGCTTTGAAAATAGGTCAGTCAAACGCTACCGCGCTCATAAGTTCGTCAAACAACGGGCTTTCCACTTCATGTCGGTCTGCCCAGTCTAATTTATCAAGCACGCGCCAGAGCTCACACCGATATGGATTGGGCAGCGCTGCGATCCACTGCTGGCATGCCATGAATCCGCAAGCATTGAACAATTCGTAGCAATCCATCACCAGCGCCGGCCAATGCTCATCATCTGGGGGAACGGCGTCGGGCTGTTCGTCCAGCTCTGGTATACCGACCATGGCACGCAGCCATTCCAGCTCGATAAGAGGGTCGTCATCGCCCGATGGGGTCAAGCGGCACGACTGCACCTGCCCGTTCTCAAGCCAGAGGGTGAAACCGTCCGCTGTGACACTGGCACCAGCCCGCAAGCGGTCGATGGAGAAGGTCGATAACCCCCATTGTTCCCTCATGATCTGGTTTGCGAAGGCATCAGATTCTGGCCGCGTACAGTTATTGTCAGAGCTCCAAGGTGCCGGGCTGTCGCCCGTCTTAACCCCAATACCCCAAGCCGAACCCTCGGCGGCCTTGGTGGCCTCGAAGGTACCGGCGGGCACTACTTCCCACCCTGTCAAACGGGTGCGTACACCCAGGCGGGCGGTGTGCAGGCCCATCAGGCGTTTGATGTCTTCGCCATAAGCGTTGGCTTGCTCCTCGATGAGGTGGGCCAATTTGATGGGGTGTTCGGCGCGGGTCGCCAGGGCGCCGCCCATGGCCTGCAGGTAGCAGCGGAAGATGCCGTTATCAGCGGCAAAGCGGGCGGCCTCAAAGCGTGGGTCTTGCAACACCGGCTTGGGGGGGCCCACCAGATCGCCATGCTTCTTGGCGTTGCTGATGCGGCGCAGCTCGCGCCACACCCCGACAGGGGCGCCGCCAATTTGCTGGAAGGTGCGGATCCCCCACCAACTGGCCCAGGCACATGCATGCTGGGCACCTTGATCAGCCGGGGTGTCAGACTCCTGATCACCATCCACATGCTCACCGTCGATGTTCTTGGCGATATAGGCGGCGATGTAGCCGGTGGCGTCCCCTTTGGCCGGGTCTATCTCCTTCCAGTCAAAGCGGGGTTTGATGTCGGTGAAGGGCGGGCGCCCCTGGATCTCGCGCACCAGCTCCTGATGATCATCGGTGAGGGCATAGCGTTGCAGGGTGCTGATTACCCGCCATTTGTTGGCAGGGCGCATAATAGAGCAGCATGTGCCAGTGCTGGGTACCGTCGTGATGTGGTTCGCACACCCGAAGGCCGTAGACGGGGGCATCGGCCCGCTTGAGGGCGGCCCGGGTCAGGCTCCATAGCTTGGCCAGATAAGCGCAGGTTTCCCGCGGCGTTGCCCCTTCATAGCGCTTGTTCTCGACGGTCTTGCCGTCGTGTTTCTGTGTCCAGGCATGAAAGCGGGAAGGTGCCGTCCAGGTGAAGAAGACCCCCACATGCCCTTGCTCTTCGGCGTAATCTTCAAAGCCGCGTATCCGCACCATCATCTCATTGCAGCGGTTCACCGGGTTGGCGTTGCTGGCCTCCCAGCAATCCTTCATCGAGATCACCAGGTCATGCTGGGTGTTCATTACCTCCGACTCGGCCAACCAGCGCATCATGGCCCGCTTGCGCTCACGCACTACCTTCATGGTGGCGTTCGACACATACGCCGACACCCCCTTGCGCACCTTGCCGAGCACGATGTTGATGTGCTCCTGCAGTCTGTCCCAGGTGCGGTTGATGCGTTTTTCCCACCACTTGGCAGAGAGCAGGCGCACCATCACGCTCAGGATCCAGTTATCACGCACCTCCTCGGTTTTGAATTCGGGCAACTCCCCTATAAAGCCCCACTGGTCGGCAGGCTGGCGGATGGCTTCCCATGTCAGCAGCAGATCCGGCTCATCGCCGGCTTTGATGCCCTGCTCGATGTTGTGCCAGATGGCGGCCGTCTGGTTGGCGAACTGATGCGCCACCCGCTTGCGGCTCTCTTCATCGCGCAGGGCCTGTGGGTCCGGCAGGGCCTGGATAAGGCCGCGCACCAGCTTCGTCCGCTCACGAAGCCAGATGTTGCCATTGCGGGCATGGCGGGTGCTGCCATCTTTGCGGCGTCGCACGTATTGCTTGAACAGGGTCTGGCTGAGCTGGGGGGAGAGGCCATCGAGAACTTGCACTGCCCACGCCAGATCAGATTGGCCGGGTACGCCAACGAAAGCGGCGTCAAGCTTGACGCCGGGTAGAGCATTGGAAAGGGTATCGATGCGCTGCCGCAGTGTCCTTTTCGACAGCGGCAGCCTGGTGGTTGTTCGACTCATTGGATGGCGGTACCAGATAACAAGCTGATGCGGGATTGGCAGCCCTGGATGCGCTGCTGCGCATGGGCTTTCATGCGGCGGGCTGTCGCACACTGGCGCAGCAGTAGCGTGATACTGCCCCGGGGTCGGACTGGTAGCCTGCGCGCATTGGCCAGCTCCCGTTGATAAAGACGCAGCCGCGCTGCGTCTTCCCGATAGGTCTCTTGCCAGCGGTGCATCAGGCTGGTCAGCTCCTGTTGCAGGTGATGGGTCACTGGATCACCTCACCTTGTCCGTGCAGCGGGGCGCACTCGCGCCACCAGTCGCCAATCTCCCGGGCCAGGGCGGTTTCACCCTGACCCAACGCCAGCCAATAGACGGATCGCACGGCCCCGAGTGCCAGCAGCTCCCGGGCGATGTCTCTATCCCCCCGGGCTTCACCACCGGCGGCGATAAACTCGGCGCGGGCTGCCAGCCAGTGAGTGACCAGCGGGCCATGAGTCGGGGCCATGGCTGGCCCCTCTTCGTCATCGTCCTCACCGCTGTCGTCATCCAGCAGGGCGGCCGGATTGCAGGTGGCGACCAGTTGGAGCTGGATGTATTGCTGGCCGGAGTAAATCCCGCCCAGGGCGATGCGGTTATCTTCGGCATTGGCTGCGAACATGTCGGCCAGCAGCCCTTCGACGAGCTTGGGGGCCTGACGGGCAATCTTGATGGCGTCGCTCATGGGCAGGCCCTCCGGTTCAAGGTGACAAAGAGCTGGTGCCAGCCTTGGCTGGTTTTGCCCTGGGCACGCAGGTTGCGCCCTTCCGACCCGCGCAAACGCACACGGGTTAATCTGGCGAGGTTAAGGGGCAGCTCTGCCGCCCGGGCCAGTGCTTCCTGTTCCGATATGGGATGAAAGATTCGGCTCATGCCTGCACCGCCGCCGATCTCGCGGTATCCCAGCTCATAGTTCTTGAGCGTGGTGGCTGGAATACCGAGCTGATCGGCAAACTTGGGGCGGCTCAGTTTCAACTGCTCCCGCAACTGGCGCAGGCGCTTGGCCGCATGGTGGTTGAGCAGGTTGATCTGGGTTGGTTGGGTGTGCATGGTCAGGCTCCTTGTGAAAGAGTGCAGGGATTGATGCGGCTGAACAGAGAAGCCCAAGCCAGTGCGGTGGTGCGTTCCATAAGCGCAATCCCGTCAGGGTGTTGGCTAAGACGGGTGCCATAGCGGCCCGTCAGCTTGCGTTGCTGGATGCGAAGGTTGCGCAGGGCGCAGGGGATCGCTAAAGTTGCCATGTCGACTTCCTCATACGTTGTTGATAGAGGCCCGCTTGGAGTTGCCGCTCCGTTATGCGGGCTTTTTACTGCCCGATAGGGCGCGGGCCTTGCCCGGTCATCTGGCTTGCCGCCAGCACGGCGCGCTTCAAGCGAAGCTTTGCCGCTCTCTCTTTCTTCTCCCTCTCGATATCTCCGATGGATCTGGTGTTCAGTGCCGGATGCCAGACTTTGCTGTCACAACCGCCGTGAAAGGCTTTCTGATACTCCAGCGCGATCACCGCCAGCCTGATCGCCTCACGCTGTGCATGGGGCAGGGCTGACAGGGTGGCGGTCATCAGTTCGCCCCGTGGCTGGCGGGCAATGGCACAGATGGCCGCTTTCTTGGTCTGGCTCAGTGCCAGCCAGTCGTTATCCAGACTTGAGCGTGTCTTGCTGAACAGCTCGCGCAACAGCAGGCAGCCGGCGGTATTCATGGCGAGCTGTTCGGTGGGCGTCAGGCCCGCCAAATTGCGTTGTTCATGTTCAATGCGTTGCATGGTGGTTTCCCCTTCACATGGTCGCGGCCTGCATCAGGATGTCTGATGCGCAGGCCAGGGCGGGCACCGCCTGAAAGCGGGCCTCGATGTCGTGGATCAAGATGGCGAGCGATCCCATTGCCGAGGTGGCCACGCTCACCAGGGTGTTGCGCTCCGAGCGGGTGATCCGGCCGCGGTCGGTCAGCTCCAGCGCGCGTTGGCCAATGCTGGCAATCTTGGCGTTCAGATCGATGGCCTGATGGGGCAGGGAAGGGGCCCGTTCTGCCTGGGGGATGGCAACGGCCGTCAAGCCACAGCCAAACAGGGCGCCATCGAACAGAGTTTCATCGCCCTCACTCGCCTGGGTGATGGCAATCAGCTCGGCCACCGTCAGTTCGTGGGGCTGATCGGGGTTTAACTTGTTGCGCAGGAGCTGCGGATTCATGCCTACCCGCTGGGCGATCTCGGCCATGTTGTGACTGGCGGCAAAGCGTTGGCAGGCGCTTATCCAGTGCGGATGTTTGCTGGCGTATTCGGTAAACATGCGAACGTCTCCTTGACCCGTTATGGTGTTGGCAGGTTCACGCGAGCGTCATGGTGACGTAGCGCTCACCCTGATAACGGGCCTGCATGTACAGGGCGAAAAGGTTGACCTCACGAGGTGCGCCCGGGCCGTCTTGCAAGATGGGCAACTGGCCGCGGTCGGCGCGCTTTTTAACTGCCCCAATCGTTAAGCCCTGACGCTTGGCGTACTCCTCCAGGCTTTCACTGACGCGATTGCCAAAGGGGTAATCAAGCGGCAACTGGCTCACATCGCTCGGGATACGGATGGGTTTGATTCGAGTAACCATGGTGAATCCTTCTCAGGGGGTTCAAACACTGGGGGTGGGTTGTTGCGGGGGGCTGTGCGCGCCGGCCTTCAATTTGCCGCCGGTCAGCACCTCGATCTGGTAGGCGCGGCCTTGGGGGATGGTTTCGTCCCACTTGCTGACAGCGGCGTGAGAGATCCCAATAGCCCGGGCAATGGCAGTGATACTGCCGAAGTGTTCTAAGACGTCATGTTTCTGCATTCTCGATCTCACAAAGTATAACTTAAGGATCATTGATGGCCGAGGCGTAACTTATGTAATAAACGGGAGTCAAGAGAGTTTGATACTTAAGTGCGATTTTGGAGTGGTAACTTAGGTTTCATGGAAACGATCAATGACCGCATAACTGCCAGCCGGCAGGCACAGAAAATAAGTAAGGCTGAGCTTGCCCGGCGTGTTGGTATTTCCCATGCGTCTGTTAGCAAGTGGGAGTCGGGACTTAACCAGCCAAAGGGTCGCTATCTCAATGATTTAGCGGCAGCGCTGGGGGTCACTGTTGACTGGCTTTTGACTGGAGACGGGGAGTCGAGGGGACAACCTGCACCAGAGGCGATGCCCGGATATCACAACGTCGAACCGGCCGTGATCCCACAAGGTACGCGCGTGCCTGTGCTGAGCTATGTTCAGGCCGGCCACTGGCACGATATGTGTGAGCAGGCCACGGCCTTTGATGGCAACGTCGAGTATGTGACGGCGGGGGTGGATGTTGGCCCTTGTGGTTTCGGCCTCTGGTTGCGTGGCCAGTCGATGGAACCCTTCTTTAAGGAAGGCGACCTCATCATCGTTGACCCCGACGAAGCGCCCCAACCAGGGGATTTCGTCGTAGCCAAGAACGGCAGCGAAGAGGCTACCTTCAAGAAATACCGGCCTCGCGGCATCGACGAGAGCGGGCAGGAGGTGTTTGAACTGGTCCCCCTCAATGACGATTTTCCCACCATGCACTCCGACCGGCAGCACATCCAGATCATCGGCGTGATGGTAGAGCACAGATCATATAGAAAAAGACAAACAGGGCGCTAATGCGCCCTGTTTTTTATTTCTTATACCTCTTGGCCTAGGTGAGAGCCAGCAAGGAGAATAGATGCCAGAGTTTTACGATGTGCCCGCCGTCTTTACCGCCAAGCGCAATAAGCAAAAATTACTATTAGGCCTGCGTGGCATCTTATGGGGGCTCACGGCGGATCGCCGGCTAAATGAAACAGAAATACTGTTCTTGGCCACATGGCTTAAATCAAACACCGCACTGAATCGCGATCGAGATTTTCAAGCTATCCAGCAAGCAGTAGAGGCTGTGCTAGAGGACGGGATCATCACTGCTGATGAGAAAGATGAGCTATATGCGTTGCTTCAAAAGGTATTCAGAGATGCAGACGATGATAAAAGGCCACAGGATACCGATGGAGTTGTGAACCTTTTGCTCGGATTTTTGCAAGGGATCAGTGCTGATAACCACCTTTTAGATAAAGAGATAGCCCTGCTTGCCCATATTGTAGCGACAGATTCGGCCTCGGTTATATGGCCTGGCAACCTGCTCAATAAGCGACTCCAGCGTATTATCGAGGAGGGTAGCATCTCCGATGAGGAGCGTGGCGAGTTACTTGGCCTCATCAAGCAAATCACTGGTGAGAATTTCACCGAGACAGGGCTGGCTGTTGGCATGGCAACGAAAGTTTTCGCAGATGGTGACGTGATGAGCATCTTTGGCAAGCGTGTCTGTTTCACTGGCAAGTTTTTCTCTGATACTCGCTTCAACCTTGAACAGCAAGCCAAGGCTCTGGGAGCCGAACCGGTGAAATCGATGAGCAAAATGGTCAATGTGCTGATCATTGGTGGCCTGGCCAGTCGAGACTGGATGTTCACCAGTCATGGCCGAAAGATAGAGGCGGCTATCAAAGCCAGAAATGAAGGATGTAACATCCAAATCATCAATGAAGAAGATTGGGTACGGATTGCCTCCGAGCCGTTATAGCCGGTCAGAGGTTTGAGTTATGTATAAGATTCGAAAGATAACTTAGCACGGGGTATGTAATGTTTGATAACTCTAAAATTATTGATAAGCAGGCATTTTTTATTTACGAGAAAACTGATGGCAGCATTGAAGGCTATCATGTTGTAAATGTCAGCATCTCTGACCACCATCTACAAGGAGTTGCACTGCCTCAAAGGCAATTTAGAACATTTCGCATTGATAGAATAATTGCAATGTTTGAGGAAGAAGGGGGATTGCGAAATGCTGATGTCCCTTCATTGAAGGCTGTATCATCATCAAGATCTTTGAAAAAGGCTATTCCACAACATTCAGATAAGGCTGAAATAGCCTTTACTGGTTTCTCCAAAATGGATCGAGATCGTTTAGAGAGACAGGCTGCAGATGCTGGATTAAGCATCAAGAAAGATGTAACAAAGCGACTGGCTTATTTATGCTGTGGACCTAATACAGGCCCAACAAAAACTGCTAAGGCGCGTGATAACGGTGCTTTAGCATTGACTGAGCAACAGTTTACAGCCCTCATTACGACTGGTGAGCTACCCGAGGTCGGTGAATATGACCTGATTATGGGGGCTCCATCGACTGAGCCCAGCAATGATATTGATTATATCCGAGACACTTTTACTACTTGGCGAACTCTGCCCAGACGACAATGCTTAATTGCCCGCTTTGTTGATGGTTATGCTGCTGGTTGGAGATTTTGTGTGCATGAAGCACATAGACCTGCACTGGATATAAAGCAGACGGTGTTATCAACATCAAATCCTGATAGGCCAAAAGAGAAAATATCAAAAAGCGTCTGGACTCAAGGCCACGCTTTTAATTTTATCGGTGGCGAACTGATTTGTAGTCACGTATCAGGCCATCGAGGTCCATGGTCTGAATTTGTTAAAATGACGAATGAACGAGTACTATCTGTTAAGTTTTCAACCCCTGCGGGATATGACACTGTTGATCGTATAGAGGGGGAGTTTACTGGCGTACTGCGTAGGAATAACGCCAGCTCTGCTCAGGGTGAGCGTTCGCAAGACCGAATCCCTTTGGCAATCAATTCTCAAGCCTATGATGAAGGGACTGTAACGATCGCAGTATCTCAGCCAGATGGTGAACGCTTGGTCGAAATTGAGCGAATAACGCTTACGCAGGTGGAGTTTGTTACTCTTCTCCAAAATGGAAGTTTCGCGCGGACAACAACTCTATCAGACGGTTCATCTTCCATCGAAATTTATAGTCCATTTGAGCGGCAACACGTATCGGAGCAGGCACCTCAACTTGAATCAATATGACGACAAGCCCAAATTGTTGCTGGCCGAGAAGTTAACGGCCTCATCAGGGTAAACCGTTGCTACTAAGAGTGAGGAGCTGGCAGATAGCTGGCTCCTCGTCTGTGACCGCCACCACCGCGATGGGTCCCATCATACCCAGCCACCTATGTATATCGTAGCCTCAGTTAAACACTGCTAACCATCATATTATACTGTATAAAAAAACAGTGTATTAATGGAGGGTGATGACAGTGAAACTGCAGTGGTTGGGTGCGGGGCTAATGTGCGGGCTGCGGGGATGGGTAAACGCCTTCCTGTATAAGGAGGGACGATGAGCATCAAGTCCACGCCCGAGGGGTATCTGGTCGATATCCGCCCGCAGGGGAGGGAGGGCAAGCGGATCCGTAAGCGCTTCAAGACCAAGTCTGAGGCCCAGCAGTTCGAACGTTGGGTGATCGCCACCGAGCACAACAAAGAGTGGGTGGACCGCCCGGCAGACAACCGGCCGCTCTCCGAGCTTATCGAGCTCTGGTGGCGCTACCATGGCCAGACCCTGAAAGCAGGGGAGGCGGTGCGGAAGAAACTCCACAATATCGATGCTGCGTTGCGCCACCCGTTGGCGAGACAGGTGACCCGGGCGCTGTTCTCCGAGTATCGGGCGCAGCGGTTGCAAGCTGGCCGCCAACCCAAGACGGTGAACCGTGAGCAGGAGATGCTGGGCGGGGTGTTCTCGGTGCTCATTGATCTCGGCCATTATCACCATGAGCACCCGCTCAAAGAGATGAAGAAGGTCAAACTGGTCAAACTGGTCGAGCGGTCGATGGGCTACCTGACCCAGGACGAAATCGGCGACGTGCTGGCCGCGCTATCCGGGGATAACCTGAAGGTGGTCAAACTCTGCCTGGCCACGGGGGCGCGTTGGAGTGAAGCGGCCAATCTGCGCCGCGAGGATGTGCTGGCCAGCCGGGTGACCTACATCAACACCAAGAATGGCAAGAACCGCACCGTGCCGATCTTGGCCGAGCTGTGCCAGGAGATAACGAGCGGGGTGAACCGGGGCCCGCTGTTCCGTGACCTTGACTATCTGGTGGTGCGTGACGTGCTCAAGACCGTGGCGCCGGATCTGCCAGCAGGGCAGGCGGTGCATGTGTTCCGCCACACGTTTGCATCACACTTCATGATGTCCGGGGGCAACATCCTCGCGCTGCAAAAAATTCTGGGCCACCACAACATCCAGCAGACGATGACCTATGCCCACTTCGCACCGGACTATCTGAGCGATGCGGTGCGCTTCAACCCGCTGGAAAACCCACTGCCTTCCGCATGATAAAATGTCCACAAATTGCCCCAAACAGGGTCGCCACGGGGCTTTTGATGTACCCTCAAGTCGCTCGTAACTCATTGATATTTATCTATGTTGTTGTTTTTATTAGACATGGAAAGGGGGCTCAGGCCTCCTTTTTTGTTGCTCATTTTTGAGCGTTGGCAGGTAGCATGCCACGTTCATAAATGCTTTATCCTTCCATATGCCAACAAACTAGAACAAACGATGCTTGTTTCAATCCTGTTGCATCTGGCTTGTGGCTTTTCCATATAACAAAATGATTTGCAGGGAGAAAAGCCCGTCATAACTATGGTCAGCCAAGGGGCTTTTTTTGTATTATTCCCCTCTTGACCTTATTTAGCCTAAAGGCTCCTGTTCCGGGAGTGGTGACGAGGAAGACATGCAACAGCTTGAAGAAGTAGTCGGCCAGGCCAAGGCCGAAATTGAGGGCGTAAGCGACATCGCCGCCCTCGACGAAATCCGGGTCAAATATCTGGGTAAAAAGGGCTTTTTTACCGAGCAGATGAAGGGACTGGGCGCCCTGTCCGCTGAAGAGCGTCCCGCAGCGGGCGCCGTGATCAACCAGGCCAAACAGCAGGTTCAGGATGCCCTGAACGCGCGTCGTGAAGCCCTCGAAATCGCCGTGCTGAACCAGAAGCTGGCCGCCGAGACCATCGACGTCAGCCTGCCGGGCCGCCGCATCGAGAATGGCGGTCTGCACCCGGTGACCCGTACCATCGAGCGCATCGAGCGCCTGTTTGGCGAGATGGGCTTCAAGGTTGCCCGTGGTCCCGAGATTGAAGATGGCTTCCACAACTTCGATGCGCTGAATATCCCGGCTCACCACCCGGCGCGTACCGATCACGACACCTTCTACTTCAATCCTGATCTGATGCTGCGTACCCACACCTCGGGCGTGCAGATCCGCACCATGGAACATCAGCAGCCGCCGATCCGCATCATCGCGCCGGGCCGTGTCTATCGTAACGACTACGACATGACCCACACCCCGATGTTCCACCAGGTCGAAGGCCTGCTGGTTGACGAACATGCCAGCTTTACCGAGCTGAAAGGCATCCTGCACGACTTCCTGCGCAACTACTTCGAGGAAGACTTGACGATTCGCTTCCGTCCTTCCTATTTCCCGTTCACCGAGCCGAGCGCCGAAGTGGATGTGATGGGCAAGAACGGCAAGTGGCTGGAAGTGCTGGGCTGCGGCATGGTGCACCCGAACGTGCTGCGTTCGGTCGGCATCGATCCGGAAAAATACTCCGGCTTTGCCTTCGGCATGGGCGTTGAGCGCCTGACCATGCTGCGTTACGGGGTCAATGACCTGCGTGCCTTCTTCGAAAACGACCTGCGCTTCCTCAAGCAGTTCAAGTAAGGGCGAGAGAACATGAAATTCAGTAAATCCTGGGTGATGGAGTGGGTCCGCACCGAGTTGAGTGACAATGTACTGGCCGAGCAGATCACTATGGCCGGTCTGGAAGTGGACGCCGTGGAAGCGGTGGCCGGCCAGTTCAACAATGTGGTGGTGGGTGAAGTGGTCGAGTGCGCCCAGCACCCGGACGCCGACAAGCTGCGGGTGACCAAGGTCAATGTGGGCGAGGCCGAGCTGCTGGACATCGTCTGCGGTGCGCCGAACTGCCGCGCCGGCCTCAAAGTGTGCGTGGCCAAGGTCGGGGCGACCCTGCCGGGTGATTTCACCATCAAGAAAGCCAAGCTGCGCGGCCAGCCGTCCCACGGCATGCTCTGCTCCTTCAGCGAGCTGGGCATCGACGTCGAAGCCGATGGCATCATCGAGCTGCCGCTTGATGCCCCCATCGGAACCGATATCCGTGAATACCTCGCGCTCAACGACGTCAGCATCGATGTGGATCTGACCCCGAACCGTGCCGACTGCCTCGGCATCGCGGGTCTTGCCCGTGAAATCGGCGTGCTCAACAGCGTGGATGTGGTCGAGCCAACCTGGGCGCCGGCTGTTGCCACTATCGATGCAACCTTCCCGATCCGGGTTGAAGCGCCGGCAGATTGCCCCCGTTATCTCGGCCGTGTCATCAAGGGGCTGAACCTGCACGCCCAGAGCCCGCTCTGGATGCAGGAGAAGCTGCGCCGTGGCGGTATTCGTTCCATCGACGCCATCGTTGACATCACCAACTACCTGCTGCTGGAATACGGCCAGCCGATGCACGCCTTCGACCTGGCGACGCTTGAAGGGGAACTGGTGGTGCGTCGCGCCCGTGCCGACGAGCCCATGACCCTGCTCGATGGCAACGAGGTGAAGCTCAAAGAGACCACGCTCGTGATTGCCGATGGCAAAGGCCCTGCCTGCATGGCCGGCATCTTCGGCGGCGATCGCACCGGTGTCTCCGAGACCACCACCGACATCCTGCTGGAGTGCGCCTTCTTCGCGCCGCTCTCCATCACCGGCCGTGCCCGTGCCTACGGTCTGCATACCGATTCTTCCCACCGCTTCGAGCGCGGGGTGGATCCCGAGCTGCAGGCCAAGGTGATGGATCGTGCCACCCGTCTGCTGCTGGACATCTGCGGCGGTGAAGCGGGTCCGGTCATCGAAGTCAAATCCGATGCCCATTTGCCCAAGGCTGCCCCCATCAAGCTGCGCCGCACCAAGCTCGACAAGGTGATCGGCATCAGCGTGGCGGATGCGCAGGTGGTCGAAATTCTGACTCGTCTGGGCATGCAGGTAACCGTGGATACTGACGGCTGGACCGCGCTGGCTCCCTCCTGGCGTTTCGACATCGCCATCGAGGAAGACCTCATCGAGGAAGTGGCCCGCATCTACGGCTACAACAACATCCCGAACCTGAAACCCGCCGCCTCTCTGGCGATGGTGGAGCAGGCTGAAGGACAGGTGACCCTGAAGCGGGTGCGCGACCTGCTGGTTGACCGCGGTTTCCAGGAAGCGATCACCTACAGCTTCGTGGATCCCAAGGCTCAGCAGACCCTGTTCCCGCAGAGCGATGCCATCGTGCTGCCGAACCCGATCTCGGTCGAGATGTCCGCCATGCGCGTCTCTCTGTTCCCGGGTCTGGTGCAGGCGGTGGTCTACAACCAGAACCGTCAGCAGCCACGCGTGCGCCTGTTTGAGCAGGGCCTGCGTTTCATCAAGGACGAGAATGCCGAGAACGGCATCCGTCAGGAACCCATGCTGGCCGGCATCATCACCGGCAACCAGGGGGACGAGCACTGGGATGTCAAGGCCCGTCCCGTCGACTTCTTCGATCTGAAGGGTGACCTGGAAGCGGTACTGGATCTGACTGCAGAAGGGGCTACCTTCACCTTCGAGCGCACCGAGCACAGTGCCCTGCATCCGGGCCAGAGTGCAGCCATTCTGCGCAATGGCGTCGTGATCGGCCACATCGGCGTGATCCACCCGAGCCTCGAGAAGAAGCTGGGGCTCAAGAGCCGCGCTGTCATGTTCGAGCTGGAGCTGGACAAACTGACGCCGGCCAAGGTGCCGGTTGCTGCCGAAGTATCCAAGTTCCCGGCCAACCGTCGCGACATCGCCGTGGTGGTTGACAGACAGATCCTGGCAGGCGACGTTCTGGCAGTAATTAAAAAAGTTGGCGGAAATCAGTTAGTTGGAATAAACTTGTTCGACGTATACCAGGGCGCTGGTATGGCAGAGGACAAGAAGAGCCTGGCCATCAGCCTGGTGTTGCAAGACACCCAGCGCACCCTGGAGGAGAAAGAGATCGCCGAGACCGTGGACAATGTCGTGCGGGCCCTCGGTGAAGAGTTGAATGCATCCTTGAGGGATTGATCTATGGCGCTTACCAAAGCCGACATTGCAGAGCACCTGTTCACCCAGCTCGGGATGAGCAAGCGTGAAGCCAAAGATATGGTGGAAGCCTTCTTTGAGGAGATCAGACAGGCGCTCGAGCGTGGCGAACAGGTCAAGATTTCCGGCTTCGGTAACTTCGATCTTCGCGAGAAGAACCAGCGTCCCGGACGCAACCCCAAGACGGGGGAGGATATTCCCATCAGCGCCCGTCGCGTGGTGACCTTCCGGCCCGGCCAGAAGCTCAAGGCCAGGGTAGAAAATGTTGAACCCAACGAGTGACAAAAAGCCAGGCAATCGCCTGGCTTTTCCATTCAGATGATAAAAATCCTTCTGTTGTCCGGCGCGCTGCTGGCCTTGCCACTGCGTGCTGCCATACTCCCGCTGTCACCGGGTGCCCAGGCTTATGCCGATTCGCTCACCGGACTGACCTTCTGTTACCCGGCCCTGCAACGTCCTCCCTATCTGGAGGCGGAGGGGGGCCTGCTTATCGATCGCATGACGCGGTTGGCAGAGCTGTTGCCGGTACCGGTGCATGTCGAGAAGCGGCCGAGCTGGGCAGCCATGACGCAGGATCTGCTGAACGGGCGCTGCGATCTCATTCCTCACGTCGGGCCTGCCCGGTCGAACTCGAGCGATACCGTCTTGAGTCGGGCCATGATGGAAGCGGAGTCCGCCATCCTCTATCGGGGTGAGCTCGATCAGGCGCAGTTTCTGGTGTCACCTATCTGGCAGGCCCAGGAGATCCTGAAGCGTCTCTATCCTGGTTCATCCCAGCAACAGCTGACCGATGCCGAGAACTGGTATGGTGCCCTGGTGGCCGGCAAGGGCAGCGCCTATCTCGGCGATTATCTGCAACTGCGCTATCTGATGCGGGAATTCCCGGATGAAGGGCTGCGCCTTCGCCGTCTTCGCAGCGATGATCTGGTCATCAGCTACCGGCTGATGATGCGCAACCAGCCCGAGTTGCTGGAGCTGGTGGATACGGCCATCCGCTATTTGCCGCCGGGCAGTCTCTACCGGGATCTGGGCAAGTATCTGCCTCAGGGTGAGCAGGATGTGAATCCCCTGCATTTTACCGACAAGGAGCAGGCCTGGTTGGTCGGCAAGGCCCACACCATCAAGATGGTGGCGGATCCCGGTTTCATGCCATACAGCGGCGTCAACCAGCAGGGAGAGCTCATTGGCTGGAGTGCGGACGTCTTGCGGGAAGTGAGTCGGCAGACGGGACTGCGCTTCGAGCTGGTGCCCGCCGCTAGCCGGGAGGAGGCGTTGGCATTGCTGCGCAGTGGCGATGCCGCCATGATGGTCGGGCTGATGGAGTCCGCCGCCCTGAACAAGGAGTTCGACTTCACTAGGATGGTGGCGACCAGCCGCTATGCTCTGGTCAGTCGCAGCAAGAGGGGGCCTGTCTCCCTCGCGGACGTCAGTGGCAAGGTGGTGGTCCCGAGAATGCTCTATGATCCCGGCCTGCTTGCCCGGTTCGGCCAGCATGAGTGGGAGGTGACCGACAACCTGCTGCAGGGATTGGTGGCGGTGCGGCATGGGGATGCCCAGGCCATGCTGGCGGAGTTGTATCAGCTCCAATATCCCATTCGAAACAACCAGTTGAGCGAGCTGACCATCACCGAATTGCCGGAGCGTTTCGGCCTCGGCTTTGCCATCCGGCCGGAACAGACCAGCCTGGCAGGGGTGCTGGATCAGAGCCTGATGACCCTCAATGATCGGCAGGTGGACGAGCTGGTGCAACGCTGGCGCCGCCTGGTGGTCAACCAGCAGGAAGGGGTCAGCTACGGTTTCTGGCTTGGCTCCGTGTTGCTGGCACTGCTGATCAGCATGGCAGTGATCTGGTCAGTCTGGCGATCCCGTCAGCAACTGGCCCAGGAGGCCCGCGAGCGTCACAAGGTGGAGCAGGCGCTGGCGCTGGAAAGCAAGTTCAGGGAGTCTCTCTTCCAGGCGCTCCCCGTTCCCGTGTTCTTGCGCAATAACAAAGGGGAGGTGATCAAGCGCAACAAGCGGGCCAAGCGCATGGAGGCGCGCTACGCCGCCGATCTGGTGCTGCCCGCGCCACAGTTGCAGGGCGCCGAAGGGGAGCTGGCGCTGCACGAGCAGGTCTACTCCTATGCCCAGATCCCCTTGCGACTGGGCCCCCAGGCACCGGCAGGGGATCTGATCGCCCTCTCCGACATCAGCGCCCTGCGCGAGCGTACCCGCCTGCTGCGTCAGGCAGAGCGGCGCCTGCGCGCCCTCACCAATACGGTGCCCGGTGTGGTGCTGCAATTCACCCTGCTGGGGGGAGCCATCACCCGTGTGGAGTTTGTGAGCCGGGGCAGTCACGAACTGCTGGGGCTGGCGAGCCAGCAGATCCGGGTCAATCCCAACGAGACCCTGACTCGCATCTCCCACCAGGACAGGCGCGAGATGCGAGCCCCCATGCTGGCCATGCTGCAAGCCGGGCGACCTTTCTCCCATCTGCTGCGCTATCAGCACCCCGCCAAGGGAACTCGCTGGCTGCAATTTTCCGGCAGGGGGCGCCGTCAGGGGGAGGGGTGGCGGATCTACGGGGTGGTGCAGGATGTGACGGCCAGGGTGGAGCAGGAGCACTCCCTGCAACTTTCCCACGAGCAGGCCCAGCAGGCCGTGCTTGCCAAGGGACGCTTCCTGGCCGCCGTGAGCCACGAGATCCGCACCCCCATGAACGCCATGCTCGGCTTGCTGGAGTGGCTCGAGCAGACCGGACTCAATGCAGAGCAGGCCTCGGCTCTGGCCCATGTCAGACAGGCGGGCAATGAACTGCTCGGACTGCTCAACGATGTGCTCGACTTCAGCCGCAACGAGACGCGTCAGTTGCGCCTCTCCGTACAGCCCACGGATCTGGTGGAGCTGTGCGAGCACGTGGCGGCGGTGCACTGGTCCAAGGCGCGATCCCGCCATCTGCAACTGCGCCTGGCGCTCGACCCGGCGCTGCCCGCCTTGATGGAACTCGATCCCCACCGGGTGCAACAGGTGCTGCACAACCTGCTCTCCAACGCCATCAAGTTCAGCGAGCGGGGAGAGGTGGTGCTCTGGGCCCGGCGACAAGGGGAGTGGATTGTGTGCGGGGTGGATGACGAGGGGCCCGGGATCAGTGCCGAGCTGTTGCCCCGGTTGTTCCTGCCCTTCGAACAAGGGGAGGAGCCTGGCCAGCCCAGAGCCCAGGGAACCGGGCTTGGGCTAGCCATCTGCCGCCAGTTGATGGAGCAGATGGGGGGCGAGATCCGGGTCGAGCCTCTGGCTCGCGGGGGTAGCCGTTTCCTCTGCTCGTTGCCCCTCAGGCATGCGCAGGAGAAGGCGCCCTGGCAACCGCGCGTCAAGACGGTCTCCCTGCAACTGTTGCCCGGGGAGCTCGAATATATGCGGGCCTGGCTCGCAGAGTTTGGCGTGGCCGAGGATCCGGCGGCACCTTGCCTTGGGGCCATGCAGGACGATGGGGGCTTGCGCGCCTGGTACTGGCAGGGGGAACCCTGGATCCCGGGCTCCGTGGTCAGCCTGCTGCAGCCCAGACTCGTCCGTGGCGCCGAGGAGATCACGGACCTGCCGGGGGCAGGCAGGCGGGTGCTGCTGGTGGAAGATCACGAGGTGAACAGAATGCTGATCAGCATGCAGCTGGGTCAGCTGGGGGCCCGGGTATTGAGCGCGGCCAATGGCCGTCTGGCACTGGAGATCCTGCAATCGGAGTCGGTGGATCTGGTGCTGACGGATCTGCAGATGCCGGTGATGGACGGCGCCGAGCTCTGCAGGCAATTGCACGCCGATGAACGCTGGCAGCATCTACCCGTCTACGTGATCACTGCGGATCTCAGCGAGCAGGCGGCGCAGCGACTGGCGGAATGCGGCTGTCAGGGCCATCTGGACAAACCCGTCTTGCTCAGGGATCTGGCCGTACTGCTTCGTACCGTCTTTGGCCCCCATGACGGGGGGAAGGCACCGCAGCCAACGGCAGCCCTTTCCCTGCCCGTGTCCCTCAGCCCGGCCCTCGTTGACATCTATCTGGCATCGGTTCACCAGGATCTGGCCGACATTGAGCGGTGTGTCACACAAGGGGACGAGAAGGCCCTCAATACGGCTTTACACAAGATGAAGGGGGCCGCCAAAATGGTGGGGGCTACCCCCCTGGTAGAGGTGATCGACCGTTGGCAGGAGGCCCCCGGGCATCCCCTTGGAGCCGCCTTGAGGCAGTGCGTGGAAGAGGTCTGCCGACAACTGGGCGAGAGAGCATGACATGATCATCACAGATGAAGAGTTGATGGCCTTGCTGGAGTCTGATGACAGCCAGGAGCCAACGTTTTACCCGGTCAGCGTCTATGCCCTGGACGCCGTCTCCCATCAGGCGGTCAAGGGGGCGGGCCTGCCGGCCTATGCCAATCTGCACCGCACCCGACCCGATGCCGGCTGGCAATGGGAAGGGCTGTTTGCCGCCGGGGCCATCGCCCTGTTCGATCCTGCCTCTCATCAGGGGGCCGACTATCTGCCTCATCTGCTGGCTCCCGGGGTGGGGATCTATCGCCTCAGCGATCCCTGGCTCGAGGGGTTGCAGGCACGGGAGCAGGGGTGGCGTGCCTGGCTCGCCCAGTGCCAGATCCTGCTGCTCGAAGATCACCCCTTCCAGGGAGCCTGTATTCAGCAGGAGATCCAGGGACTGGGGTTGCCCTGCCACTGGGTTCAGGATGGCGAAGGGTGCCTCAAGGCGCTGGAAGAGGGGGGCGTGAGATTGCTTATCTGTGATCTCAGTCTGGCGGAGCAGGATGCCATCAGCCTGCTGATGAGCCATCCCCAGTATCGCCACAGCGGTCTGCCCATCATCCTGCTTTCCGCTCATGATCAGACCCTGATAGACGGCGCCCGGCGTCTCCTGCACGATGCGGGTTTCAACGTGCTGGCCGCCCTGGCCAAGCCGCTGCAAAGCGACGATCTGCTACGTCTGCTCAAGATGCTCTATCTTGGCCCCCAGCGTCAGCGCAGGCTGGGCGGGCTCAAGCGCACCGTGCGTAGCTGGCAGGGAGAGGCGAGAGGACAGCTTGGGCTGCTGGCAGATGCGGCCTCCTGCACGCTGCCGATCTGGCTGAGCCTGAGCGGCCTTTCCCCTCACTGGGAGCCGCTCAAGCTCTGGCTCGAGCAGCATGGACGAGAAGCAAGCGAGCTGACCCTGGTCATCCACCGACGGGATCACCTGCTGAGCCAGGCGGACCGTTTCGCCCTGGTGCTGCAGGCGAGCCTCGCGGGGGCCAGACTCGCGCTGCTGCTCGATCATGCCCAGCACCTGCCGTTTGATCTCATCGAGCGTCTGCCGTTGCAATCCCTGCTGCTCGGGCAACACCTGCTGCCCGAGCTGGAGGCGATGGCAGCCGACTCCTTGCTGGCCCGCTTCATCCAGCGCTCCCGGGAGCTTGGCATCGCGCTCTACCTCGACGACCCCTTCAACCTGCAGGATGCCGCCCAGTGGCAGGATCGCGGCGTGGCAGGGCGCTGGTGAATGGCTCGCTATCTTTGCTGGCCGCTCGATGAGACGCGCTTGTGGCAGGGGATGACGGGTTGGACGGCTCCCGCCTCACGGGGCGACCTGCCGATGACGATGGTGGTGGGGGGGCTGATTTGCCGCTTGCAGGAGCTGGCGGGCAGCGACCCGGAGCGGATAAGCGCGGCCTATGACGCCCTGAGCGAGCAGAGCGTCTATTTGCGCTTCATGCGGGCCAAGCAGCCTGCGACGGCCGAGCAGCTCACCTTCTTTCTCGACTACCCCAGAGAACCCCAGATAGGATTGCTGCTGACCGACGAGCAGGGGACGCCGCTTGCCATGGCCCAGTCCGTGCGCCGGCGCCTGCACCCGGACAGGGCCGAGTTCTCCTGCATCGTCGCGGATCATTTTCAGCATCGCGGCGCCGGGCGTCGCATCCTGCTGGCGCTTGCGCGACTGGCATACGGGGAGGGGATCCGGGAGTGGACGGCGGAAGTGCTCGGCCAGAATCGCCCCATGCTGGCTCTGCTCAAGGGGCTCGGGTTGCCGCTTACCCTGGTGACAGGACGGGAGATGGTCTTTGCCAGGCTGGATCTCGCGCCCATGGCGAGCTTTGTGCTCCCATCGACCTAAGACCAAGGGCGAATGGGCCGCTTCTTGCTCCTGTGCTAAGGTCAGCCTGTTACCCGTTGGAGGAGAACAACCATGGTGCAGTCAGCCAAACATATCGTGATCCTCACCGGTGCCGGCATCTCGGCCGAATCCGGTATCAAGACCTTCCGGGCCTGTGATGGCCTGTGGGAAGAGCACAGGGTGGAGGACGTGGCCACCCCTGAAGGCTATGCGCGGGATCCCGAACTGGTACAACGTTTCTACAATGCACGGCGCCATCAGTTGCAGCGCGCCGAGATCCACCCCAATCCGGCCCACTATGCATTGGCCCGTCTGGAGCGCCTGCTGCCGGGGCGCGTCACCCTGGTCACCCAGAACATCGACAACCTGCACGAGAGTGCCGGCAGCAAGAACCTCATCCACATGCACGGCGAGTTGCTCAAGGCCCGCTGCCCGGGCTCGGGTCAGGTGATCGAGTGGCGCGGGGATCTCCATCAGGAAGAGCTGTGTTCCTGCTGCCAGTTTCCCCACCCGCTGCGCCCCCATGTGGTCTGGTTCGGGGAGATGCCCCTCGGGCTTGACCGCATCTACTCGGCTCTGGCTCAGTGCGATCTCTTCATCTCCATCGGGACCTCCGGGGCGGTCTACCCTGCCGCCGGATTCGTCCATGAGGCCGGCCTGAACGGTGCCCATACGGTGGAGCTCAATCTGGAGCCGAGCGAAGTGGGCAGCCAGTTTGATGAAAAACGTTATGGTCCGGCTTCCTTGCTGGTGCCCGCTTTTGTGGATGAACTCCTGCAAAGTTGCGGTGTGCATCAGCCTCTCACCGTCGAGGGACATAACTGGATGGAGATGCGGGGCCCATAACTATTGATTTTTCACACAGTTGCATTGACCCACTGAAATCGCCACACTGACACCTAACTTCAAGATGCAGTTGGCACAACATGTCATGAACTTTCCAACGCGCGGGATGGCCTCTCTCCTGCTGGTGCTTTTCTCGTTCGGTACCCAGGCTTCCTCCTCTTCGCTATTGCAACTGATCCTGCCGGACAAGCGGGAAATCACCCTGGATGAGGCGGCGTTGGCAGCCTTGCCACAAGTGGAGTTCGAGACGGCGACGCCCTGGACCCTCGGCACTCACCGCTATCGTGGCCCGACCTTGAAGAGCGTGCTGGCGGCGCAGCAGGTGGATAGTGCCAGCGCCATCGATGTCGCCGCACTCAATGGCTACCAGCAGCGGGTCGATCTCTCCCTGTTTGCCAAGGTGCCGCTGACCCTGGTGCGTTACCAGGATGACAAACCGCTCACCCGTCGCAATAAAGGGCCGCTCTGGCTGCTGGTCCCCCTCTCGGCTCATCCCGACATGGATGTGTCCGCCATCCACAACAACATGGTCTGGCAGGTGATCCGCATCGAGGTTGTCCCGTGACGCGACGACAGCGAGATAACCTGCTGCTTGCAGCCATTTCCCTGCTGTTTCTCTTCTCGTCCCTCTGGGGGCTGCTGCTGCAGAGTCGGCACGAACAGCTCGTTGACATGTTCTACCGCAACACCCACTGGAACATCAGCCAGGTAATGCAGGAGTCCCAGCGCTTTCTCTATGATGTGCGCCTCTACCGTGCCGGGGCGCTCGACATGGCGGCCCTGAGCCTGGATTACGATCTGTTGTGGAACCGGCTGGATGTGTTCCTGATCAGTACCGAGACCGCCGATGCGCGGGCGAGGCATGGGTTGGGGGAGGTGCTTGAACGGCTCTTTGACGAACTCAAAGGGCTGGATCCCCAGATGCAGTCCGGGGAGCTGAAGAGGGGGAAAGCCCTCGATCTTGCCCTCGTCCGGCTGACCGGTTTGATCCATCAGGTGGAGCAGATTGGGGATCAGATCCTTTCCGGCCAGGAGCGGGAAGCCTCCCTCAACCAGTTGCGTCAGAGCCTGTTCTGGATCCAGATCTGGCAGTTGATCCTGCTGGTGATGGGCTGTGTGCTGGTCTTTGCTCTCATTCGAACCAATCTGCAGAATCGTCGCCTCTCCCTGCTCGATCCCATGACCCGGCTTGGCAACCGTCGGGCCTTGCAGGGGCAGCTCAGGCAATCCCTGCTGCAAGATCGGGTCCAGGCGCTGGCGGTGCTGGATCTGAAGCGGTTCAAGCAGGTCAATGATCTGCTCGGATACCAGGTTGGTGATCGCCTGCTGCAGGCGGTCGCGGCCCGGTTGCGTCAGGCATGCCCCGGCCGTGCGTACCGGTTGGGGGGCGATGAGTTCGCCGTGGTGCTGGACGACGAAGAGGGAGATCTCGATGCCCGCATGGCGGCCATGGTGAGCCTGTTGCAGTTTGAGTTCGTGACCCGGGAAAGCAGCTTTGATCTGGCGTGTCGCTTCGGAGTGGCCAGGTGCGAGGGTGGCGAGGATGCCGATGAGCTATTGGAGCAGGCCATATTGGCATTGAACGAGGCCAAGCGTGAGGGGACCACCCTGGTGTGGTATCAGAGTGCGATGAAGGCTGACCTCCACATGGCCCAGCGGCAGTTGCACCAACTGCGGGAATGGCTGGCGGGGGCCGCCCCTTCCCCCCTGGAGACCCTCTGCGAGCCGATGAGAGACGAGCAGGGCGTGCCGGTGACGGCGATCAGCCTGCGCTGGCGGGTGAGCCAGCAGCCCTGTGACGTGGGCTGGATGCAGGAGCGTGGTGTCCTTGGGCCCGTGATGGCGCGATGGCTGACAGAAGAGCCATGCAGTGGCACCTTGCTGGTAAGGCTTCATCAGCCTGCCCAACTGACCCCTCTGCTGGCGAGCCTGCCCCCCTTGCCACAGAGGAGGCTGATTCTGGCATTGCCTGCGCTGATACCGGATGCCACCCTGCTTGAGAAGATGCGCGAGTGTGGCTGCATGCTGGCGCTGAGCGAGCTTGGCAGCAGCGCCCCCGAACTGCTGCAGGCGGGCTGGCCAATTCGCTACTGGCTGCCAGCACCCTCCGGGTACGAGGCGCTGCTCCAGCCGTTGGCAACGGCGCTGGGGCTGCTGCGCCTGGCTCCCCGGGGAGAGGCGCAGCAAGAGGATGATCTCAAGCTGAGTTGAGTGGTGGCTTATACAGTCTCGGGGCCGATACCAAGGAGACAATACACAGAAGGGCGGCTCATGGCCGCCCTTCTGCTGCTTGCTGACACTTAAACTGGTTTGCTGTCCGGTGAGGAAAAGGGAGCGCAGGAGTGTCTGATCACCAGGTCCGGGTCCACGGTGATCATGCGGTTCGCGATAGGCTCGCCGTTGATACGCGCCAGCAGCCGGGTGACGGCCAGGCGGCCCAGCTCCTCTTTCGGTTGATTGACCGTGGTGAGCGGGGGAGACATGAACTGGGCCAGCGCCACGTTGTCATAGCCGACGATGGAGAGATCGCGGGGGATCACCAGGCCCGCCTGATGGGCGGCACTGATGACCCCCATGGCCATCATGTCGTTGCAGACAAACAGCGCGGTGGGACGCTCTGGCAGTGCCAGCAGGCGGGTCATGGCGGCGGCACCGCTGGCGCAGTCAAAGTCTCCCTCCTGGATCCAGCCCGGATTGACGGTGAGCCCGGCCTCCTGCATCGCCTGCTCGAAACCCGCCTGGCGCTGGTTGGCCGGGGCGCGGCTGTGGGGGCCCGTGATGCAACCGATGGCAGTGTGACCCAGCCCGAGCAGATGGCGGGTTGCCAGGTAGCCGCCACGATGGGAGTTGTCGGCGATGAGATCCACCTCGCCGTTCTCCATGCCCCAGTCCATCACCACGACCGGCAGGCTCTTGAGCCAGTCGAGCTGGTTGAACACCTCCTGCTGCCCTTCACTGCACATGATGAGCAGGCCGTCGACCCGTTTCCTGAGCATCATCTTGAGGTAGGAGAGCGCGGTCTCGGCCTGTCCTTCGGTGTTGCCCAGCATCAGGTTGTAACCCTGCTCGAAGCAGTAGCGCTCCACCCCGCGCACCACCTCGGCGAAGAAGGGGTTGCTGGAGGTGGTGACCAGCATGCCGATGCTGTTGGTCTCCTTTACCTTGAGGCTGCGGGCCACCAGGCTCGGGGCATAGTTGAGATCGCGCATGGCCGCGAAGACCCGCTCCCGGGTCTCTTCGGCGACGAAGCGGGTCTCGTTGATGACGTGGGAGACGGTGGTGGTCGACACCCCCGCCAGCGCGGCCACCTCCTTGATATTGGCCATCAGTGCCCCTGCGCAGTCTGTTCAAGGAGGAAGGCATCGACCTCCTGCTTGCTCGGAATGGAGCTCTGGGCACCAAACCGGGTGACGGAGAGTGCCGCCGCCCCGTGGGCAAAGCGTACGGCAGCGTCAAAGTCGGCGCCCGCTAGCTCGGCCGCCAGGAAGGCGCCGTTGAAGGTATCCCCGGCCGCCGTGGTATCCACCGCCTTGACCCGAAAACCCGGCATGAGCGCCTGTTGCTGCCCCTTGCTGCAATAGACCCCTTGAGACCCCAGGGTGATCATCACCTCACCGATGCCCATCTGGTGGAAGCGGGCGGCAGCCTCCCGGGCGCTCGCTTCGTCCGTCACCTTGACGCCGGTCAGCAGCTCGGCCTCGGTCTGGTTGGGGGTGATGAGGTCCACCAGCGCCAGCAGATCCCTTGAGAGCGGGCGCGCGGGGGCGGGGTTGAGCACCACCCGGGTGCCGTGGGCACGGGCCAGACGGGCCGCTTCCTCCACGCTCTCGAGCGGCACTTCCAGTTGCAGCAGCAGGGTGTGGGCGGCGGCGATCATCGCCTCGTGACCTTGCACCACGGCCGGGGTGAGGGCGCCGTTGGCTTCGGCGGAGATGCCGATGCTGTTCTCCCCCTCGTCGCTCACATAGATGATGGCGATGCCGGTGGGGAGCCTGGGGTCGAGTTCGACGGCGCTGACGTCGATGCCGTCGTTGGCAAACCCGGTTTTCATCTGGTGGCCGATGGCATCATCACCGATGCGGGCGATGAAGGAGACTTCTGCACCTAACCGAGCGGCGGCCACCGCCTGATTGGCACCCTTGCCGCCGGGAACGACCTGATAGCTGTGGCCGGTCAGGGTTTCACCGGGGCGGGGAAAGTGGGGGACGCGCAGCACATGATCCGCATTCACGCTGCCGAGGACTACGAGACGATTCATTCCTATCACCCTTGGTTGAGTACATCCTGGTCTGGGTGGACCTAGACCAGGCGGCACTGGCGGAAAAAGAGAGGGGAGGCGAACCTCCCCCCAACAACTTACTTGTTGACGATTTGCAGCGGTACCGGGATGGATTTTTCCACCGGTTGACCCTTGAGCACCTTGTCGGCGGTTTCCACGCCGATGGCGCCGATGAGGGCGGGCTGCTGGGCCACGGTGGCGGCCAGTTTACCCTTGGCCACGGCGGCTTTGCCATCGTCGGTGCCGTCAAAGCCCACGATCATCACCTCTTTGCCGGCGGCCTGCACGGCGCGGATGGCACCCAGCGCCATCTCGTCGTTCTGGGCGAACACTGCCTGCACGGTCGGATGGGCGGCCAGCAGGTTCTCCATGACGTTCAGACCCTTGGTGCGATCAAAGTCGGCGGGCTGGGAGGCCAGCACCTGCAGCTTGTTGGCGGTGACCGCCAGGGCGAAGCCTTCGCCGCGATCACGGGCGGCGGAGGTACCTGCGATCCCTTCCAGCTGGATCACCTTGGCACCGCTGCCCAGCTTCTCGGCGATGAAGTCGCCAGCCAGCTTGCCACCGGCCACGTTGTCAGAGGCGATGTGGGCCTTGACGTCACCCTGGGCTGCGCCGCGGTCCAGGGTCAGCACCGGGATGTTCGCCTTGTTGGCCAGGCGAATGGCGTTGCCCACCGCTTCGGAGTCGGTCGGGTTGATCAGGATGGCGTTGACCTTGCGCACGGTGAGATCTTCCACGTTGGAGAGCTCCTTGGCCGGGTCGTTCTGGGAGTCCAGCACCACCAGCTCGTAGCCAAGCTCCTTGGCCTTGGCTTCGGCCCCCTCCTTCATGGTGACGAAGAAGGGGTTGTTGAGGGTGGAGACCACCATCGCCAGGGTGTGATCCGCGGCCTGGGCGGTGCCCAGCACGGACATGATGGCGGCAGCGAGCAGGGTATTGAGCTTTTTCATCATTTCATTCCTTGTGTGTGGCGTGGCTTGTTAACGGTTGCTTTTGTTATCGATCATCACGGCAAGCAAAATCACGCTGGCCTTGGCGATCATCTGGTAATAGGAGCTGACGTCGAGCAGGTTGAGGGCATTGTTGAGGAAGCCGATGATGAGGGCACCGATCAGGGTACCCATGATACGGCCCTTGCCCCCCATCAGGCTGGTGCCCCCCAGCACCACGGCGGCGATGGCATCCAGCTCGTACCCCATGCCGGCAGTGGGCTGGGCGGAGGAGAGGCGGGAAGTGACGATGAGTCCGGCCAGTGCCGACAGCATGCCGCACAGACCATACACCGCGAGCTTGACCCGAGCCACATTGATACCGGAGAGGCGGGTGGCCGATTCGTTGCCGCCGAGGGCATAGATGTAGCGGCCCAGGCGAGTATGGTTGAGCAGGTACCAGGCCAGCAGGAAGACGATGGCCATCAGCCAGATGGGCACCGGCAGACCCAGCAGGTAGCCGGTCCCGAGCCAGGCGAAGTGATCGGCGCCGTCACTGAAGCCGGTGGAAATGGGGCGCCCCTCGGTGTAGACCATGGTGACGCCGCGCAGGGCGGTCATGGTGACCAGGGTGGCGATGAACGCCTGTACCTTGCCCTTGGCGATGATGAGGCCGCTGATGCTGCCAAGCAGGGCGCCGGCCCCCAGGGTGAGGGGGATCACCAGGCCGATGGGCAGCTCCATGGCCACCATGGTGGCGGCCAGGGCGCCGCACAAGGCCAGTACCGAGCCGACCGACAGATCGATGCCGGCGGTGAGGATGACCAGCGTCATGCCGACCGCCATGATGGCGTTGACCGATGTCTGGCGCAGGATGTTGAGCAGGTTGTCGGCGGTGAAGAAGTTGGGGCTCAGGAAGGAGACCACGCCGATCAGCACCAGCAGCGCGACCAGGGACTTGTTCTCGATCCACCAGGCCTTGCTCATGACGCCGCGGCGGGAAAGGGTTTGGGTTGTCATTGTGCTGCCTCTTGCTCTGCTTGCCACTGTTTACCGACTGCCGCTGCCATCAGCTTCTCCTGATTGGCATCGCGGGTGTTGAATTCTGCGCTGATGCGCCCTTCGTGCATCACCATGATGCGATCACTCATGCCGAGCACTTCCGGCATCTCGGAGGAGACCAGGATGATGCTCATCCCCTCCTTCTTGAACTGGTTGATGAGCTGATAGATCTCCTTCTTCGCCCCCACGTCGACGCCGCGGGTCGGCTCATCCAGGATCAGCACCTTGGGCCGGGTCAGCAGCCCCTTGGCGATGGCCACCTTCTGCTGGTTGCCGCCGGAGAGCAGTTTTATCAGCTGATCCTGACTCGGGGTCTTGATGTTGAACAGACGCACATAGTCCCCTACCGCCTGGCGCTCGGCCTTGCCGTCAATCTTGCCGCCACGAATGAACTCGCCGAGGGCGCACAGGCTCATGTTTTCGCGCACCGACAGCTCCAGCACCAGGCCGTCGCCCTTGCGATCCTCGGAGATATAGGCGATGCCGGCGGCCAACCCATCCGCCGGGCTTTTGGGCACCAGCGCATGGCCGTCAACTTGCACTTCACCGGCGCTGATGGGGCTGGCGCCATAGATAAGCTTCATCAGCTCGGTGCGGCCGGAGCCCATCAGGCCGCTAAAGCCCAGAATTTCCCCCTGACGCAGGGAGAAACTCACCCCGCGCACGCCGGGGCCAGCCAGATCGTTCACCTGCAGGCTGACCGGGCCGAGCTCGCGGGCGAGGCGCGGGTACTGCTCTTCCAGCCGGCGACCCACCATCATCTCGATGATCCTGTCTTCATCGAGATCGCTCACCGCCTGCTCGCCGATCCACTTGCCATCGCGCAGCACGGTGACCCGATCGCAGATTTCGAAGATCTCCTTCAAGCGATGGGAGATGTAGACGATGCCGCACCCCTGCTCGCGCAGTTCACGAATGACGGTGAAGAGCCGCTCGGTCTCGGTGTCGGTGAGGGCATCGGTGGGCTCGTCCATGATGATGACGCTGGCATCGAACGACAGCGCCTTGGCGATCTCTACCATCTGCTGTTCACCGATGGAGAGATCCCCGAGTCGGGTATCCGGGCCGTGCTTGACGCCAAGTCGCGCCAGCAGACCGCTGGCACGCTCACGCAACTGCTTGTGGTCGATGCTGCCAAAACGGGTGCGCGGTTCGCGGCCGAGGAAGATATTGGCGGCAATCGACAATTCCGGCAGCAGGTTCAGCTCCTGGTGGATGATGCTGATCCCCTGATCCTGAGAGTCGCGGGGGCCCTTGAAGTGCACCGGCTGGCCGCGATAGCTGATGCTGCCGGCATCGGCCTGGTAGATGCCGGTCAGCACCTTCATCAGGGTCGACTTGCCAGCGCCATTTTCGCCGAGCAGGGCCATCACCTGGCCCGGATAGACCCGAAGACCCGCTTCGTCGAGGGCGCGCACACCGGGGAAGGTCTTGACGATCCCGGTCAGCTCCAGAATGGGTGAGAGGGGGGAGGTTGTGCTCATTTGCAGCTTCCTTGAAGAGGCTTAAAACGCCACACCGGCGCAGAGGATCAGGTTGGCGTAGGGAGTCACCTCACCGCTGCGCACGATCGCCTTGCTCTGGCGGGAGCGAGCCTTGAACGCTTCGTGCAGGCAGTACTCGATGGTGATGGGCTTGCCTTGAGCCACGGCGTGCGCCTCCAGCTGATCCACCAGCGCCTGATGGGTGGCGGGGCTGATCGCCTTGATCTCGCTTGCCATGATCACCTTCTCCACCACCAGATCGGTGAGCAAGGCGGTCAGTACGGTTTCAAGGCTGGGGGTGCCCGCCATCAGCGCCAGATCGATGCGCTCGGGGCCCGTCGGAATGGGCAGGCCAGCGTCGCAGACGGTGATCTCGTCGGTGTGGCCCATCTGCGCGACCAGCGCGCTTAAGGGAGCATTGAGCAGCTTGCCTCGTTTCATACAGCACCTCGGCGGCCTGGGACCGCATATGGATATCGAGTTGGGCAATCGGTTACGCAACCGGTTGCGTCATTAGGGCGAAAGATAGGTGTTAACCGTTAACGGGTCTAGGCAGTGATGACGAAAATGTGAAAACGATCTCAGTGACAGGTCAATTTCAGAAGAAACGGGTGCCATAAGAGCACCCGTCTGAGAGGCGTAGCCGGATGTTGCCCGTACAAAAAGGCGTACCCGGCGCGAGGAGATCAGAGGGCGAGCGCCGCCTGCACTGCGGGGCGGGCCAGCATGCGCTGATAGTGATCCGCCACCTTGGGAAACTCGCTGATGGCCACCCCGTCGCTCTCGAGCCAGCCTGCAATCACGAAGAGGTAGATGTCGGCCAGGCTGAAGCGCTCCCCCAGTACCCAGGGGCCGGCCAGATAGTGGCGCTCAACCTGGTCAAAGCCATCGCGCATGTTCTGCGGCATCTTGGCCTGCATGGCAGCCATGGCCTGTTCATCGTCGGCCCAGCGGCCGGGACGGCGTCCATGGGCATGGGCGACATGGACGGTGGAGACGAGGAAACTGTGTACCTCCTGCATCCTGGCCAGGAGGAAGGGGTCATCCAATGGGGCCAGCCCGGCGTTAGGAAAACGCTGGGCCACGTAGAGCAGCAGGGCCGGTGTTTCGGTCAGCACGCCATGCTCCGTCACCAGTGCCGGGACTCGCCCCTTGGGATTGATGGCGAGGTAGTCGGGGCTGCGCTGTTCACCAGCGGCCAGATCCAGGCGCTTGACAAGGTGAGGGGCACCGGCCTCCACCAGAGCGATGCGTACCGCCATGGCACAGGTACCGGGGGCAAGATAGAGCGTCAGTTCGGACATGACCGTTTTCCTTGTGTGAGAGAGAAGAGCCAGTGGACATCTCGTCCGCCAGCGCACGCCATCATCCTACTCCCGTTGGACAGAGGGGCCAAGGGTGAGGGGAACCTCATCAAGAAGGGCTGCAAGGCCTTTGGTATCAATGGCTTTCTGAACGGAAGATAACAGGAAAAACGGCTACGCATGCCGGTTCAAACCGCTATAATGTGCCACCTTGGATCAGTCGTCAGTGAATGTTGGACAGTCAATTGAGTAATAGAATGCGGATCGGTGGAACCCTCGAACAGTCCCTCAGCCAGGGATATCGTCTGGACCTGCAAGGGGTGTTGAAAGAGGGGTGGCAACAGACTCGTCGCACCGGTTTCGGATTGGCGCTGGCCATCGCCGGGGTCATGGCAATCTGGATCCTGCTGAGCAATACCTTGCTGACGCCCTATGTCGCCCGTGAAGGAGGGGATATGGATATGGCCCTGATCCTGAGCCTGCTGGTCACGGTGATCATGTCACCCATGACCTCCTCCCTCGACATGCTGGGGTTGCAGCAGTCGGTGGGGGTGCGCGCCCGGCCGAGCCAGGTATTCGACTTCTTCCGTCACTTCCTGCGCCTGGGCAGCCTGAGTCTGCTCGGCAGCCTCATCACCAGCCTGTTTGGCCCCCTGTTCGAGCTGCTGGGCGTGCCGGTGATGCTGGCCTTCATCCCTTCCGCCCTGGTGGGCATGGGGCTGGTGTTTACCGTACCTCTGGTGCTGGAGCGCGGTCTTTCCCCGGCTCAGGCCATTCTGGTCTCCCTCAAGCTCTTTGCCCGGGGCTGGCCCAGCATAGTGCTGCTGCACGGGGTCATGCTGGCACTCTTCTTCCTGGCGCTCATCCCCATGGGGCTGGGACTTATCTGGGTGGCGCCGCTCTACTTCAACTGCAAGGGCATTCTCTACCGGGATCTGTGTGGGGTGGCAGTCGAAGTGACCGAGGTTGCCAGTGGCAACGACGGGCAGGGCCCGGATCATTTCAACGCATAACGGGATACCAGGGGTCAGCCGGTGTCGACCCGCCCGGAGCATGATGCAAAAGGATGGCATATGAACAAGCGATACGGGATGGCGGCGCTCCTGCTGGTACCCATGCTGGGACAGGCTGAGCCGTCCCTTGAACTCGACTACGGCACCTTCTACAGCCAGATGAAGACCTTCGCCAAGGGGGAATTTGGCCACGCCAGACTGGGCTTTTATCTGGCCAGTCAACAGAACGGTCGGCGATGCGGGCTCACCTCGGCCCGGGTCTCGACCCCGGACAGGGATGTGCCCGCCGAGGTCACGGTGGATGGCGAACTGCGTCTGCCCTATGACGATGATCTCAACCTCGACAAGGCGATCGTGGTGGTGGGGCTCACCGAGGCCCACGCCGCCTGCGATCTGTCGGTACAGGTGATGGCTGACGCCCCCGCCACACCCGAGGTGCCGCTGGTCGAACTTGTCTCGCGCCAGCAGCAGATGCAGCGATTGCTCGACAAGATGGCCGGCATGGTCGGCCAGTATTTCCTGCCCAAGATGGAAGGAGTGAGGATCTCCATGGTGGCGCCCGCAGGCACAGCCTACCTTGTAGAGGGTGCCCGTCAGGAGGCCGTCTCCTGGCAGCAGGGGCAACTGCTGCTCAGCAATGCGCAGCTGAAGGGGTTTGCCCAGGGCAAGCTGCAACTGCAAGGGGAGAGCCTGCGCCTGACCCCCTGGCTGCACAAGGAGTAGCGACCCGAGTCCGCAGATTGCCAGAATGAAAAAAGGAGCGCCTGGCGCTCCTTTTTTGTGGGTGACGGGGCTTAGCGCACCTCAATCACGTCCAGCATGTCCATCTCGTCGATGTCCAGCAGCGGCGCCTTGGGCAGCTCTGGCGGATCAAATGCCTTGTCGCCACCGTCGATGATGCCGGAGTCGCGGTTGATGCTCTTGAAGTCAAACAGTTGGTGATCGAGCAGGTGGCTCGGGATCACGTCCTGAATGGCGGTGAACATGGTTTCGAGACGACCCGGGAAGCGGCGATCCCACTCCTGCATCATCTGTTTGATGGCCTGGCGCTGCAGGTTCTCCTGGGAGCCGCACAGGTTGCAGGGGATGATGGGGAAGGCCTTGACCTCGGCATAGCGCACCAGGTCTTTCTCCTTGCAGTAGGCCAGGGGGCGGATCACCACGTTCTTGCCATCGTCGCTCACCAGCTTGGGGGGCATGGATTTGAGCTTGCCACCGTAGAACATGTTGAGGAACAGAGTCTCGAGGATGTCGTCACGGTGATGGCCAAGGGCGATCTTGGTGCAACCCAGCTCCTGGGCGGTGCGATACAGAATGCCACGGCGCAGGCGGGAGCAGAGCGCGCAGGTGGTCTTGCCCTCCGGTACCTTCTCCTTGACGATGGAGTAGGTATCTTCTTCCACGATCTTGAAGTCGATGCCGAGGGTGCTCAGGTATTCAGGCAGCACGTGCTCGGGGAAGCCGGGTTGTTTCTGATCCAGGTTGACGGCCACCAGATCGAAATGGATGGGGGCGCTGGCCTTCAGGCTCATCAGGATGTCGAGCATGGCAAAGCTGTCCTTGCCGCCAGACAGGCAGACCATGATCTTGTCACCCTCTTCAATCATGTTGAAGTCGGCGATGGCCTGGCCCACGTTGCGCCGCAGGCGTTTCTGCAGCTTGTTGAAACTGTATTTCTCTTTGGCGTTAAGCTCTTCTAGCATGGCCTCAAACCCGGGACAAAAATAAGCGGCTTATTATAGCCATGTCCCGGGGGAGGGCAAGAAACGCTTATGCAGGATGACGCCTGTCATCCACAGGGCAGCTGTAATCGTCGGGTTTGAGGATGAGAATGTCGCAGTTGAGCCTGTCCACCACGTGCTCGGCGGTGTTGCCAAGCAGGGCGGCAGAGAGGCCGGTACGGCCGACGCATCCCATGATCATCAGGGTGGCATTCAGATCGTCCGCCATGTCCGGCAGCACCTCCTCCGGCAAGCCTTCCGCCACCTTGGTCCACATGTGGTTGATGCCGAACTGATCGGCATGTTCCCGCAGCAGATCTTCATGGTGTTTGCGAATGGCATCGTTGTAGGCGTTGGGATCGAACTCTGGCAGTTCGATGGCGACATTGACCGGGGTGCCCGGGTAGGTGTTGACCAGATAGAGACTGGCACCAAGCAGCTCGGCGATGGCGATCCCCTCGCGGGTGATCCGCTCGTTGAGCACCTTCTGCTCCTTGTCATCGCTCGAGCAGTTGATGGCGGCAATCAGGTTGCCCCCCCGTTGCCAGTGCCCTTCTTTTACCAGCAGAACCGGACAGGGGCATTTGCGCAGCAGGTGCCAGTCGGTGGGGGTGAAGATGAAGGTTTGCAGGAAGGAGTGCTTGTGAGTCGCCTTGACGACCAGATCGTGACGCTGCTCCAGCACTTCCTGAATGACGCACTCGAAGGGACGGTTGTGCCAGAGCACTTTCACTTCGCATTCCAGCCCTCTGGCCCGATAGGGAGTGAGGATCTCGTCGAGCCACTCCCGACGCTGGGCGATGACACCATGGCGCATCTCTTCCCGCTCGTCTGCCGAGAGCATGGCGGTCATCTCGTAAGAGAAGTCGTAAATCGTCAGGAGCAGGGTCAGCTGGGCGCCCTCATCCAGCTCGGCGACCTTGACCGCGCGCTCGAGCGCGATCTGGCGCTCCTCCTCGGGATTGATCACCACCAGAATGTTTCGGTACTTGACCATGTTCTCCTCCTTGGCAAAAAGGCCAATGATGGCAACTCTTTAGCTATTACAGCTTAGTCCAAGGGGGGAGACGGGAAGGTGTGCCGGATCAAATTTCAGGGTGATCCGATCCGGCAAAAAAGGGAATAAACGGGGATTAACCGCAGGGAGGACGAGTGGCTCCGGCCATGACGCCCAAGGCAACGTTGTCCAGTACAGTAATGTATTTGCCTTTGACGCTGATGAGACCGGATTTCTGGAAACGGCCCAGCAGGCGGCTGATGGTCTCGACGGTGAGACCGAGGTAGTTGCCGATATCCCCACGGGTCATGGAGAGGCGGAACTCCTTGGCGGAGAAGCCGCGCTCGGAGAAACGAACCGAGAGATTGTGCAGGAAGGCAGCGAGGCGCTCTTCGGCGTTCTTTTTGGAGAGCAGCAGTATCATCTCCTGGTCGCCCATGATCTCGTTGCTCATCAGTCGCATGATCTGCTGGCGCAGTTTGGGCATCTTGCCAGAGAGGTCGTCGAGCACATCGAACGGGATCTCGCACACCATGGCGGTTTCCAGCGCCTGGGCGAAGGAGGGGTGGGCCTGCTTGTGGATGGCGTCGAAACCGACCAGATCACCGGCGAGGTGGAAGGCGGTGATCTGTTCGTCACCCTGTTCGGTGATGGTGTATGACTTGATGGTCCCGGAACGTATGGCATAGAGCGACTTGAGCTCGTCGCCGGCCTTGAACAACTCTTCACCCTTCTGGATCGGCTTTTTGCGCTCGATAATGCTGTCGAGCTGATCGAGCTCGTTGTCGTTCAGGGTGAAGGGGATGCAGAGCTGGCTGATGCTGCAATCCTGGCAATGAATTGCACAGCCACCGCTCTGAATACGTCTGCCAGGTTTCTTGTCCGGGATCATAGGCTCAAATGAATAATTGATTTATATCAAACAAGTTTACCACCATCTCATCCGTTTTGGATAGGGTTTCAAAAGGACGCCATCCCGATCCAGAGGGTGTGGATCCCGTAGGCAATAAGCAGCAAGGCGCCCCCAAGGCGCAGGCTGCGCAGGGTGAGCCAGTAGCGCAATCGGTCTGCCAGCCCCCCCAGCGCAAACAGAGTCGGCAGGGTGCCGAGGCCGAAAAAGAGCATGATGAGCGCCCCGCCACTTGCGGAGCCTGCGGCAGCGCTCCAGGTCAGCATGGAGTAGACGAGGCCGCAAGGGAGCCAGCCCCAGACCATGCCAAAGGGGAGGGCCTGCCAGGCTGATGTAAACGGGAGAAACCTGCCTGCCAGCGGCTTGATGAGAGGCCAGAACTTCGCACCGATGCGCTCGAGCAGCAAGACGCCATGCCACCAGCCAGCCAAGTAGAGGCCGAGCGCTATCATCAGCAGGGCGGCGATGAAGCGAAGCCCTGCCAGGGCGTGTTTGCCAGCGCCTATCTCCGTGGTGGTGGCGAGCAAACCACCCACCAGCGCGCCCGCCAGCACATAGCTCAGGATGCGCCCCAGGTTGTAGTTGAGCAGATAACCGAGTCGGCCCCAAAAATGCTGCTTCTCGGCAGGTATGGCCATGGAGAGCGCTGCGGACACGCCGCCGCACATGCCGATACAGTGGCCGGCACCGGCAAGCCCGACCAGCAGGGCGCCCATGAGGTCAAGGCTGCTGGTCATGAGGCTTGCTTTCCTGTTCTGCTTGTTGTTCAGGGGGGGGCAAGGGGCGCTGCTCCTCGTCAAACAGGATGTTGGAGCCCTGCCTGTCGAGATCCTCGAACTGCTCGGAGCGGATGGCCCAGAAGAAGACGGCTCCTGCAATGACAACGAACAGGATGGCGATGGGGATAAGGACGAAGATGATGTTCATGGCGCGGACCCTGTGGTGAAAGGGGGATGATAACCCGGCGAGGCAAGAGGTGCCGCCACCCGGGAGGATGCCAGATGGCTGCTCACCGGTTGAGCCGCATGGAGTTGGTGACCACGATGAGGGAGCTCAGGGACATGCCAGCAGCCGCCAGATAAGGGGGGAGCCAGCCACTTGCCGCCAGCGGCAGCACAAGCAGGTTGTAGCCTATGGACCAGGCAAAGTTCTCCTTGATGATCTTGCGAGTGCGCAGGGCCAGGGCCCGGGCGGCCAGCAGACGGGAGAGATCGTCGGCCAGCAGGATGGCGTCGGCACTGTTCTTGGCCAGATCCGTGCCCCCCGCCATGGCAAAGGACGCGTGGGCGCCAGCCAGCACAGGGGCGTCGTTGATGCCATCTCCCACCATTATGCTGATATCCCCGGCCGCTTCCCGGGCCTTGAGATAGGCCAGCTTGCCGTCCGGGGTGACCCCTTTTACCAGCTCATCGACCCCCAGCTCGCGGGCCAGCATGTCCGCCTGGTCCGAACCGTCGCCGGTGAGAATGGTGGTTTGCAGGCCTGCCTCCTTGAAGGCCTGGATCAGTGTACCGGCATCGGGGCGCAGCGTGTCGGCCAGGATGAAACGGGCCAGCAGTCCGTGTTCATCGGCCAGATAGATGGTCAGCCCTTGAGCGGCATTCTCTTCTTGCGCCAGTTCGAGCCAGCGTGCACTGCCGATGCGGTAATGCTTGCCCTCAATCACTCCCTGCACGCCGTGGCCGATGACGGGGGTGACGTCGCTGGCGGCGAGCGGCACCCCGTCCGCCAGTGGTTTGCTTCGAAACGCACGGGCGATGGGGTGCTCGGAGTAGGTCTCCAGGGCATGGGCGAGTGCGAGGCAGCGGGCTGCGTCGAGCTCGCTGAGGGGCTGGGTGCTCACCAGGCTGATGTTGCCCGTGGTCAGGGTCCCCGTCTTGTCCATCACGATGCGGTTGGCCCGGGTCAGAATGTCCAGCACGTGGCCGCGGCGCAGCAGGATGCCGCTGCGGGTCAGGTTGGCAGTGGCCGAGGTCAGTGCGGTCGGGGTGGCCAGCGAGAGGGCGCAGGGGCAGGTCGCCACCAGCACCGCCAGGGTGACCCAGAAGGCCCGCTCGGGCTCATGAAAATGCCAGAAGGTCCAGACCCCGGCCGCAATGATCAGGAGCACCAGGATAAAGTGGCGCGACAGCACGTCCGCCAGCTGGGCGATGGCGGGCTTGTCGTCCAGAGCATGATCCTGCAGGCGCATGATCTGGGCCAGGCGCGACTCTTCAATGGAATGGCTGACCCGGATCTCCAGGGGGGCATCGGTGTTGATGGTGCCTGCATAGACGGGATCTCCGGCCTGTTTGAGCAGAGGCAACTGTTCGCCAGTCAGCATGGATTCGTTGAGGCTGGCCTGGCCCAGGGTGACGATGCCGTCTGCCGGCAGGGTGGCCCCCGCAAGTACCCGCACCCTGTCTCCGACTCGCAGCGTCTTGGCGGCCACCTCGTGTTCGCCGTCATCATCGATGCGGGTCGCCATGATGGGCACCAGGCGCGCCAGGTTGGAGCTCGACTCCGACGCCTTGCGCCTCGCTCGCAGTTCCAGCAGACGGCCCAACAGCAGGAAGAAGACGAACATGGTGATGGAGTCGTAATAGACCTCACCCGTGTTGAAGACCGTGGCCCAGATGGAGGCGACGAAGGCGCCGATCAGTGCCAGCGACACCGACACATCCATGGAGAGGTGCCCCTGCTTCAGGCTGCGCCATGCCCCCACGTAAAAAGGCTGGGCCGAGTAGATCATGATGGGGGTGGAGAGCAGAAGGCTTATCCACTTGAAGTAGATCATGAACTCCTCTTCCACGCTGATGAAGAGGTCCATGTAGAGTGCCACGGCGCACATCATCACCTGCATGGAGCCAAGGCCGGCCAGCGCCATGCGGAACATGTAGCTGCGCACCTCTTTGGCGTAGAGCGCTTCCTGCTGATGAGTCTGGAAGGGATAGGCGCGATAGCCGACCCTGGCAAAGCCCTTGAGAATGTCGCTCAAAGAGAGCTGGGCCGGATCCCACTTGATGCGGGCGCGATGGGTGGTGGTATTGACGTTGATGTAACGCAGACCGCGCAGGGTCATCAGGTGCCGCTCGATGAGCCAGGCACAGGCGGCGCAGGTCAAACCTTCCACCGTCAGCTGGATCTCGCGCGTCGTTTCGCGACCCGTACCGGTGTCGGTGACGAACTCCTGCTGCACCTCCGCCAGATCGTAGTGGGTGAGGGCTGCGAGCTCTTCGGGCACCAGTTCCCCCTTGATGCCGGGAGCGGTGCGGTGTTCGTAATAACTGGCGAGGCCGCATTCGAGAATGGTCTGTGCCACGGCCTGACAGCCAGGGCAACACATCGGCTGAACGATGCCTTTGATCTCGAGAGTAAAGTTACTGCCAGTGGGAACCGGTTCACCACAGTGAAAACAGCCGGTCATGGTGATCATCCCTCTTTGATGCAGCCCTGCAGGCCGGGTCGGGGAGAAGGGCGGCTGACCGGCGTGCCGATCACCCTGCCTTCGTGATTCAACGTCCCTTGGGATCGAGCTCAATCGCTGCCTGAGTCGGCAGTTGTGCCGTCTCCTGGAGGCGCCATTCATGGTTGAAGGCATCGACCCGCACGTGCCACTTGCCGGTGAGGGGCTTGTCGAGCATCAGGCGATAGACTCCCTTGCCATCGGCCGTCAGCAGATGTTCGCTGTCCAGGCCCGCCAACGTGGGATGAAACAGGGAGAGGTGCAGTGCCTGCCCGAGGGGGAAATCCCCGGACAGTGGATTTAACGTCAGCTCCTTGTCGCTGACATTGAGGGCGATACGGATGCCGAGCGCCTCGGCGCGATCGAACTTGCTGAGATCCTGGTTAATCTCCTTGCCCTGCTTGTAGTAGTCCTCCGCCACCAGGTTGACCCCATCCTTGCTGGCAATGATGGCGGTGGCGATGCTGCCTACCACGGCGGCGCAGGGGAGGGCGATGATGAACCAGGGCCAGAATTGGCGATACCAGGGTTGAGTCATGATGCTACCGAAACAAATGGTTAACGAAATGGCGGTAATTCAGCCAACACAAGATAACAAAAAGCCTCGAAGAGTCGAGGCTTTTTGCTGATTAATCACGTGCTTATCACATGTTACTGCTGATTTTGCCGATCGTTGTGGGACAAGCTGTAAACGTAGGAAGCGAGCAGATGTACCTTGTCTTCCCCCAGAATGTCCTTCCAGGCCGGCATCACGCCGTGGCGCCCGTGGGTGATGGTCTGTTCGACCACCTGACGGGAGCCGCCATAGAGCCAGATGTTGTTGGTGAGATCTGGTGCGCCGAAGGCGATGCCGCCCTTGGCATCCGGACCGTGGCAGGCGGCGCACATGGCAAAGCGTGCCTCCCCTTTCTTGGCTTCCACCAGATCAACCTTGCGACCGGAGAGGCTCAGCACATAGGAGGCAACCTCCTTCACCCCGTCCTGACCCAGGATCTCGCCCCAGGCGGCCATGATCCCCTGACGACCGCCCATGATGGTGGTCTTGATCTGGTCGGGTGCGCCGCCCCACTGCCATTCGCTGTCGGTCAGGTTCGGGAAACCGCGACCACCGCGGGCATCGGAGCCATGACACTGGGAACAGTTTTGCAGGAACAGGCGCTGACCCACCTTCAGGGCTTCCGGATCCTTGGCGATCTCGGTGATCTCCTTGTAGCTCTTGCCGTCAGCCTGATAGGTCAGCTCGCGGAACTTGGCGCCGTAGATCTCGTCGGCCTTGGCGAGTTCCCGGTCGTATTCCACCGCGCGTCCTTCGGCCTTGGCAGACTCGGCCGCCGCCTTGGACTCGGCCAGGGAACGCACATCCTGGTTGGAGCTCTGCCAGCCCAGCAGACCCTTGAAGTTGCCAAGGCCCGGGAAGGCGAGCAGGTAGATGAGCCCGGTGACGATGAAGAAGAGGAACATATAGGACCACCACTTCGGCAGGGGATTGTTGATCTCCTCGATGCCGTCGAAGGTGTGACCCATGGGTTTGCCCTCTTCGGCTCCCATCTTGTCCTTCATGCACCAGGCCAGCAGCAGGAAGCAGCCGAGAATGGTGCCAAGGCTTATGACGGTCACAAAAATGCTAAACAGAGTGCTCATTATTGCTTCGCTCCTGCGTTCTTGTTATCAGCACTGGGTTGCTCGTCATCGGCAAAAACCAGGTTGGCGGCCTCGTCGAAAGAAGCCTTGCGGCGCTTGCTGTAGGCCCAGACGATGATGCCAATCATGATGACCATCAGCAGCAGGGTGTACAGGCCGCGAAATGTGCCGTAATCCATATCCCGACTCCTTATTTCAGGGCATGGCCCAGTGATTGCAGATAGGCGATCAGCGCATCCAGCTCGGTCTTGCCCTTGACGGCCTCACCGGCACCGGCGATGTCGGCATCGGTATAGGGCACGCCGAAGTGATCCCGGAACAGAGCCAGCTTTTTGCCGGTCAGCTCGCCGCTCAGCACATTGGTCTCGAGCCAGGGGAAGGCCGGCATGTTGGACTCGGGCACCACGTCACGCGGGTTGATGAGGTGGGCGCGATGCCAGTCATCGGAGTAGCGGCCGCCGACCCGGGCCAGATCCGGGCCGGTACGCTTGGAGCCCCACAGGAAGGGGTGCTCCCAGACGCTCTCGCCGGCAACCGAGTAGTGGCCGTAGCGTTCGGTCTCGGCGCGGAACGGGCGGATCATCTGGCTGTGGCAGACGGTGCAGCCTTCGCGGATGTAGATGTCGCGTCCTTCCATCTGCAGGGCGGTGTAGGGCTTGAGGCCCTCCACCGGCTCGTTGGTCTGCTTCTGGAAGAACAGGGGGGTGATTTCCACCAGGCCCCCCAGGCTGATGGCGAAGATGATGCCAATCACCAGCATGGGGACGCTTTTTTCAAAAATCTCGTGACGGTTGTTGTTGCTCATGCTTTAAACCCCTTCAAATCAGGCTGGCTGTGCGACGGGTTCCAGAGAACCCTTGGGCGCAGTGACGGTGCGATAGGCGTTGTAGGCCATCAGCAGCATGCCGGTGACGAAGAAGCAGCCACCCAGGAAGCGCACGAAGTAGAAGGGATAGGAAGCTTGCAGCGCCTCCACGAAGCTGTAGGTCAGGGTGCCGTCGTCGTTGACCGCACGCCACATCAGGCCCTGCATCACACCGGAAATCCACATGGCGACGATATAGAGCACGGTGCCCACAGTGGCCAGCCAGAAGTGGACGTTGATGAGCTTGATGCTGTACATGCGCCCCTGCCCGAACAGGTTCGGGATCAGGTGGTAGACGGCACCGATGGACACCATGGCAACCCAGCCCAGGGCACCGGAGTGAACGTGACCGATAGTCCAGTCGGTGTAGTGGGAGAGGGCGTTGACGGTCTTGATCGCCATCATGGGGCCTTCAAAGGTCGACATGCCGTAGAACGACAGGGAGACGATCAGGAAGCGCAGAATGGGGTCATAACGCAGCTTGTGCCAGGCACCCGAGAGGGTCATGATGCCGTTGATCATGCCGCCCCAGGAGGGCACGAACAGGATGAGGGACATCACCATGCCCAGCGACTGGGCCCAGTCAGGCAGGGCGGTATAGTGCAGGTGGTGCGGACCGGCCCAGATATAGAGGGAGATCAGCGCCCAGAAGTGCACGATGGAGAGGCGGTAGGAGTAGACGGGGCGACCCGCCTGCTTGGGCACGAAATAGTACATCATGCCAAGGAAGCCCGCCGTCAGCAGGAAGCCCACCGCGTTGTGGCCATACCACCACTGCACCATGGCATCCATGGCACCGGAGTACATGGAATAGGACTTCATGCCGGAGAGCGGCACTTCCATGTTGTTGACGATGTGCAGTACGGCCACCGTGATGATGAAGGCACCGAAGAACCAGTTCGCCACATAGATGTGGGAGGTGGTGCGCTTGACCAGGGTGCCGAAGAAGACGATGGCATAGCTCACCCAGACCACGGCGATGGCGATGTCGATGGGCCACTCCAGCTCGGCGTACTCTTTGGAGGTGGTGTACCCCAGCGGCAGCGAGATGGCTGCAGACAGAATGATCGCCTGCCAGCCCCAGAACACGAAGGAGGCGAGGGGACCACCAAACAGCCGGACCTGACAGGTGCGCTGCACCACGTAGAAGGAGGTGGCCATCAGGGCGCTGCAACCAAATGCGAAGATGACCGCATTGGTATGCAGGGGACGCAGACGGCTGTACGTCAGCCAGGGGGTGTCGAAGTTGAGGGCAGGCCAGATCAGCTGGGCTGCAATCAATACACCCACCGACATGCCGACGATACCCCAAACAATCGTCATGACGGTGAACTGGCGCACAACGGTGTAGTTGTACTCAGGGTGGTTTGTTGTATGGCTCATCGTTGTATTCCGCTTCCGATGCTGTTGTTTGTGTTGCCCGGTGTCCTGGGCCATTTTCACCCCGGTTTTGCAAAATCCTCTCGTTAACATCTGTTAATAAAAGGAAAAGCAAAAGGTGGTTAAATGAAAATTCATTGAGAATGATACTGAAATGACCGGTAAAATAACAGTACAAACAGTGATATATTTGGCTCCAGCGGGTCTCATGTCCGCCAGTTTTTACCTTGCGCCAGATCACGAAAATTACATTTTCAAAGTACCTTACAGAGCTGTTTTTTCATGAAAGAGAGACTCACTTCACGCAAAATCGTCCACCTGTCCATGGTGCTGGTCATTTTGCTCTCCCTGATGGCCTATCGAACCTGGTTTTCAGGCACTGGAAGCGACCATGCAGAGGGCACCAATGTTCAGATTTGTGATCTGTCCCACAGCCCCTGCCGCCTCATCGTCGGGGATCGCCCGCTGACGGTCAGCATCGATGGCTTGCCGATCCGCCCTGAACATGACTTTGTCCTGCGCCTTCAAGGGGGTGTGCCGGCCATCACGCCGGTCAAGGCCTGGCTCGAGGGCAAGGAGATGTTCATGGGGCTCATCCCCGTGCTGTTTGAACCCAGCCAAATGGGGTGGCGAGGGGTGACCCAGGTGGGAAGTTGTACGACCGAGGCGATGGACTGGCTCCTGACCATCGAGTGGAGCAACGGCCAGCGCCATCAACTGACGTTGGGTGCGGCACGTTGAACGGACTCTCATCGGGCCCCAGGAGGGGGGATAAATGAAAATTGATTTGAAATTTTCAGGCAGGACGGTACCTTGCATTGATTATCAAGGAGTGAAGTTCATTTAATCATGATTGAAAAACAAGCATTTTATCGCACGCTCAACCAGCAGGCCCAGGCATTGCTGGAGGGCGAACCCGACATGATCGCCACCCTGGCAAACCTGTCTGCCCTGCTCAATCAGGAACTGGCTGACATCAACTGGGTTGGTTTCTACCTGCTGCAGGGCGAGACCCTGGTGCTCGGCCCGTTCCAGGGCAAGCCGGCCTGTGTGCGCATCCCGGTCGGGCGCGGCGTCTGTGGCACTGCGGTTGCCGAGGGCAAGACCCAGCTGGTGGACGACGTTCACCAGTTCGCGGGGCACATTGCGTGCGATGGTGCCAGCAACTCGGAAATCGTGATCCCGCTGCGCCGTGGCGGGGAGATCATCGGGGTGCTGGACATCGACAGTCCAATTTTTAACCGCTTTGACGAGCAGGACCGGATTGGCCTCGAAGAAACGGTGCAAATTTTGGAAAGCATGCTCTAAGTCATTGCTAGATGGTTCGCAAAAGGTCCCAAGCTCTCTATAATGGGGCCTTTGTTGTGTTCGGGCATGCCCGTGCGTCTATATGAAAGCCAAGGTTATACATGGAAAACACTGAAAAGCTGAAGAACAGTAAAGAGATCGTCGCCTACCTGGTCGAGAAATTCCCGGCCTGCTTCATCGCTGAAGGAGAGGCCAAGCCACTCAAGATTGGCATCTTCCAGGATCTGGCCGCGCGTCTTGCTGATGACGAGAGAGTCTCCAAGACCATGCTGCGCTCTGCTCTGCGTCAATACACCTCCAGCTGGCGTTACCTGCATGGCCTCAAGGCTGGCCAGGCCCGTGTCGATCTGGACGGCAACCCGGGCGAGCTGCTCACCGAAGAGCACATCGAGCATGCCAAACAGGCGCTCAAGGAGAGCAAGGAACGTGTCTTTGCCAGCCGCCGCACCAACACCAAGGAGAAGGAAGACAAGCCCAAGCAGCCGCGTCGCAACGCGCCGCGCAAGGCTGACGCTCCCCGCTCCGACAAGCCCAAGTCCGCCCCTGCTCCCAAGGCTGCACCGGTCGCCGATGCGCCGCTGGTGAAAGTGGATGCCGCTACCCTGAAAGTCGAGCAGGGCGTTCGCGTCGTGCTGGGCAAGTCCCCTGTGCCTGCGACCATCAAGGAAGTGACCAAGGATGACGTACAGGTTCAATTGCAGACCGGCATGATGTTGCGGGTCAAGTTCGAGCATCTGGTTCTCTAAGGAGACGAATGTTGAAGCATGGCGTGATTCGTTTTTCACTCGTTGCCTGTAGCCTGGCGCTTGCCGGGCTCGCACAGGCCATCGAGCCGGTGCTCAAGGAAAGTGATTTGCCTGTGTTGGCTCAAGAGAGCCAACATGCTACGGCCAGCAAGCGAATTGCCAATCTGTTTACCCGCTCCCACTACAAACAGTTCAAGCTGGACGACGCCTTTTCCTCCGTGATCTTTGACAAGTATCTGGAGAATCTGGACTACAGCCGCAACCTGTTTCTGGCCTCTGACATCAGCCGTTTTGAGAAATATCGTACCGGTTTTGACACCGACCTCGAGCGAGGGCGACTGGCTCCGGCCTACGAGATGTTCAACCTGAGTCAGCAGCGGCGGTACGAGCGGTTCGAATACGCCCTCAAACTGCTCGACACTCCCTTCGATTTTACCCAGAAAGACAATTATGTCTTCGATAGGGAAGGGGCTCCCTGGCCCAAGGATGAAGCCGAGCTCAACGAGCTGTGGCGTCAGCGGGTCAAGTTCGATGCCCTGAGCCTCAAGCTCAGCGGCAAGGAGTGGCCCGAGATCAAGGAGCTGCTTGGCAAGCGTTACAACAACGCCATCAAGCGGATGTCCCAGACCGAGAGCGAGGACGTGTTCCAGCTCTTCATGAACTCCTTCGCCCGCGCCATTGAACCGCACACCAGCTATCTGTCTCCGCGCAGCGCCGATCGGTTCAACACCGAGATGAACCTCTCGCTGGAGGGGATTGGTGCCGTGCTGCAGGCGGAAGATGACTTCACCGTCATCCGCTCCCTGGTGCCCGGCGGCCCGGCGGCCAAGTCCAATCATCTGAAACCCGATGACAAGATCACCGGGGTGGGGCAGGACGACGGCAAGATTGTGGATGTCATAGGCTGGCGTCTTGACGACGTGGTCGAGCTCATCAAGGGGCCCAAGGGCAGCAAGGTGAAGCTGGAGATCCAGCGCGGCAAGGGCGCGACCGCCAAGACCGAGCTGGTGGAGCTGGTGCGTGACAAGGTGCGTCTGGAAGACAGAGCCGCCAAGTCCAAGGTGATCACCGCCGAGGGCAAGAAGATCGGCGTGCTCGAGATCCCGAGCTTCTACGTCAACTTGCACGACGACGTGATCAAGGAGATCTCCAGCCTCAACAAGCAGAAGATCGACGGCCTCATCGTCGATCTGCGCGGCAACGGCGGCGGTGCCCTGACGGAAGCTTCCGCCCTGAGCGGTCTCTTCTTTGCCAGCGGCCCCGTGGTGCAGATCCGTGATCATATGGGTCGCATCACCGTCAATGGCGACGACGACGGCAATGTCTACTACGGTGGCCCCATGTCGGTGATGATCGACCGCTACAGCGCCTCGGCCTCCGAGATCTTCGCCGCCGCCATGCAGGACTATGGTCGTGCGCTGATCCTCGGCGAAAACTCGTTCGGCAAGGGGACGGTGCAGCAGCATCGCAGCCTCGCCAAGGTCTATGACTTCTACGAGCAGCCGCTGGGTCACGTGCAGTACACCATCGCCAAGTTCTACCGTATCGATGGCGGCAGCACCCAGAACAAGGGGGTTGCTCCCGATATCGCCTTCCCGACCGCAGTGGCGCCGGGTGAGACGGGGGAGAGCCGCGAGTTCAACGCCTTGCCCTGGGACAAGATTGCCTCGGCCAGCTACGAGCGACTGGGGGACTTCTCCAGCCTGCTGCCCAAGCTGAAATCGGCCCACGAGGCGCGGATCACCAAGGATCCGGAATTTGCCTATGTGCTGCAGGACATCAAGGAGTATCAGGCGGACAAGGACAAGAAGTCGGTCTCCCTGAACGAAGCCGAGCGGCTGGCTGAACAGGCCAAACAGGACGAGAAGGCGCTGGCGCGAGCCAACGAGCGGCTGACTCGTCTTGGCAAGCCGACGGTGAAGAGCCTGGATGAACTGCCGACCGATTTCGAGGCACCTGACGAATACCAGGTGGAAGCGGCCAACATCACGGCGGATCTGGCCACCCTCAGCAAGAAGAGCTGATGCTGGCAATGGAATGACAAGGGCGACTCGGGTCGCCCTTTCTTTTGCCTGAATGCAAACTATTTGACCCTGTCCGAGCCTTGTGACAGCCTCTGACACGTCAATAACAAAGCGTGGAAGCACACAATAATGACTGAACAACCTCAGGCCATGACGGCCAAATATCGCCAGGATTACCAGGCTCCCCTCTATTGGTGTGACAGCCTGGATCTCGATTTTCAGCTGCAAGAGCCCCTGACCCGGGTCACCGCCATCTCCCGTTTGCGTCGCAGCGGCGATCACAACGAACCCCTGGTGCTGGACGGCGAGGGGCTTGACCTTGTCAGCGTCAGTGTGGATGGCGTGCCCTATCAGCAATACGAGCAGGGAGAGAGCAGCCTGACCCTGTTCAACCTGCCGGCCGAGTGCGTGCTGACCGTGGTCACCGACATCGATCCCGCCGCCAACACGGCGCTGGAGGGGCTCTACAAATCCGGCGATGCCTATTGCACCCAGTGCGAGGCCGAGGGCTTTCGTCGTATCACCTATTACATGGACAGGCCAGACATCCTGGCCCGTTACAGTACCCGCATCACCGCAGACAAGGCCAAGTACCCCTATCTGCTCTCCAACGGCAACAAGGTCGCGAGCGGCGATCTGGACGACGGTCGCCACTTCGTGCAGTGGCAGGATCCCTTCCCCAAACCGAGTTACCTGTTTGCCCTGGTGGCCGGTGACTTCGATGTGGAACGCAACCACTTCATTACCAAAAGCAGCCGCCAGGTGGCGCTCGAGATCTTCGTGGACAAGGGCAACCTAGACCGCGCCGGTTTCGCCATGGAGAGCCTCATCAACTCCATGCGCTGGGACGAGCAGCGTTTCGGCCTCGAGTATGACCTCGACATCTACATGATCGTGGCGGTGGACTTCTTCAACATGGGGGCCATGGAGAACAAGGGGCTCAACATCTTCAACTCCAAGTTCGTGCTGGCCAACCCGGCCACGGCCACCGATGCGGACTACCACGGCATCGAGCGGGTGATCGGCCACGAATACTTCCACAACTGGACCGGCAACCGCGTCACCTGCCGCGACTGGTTCCAGTTAAGCCTCAAAGAGGGGCTGACGGTGTTCCGGGATCAGGAGTTCTCCTCCGATCTGGGGTCGCGCGGCGTCAACCGCATCAACAACGTGCGCACCGTGCGCGGTCCGCAGTTTGCCGAAGATGCCGGCCCCATGGCCCACCCCATCCGCCCGGATGTGGTGATCGAGATGAACAACTTCTACACCCTGACCGTCTACGAGAAGGGCTCTGAAGTGATCCGCATGATGCACACCCTGCTGGGGGAGGACGCCTTCCAGGCGGGCATGCGCCTCTACTTCGAGCGTCACGACGGCTCTGCCGCCACCTGTGACGACTTTGTGCAGGCGATGGAGGATGCCTCCGGGGTGGATCTTGCTCGCTTCCGCCGCTGGTACAGCCAGTCCGGTACCCCCGAGCTCACCGTGGCCGACGAGTACGATACCGAAAGCGGTGTCTATCGTCTGCACGTGAGCCAGCACACCCCGCCGACCCAGGATCAGCCACAAAAGCTGCCGCTGCATATCCCCCTCGACATCGAGCTCTACGATGCACAGGGTGCCGTCATTACGCTGCAATATCAGGGCAAGGCCATCGGCAATGTGCTGGACGTGCTGGAAGCACAGCAGACGTTCGAATTCGATCGGGTGCCGGTCAGACCGGTCCCCTCCCTGCTGCGAGACTTCTCCGCCCCGGTCAAGCTGCACTATGACTACAGCGACGAGGCCCTGGCCTTCCTGATGCGCCATGCCCGCAACGAGTTTGCCCGCTGGGACGCCGCCCAGATGCTGATCAACAAGGCGGTGATCGACGGGGTGGCGCGGGTGCAGCACGGGCAGGGGGTTGAACTCTCCCACACCCTGCTGGCGGCCTTTGTCGCCATTCTGGACGAGGCTGCGCTGGATCCCGCCCTCAAGGCAGAGATCCTGGCCCTGCCGGGAGAGGCGACCCTGGCCGAGCTGTTCGAGGTAGCCGACATCGACGCCATCCACCAGGTGCGCAACGGGATCCAGACCGCACTGGCCCACGCCTTCGGCGACCGCCTGCTGGCGTGCTACGAGAGCCTGCGTCTGCCGGCTTATCAGGTGGTCCATGCCGACATGGCCAAGCGGGCCCTCAAGGGGGTGGTGCTGGGTTATCTGGCGGCGCTGGATGCCGCGAAGGCCGATACCCTGGTGCGCGAGCAGTACGGGGCCGCCGACAACATGACCGACACCCTGGCGGCGCTCCAGGTGGCCAACAGCCATCTGCTGCCGTGCCGCGCCGCGCTCTTGGCCGACTTCGAAGGCAAGTGGGCCCATGATGGCCTGGTACTGGACAACTGGCTGCGGCTGGTGGGGGCCAAGCCGGCCAAGGATGTGCTCGATGACGTGAAGCAGGCGATGGCGCACCCGACCTTCAGCATCCGCAACCCGAACCGGCTGCGGGCGCTCATCGGCAGCTTCGCCATGAACAACCAGGTGCAGTTCCACGCCGCCGATGGCAGCGGCTATCGCTTCCTGACCGATCTCTTGATCGAGCTCAACGAGGTCAATCCCCAGGTGGCGTCCCGCCTCATCACCCCGCTTATCCAGTTCAAGCGGCTCGATGAGGGGCGCAAGGCGCTGGTTCGCGCCGAGCTGACCCGCCTGGCCAACCTGGACGGGCTGGCGCGGGATCTGTTCGAGAAGGTGAGCAAGGCGCTGGCACAGTAAGCGTCACGACGGCGGGCAGGGGAGTCTGGCTCTCCTGCCCGTTTTTCATGGATGACCAGGAGGTGACATGAGGCAATACACTTTTCGGCTCTCCCTTGGCCGCGACGAGATCATGTTGATGTACCAGGGGCAGGTGAACCGCCTGGTGGTACGTACCGAGCAGGGTCTGACCCTGGAGCTGGGGTTGGAGAAAATCCGGCGTTTTGTGTCGGAGAGCGGCGTTCACGGCTACTTTCGACTGAAAACCCAGGATGATCATCGCTTCATTTCCCTGGAACGCATAAATTAACAAAACTTGAACATCAATCCGGGTAAATATCTGCTTTAAGTCACTATCTATCCGGTAAATGGCGCGGCATCCAGTGCGATTTTCTGAATTTTGCCGACTTGGCAAAATTTATCACAACCCAAGCCGTGATCTGCCCCTTGTTTTTAACATCCCGTTATCACCTTTGCTCGCCTTCCTTGATCCAAGCCATTACACTTCGCTGCAACTCTGTACCGGTGGGCATCCTGGGTGGATGTCGCCGTGTCTGTGATGTCGTCCGATAAGGAAACTAGCAATGGCATTGAAAGACGCCCCTACCTCCGTTCTGCTCGAAAACGTTCTCAGTCTGATCCACCAGAAATTGCCGAAAAACAGTGCCTCCCTGGTCGAATGTTTCGTTGCCAAGTTCTACGGCAACATGGCCAGCACTGATCTGCATGACCGTAATGACAGCGATCTCTATGGCGCCGCCCTCAGCCTGTGGAATGCCCTCAACCACCGTACCGGCATCGAGCCCTATATCCGGGTCTACAACCCTGAGCTGACCCGCCACGGATGGCAGTCTCCCCATACCATCGTCGAGATCATCCTGCAGGATTCCCCCTTCCTGGTGGACTCCATCCGCATGGCGCTCAAGCGTCTCAATATCACCGCTCATATGATGCTGCACCAGCCGCTGCACCTGATCCGCGGCGAAGGCGGCAAGATTGGCGCCATCCTGGATCTGGACAACACCGCAGAGCAGACCTCGGTGGAAACCGCCTTCCTCATCGAAATCGATCACCTGACCGGTGAAGAGGAGATGGACGCCCTGACTGCCGAGCTCAACTCGGTGGCGCGGGAAGTGGCCCTGGCGGTGGGAGACTGGCAGCCCATGCTGACGCGCCTGAACGAGATCATCGAGGAGCTGCCCAAACGCAAGAACCCGGTCAGCCAGGCCGAGGTGGACTCCTGCGTCGCCTTCCTCAAATGGGTGGCCGCCCACAACTTCACCCTGATGGGTTATCGCCGCTACGACGTCAAGGCGGTGGAGGGGGATCACGAGATCCTGCCGCAGCCCGAGTCCAGCCTGGGGCTGATGAAGAACTCCATCAAGGACGAAGGCCAGCGCCTCGGCACCATGCCCGCCAGCGCCCGTCACGCGGCCCTCAGTTCCGACTTGCTGATCCTCACCAAGTCCAACAGCAAGTCCCGGGTACATCGTCCGGCGTATGTGGACTACATCGGCATCAAGCGTTTCGACGAGCACGGCAAGGTGGTGGGAGAGGATCGCTTCATCGGCCTGTATGCCTCCTCCATCTACAACACCAGTGCGACCCAGATCCCCCTCATCAGCCACCGCCTCGAGCGCATCATGGCCGCCTCCGGCTTTGAGTCGGGCTCCCATGCCTACAAGGCGTTGCTGAACGTGCTGGAAACCTACCCGCGCGACGAGCTGATCCAGGCCCGTGAAGAGGAGCTGCTGGCCACCGGTCTCGGGGTGCTGGAGATGCAGGAGCGAGACATGCTGCGCCTGTTCGTGCGCCGCGACGTCTACGGCCGCTTCTTCTCCTGCATGGTCTATGTCACCAAGGAGCGCTACAACACGGCGCTGCGGGTCAAGACCCAGCAGATTTTGCAGAAATATTTTGGCAGCAGCATCGATGTGGAGTTCAACGTCTACTTCACCGAGGGGGTGCTGGCACGGACCCACTACATAGTGCGGGTCAACAACAACAACGTGGATGTGGATGTGAACGAAGTACAGAACAACCTGATTGAAGCGGCCCGCAGCTGGGATGACCGCCTGGATTCCGTGCTGCTTTCCCACTATGGCGAGGCCCGTGGCAACGAGCTGCGCCGCCGTTTCAGCACCGCCTTCCCCCGCGCCTACAAGGAAGATGTGCTGCCGGGCTCTGCCGTCGCGGACATCATGGCCCTGGATGGATTGAGCGAGGCCGAGCCGCTTGGCATGCTGTTCTACCGCGCCCAGGAGGAGGAGAACGATCGCCGGGTACGCCTCAAGCTGTTCCACCGAAGCGAACCCATCCACCTCTCCGACGTCCTGCCCATGCTGGAAAACATGGGACTGCGCGTCATCGGCGAGACCCCGTATCAGGTACGGACCCCCACCGGCGAGGTGTTCTGGATCCTCGATTTCTCCATGCTGCTGCGCGGTGAGCAACCGTTCGATCTGGAGCAGAGCCAGCAGCGCTTCCAGCAGGCCTTCGCCGCCATCTGGAACAAGACCCTGGAAGATGACGGCTTCAACCGTCTGGTACTGGGGGCCGGCCTCACCGGTCGTCAGGTATCCGTGCTGCGGGCCTATGCCAAATACATGCGCCAGACCGGCGTCTCCTTCAGCCAGTCCTATATCGAGGAGACCCTGACCCGTTATCCGGATATCGCAGAGCTGCTGTTCACTCTGTTCGAACAGCGCCTGGATCCGGCCGGCAAGCAGGACGCCAAGGTGCCATCGCAAGATGCCAAGGCATCCGCCAAGCTGCACGAGGAGCTTGCGGCCAAGCTGGATCAGGTCGCCAACCTGGATGACGATCGCATCATTCGCCGCTATGTAGAGATGATCGACGCCACCCTGCGCACCAACTACTACCAGCTGGACAAAGCGGGCAACATCAAGCCCTACATCTCCTTCAAGCTGGCCCCCTCCAGCATCACCGATATGCCGCTGCCGCTGCCGAAGTTCGAGATCTTCGTCTACTCCCCGCGAGTGGAAGGGGTACACCTGCGCTGGGGCAAGGTGGCCCGTGGCGGCCTGCGCTGGTCCGATCGCAAGGAGGACTTCCGCACCGAGGTGCTGGGTCTGGTGAAAGCCCAGCAGGTGAAGAACACCGTCATCGTGCCGGTGGGTGCCAAGGGCGGTTTCTACTGCAAGCAGATGCCGGCAGGCGCCCCCCGTGCCGTCATTCAGGAGGAGGGCAAGGCCTGCTACCGTCTGTTCATCCGCGGCCTGCTCGACGTGACCGACAACATCATCGGCGGCGAGGTGATCCCGCCAAAATCCGTGGTGCGTCACGACGAGGATGACTACTACCTGGTAGTGGCGGCCGACAAGGGCACCGCCACCTTCTCCGACATCGCCAACGAGATAAGCCTTGAATACGGCCACTGGCTCGGCGATGCGTTCGCCTCCGGCGGCTCGGTGGGCTATGACCACAAGAAGATGGGCATCACCGCCCGCGGCGCCTGGGAATCGGTCAAGCGCCACTTCCGTGAGATTGGCATCAACTGCCAGACCACCGACTTCACCTGCGTGGGGATAGGTGACATGGCCGGCGACGTGTTCGGCAACGGCATGCTGCTCTCCGAGCACATCCAGCTGGTGGGCGCCTTCAACCACATGCACATCTTCGTCGACCCGACCCCGGATGCGGCCAGGAGCTTCGTCGAGCGCAAGCGCCTGTTCGAGCTGCCCGGCTCCAGCTGGGATGACTACAACCGTGAGCTCATATCCAAGGGGGGCGGCATCTTCCTGCGCTCTGCCAAGTCCATCAAGCTGAGCCCGGAAATGCAGACCCTGCTCGGCACCGACAAGAGCGGCATGGCCCCGAACGAGTTGATCAAGGCGCTGCTCTGCCTGAACGTCGACCTGCTCTGGAACGGCGGCATCGGCACCTATGTGAAGAGTGCCCGCGAGAGCGACGCCGACGTCGGGGATCGCAGCAACGACGTGCTGCGCGTCAATGGTCGTGACCTGCGTGCCCGCATCGTGGGCGAGGGTGGCAACCTGGGCTTCACCCAGCTTGGCCGGGTGGAGTACGCCAGTCAGGGTGGTCGCATCAACACCGACTTCACCGACAACGTGGGCGGGGTGGATTGCTCCGACAACGAGGTCAACATCAAGATCCTGCTGAACCAATTGGTGGCGGCCGGTGACCTGACCCTCAAGCAGCGCAACCAGATGCTCTACGAGATGACAGATGCGGTGGCCCAGGTGGTCATCACCAACGCCTACCGCCAGTCCCAGTCCATCTCGGTGACCGCCTTCCGTGGTGCCGAGCAGCTGAAAGAGCAGCAGCGCTTCATCCAGGGGCTGGAGCGGGAAGGCAAGCTGGACCGGGCGCTCGAGTTCCTCCCCTCCGACGAGGAGCTCTCCGAGCGGATGGCGGCAGGGCAGGGGTTGACCCGACCCGAGCTGGCGGTGCTGGTGGCTTACGGCAAGATGGTGCTCAAAGAGCAGCTCAACTGCCCGGAAGTGACCGACGAGCCCTTCCTCGCCAACATGCTGGTCACCAGCTTCCCGACCCAGTTGCAGCAGCAATTTGGCGCGGCCCTGGCCCAGCATCCGTTGCGAGGCGAGATCATCGCGACCCGGGTGGCCAACATGCTGGTCAACGACATGGGGCTCAACTTCGCCAGCCGGATGAAGGACGAGACCGGTGCCTCGGTGGCGGAAGTGGCCTGCTGCTTCGCCATGGCCCGGGAAGTGTTCGGCCTCGGCGACCTGTGGCGTGACATCGAAGGGTGTGACAACGGGGTGGATGCCCAGACCCAGCTCGAGCTGATGTTCTACAGCCGCCGCATCGTGCGCCGCGCCACCCGTTGGTTCCTGCGCGCCCGCAACCGCAGCTGGAGCATCGGCGAGAACATCGCCTTCTTCCGCCCGGCCTTCGAGACCCTGAGTCAGCACCTTTATGAGGTAATGGACGAGAGCGAAGTGGCCGAACACAGCCAGGCGGTCGCTGCCCTGATGGAGAAACAGGTGCCGGAGGCCATCGCCCGTCGTGTGGCCCACATGAGCAGCCTCTTCTCCTGTCTGGATCTGGCGCAGATTGCCGCGGAGCACAAGACCGACATCCTGCGGGTTGCCAACGTCTACTATCGCCTGGGTGCCAAGCTGGATCTGCATTGGTTCCTCGAGCAGATCAACCATCAGCCGGTGGGCAACCACTGGCAGGCGATGGCGCGGGCCTCCTTCCGCGAAGATCTGGACTGGCAGCAACGCAGCCTCACCTCCGTGGTACTGGAAGGGTGCAAAGAGCAGGGGGAATGCGCTACCATACTGGCCGACTGGATTTCGGAGCATGAGCAACTCTTGTCCCGTTGGACCCACATGTTGGCCGACTTCAAGACCACGAGCACGCACGAGTTCGCCAAGTTCTCGGTGGCCTTGCGAGAGTTGAACCTGCTCCAGTTGAATTGCCGAACCTCGGCATAACCCCAAAAGCCCCGGCCAGTTGCCGGGGCTTTTTTTAAGGAGCAAGCATGCTGTACCCACTCGCCAGGCATTTCCTGTTCAAACTCAATCCGGAGCAGGCTCACGATCTCTCCATCAAATATTTGCCCCGCCTTCTCGGTACCCCGCTTGATTGTTTCTTCCGTCACTCTCTGCCCAAACGCCCCGTCACCGTCATGGGGCTTAATTTTGCCAATCCGGTGGGGTTGGCCGCCGGTCTGGATAAAGACGGGGAGTGCATCGATGCCTTCGGCGCCATGGGGTTCGGTTTCATCGAGGTCGGTACCGTGACCCCCAGACCCCAGAGCGGCAATGACAAGCCTCGTCTCTTCCGGGTGATCCCGGCCGAAGGGATCATCAATCGCATGGGATTCAACAACAAGGGAGTCGATCACCTGGTGGCCAAGGTGAAAGAGGCCAAATATCAGGGGGTGATCGGCATCAATATCGGCAAGAACAAGGACACCCCCATCGAGCAAGGCAAGGATGATTACCTTCTCTGCATGGACAAGGTGTATGACCATGCCGGTTATATTGCGGTCAATATTTCCTCACCAAACACCCCGGGTCTGCGTCAATTGCAATATGGCGATGCACTGGATGAACTGCTGGCCGCATTGAAACAGCGCCAACAGGAGCTGGCCGAGAAATATAAAAAGTATGTGCCGCTGGCCGTGAAAATTGCCCCGGATCTGTCACTCGATGAAATAGATCAGGTAGCCGCCTCTTTGATCAAGAACCGTATTGATGGTGTCATCGCCACCAATACCACTCTGGAGCGGGAGATGATATATGACATGCCCCATGCCGCAGAGGCCGGCGGGCTTAGCGGTCGTCCGCTCCAGCACAAGAGCACCGAGGTGATCCGCCACCTGGCCAAGGCCCTCGACGGCGCCCTGCCCATTATCGGTGTGGGTGGTATCGACAGCGCCATGGCGGCTCGGGAAAAACTGGCAGCGGGTGCCAGTCTTGTCCAGATTTACAGCGGCTTTATTTATAAAGGGCCGAGTCTGGTCAAAGAGATCGTTACCCATATTTAAAAAATAACCGGTTGCCCTTATTTAACGTTGCTCAAATTCTCGACATGGAATAAAGTCGAGGGACGGCTTAGATAAGGGCACCACCATGTGTATTCAACCCAATGACAATTGGCAGTGGCATTATGACGCTCAGGATGATCGCCTGATGTTGGATTTGTCCGATCGCATGATATTTGCCACCGAATATAAAGGTCGGCAACTTGTTCCCTGTTCTTTCACCACCCAGCCTTTTTGTGTGGATGATGCCGCCCTCTATTACCAGTTGATGGACAAGGCCGCTGAACTCGACTGGAGTACGCCCCACCAGGTCCAGCTGGTCCTCAATGCCATCGCCGTCAGCCGTTTTTATAAACCCCTGATGCCGCAAAGCTGGTTCTTTCATGAACAGCAGGCTCACGTTATTCCGGAGATGGGATCCCTGGTGTGGATGGATACGCCCCATGGTCGGGGGGAATTCATGGTCATCGAAGCCGGCGATCAGGCGAGCGTTTGCCTGAACCTGACCGAGGAGCTGGTGCTGACCAACAGCAAGACGCTGCCGCGCTTTGCCGTGATCAAGGTGATGAATAACCGGATGCAAGCCAGAGTCCGGGCACAGACACAATATCGGGAAGTGGGCTGACGACGGGGCCGTTATATGGCGACGAATAAGTCCGTTATAGGCCTGCTATATTGGTCTGATATTTAAGCGCTCAGTCTCTCTCTTGTTCCATTATTTGTATTTTCTCCTTCGTCTGGTCGTCACGACCGTTTTCTGCCTGGCCCGGGCAAGATTTTCGAATTCTTTACGAATGTGATGGTAGACAGCTGCCAGCCAAGAGCGGGATCCTGTCGCCCGCAAGGGGGGAGGAGAGAGTTTGCCGCGCCTCTTGCCGTTTATATGGCGCCTTTGTCCAAGGTTCGAGTGCCGAGTGCGGGCCGATAAGGTATAATGCGGCACTATTTTTATGGCATCCCCGTGAGCGTGATGAAAGAATTTTTTGCAACCTGCCCCAAGGGGCTGGAAAACCTGCTGTCCGTCGAGCTGACCAATCTGGGTGCGGAGCAGGTCCGTGAGACCGTGGCCGGCGTCCACTTCAAGGGCGAACTGGCCATCGGCTACAAGGCCTGTCTGTGGAGCCGCTTTGCCTCCCGAATCGTGCTGGTGCTCTCCGAGTTCCAGATGAACGATGATCTGGACCTCTACCTCGGGGCCCATACCATTCCCTGGGAAGAGCACTTCTCCGGTACCGCCACCATCGCGGTGGACTTTACCGGTACCAACGCCTCCATTCGCAATACCCAGTACGGTGCCCTGAAGATCAAGGACGCCATCGTCGATCGTTTCACCAAGCGAGGTCACGTGCGCCCGGATGTGGACAAGAAGTCCCCGGACATTCGCATCATGGCGCACCTTGGCAAAGGCAAGGCCAATATCACGCTGGACTTGTCAGGCCCGGCGCTGCACCAGCGCTTCTATCGCCAGGGCACCGGCGAGGCCCCCCTCAAAGAGAACCTGGCTGCGGCCATGATTGCCCGCAGCGGCTGGGCCGGCGAGCCCATGATGGACCCCATGTGCGGCTCCGGTACCCTGCTCATTGAGGCGGCCTTCATCGCTGCCGACATGGCGCCTGCGCTGCGCCGCGAACGCTTCGGTTTCGATCGCTGGCTGCAACACGATGGTGAACTGTGGCAGAGTCTGATGATGGAAGCCCAGGTGCGTGCCAAGCGCGGCATGCAACGCTGCGAGGTGAAACTGTTCGGTTGCGATGCGGATACCCGGGTCCTGATGAAGGCCCGTGACAACGCCAAGGCCGCCGGCGTGGCCCATCTCATCACCTTCAAGCAGGCCGATGTCACCAAGCTGGAAAACCCGCTGCCGATGCCGGCTGTGGAAGGGGAGAGCCGTCAGGTCGGCATGCTCATCTCCAACCCGCCCTATGGCGAGCGTCTTGGGGAGTTCCCGGCTTTGCTGGAAGTGCATCAGGCCCTTGGCGATGCCCTGCGCCGTGGCTTCCAGGGGTGGAAGGTCACCATTCTCTCCGCCTCTCCCGAACTCCTGAGCTGCCTGCGCCTGCGTGCCGACAAGCAGTATCGCCTGTTCAACGGCGCCCTCGAGTGCCAGCTGCGCAACTATCAGATCGCCCTCGATGCCGTCGCTTCCCAGAAAGAGGTGGCCCAGGACTTTGCCAACCGTCTGCGCAAGAATCTGAAGACCCTCGAGAAATGGGCGAGCAAGGAGAACCTCGATTGCTACCGCCTCTATGACGCGGACTTGCCGGAGTACAACGCCGCCATCGACCGCTATCAGGACTATCTGGTGGTGCAGGAGTACGCGGCGCCCAAGGACATTCCCGCCCAGAAGACCCGCCAGCGTCTGCTGGACATGGTGCAGGCCGCCATCAAGGTGACCGGCATGGACGGCGAGAAGGTGATCCTGAAGGTGCGCGAGCGCCAGGAAGGCAAACAGCAGTACCAGAAGCTCTCCGAAGAGCAGCACCGGATGGAAGTGCAGGAGTATGGTGCTCGCCTCTGGGTCAACCTCTACGACTATCTGGACACCGGCCTCTTCCTCGACCACCGCCAGACCCGCCGCATGCTGGGCCAGATGGCAAAGGGCAAGCGCTTCCTGAACCTCTTTGCCTATACCGGCAGTGCCACCGTGCACGCGGGGCTCGGCGGCGCCCGCGAAACCACCACGGTGGACATGTCGCGCACCTACCTCAACTGGGCCCAGGACAACATGCGCCTCAACTCGCTGGTGGGCCGTGAGCACAAGTTCGTGCAGGCGGACTGCCTGAAGTGGTTGTCGGAAGCCGACGAGCAGTACGACCTCATCTTCATCGATCCGCCCACCTTCTCCAACTCCAAGCGGATGGACGAGAGCTTCGACGTGCAGCGGGATCACCTGCTGTTGATGCAGCACCTCAAGCGCCTGCTCGCGGCGGACGGCACCCTGGTCTTCTCCAACAACAAGCGCCACTTCAAGATGGACTTGGCCGGCCTTGACGCCATCGGTCTCAAGGCGCAGAACATCACGAACAAGACCCGGCCCAAGGACTTCGAGCGCAACCAGCATATCCACAACTGCTGGATCATCACCCACGCCGAGGCACAAGGCTGATGCTGACCCTGTTTCACACCGACGGCTGCCACCTGTGCGAACAGGCGTGGGCGCTGGTGGAACAAGCCGGGATGGCCACGCAGACCCGCCGCTGCGACATCCTGGAGGAGGAGGCCTGGCTCGAGGCTTACCGGGTGCGCATCCCGGTGCTGCAAGACAGTGCCGGCCGGGAGCTGGGCTGGCCCTTCACCCTGGGAGAGCTGCAAGGCTGGCTGGCACAGGGGTGAGCAGGATTTGACGACAAAACGGGGGCAGACTCACGCTGCCGCCCGTTTTTTCATAAGCAACAAGGAACAAACATGGCTCTTTTGACATTGCACGGCGCGTCCCTGTCGTTCAGTGATTTTCCGCTGCTCGACCATGCCGAGCTCACCATAGAGCGGGGCGAGCGCCTCTGTCTGGTTGGTCGCAACGGGGCGGGCAAGTCCACCCTGATGAAGGTGATTGCCAGCGAACTGCCGCTGGACGACGGCCGTCTGGTGTTGCAACAAGATTTGAAAGTGACCCGCCTCGAGCAGGATCCGCCCGCCTCGAGCGAGATCACCGTGTTCGATTACGCCGCAGAAGGGCTGGCCGGGGTAGGGGAGCTGCTCAAGCAGTACCACCATGTCTCCCACGCCCTGGCGCACGACCCTTCCGATGCCAACATTCGCACCATGAGCCAGTTGCAGGAGCAGCTCGACTATCAGAACGGCTGGCAGTACGAGACCCGCATCAATCAGGTGCTGACCCTGCTTGATCTCGACCCTGATGTGACGCTCGACAGTCTGTCTGGCGGCTGGCTGCGCAAGGTGGCTCTGGCCCGCGCCCTGGCGTGTGACCCGGATCTGTTGCTGCTGGACGAGCCGACCAACCACCTGGACATCGATGCCATCAACTGGCTGGAAGAGTTCCTCAAGGACTTTCGCGGCGCCATCGTCTTCATCTCCCACGACCGGGAGTTCATCCACAAGCTGGCGACCCGGATCATCGATCTCGATCGCGGCGTGATCACCTCCTGGCCCGGCAACTACGACGAATATCTGCAAGGCAAGGAGGAGTGGCTGCGGGTCGAGGAGCTGAAAAACGCCGAGTTCGACCGCAAACTGGCCCAGGAAGAGGTATGGGTGCGCCAGGGGATCAAGGCGCGTCGTACCCGCAACGAGGGACGGGTGCGGGCCCTCAAGGCGATGCGCATGGAGCGCACCCAGCGCCGGGAACTGCAGGGCAAGGCCAAGCTGCAACTGGACGAGGCGGGCCGCTCCGGCAAGCTGGTGTTCGAGACCGAGGGGCTGGGGCTGGACTTTGGTGATCGCACCCTGTTCCAGGGACTGGATCTGCAGGTGCTGCGCGGGGACAAGATTGCCCTGGTTGGCCCCAACGGCTGCGGCAAGTCGACCCTGATCAAGCTGCTGATGGGTCAGCTCGAGGCGAGCCGTGGCTCGGTGCGCCAGGGGACCAACCTGGAAGTGGCCTACTTCGATCAATACCGTGAGCAGCTCGATCCCGAGAAGACGGTGGTGGACAACGTGGGGGAGGGCAAGCAGGAGGTGATGGTTCGCGGCCGCTCCCGACATATCCTCGGCTATCTGCAGGACTTCCTGTTCGAGCCCAAGCGGGCGCGCACCCCGGTCAAGGCCTTGTCAGGGGGCGAGAAAAACCGTCTACTGTTGGCCAAACTCTTCCTCAAGCCCAGTAACTTGTTGATTCTGGATGAACCAACCAACGACCTGGATGTCGAAACGCTGGAATTGCTGGAAGAGCTGCTCACCGATTACCCGGGCACCCTGCTGCTGGTCAGCCACGATCGCCGTTTCATCGACAATACCGTGACCGGCTGCTGGCTGTTTGAAGGGGATGGTCGGATCAGCGATTATGTCGGGGGCTACGCCGACATGATGGCCACACGAGCCCTGCAGGCCGCCCAACAGACGGCCAAGCCGGCCCCGGTCAAGGTGGCAGAGCCTGTCGCGTCGGCAGCGGAGCCTGCGAAAAAAACACGAAAACTCTCTTACAAGTTGCAACTGGAGCTGGATAATCTGCCAGCCCGGCTGGAACAGTTGGAAATGGAACTCGATGCCCTGCAGGCCGAGATTAACCACCCCGGTTTCTTCTCTCTGCCAGCAGAGCAGACCCAGCCCAAACTGGATGCATTGAATGCGGCAGAGGCCGCATTGGAACACGCCTTCTCCCGTTGGGAGGAGTTGGAAGCGTTGAAACATCAAGACTAAGGAAGTAGATGAAAAAGCAATTATCCATGCTGGCCATCCTGGTCGGCGCCAGCCTCAACGCGCAGGCGGCACAAAGCTCCTTTTTCACCATCGTCGATGACGAAGTCAAAGGCTATGCCAGCGGGATCAGCGGCGATGCCAACGGCCTCATCGGGCTCAACACCAAAAACAACATGGCGGAATACTTCTCCACCGTGCGGTTTGCCGACTTCCTGGTCGATCGTTTCCGTTTCGAGCAGGGTTGCATGCTCTCCAACTCGGTCTGCAACTCCTTCTGGAGCGACAACTCGGGCTTTGCCTACCAGTGGCGTCGCGACTTCCTGGACAAGGTGGATCAACGCAGCAACCTGGGCTACGTGACCAGCTCCGAGGTTGATGGCCTGGTGACGGCCCTCGGGGATGTCCCGGAGGATCGGGTCGGTTACAAGATGAATGGCAAGCTGCGCACCGCCTTTGCCGTGGTCAATGACGGCAACCCGGTCGAGCTCAAGGATGCGGCCAGCACCCACGGCCTGAGTGTACCCACTTCCATCAAGAAGCTGGACAACGGTCAGTATCTGGTGACCGGTACCGCGGCCAGCGACAAGTATCGCCACAAGGTGGGCGGTGACTTCTACAAGTGGTGTTTCGAGACGGGCAATGACAGCCAGTACGGTGACTTCCGCTACTGTCCCGGGGTCGATACCCAGGCGAGCTTCTGGCTGCTCAACAGCTCGGGCGGGTTCAACAAGCTGATGCAGGCCGGTACCTATGGCCATCAGCGTGACGAGGTGCTGCAAACCGCCTCTGCATTGGGCGTGGCCAAGTACAACGGCACCCTCTACGGCGTGGGCTACAGCTCTACCGGCGAGGTGGGCACCGGTGATCTGGATGGTCGCAACCTCGCCAGCTACTGGACCCTGGATACGGCTGCCGGCACCGTGGGCACCACCAAGATCATCCCGCTGCCGGATGGCGAGCCTGGCAAGGACGATGCCAAGCTGCAACACAGCTGGGCCGTGGCCGTCAACGACAACGGCTACGTGATCGGCAACCAGCGCTATCGCATTAACAAGGGACAGAACCGCCCGGTGGAGATGTTCCTGTTCAACCTGAGCAAGCCGGGTACGGCGGCCAGCCTTCCTCTCCAGGACAAGCCGGTCTCGGGGGCAGGCTCGGAAGCGGCCGCCATCAACGGGCACAACATGGTGGTCGGCTGGCGCGACTCCCGCCATCAGACCCAACCGGTGGTCAATGGTACCAACCGCATGCAGGAAGCCTTCCTGCTGAACGCGGCCGCCCCGGCCAACAGCTGGTATCTGAACGATCTCATCTGTGGCAAGGATGACGCCGGCAACAAGCAGTGTGCCCAGAACGGCAAGTACTATCACATCGCTTACGCCAGCGGCATCAGCAGCGACGGCACCATTGCCGCGACGGCGTATCGCTATGACAGCGAGAGCGACCTCAACAAACGCGCCAACGCCACCGTGGTCGCCGTCAAACTGACGCCGGCCGTGGCGGATTATCAGGGCAATGCCCCGGCCAGCTATGTGGTCAGCAATGCGCCGGTCAACAACCAGACCGGTCAGGATGGTGGCGAGGGCGGTGGCGGCAGCCTGTTCTGGTTGACTCTGCTGGCGCTGCCCTTTGCCTGGCTGCGTCGCTATCAGCGATAAATAAGTGTCATCAAAAATTAATGCAGTTCAGTATCTTGTGTCACAACCCCTGAATAGCATGGAATTTTTTGTTTGACCCTGCCTCCCCCCTGGGGTAAAGATGAAGGCGACCGGTGAAAAACTGGTCGCTTTTTTTGTTCCACGAAGAGGGTCGTAGATGATGAAGAGACAGAAACGGGACCGTCTGGAGAGAGCTCGCGCTCGTGGTTATCAGGCTGGCGTAGTCGGCAAACAGAAAGAAGCGTGTCCGTACCAGTGCCTGGATGCCAGGGGCCATTGGCTTGGTGGTTGGCGCGATGCCATGGAAGGGCGAGGCTCAGGCCTCTTCATGAAGTAACCGATACTTCATCACTCATTACAAAAGGAAAGGGGCCATCGTGGCCCCTTTACGTTGTCTCTGCTCACCCAGGAGCAGGATCAGAATGCGGTGGTGTCTTTGAACAGGCCCACTTTCAGATCGGTGGCGCTGTAGATGGGGCGACCATCCACTTCCACGACGCCATCGGCAATGCCCATGACCAGTTTGCGGTTGATGACGCGCTTGAAGGTGATCTTGTAGGTGACCTTCTTGGCCGTCGGCAGGATCTGGCCGGTGAACTTGACTTCACCGACACCCAGCGCACGTCCTTTGCCAGGACCCCCTTTCCAGCCCAGGAAGAAGCCGACCAGTTGCCACATGGCATCCAGGCCCAGGCAGCCGGGCATGACGGGATCGCCGGGGAAGTGGCAGTCGAAGAACCAGAGATCCGGCGTGATATCGAGTTCAGCCAGGATTTCACCCTTGCCGTGCTCGCCGCCATGGTCGTTGATCTTGACGATGCGATCCATCATCAGCATGTTGGGGGCGGGCAGCTGGCTGTTACCTTCACCAAATAATTCGCCACGGCTGCAGGCAAGCAGCTCTTCACGGGTAAAGGACTCTTTGCCTTGTTCGCACAGGGAGAGGCGGGGATCAGTGGTGTCGTTATCTAGGGTCACGCTGTTTATCCTTCATATGGGTCAAAGCCGGGCCAATTTAGCTTACAGATGTTCGCTAAACAACTCCGATCACTTCATTTAACGGCCAAGCAGCCGATCCAGCAGGCTGCGCAGCAGGCCGCCACTCTTGGTTGCCGTGCCATTGAGTTCGTCCAGTCTCTCCTGGATGCGACCAAACAGGGTATCCGGCATGTCCGGTTCGCCAGCAACGCAGCCGGTGAGCAGCTCGATAGCCTCTTCCACGTGATCCACCGGGTGGATGTGGAACTGGCCGGCCTCTACTGCCGCGATCACTTCATCAGAGAGGTTGAGCTGCTGGGCGTTGGTGCCGGGCAGCAGAATGCCTTGCTTGCCGGTGAGGCCGTGGATCTTGCACACCCGGAAGAAGCCCTCAATCTTCTCGTTCACGCCGCCAACGGCCTGCACATTGCCGAACTGGTCGACCGCACCGGTCACAGCGAAGTGCTGGTAGATGGGCTGGCGGGCGAGGGCAGAGAGCAGGGCACACAGGCCGGTCAGGGAGGCGCTGTCACCATCGATCTCGTGGTATGACTGCTCGAACACCAGGTTGGCCGAGAGCGGCGAGGGGTTCTCTGCGCCGAACTTGTTGGAGAGGTAACCGTGGATGATCATCATGGCTTTGGCGTGAATGTGCCCGGCGAGCTCCGCCTTGCGCTCGATGTCAGCCACATCGCCATCCCCGAGGTGGACGGTCGCGGTGAGGCGTACCGGCTCCCCGAAGTCATAGGGATGGCCGGCCACCTGGATGACGGAAAGGCCGTTGATCTGGCCAACCTCTTCACCGTCGGTCTGCAGCAGGATCTGGCCGTCGATAACACCCTGATCCGATTGCTCCACCAGATAGTTGAGGCGGTAATCCTGCTCTTCCAGGGCGAGCAGGATATGTTCGTCAGTGACGCAGGTCGCTTCCAGCTCGCGGGCCAGGCTGTCGGCCATGCGCATGATGGCGCCGAGCTGTACCTCGGAGAGGGATAGCCACTCCTGGTGGTCACACAGGCGGCTGGCATGGCGACAGAGGGCGAGGAGGGCACCTGGGGTGAAATCCAGCAGCGCCCAGCGCGCTCGCAGCCAGGCGAGATATTGCAGGAAGGCGGGGAGATCTTCCTCGATGTTCACTTCTGAGACCAGATCGGCACGCAGGAAGATGCGCTCCGCCATGTCCCTGTCCAGCATCTGGAATTCCGCCACGTCCAGCCTGTCACCGACCAGGATCAACTTGAACCGGATGGGGGTCGCCTCCGGGGTGAAGAAGGGCGTCAGCGTCTTGCCTTCCTGATAGGCATTCCAGTCCAGCTCGCCTTTTTGCATGGCGTTCTTGAGCTTGAACCAGAGATGAGGCTGATCCAGCAGCTCATCAAGCTGAAGTACCAGGTAACCACCGTTGGCTTCCCGCAGCAGACCAGGTTCCAAAAGATGCTGGTTGGCGTAAACGGAGCCTTGTTCCGTCTGATAGTTGATGGAACCGAACAAGGTATCCCAGTTCAGGTCACGGCCGTAGACGACAGGGGCTTGCTGATCCTCATGATGGATCAGCAGGTTGATGAGCACCGGGTGCTGGAACTCGAGGCCCTGGGCGACATGGGCGGCCAGATCGGAGAGGAAATCTACGATCTTGGGGTCGTTGTTCTGTTTGCGGATGATCCGGGTGACCAGCCGCTCGGCGTCGAGGTGGTGGCTCATCAGCTTGAGCAGCTCGCCGACCATTTCGCAGAACTCGAAACCCGAGCCCGGTTGCAGGCGCAGCCAGATGGGTTTGAAAGGGTTGTTGAGATTCTCGGTATAACAGAGATCGAACAGGTCGCCATCCTTGCCATTCGAAGAGGCGATCAGGGTCTGGCAGACATTCTCGTAATCTGCACCGGGGAAACCGTTGAGGATCATGACCGGGCAGTCACCATCAAAACTGGCCAGCCGTTTTATACCCGAAATCGCTCTGGGTTGCAGGGCGGCAAACGGAATGGGGTCGAGTTCGCCAAGTGTGGGGAACTGCTCAATCGAGAAAGCGGGTTTTAATTGTTCTGATGTTAATTCAGCCACTTAAGACATCCGGTCGGGGATAGGATCAATTGCCACCATTATACACAGTTCGGTTGAGGGTGACAGAATACCAAGATATATCATTTAACATAATATACATTATGCGCGGTGTCGGATTTATGAGTCCCAGGGCATGGTCAATCAAGGATTGTCTTTAGGTCCCGCGTCTTGGTTATGAGTGCAGTTTTATTGTTCACCATTGGTTATCAGTCATATGTACGGTTCTGGTCGAGCAAGTGGTCCAGCGGCTTGCGGCTGGCACTCTCGTGACGTTCCCGGTTGCCGGTGTGCAGGTACTTGGAGGTGGTGTCGATGCTGTCATGTCCCGCATCGGCTTGTACGTGGGATAAAGGCCGGCCGTGCAGATTGATGTCATGGGTGATACCGGTATGGCGAATGGAGTGCGGCGTCAGGGTTCGCATTTCAGCGGCATCCTGATCAAAACCGTCTTGTTCGGCGAGGCTTGCGGCCTGTTCAAATACCGCCATTACCAAATCTCGTAGCTGGCGGATACCCAGATTTGCATTGAGTTCGCCTTGTTCGCGGCCATGGGCCGCCGCCTTGTGGCGTACGAACAGCGGGGTCTGCTCCCCGGGGGCCGGCAGTGGCGAAAGTCCAAGAAAGGTACGATAGCGAGCCAGGGCTTCGAGCAGAGCCTGAGAAACGGCTACGGTGCGACGTTTACCGCCTTTGCTGCGGGGAATGTCATAACCCCAGACGCCCGTTTTGGCGTCACGTCGAAACTGGCCCATGACGGGGCTGAAACCCGGCCTGGCCGCCACCTCGGAAATCCGCAGATAACAGGCATACATCAGACAGATGAGAAAGCGGCTGCGCTCATGTTGTGCCGGGCATTCGGCAGCGAGCTGTTCGGCGGCTTGCATCACATAGGACCATTGCAGTTCGGTGAAGGATTGCGCGTCTTCACCAGCCTCCTGGGGGCCCGCACGTTTAACCCGCTGCAGCAGGAGAGCCGGATTGCGATCCATGTACTCCTCCTGGATGAGAAACTGGAAGAAGGCGGACAAAATGGCGAGTTTTGTCTTCATCGCCTGCTCACTCAGTCGATACGGCAGCTCCCGGCCCAGTTCCCGCTTGCCAAGAAACGGACGCCACAGGGGGTTTGGCAACCGTTCCCCCCACTCCTTGTCGAGCACGAACTGGGCGACGTTGCGATAGGCAATCAGTCCGGACGGTGGCGCCTGGCAATAGTCGAGATAGCGCATCATGATGCGCCTGGTGAGATCCCTGGGGCTGATGGCCACCTCGCAAAAACACCAGTGCAAAAAAGTGGTCAGCTCACTGCGATAGGTCTTGTAGTTGTTTTCGCTGTGGCGCTGCTCCAGCAGCCAGTCGACGGCCAGCTCATACACGATCCCCGCGTCGGGGACCTTGCCAAGACTCAGGGAGGCGAGGTACTGGTTGACCTGGGGATTGCCCGCCTCAAGGTGGTCCACGCTATCGAACAGTGGCATGGCGGGTGGAAGTGCTGGATGAGTCATGATGGTGTGTGATGTCGGTTGAATGTTTTGAACGGGGCCGCAACCCCCTGATGCCGATAAATGGGGTTATCGGCATCAGGGCTTGCAGTGCGCCTTGGGGGCAACGACCTGAGGCATCTTGCTGTGATATCCCATGATGACGAGCAATCGGCATATTCAATAAATATGCGGTCTGGTTGGAAAATTCTCGGGGAAAAGAGTCGTGACAATGACTTAAGTTGCACTTTTCATGAATGAGATAGCGGGTCTGCCTCACATCCCCTTCCCCGCCCTTTTGTCTCAAGCCACGCTCTTCAGGGGCTTCCCCTTTGGCAGTTCAGTATCCTGCTTGTCTTCTTTGGGGGAATTCCCCTGCCCTTTTCCACCGCGCAATACCTGCTGCAACTGATCCCGCTGCTCGGCCAGATAAAAGGCCAGACTCTCCTGCTGTTCCGGTGCAAGCGCGACCGGCGCGCCCGCCAGCAGTGTCATCAGCTCATCGGCGGTGTCCAGCAGTTTGTCATAGGCATCCGCCTCTTTCTTGCTGGCAAAGGTCATCTTCTCCACTCCCCCACGTACCACAACATACTTGATCTCAACGGCCATCGCGGCGCCCTCCTGATGATTGTGATTGCAAGTATATGTACGTATATACAGTATTGCAAATACCCTCAGCATGTCGGCATGCATCGCCAGCCCCTGCTTGGCTGGCGGCGGCCAGTTCACAGCGGAAAACACGTCTTTTCAAAGGGGGCTGTGCAGCGCGGCAAGACAGGGCAGGCGTTTTAAGGTAAATTTCATCAATTCCTTCAACAGGTTGAATCGTATGTCGGATCCGCACTCGGTGATTGTCTGTCCGGCCTGTGACTTGCTGATCGAACGCAAGTTGCTGCCGCTGCGCCGTCACGCCCATTGCCCCCGCTGTCATCAGCATCTGTATGGGCGTTATGCCTTTCGCCCTTCCCAGTTGATGGCGCTGACCATCACCGGATTCCTGTTGCTGCCTTCCGCGTTTTTTGAGCCTTTGATCTATCTTCGTCTGGCGGGTGTGAACTCGGACGCCAACCTGATCAAGGGAATTATGATGCTGTATGCCGAGAGCGAGCTCTGGGTGGCAACACTGGTGCTCTGGTGCGCCGTGCTGGCGCCGACAGGGCTGCTGCTCGGGATCTTTGCCCTCGCCTCCGGCCTGGCCAAGCGCTGGCATCTGCTGGCGTGGACCCTCAAAGCGGTCGAGGTATTTCGCCACTGGGCCATGCTGGAGGTGTACATCGTCAGCCTGCTTGTCGCCCTGTTCAAGCTTATCGACATCGCCGACGTGCGCCTGGGAGGCGGTCTGCTAAGCCTGGGTTGTCTGATGCTGCTCAACATGACGCTGCTGATCCTCTTTGATCCTGCCCCTTACTGGGAGCGGATTCCGCTGCAACATGCCTCCCGGGAGCCGGACCATGTCCCCGATCAGCGCTCGTGAACTGGGGCTTTGCCGCTGCCATACCTGCGGGTTGCTGGTGCGCCATCAACACGGCATGAGCTGCCCTCGTTGTCACACCCCCTTGCAGATGCGCATCCCCCATTCCCTCGCCTGGTCATGGGGCCTGCTGGCGCTGGCCACCTTCATGTTGTTGCCTGCGAACCTGCTGCCCATCACCCACTTCTACAACAAGGGATTATTGCAGTCCGATACCATTTTCAGCGGTATCATGGCGCTCTATCGCAGCAAGATGTCCGGCATCGCCACCATAGTACTGACCGCGAGCATCATCGTGCCCATCGGCAAGATCCTGGGTCTTGGCTGGATCTGCTGGCAGTTGCAGCGCAGCAAGCCGGTGCGCCGCAAACGCCAGCTCGTCATGTACCGCATCATCGATTTCATCGGACGCTGGTCCATGCTGGACCTGTTCGTCATCTCGCTGATGGTGGCCCTGGTGGATCGCGGCGTGCTGCTCAACGTGCGTGCCGGCCCCGGGGCGACGGCGTTCGCCGGCGTGGTGGTGCTCACCATGATGTCGGCCAGGATGCTCGATACCCGCCTGTTGTGGGACAAGGCGGCCCGTTAATGTTTTTTGTGTCGAACGCGCTGTGCATCACAGCCAATGTAAGGAGTCGGTATGGTCGGGGCTGAGCCCGTCATTGAGAAGCACCGCTGGTTATCACCGGTCTGGTTGCTGCCCTTCATCGCCCTCTTGCTGGCGGGAGGCTTTCTCTACCAGCAGTGGACGAGCAGTGGTCAACTCATTCGCATCAACTTTGCCCAGGGCAACGGTATCTTGCCGGGCAAGACCCAGTTGCGCTATCAGGGGGTCGCCATCGGCGTGGTCCAGGAGCTGGAACTGGCACAGGATGGTCGCAAGATTGCGGTGCTGGCCAAGGTGGACAGCCGTGCCCGCTCCCTCATACGCAAGGGCTCCGACTTCTGGCTGGTGAGTCCGAAGGCGTCACTGACCGAGATCTCCGGCCTGGACACCCTGGTGTCAGGCAACTACATCAACCTGCAACCCGGACGGGAGAACAACCCGCTGGAGGATGAGTTCGATGCCCTGGATGGCCCTCCCCCCGGTTATCAGGCCCAGGGGCGAACCCTGCACCTGACAGCCGATTCTCTGGGGTCGGTGGGCATCGGCGCCAAGATCTATTTCCGCGGGCTGGAGGTGGGCAGTGTCATCAACACCCGTCTTGGGGAAGAGAACCAGAACGTGATCCTGGATCTGGTGATCGAGCCGCGCTTCGAGCACCTCGTCAAGGCGGATACCCGATTCTGGAACATCAGCGGCATCAAGGGCTCCTTCAGCCTGGCTGGCGTCAGCGTGGAAGCGGGCAGTCTCACCTCCATTCTGAGCGGCGGCATTGCGTTTGACTCCCCCAAGGATTCTCCCGTGGCGCAAAAGGGGGTCAACTTCATCCTCTACAAGGGGTTGGCCGAGGCCGCCCGGGGTGAGCGCATCACCATCCAGGCTGGGACTCTGCCCATCAAGGAAGGGATGCCCATCCTCTATGAGGGCATCGAGATTGGACGAGTCGACCCTATTCGCCTCACCGAACAGGGACGGAGCGTGACGGCCCTCATCAACCCCGAACAGGCGTTCCGGGTGACCGGCAAGAGTCGTCTGGTGTGGGAGACGGTCTCTCTCTCCCCTGCCGGGATCAAGCATGCGGATCGCCTGCTGGCCGGGCCCGCCATTCGTCTGGACTATGAACCCGGTAAACGGGTCAACACCATGACCCTGGAGAGCCAGGCACAGCGCGGCGGCATCAAGCTGACCCTGCAGGCAGAGGATCTCGCCGGTTTGAGCGAAGGGGCTCCGCTCTGGTTCAAGGGGTTGCAGATAGGTCAGCTCGGGGCACTGACCCTGGATGCCGGCGGCAATGCCAGTGTCGAGTTGCTGGTGAACGAGCGTTATCGCCATCTGCTGCAACGGGCTCGCTTCTATCGCGCCGCCCCCTTGCAGGTGGAGGCGGATCTCAGCGGTATCAAGGTGGAGACCAGCCCGGCCAGTGCCTGGTTGGCGGGGGGCATCAAGCTGGTACAGGCTGCGAAGGGTGACAGGATTGACCGCCTCTACCCCAGCCAGGAGCTAGCCCTGCTTGGGAGCCGCCATGCCAAAGCGGTCAGCTGGACGCTGCGTGCCGCTCAGGCTGATGGTATCGGTGTGGGCTCCCCCGTCCTCTACCTGGGACTGGAAGCGGGCAAGGTCAAGGCGCTGGATGCCGATGATCGCGGTGTGGCCATCACCCTGGAGATCGATGCCATCTATGCTCCTTTGCTCAAGCAGCAACCCCAGTTCTGGAAGAAGGCCGCCATCGACGGCAAGATCCGGCTCGATGGCGTGCAGGTCAAGATGGGGAACCTCGCCACCCTGCTGCGTGGTGCCATCGAATTCGACAAGCTGGGGACAGGTCGCAGCAGTCATCAGCTCTTTGACAGCAAGGAGCAGGCAAGCTCCCAGGTGCGTACCCTCACGCTCACGGCGGATCACAACCCGGGTCTCGGGGTTGGCAGCCCCATCCGCTATCGCGGAGTGGACATCGGCAAAGTAGAGCAGGTGGAACTGGACCCAACCCTGGGCCAGGTAAGCTTCAAGGCCGAGCTGAATGAGCAATATGCCGCGCGTTTCCTGCAATCCGGGGCACGCTATGCCCTGGTGCAGGCCAAGGTCGGGCTGGGGGGGGTTGCCCACCTCGATACCCTGATCAAGGGGGCCTTTGTGGAGGCGACACCGGGCCGGGGGGCTGGCAAGGAGACCTTCCCCTTGAGCCAGAGTGGCCCCGCCGGTCTTGCCCTGACCCTCAAGAGCCCCTCCGTCGATGGCATCAGCGTGGGCAGCCCCCTGCTGTTTCGCAAGATGGTCGTGGGCAGCGTCACCGGCGTGACCCTGGCCCGGGATGGCAGTGAGGTACTGATCGATGTGAATGTGGATGGACAGTACGCCCATCTGATACGCGCCAATAGCCGCTTCTGGAATGTCTCCGGGGTCAAGGCCGATATCGGGCTGACCGGTGGCACCATCGAGGTCGAAACGGTGCAAAGCCTGCTGGCAGGCGGGATTGCCTTCAATACGCCGGAGCGGGAAATGGGCGCGACCGTCAAGGCGGGCCATCGTTATCCGCTTCATGCCAAGGCAGAGAAAGAGTGGCTGGAGTGGAGCCCCCGCATCTTGCCCTGAGTTATTCCCCTGCTCGTCAAAAACCGGCCTTGTGCCGGTTTTTTTATGGCCTCATGGACTCCCCCATCAAGAAGGGCCGCGCACTGTGGTAAGATGTCGCCCCTTATTTTGGGTCAGCGAGATTGCGCCGTGCACGACAACACCTACCTCCCCGATCACTTCCTGCGTCACATTGCGGAGTTCATGCCATCCCATCTCTCCATGGAGGCATTCGTGGCGAGTTGCCGGCAGCCGCTGCGGCGCAGCATCAGGGTCAACACCCTCAAGATCACGGTATCCGAGTTTGTCGCCCGTATGGCGCCGCTTGGTTGGCAGCTGGATCCCGTGCCCTGGTGTGAAACCGGCTTCTGGCTCACCCGCAGCGATGAGAGCGTCCCCCTTGGCAACACAGCCGAGCATCTGTGCGGCCTCTTCTATATTCAGGAAGCGAGCTCCATGTTGCCGGTGACGGCGCTCTTTGCCAGTGAGCAAACCCGAGGGGATGGCATGTGGCTGGATGCGGCCGCCGCCCCTGGCTCCAAGACTACCCAGATCGCGGCGCTGATGGAAAACCGCGGCATGCTGATCGCCAACGAGTTTTCCAGCAGCAGGTTGAAAGTGCTGAGCGCCAATATCCAGCGCTGCGGTGTGACCAACGTCGGCATGACCCATTTCGATGCCAAGGTCTTTGGCCAATGGCTGCCTGAAACCTTCGACGCCATCCTGCTCGACGCCCCCTGCTCCGGCGAGGGGACGGTGCGAAAAGATGAAGACGCGCTGCGCAACTGGAGTCTCGAGAGCATCGACGAGATTGCCGAGGTGCAGCGTGGCCTGCTGGAGAGCGCTTTTCACGCCCTCAAACCCGGCGGCGTACTGGTCTACTCCACCTGCACCCTGAGCCTGCAAGAGAATCAGGCCGTCTGTCAGTCGTTGCAGGAGAAGTTCGGTGATGCCTTCAGCTTTGACTCGTTGGCCGATCTCTTTCCGGGGGCGGAGAAAGCCTGTACACCGGAGGGATACTTGCACGTTTGGCCCCAGATCTTCGACAGTGAAGGCTTTTTCGTCGCCCGGTTGCGCAAGCATCACTCCGTGCCCAACACCATGTTCAAACCGGGCAAGCTCGGCAAGTTCCCCTTCTCGCCGCTGCCAGAGAAAGAGGCCGGCCCCATGTTGCGGGAGATTGAAGGGAATTTTGGCATCGTGCCCCATGGCCAACTGTTTGGCCGCAATGACGAGATCTGGCTCTTCCCTCACGCCTTCGAGCTGGTACAGGGGAAGCTACGTTTCGATCGCATCGGCATCAAGCTGGCTGAGACCTTCAAGAAGGGATATCGATTGACCCATGAATGGGCTCTGGCTTACGGCCATGAGGCGAGCAAGGGATGCGTCGAGCTGGATGCCGCCAATGCCCGTGAATTCATGATGGGACGAGATGTCTGGCCAGAGCAGGATGCCGGGACTGGGGAAGTGATCGTTCGTTACCAGGGGCACCCGCTCGGCATGGGGAAATGGGTGGGGAGTCGCATCAAGAATGCCCTGCCCCGGGAGCTGGTACGGGACAACAACCTGTTCAATGCGTGAGAGTGGGGTCGCTCGAGCAAAAACAGCGCCTGTTCGAGTCTGAAAAACCCCCACTCTGGTTGAACTTTTATCCGGTTCTTGAAATGCCTAGAGCCTTGTCTAAGCTTAAGGCTATCCGCATACCAGTTAGCGCACGGCTCTGCAAGGAGCCAATTCCCCTATGCCAGGTACAAGGAATTCGTACCTGGCTTTTTTTGTCTTCCTTTTTCAACCATGCCGGCACGATACCATCGTCTATTCGAGCATGTCTGCCGACTCGGGGACATCGCTCTGCTGCGCGTTGGTCGTTTGTTGCAGTTCGTGCTGATAGAGCAGATCGATTGCCTGCTCGATGATGGAGGCCTGACTGTCTTCCAGTTGTTGCCCCAGCATGGCCAACCGCTCTGCATGACGATTGCTTATCCAGCATTGCAACCGGCTGTGGGTTTCCTGCTTGCGCTTCACGTGCTGGCGCTGCCGTTCGGCATTCTCTTGCGCGGCGCTTTTCTTCAATTCCTGGCTGCCATGACCCTCTGACACATCATTGTCGCGAATGTTATCTCTCATTTTTCGTTGGCATCTTCTACGAAAGTAAATCGGATTACGACTCCCCCACCGTCATGATGTCTGTGGAGGACGGATTGAATATACCATCAGATCAACAGGATATCATTTAACATAAAAAATGGAGAGACGCGGTTATCTATAACAACCCATCCAGGGCGTGATCCGAGAACTTGTGGGCATCATCGAAATACTCCTGCAAGGTGCGCATGTCCTTGTGTCGGGTCACCTCGATGATCTTGTTCATCGGCTTGCCCGCCGTCACTGCAGAGGTGATGAACCCCCGCCGCAAACTGTGGCCACTGACGTGGAGATCGTCGATGGCCTGACCGGTTCGCCGCTTGATCATCAGGTTGATACCTTGCGGCCCCAGGGGATCTGCCATCAGCTGGCCCCAGCGATTCATCCGGCGAAACAGGGGGCCCTCAGCAATTCGGCTTTTTTTCAGCCATTGTTGCAGTGCAGACACTGGGCAATACCGGGTACCTGGAATGAGTGCTATCTCCGATTCATGGAGCTGATGTTTGCTTGGTTTGAGACGAAGGCGTATCCCCTGCCCCACAAACTGCACGTCATTCACCTCGATCCTGGCCGCTTCCGATCGACGCAAGGCGCCACTGAACATCAGGAGCAACAGGGTGTAATCCCGAAGTCCCGCCAGGTTGCTGGTATCTATCTCGTCCAGCACGCAGGCCAATGGTTTCAGGGTCAGCGCCCCCGTTTTGCGTTTGCGGTTATCACCGAGCCGTACTATGCCCCGCATCATCTCCTTTATCTCCGCATGCTTGGTCGGCATGGGGTGGATCCCCTTCTGCTTGAAGGCATAGCGAATGCCGGCAAGCCGTCTTACCAGGGTGGCCGGTTTGCGAGGTTCCCCGTTGCGAAGCTCCCCCTTCCCTTCTTCTTTGTCCAGCCAGACCCAGTTGGCCAGGATGCCGTCGGCCTGATCCGCCAGAAAATTCATGATGTCGTGGTGTGTCGTCTGCAAGGGATCCAGCCCGTGGAGCTGGCACCAGGAGACAAAGATACGGGTATCTGCCTGATAGGCATTGAGGGTGGAGTCGGCTTTGGCGCTACGCAGAAAGCGTCTTGCCCGGCTGTTCAGCTGAGGATCGAAGACGCTTTGCAAGGATTGCTGAACTGGGTTTTGAAGGCGTGGGTAGTTCACTTAACTCTATGATTTAAAGCGGAGTTTCGATGGATCTTACAGGATCTTCCAGATCTATCAAGTATCGATAATGAATATTATCGATACTTAGGAAGAGTGCTTTTAACCCATCTCAGCTCCCTCATTTATTTCTCAAGTACCCTGTCATCCCTGCTCCGTTTTATCAGGATTGTGGCTTTAATCTCATCAGTATCCACCGCAAAAATAGTGAGAGATAACAACCTGGCATGATTGTTTTTGGATGGAATGATAGTGCTGATTGTCATAGTAAAACGCCCCGCTATGCGGGGCGTTGTCTGTTATCGCTTTGCCAACTTGAACAATTCGAAGAAATTGTGGCTGGTGGCCTCCGCCAATTCAGCGAGCGATATCTGGCGAAGATCCGCGATAAATTGGGCAACGTCGCGAACAAAGGCCGGCTCGTTCTCCCTCCCCCGGTGCGGAACCGGTGCCAGATAGGGAGAGTCGGTTTCAACCAGCAGTCGCTCCAGGGGCAACGCCTTGACCACTGCCTGCAGGGCTGAGGCGTTTTTGAAAGTGGCTATCCCCGAGATGGAAATATAGAACCCCATTGCCATCGCGGCCTCGGCCATTTCGAGGGACTCGGTGAAGCAGTGCAGCACTCCGCCCACCTGTTCGGCCCCCTCCTCTCGCATGATCCGCAGCGTGTCTTCCTGGGCATCCCGGGTGTGGATGATGAGCGGTTTGTTCAGTGCCCGGGCTACACGAATATGTTCGCGGAAAGAGGCTTGCTGTACATCCTTGTTTTCCGGTGAATAGAAGTAGTCGAGCCCGGTTTCGCCGATGGCCACCACTCTCTCATCGGCCGCCTGAGTCAGCAGCAAGGCAGCATCCACCCCGGGATCCTGATTGAGCGGGTGGACACCGCAGGAGGCAAACACCTGGGGATGGGGGGCGATGGCCTCCATCATGGTCGGGAATTGGGCCTGGGTCACACTCACGCAGAGAAAATATCCCACGCTCTGCTGCGCCGCCTTGGCCAGCACATCGGCCATGTCGGTCTGCTTGGTGCCATAACTCAAGCGATCGAGATGGCAATGGGAATCAACGAGTAACATAGACAACCTTGTTTATAACCAGCGATTGAGCCAGTTCATCAAATGGATGGTGGGATTGGAAAGCTGTCCTGGCTGACAAGCCTCTTTCAGCACAACCAGCTGCTGTTCAGCTTCCAGGAGCCGTTCGCTGGAGTGTTTCTCTGCCAGTTGCTGGCTGAGTGATGCAAGATCCGGCATCGCCAGTTGATGATGACCGCAGCCAGCCTGAAGCTTGAGGGCATCGCACAGGAAGAGCTGCAACCAGTGCAGCCGGACCTGATTATCCTCGGCCAACTGGGCGCAGACATTCGCCGCACGGGTGGGGGCCGATGCTAGCGAGACAAATCCGTCGAGCAATGCCCGTCTGGCATCATCTTGCTGTGCTTCGATGTAGCTCAGCACCCGCAGCGGCGCACCCTGGCAGATCCGCACCTGGGCCTGGGTGGCCTGATGGCCCTGCTCGGCGAGCCAGGCAAGGGTCTCCCCCTCAGAGGGGAGCTGGCAGACATGCTTGTGACAACGGCTCAAGATGGTGGGGAGCAGGCGAGATACCCGGGATGCGATGAGCAGCAACAGACTGTCGCCAGCCGGCTCTTCCAGCGTCTTCAGCAAAGCATTGGCGGCAGACTCTGTCATGCGCTCCGCCTCCTGAATGATCACCACCTTGCCGCGACCGAGCTGGGACGTGCTCTGGAGACGGCTGCAAATCTCCCGGATGGCTTCGACACCTATGGTCTTGCCCTCGGGCCCCAGGGTGCCAAGATCCGGGTGATGCCCCTTCTCAAAAAGCTGGCAGGAGTGGCACTGACCGCAGGGCTCACCTCGTTGTGGATGCTGACACAGGTGCAGTCGCGCCAGTCGTTCTGCAAGCTGCTCCTTGCCAAGACCAGGATCTCCTAGCAGCAACCAGGCGTGGCCGAGCCGTCCGGCCCGGGCCGTCTCGCTCAAGGCATGCCAATCCGGGATCAGCCAGGGATACATAGCCCCTCGCTTGCCAGATAATGCTCAAGGGCTGCCTCGATGGCGGCTTTGACTTGCGCCGGGGGCAATCCGGCATCGATGACCTGGATGGAATCATCGGCGGCCGCCAACTCGAGGTAACGCAGGCGGGTACGTTCAAAGAAGCCGATCTGCTCCAGCTCAATCCTGTCCAGCTCGCCGCGATGGCGGGCCCGCTGCAGGCCGATGGCAGGATCAATGTCCAGATAGAGCGTCAGATCCGGCTTGAAATCCCCGAGGACCGCCCGTTTGATGGCGCCGATGAGGTTCGCATCGATGCCGCGGCCACCCCCCTGATAGGCCTGAGAGGAAAGATCGTGGCGATCGCCCACTACCCAGATGCCGTCTGCCAGGGCCGGCTTGATCCGGGTCTCCACCAGTTGTACCCGGGAGGCGTACATCAACAGCAGCTCGGCCTCGACGGTCAGGCGCTCGTCGTGTACTTCCTTGACGATGGCCCGCATGCGTTCCGCCAGCGGCGTGCCGCCCGGTTCCCGGGTGCACTCGATCCGCGCCACTCCGTGGGCTTGCAGATAGTCGGTGACATAGCGCACCGCAGAGCTCTTCCCTGCCCCTTCCAATCCTTCAATCACGATAAATTTAGACATTAGGGTTTCTTCAATATGTATTCACGCACCGCCCGATTGTGTTCATCGAGGGTCTTGGAGAAGTAGTGGGCACCGCCCCCCTTGGCAACGAAGTAGAGATAGTCGGTCGATTTGGGGTTGAGCGCCGCCTCGATGGAGGCCTTGCCCGGCATGGCGATGGGCGTCGGAGGCAGACCGTCGATCACATAGGTGTTGTAGGGGTTCACGTCGGTCAAATCGCTGCGGCGAATGTTGCCATCGTATCTGTCCTTCACCCCGTAGATGACGGTAGGGTCGGTCTGCAACTTCATGCCAAGGCGTAGACGGTTGACGAACACAGAAGCAATCTGGGCCCGTTCATCCGGTTGGCCCGTCTCTTTTTCGATGATGGAGGCCATGATGAGCGCCTCATAGGGTGTCTTGTAGGGCAGATTGGCCTGACGCTTCTCCCAGGAAGCCTCCAGGAACGTTTTCATGTCCTGATAGGCGCGGCGCAGAATGGAAAGATCGCTGGCATGAGTGGTATAGGCGTAGGTTTCTGGCAGGAACCACCCCTCCAGCTTGCCATTTTCGATGCCGAGTTCCTGAGCCAGCTCGGTTTCGCTCTGCTCCAGAGTCAGGCGCTCCAGATAGGGGGCGCTGGAAAGTTGCTTCAGCCAATCCTCAAATCGGGACCCTTCGACAAAGGTCAGGCTGAAGTGAAACTCCTTGCCGGAAGCAAAGAGAGAGAGAGTCTCCTTGAGCGGCGCCCCTTCCTTGATTTCATAGGTACCGGACTTGATGGCCACCAGTTCGGGATGACCGCGCAACCAGAGGCGCACCGCCCAGGGGCTGGTTTCCCCCTCCCCCAGTTCGGCAATCAGGCGCGCCGCATGGGCGCCTTTTTCGACGGTAAAGAGGCGGGTTGGCCCCTTGTTGGTGAGCGTCTCCACCTGTTGCCACTTGTGATACACGTACCCTCCGGCAACGGCGACAGAGAGTGCCGCCCCCGCGAGCAGGGTGTAAAGCCGATTAAACTTCAATGACCAAGCGCTCCTGTAAACGGCGGATCAATACCGGGCTGGGATAGTGCATATCCCCGATGCGGGTGACCGGGACTATGCCCATCAGGGTATTGGTCAGCCAGACTTCTTCCGCCTGCCAGAGTGACTCCAATGGAGCCTCGACGACACGCAGTTCAATGCCCATCTGTTTAAGCATCGTCATCACGCGCTTGCGCATGATGCCATCGATCCCGGCGCGGGTGAGATCCGGTGTGAACACCGTCCTGCCGCGACGCCAAAACAGATTGGCGCTGACCCCTTCTACCAGAAATCCCCGGCTGTTCAAGACTATACCTTCGACCCCGCCGCGCGCAGCAAGTTCGCGCTTCAGCATCACTTGTTCGAGGCGCCCCAGCGTCTTGAGACCGGCGAGCATGGGACTGTCCCCAAGCTGCTGCTGGCATACCAGGGCATTGATGCCGGTTTGCTGCCAATCATGATAATGCTCAGGATAAGGTGCCAAAGAGACGATGCGAGTGGGCGTGTCACAGCCTGCGCCGTCATATCCCCGCCCACCGGCGCCCCGGGTCAGCATTATCTTGACGACAGCCTGTGTCTGCCCAGAAGCCAGCTGCGCCGCCTCGTCGGCAAGCAGGTCCCAGGAGTGCTCGCCAAAACCAAGCCGGGCGTTGGCATGTTGCAGCCGGGCCAGATGGTCCTGCCACCAGAGTACCTTCCCTTCCCTCACCAGCATGGTGGTGAAATGACCATCACCGTATGCCAGTCCACGATCCCTGGCTGACAGTGTTTCTGTGGGTATTCCATTAATCAGCAAGGGGATCCCTCCGATAAAAAAGGCCCGATACTGCCGTATCGGGCCTTATCATTCGCCCAGAGCGAATTATACGCGTTTGAAGATCAGGGAGCCATTGGTGCCGCCAAAACCGAAGGAATTGGAGAGGGCATATTCGAAGCTGCCGGCCTTGGCAACATGCGGCACTAGATCCAGGTCGCACTCATCATCCGGGTTGTCCAGGTTGATGGTGGGAGGCACCATCTGGTCACGTAGAGAGAGCACGGTGATGATCGCCTCGATGGCGCCAGCCGCACCCAACAGGTGGCCTGTCATGGACTTGGTGGAGCTGACCATCAGGGCGCTGGCATGGTCACCAAACACCTTCTTCATGCCGCGCAGCTCTGCCACATCCCCAAGGGGGGTAGAGGTACCGTGGGCATTTATGTAACCGATCTGCTCGGGTGCGATGCCAGCATCCTTGATGGCGTTCTTCATGGCGCGTGCGCCACCATCGCCGTCCGAGGGAGGAGCCGTCATGTGATAGGCATCCCCGCTCATGCCAAAGCCGACCAGCTCGGCATAGATCTTGGCGCCGCGGGCCTTGGCATGTTCATACTCTTCCAGCACCAGCACGCCGGCACCGTCGCCCAGCACGAAACCGTCGCGATCCTTGTCCCAGGGGCGGCTCGCCTTCTGTGGTTCGTCATTTCGGGTGGAGAGCGCCTTGGCAGCGGCAAAGCCGCCCATGCCCATGGGGGTGGAGGCTTTCTCGGCACCACCGGCGACCATCACGTCCGCATCGCCATAGGCAATCATCCGGCCAGCCATGCCGATGGCATGGGTACCCGTGGTACAGGCGGTAGTCACGGCGATGTTCGGCCCCTGCATGCCTTTCATGATGGAAAGATGACCGGACACCATATTGATGATGGTGGACGGAACGAAGAAAGGGCTCAGCTTGCGGGGGCCGCCGTTGATGAGGCTGCTGTGGTTTTGCTCAATCAGCCCCAGACCGCCGATACCGGAGCCGATGGCAACGCCTACCCGCTCCGCGTTCTCTTCGTTGATGACCAGGCCGGAATCTTCCAGGGCCTGGACACCCGCCGCCACGCCGTACTGGATGAAGAGATCCATCTTGCGGGCTTCTTTGCGGTTAATGCCGAACTCTTCGGGGTCGAAATCCTTGACCAGGCCTGCGAAACGGGTTGCGAACTCGCTTGCATCAAAGTGGTCGATGAGGGAAATGCCGCTCTGCCCTTTAAGCAAGGCTTGCCAGCTGGATTCGGCAGTGTTGCCTACCGGGGAAAGCATCCCCAAGCCGGTCACCACGACTCTGCGTTTTGACACTGAGGTAGTCTCCGAGAGGTGTTTTGAAAGGGGTAAACATAAAAGAAGCGGCCCTTGGGCCGCTTCTTTCAGAACAGGAACTTATTCCTGATTAGCGGTGATGTAGTCGATAGCCGCTTGAACAGTGGTGATCTTCTCGGCTTCTTCATCAGGAATTTCGGTATCGAATTCTTCTTCCAGCGCCATTACCAGTTCAACGGTATCCAAAGAGTCAGCGCCCAGGTCGTCGACGAAGGAGGCAGCGTTCTTCACGTCTTCTTCTTTAACACCCAGTTGTTCGATGATGATTTTCTTTACGCGTTCTTCGATGTTGCTCATGACCTGAATTTTCCTTTAAAAATACGCTATTGCGTCTGGTTGGGGTAGTGTATTCAATTGACGTGAGTTTGCAAGTGACTTGCCGCTGGTCAAACCACGAAATTCGCCAAACTTCGGCGTATTATCGCAAATTTGAACAGAACTCACGACAAATTGATTACACCATGTACATCCCGCCATTAACATGCAGGGTTTCGCCGGTAATATAGGCGGCATCATCCGATGCCAAGAATACCACAGCGGCAGCAATTTCTTTCGGATCGCCCAAACGGGCGGCAGGCACCTGATTCATGATGCCGGCGCGCTGCTCTTCATTGAGCGCCTTGGTCATGTCGGTCTCGATGAAACCGGGAGCAACCGCATTCACCGTGATGCCACGGGATGCCACTTCACGGGCCAGCGACTTGGTAAAGCCAACCAGACCAGCCTTGGCAGCAGCATAGTTGACCTGACCGGCGTTGCCCATGGTGCCGACCACGGAACCGATGCTGATGATGCGACCGTTACGCTTCTTCATCATGGCACGCAATGCCGGCTTGCTCAGACGGTACAGGGAGGTGAGATTGGTGTCGATGATCTCGTTCCACTCGTCATCCTTCATCCGCATCAGCAGGTTGTCGCGGGTGATGCCGGCGTTGTTGATCAGGATGTCGATGTCGCCAAAACGCGCCTTGATGGCGGCGAAGACGGTTTCGATAGATTCCTGACTGGTCACGTTCAGTGCCATGCCGCAGCCTTGTTCACCCAGGTAAGCACTGATCGCCTCGGCACCGCTCTCGCTGGTCGCGGTCCCCACGACTTTGGCGCCACGAGCAGCAAACATCTCCGCAATCGCACGACCAATGCCACGGCTGGCGCCAGTGACCAACACAACCTTATCGGTAAAACTCATGACTTGCTCCTGTTTACTTGATCTGGGCCAGCGCCTGCTCGAACGAGGCGGCGTCGTTGGCGTGAATACCTTCCACTCGCGCATCGATACGCTTGGCCAGGCCGGTCAATACCTTGCCCGGGCCCATCTCGATCTCGAGGGTAACACCGTCGTTTGCCATGCGCTCTACCGTTTCAGTCCAGCGAACCGGGCTGAACAGCTGACGCACCAAGGCTTGCTTGATGGCGGCAGGATCCTGCTCACAAGAGACGTCGACATTATTGATGACGGCGATGGCGGGAACCTTGATCTCGATCCCATCCAGGGCGGCGGCCAGCTTTTCTGCGGCCGGTTTCATCAGGGCGCAGTGGGAGGGCACGGAGACCGGCAGCGGCAGGGCACGCTTGGCGCCTGACTCTTTCATCAGCACGTTGGCACGTTCGACCGCCTCTTTGTGGCCGGCGATGACCACCTGGCCCGGAGAGTTGAAGTTGACCGGAGAGACCACCTGCCCCTGGGCCGCTTTCTCACAGTTGGCAGCGATGCTTTCGTTGTCCAGACCGATGATGGCAGCCATGGCGCCAGTGCCTTCCGGTACGGCTTCCTGCATGGCCAGGCCACGCAGCTCGACCAGTTTGACTGCATCAGCAAACGCCAGCGCGCCGCTGCACACCAGGGCGGAGTATTCCCCCAGGCTGTGGCCGGCCATCACGGCAGGGGTTGCCCCGCCTTGCTGTTGCCACAGGCGCCACAGCGCGACCGAGGCGGTCAACAGCGCGGGCTGGGTACGCCAGGTCTTGTTCAGATCCTCGGCCGGGCCTGCCATCACCAGGGCAAACAGGTCATAACCCAGCACCTGGCTCGCCTCGGCGAAGGTCTCTTTAATCACGGCGTGTTGCTCGGCCAGCTCGGCCAGCATGCCGACGCTCTGGGAGCCTTGTCCCGGGAAGGCAATGGCAAATCGGGTCATCATTGATTCCTTTAAGGTAAGACGAATTCGGTAAGCGGGCGCCCGAGGACCGGGCACCGCTCGGTATCAGAGGCGAACCAGCGCAGAGCCCCAGGCAAAACCGCCGCCGAAGGCTTCCAGCAGGACCAGCTGGCCGGGTTTGATACGACCATCGCGCACCCCTTCATCGAAGGCGATGGGCACGGAGGCCGCGGAGGTATTGCCATGACGATCCAGGGTCAGGATCACCTTGTCGAGCCCCATGCCGAGTTTCTTCGCGGTGGCATTGATGATGCGGAAGTTGGCTTGATGGGGCACCAGCCAGTCCAGCTCGCTCGGCTCGACGTTGGCCGCAGCCAGGGTTTCGGTCACGATCTCGCTAAGGCGTGTCACCGCCACCTTGAAGACATCGTTGCCCTTCATGTACATGTAGGCTTCGAGCTCAGCACCCGGCATGCCGCGACGGGGCTGCGGCAGTTTGAGCAGCTCGCCATAACGGCCATCGGCATGCAGATGGGTGGAGAGGATGCCCGGCGTGTCGCTGGCACCGATGACCACGGCCCCTGCCCCATCCCCGAACAGGATGATGGTGCCGCGATCCTCGGGATCGCACATGCGTGACAGCACGTCCGCACCGACAACCAGCACGTGGCGAGCAGCGCCGGATTTGACGAACTGATCGGCGATGGCGAGAGCATATGTAAAGCCGGCACAAGCGGCGGCTACGTCAAACGCCGGGATCCCCGGTACGTCAAGCAGCCCCTGCAGTTCACAGGCAGCAGCTGGGAAGGCATTCTCTGCGCTGGTAGTGGCCAGCACTATCATGTCCAGATCGGCGGCAGTCAGACCTGCCGCATCAAGCGCACGCAAGGCCGCCTGATGAGAAAGGGTCGCGACGGTTTCGTCGGCTCCGGCGATACGGCGTTCACGGATCCCGGTGCGTTCCACGATCCATTCGTCACTGGTTTCAACCATCTGTTCAAGATCGGCGTTGGTACGAACCGAACTCGGCAGATAACTGCCAGTACCCAGAATTTTGCTATGCATAGAGTTTTATAAATCCCTGTCGGAAAAGACAGATTCAAGGCGATCTGCAATTTGCAATGGAAGTTGATGTCTGGCTTCTTGTGCGGCCAGCAGAATCGCATGACACAGAGCGCGGCGCTCGGCCCGCCCATGGCTTTTTACCACAATGCCGCGCAATCCTAACAGACTCGCGCCATTATACTGGTCGGGGTTCAGGTAAGAGAAACGCCGTTTGAACATAAATCCGGCGAGTCGACCAAGAAAACTGCGTTTTTTGCGCGGATATCCGGCCAGTTCGGCCATCATCCGCACCACCCCCTCCGCGGTCTTGAGCGCCACGTTGCCCACGAAACCGTCGCAGACGATCACGTCGCACTCGCCGCTGAAGATCCTGTCCCCCTCAATGAAACCGACAAAATTCAGGGCGGAGCATTGGCGCAGCAACTCGGCGCTGTGGCGCACCAGGTCGTTGCCCTTGATCTCCTCCTCCCCCACGTTGAGCAGTGCCACTCTGGGTGAAGGTATCCCCTCCACCTTCTCTGCGACTACGGCGCCCATCACGGCAAATTGCAGCAGGGTGTCGGCATCGCAGCTCACGTTCGCACCCAGATCCAGCATCACGGTCCGTTTTCCACCCAATGTGGGCAGCGCCTTGATGAGGGCTGGCCGGTCAACACCGGGCAAGGATTTGAGCACGCACTTGGCCATGGCCATCAAGGCACCGGTGTTGCCGGCACTGACACAGGCATCGGCAGCGCCGCTTTTGACCAGATCCAGGGTCACGCGCATGGAGGAGTCTTTCAGGGTACGCAGCGCCACGATAGGCTTTTCGCCCATGCCCACGACCTGGGAGGCATGCACGAGACGAACGCGAGGGTGGTTGAGCAAGCCATGTTGCTGCAGAAGAGGGGCGGTCTGGTGTTGATCACCGACCAGAACAAGTTTTAGCTGGGGTAGAAGAGACAGTGCCTGCACGGCGGCAGGCACTGTTTCCGAGGGGCCGATATCTCCCCCCATTATGTCTAGCGCGACAGTTTGCGTAGACAAAGGCAATCCTTAAGCGATTACCTTTTTACCGCGGTAGAAACCATCGGCAGTCACGTGGTGACGACGATGAATTTCGCCACTGGTCTGATCAACAGTCAGGGCAGCGGTGGTCAGCGCATCGTGGGAACGACGCATGCCACGCTTGGCGCGGGTTTTACGGTTCTGTTGTACGGCCATGGTAGGCTAACTCCTAAAATTCACTTACGTTTGAGCGCTTCAAGAACTGCAAAGGGATTCGGCCGCTCATCAGCAGGTTCGATTTCACCCCAGGTCATCTCCATGTTTCCTCTGGGACACACATCCACCGGATGCATGGCTACCTGAGGCAACGAGAGGATGAGTTCATCCTCCAGGATTTGATGAAGATCTATCTCGCCGTTTTCGTCCAACTCAATGGGCTCATAAGCTTCCGGCAGTTCTTCCTCGTTTGTTCTTTCGAACAGCGGAGTGTAAATAAAACTAGCTTCACAAAGGTGTTCAAACGTCTCACCACAACGCTGGCAAACCAGGTCGACCTTGGCATGGGCAGTGCCTTTCATAACGGTCAACTTCTGGACATCTTTGCCAAAGTGCAGTGTGACATCCACATCACTTCGCAAGCCTTCGGTTGATTCCTCCAGCCTGGGCATCTGCGACTTTTCCACTATCCCGACATAATCGAGTAGCTTCAAGGCATTACGGACTGGATCAACCTTAACGGGCAACTTCACCTTTTGCATAGGGCGCGAATATTATAGGTCCAACAAGGGATAGTCAAAGGAAAAAGTCCTTACCGCCGATGATTTTACCTTCACAGGCCCCTGCAAGAGGAACTTGTGCTCATCGGTGGCCGATTATGCCATATCGTGCAGGATCTGGCACAGGATCCTGTTCCCCTCCCCTGTCTGTCCACCGGATGTGCTCCTTGGTGTCTCATCAGGTGGCAGAACAGCGCGGGTCTCTCCCCAGCAGGCCTGGTGTCGCAGCCACTCTGGGCTCGGCTTCCATCAGTCGGCGTATGGCTTTGAAACTGCCCACGGCAGCCTTGATGGCAATGGGATTGACCAGCCAGCCCGGCAAGTTGTTGCCCGGGTTGGTATAGGTTTCGAGCCGAACGAGTGTGCTGCCATCCCGTTGGGGTAGCGCCTCCCACCGTCCAGCGCTTTCCTGGATCCGGAACAGCCCTGCATGCAATGGCAGGGCATTCGGCTCTGCCCACACCTCGAGAGTCAGGCCGCAATCGATGCGTCGACTCAAATGAGAGCGGGTGATGAGCTCCCTGTCTTGCACCGGCCAGGGAGACGCCAGGCGGGTATAGACCAGATCATCGTCGGGACCAGATCTGGCCAGCACCCTGACTTCACGGCTCTGGGGCAACCACTCTTCATGGCGCGCCGTGTTGCGCAGCACCGTGATCAGCGCGCCAGGATCGGCATTCACGCGCATCTCCAGACGTAAGGCCTGAAAAGAGGTCGGAGGATGTGGCTGGGTCCAAAGCATCACCCCCTCATCCCCCTGACGAAGTTGCCATGTCCCTGCCCAGCTGGCGAAGGAGATCAGTGCCATGACCAAGGCCGCATATCGTGTCATCACGCTCAATTCCGATCTCTTGTGTTTGTGCTGTGGTTCCATCAGCATGCATGCTTCCCGCTAATTAGGCGAGTCCCGCTGTAGACATCTCCTGTTTGCGTGGCCCCATCTGCACAGATAGAATCAACCAATTGATTTATAAATGGATATCATCAAAACATGCAGCCTTCCTTGATCCTCGCGTCCACCTCGTCCTACCGCAAAACCTTGCTGGAAAAACTCGGTCAGCCATTTCACTGTGCTGCGCCTCAAGTCGATGAGACAGCGCGACACGGGGAGACCGCAGAAGCCCTGGTCAGCAGATTGGCATTTGCCAAGGCGAATGCCGTTGCTACTGACCGTGATCAAGGATTGATCATCGGTTCAGATCAGGTGTGCGTCTGTGACGGGCAGATCCTCGGCAAGCCCGGCACGGTGGAGAAGGCGGTCGAGCAGTTGCTGCGGGCACAAGGCAAGCGCGTCATCTTTTACACCGGGCTCTGTGTGATCAATGCTGCGAATGGCCATGCCGAGCAGCTCGTCGAGCCTTTCACCGTGCATTTTCGCTCGCTCGACGAAGCAGCCATCCGTCGCTATGTGGAGGCCGAACGTCCTCTGGATTGTGCCGGCAGCTTCAAATGCGAGGGAATGGGCATCGTCTTGTTCAAGGCGCTGGAGGGGCGCGATCCCAACGCCCTTGTCGGTCTTCCCCTGATAGGCTTGGTTGATCTCCTGGGTCGCCACGGCCTGGCTCTGCCATAACAAGAACTCTGCCATGAAAAACGGGAGCCTTGGCTCCCGTTTTTCATGGTTGTCAGCGTGGCAGCTTGGCGAGAAACGCCTCAAGCTCCGGTGACAATGGCGCTTCCACCTGCATCTCCCGCTCATCCACCGGATGAGTAAAGGTGAGCTTCCAGGCGTGCAGGAACAGACGCTTTAGCCCCTGCCCTCGCATTTTTTCATCAAACCCGGTCTCACCATATTTGTCATCGCAGGCGATGGGATGGCCGGCGTGCTGGGTGTGGACACGGATCTGGTGAGTACGGCCAGTGATGGGGCTGCACTCGACCAGGGTGGCCTCGGCAAACTGACGGGCAATCCGAAACCGGGTCTCGGAGGGTTTGCCATCGCTGCTGACCCGCACCACCCGCTCACCGGATTGCAGATCATTTTTGCGAAGTGGCGCATTGACCACCTTGACGTGGGGTTGCCACTGGCCGCGCACCAGCGCCAGATACTGCTTGCGCATGGTTTTGACCCGCAGCTGCTCGTGCAGGCTCCGCAGGGCACTGCGCTTCTTGGCAACCAGCAGCACGCCGGAGGTGTCGCGATCCAGCCGGTGCACCAGTTCGAGGAAACGGGCTTCGGGGCGCAGGGCACGCAGCCCTTCGATGACGCCAAAACTGAGTCCGCTGCCGCCGTGCACTGCCATGCCGGACGGCTTGTTGAGCACTATCATGGCGTCGTCTTCAAACAGGATCTGGCTCTCCAGACGCTGGATGCTGCCGAGGTTGGCAGAAGGCAACTCATTCTTCTCGGCCACACGCACGGGGGGCACCCGCACCTCATCTCCGGCACAAAGCTTGTATTCCGGTTTGATGCGCTTCTTGTTGACCCGCACCTCCCCTTTTCGAAGGATGCGATAAATCAGGCTCTTGGGGACGCCCTTTAACTGAGTCTTGAGAAAATTGTCGATGCGCTGCCCGTCATGCTCAGCTTCGATGGTGAGCAGCTGCACTTGTTGATGTATCTGTGTCATGGCGCGGATTTTAACACCGCAGACAGCCCTTGGCTCCATGCTTTGTTAAAAAATGGCGTCTTGCTATAAAAGTGGTTTAAATGGGATAATAAACAAGGTTTTGTCATTGTGTTCAAGCCTTGTACTAAGTGGCCAAAATGTATGCCACCCAATCCCGAAACACCGTGTATACAAGAACATGACGGTTCCCGGGTGCGAGGTACAACGCATGGAGAACACAAACAGAGCCGACGTAAATTGTCTCCACATCGGTATCCTTAATTCACGCCCTCTCGAGAAGGCTGAACCAGAGTGCCCTTAGTTTGCGCCTCATGCATACCCCAACCGGGAGGTTGCCCCAGCATGCTGAAGACCCGAGGCCGGCGCCGGCAGGACCCAGTGGAGGAATCAAAATGACAAAATAATGAGAACTCAATGAAAAGAATGCTAATCAACGCGACTCAGGAAGAAGAGTTGCGCGTAGCGCTGGTTGACGGACAACAGCTCTACGATTTGGATATTGAAAGTCCGGGACACGAGCAGAAAAAAGCGAACATTTACAAGGGCAAAATCACCCGAGTAGAACCCAGTCTCGAAGCTGCTTTTGTTGACTATGGCGCCGAACGCCACGGTTTCCTGCCGTTAAAGGAAATCGCCCGCAATTACTTCCCCTCCGGTTACTCCTATCAGGGTCGTCCCAACATCAAAGAAGTGGTCCGCGAAGGCCAGGAAGTCATTGTCCAGATCGACAAGGAAGAGCGTGGTACCAAGGGTGCAGCCCTCACCACCTTCATCAGTCTGGCTGGCAGCTACCTGGTGCTGATGCCGAACAACCCTCGTGCCGGCGGCATCTCCCGTCGCATCGAGGGTGACGAGCGGACCGAGCTGAAGGAAGCCCTGAGCGGACTGACCGTGCCGGACGGCATGGGCCTCATCGTGCGCACCGCCGGTGTGGGCAAGTCCCCGGAAGAGCTGGAGTGGGATCTGAACGTTCTGCTCAATCACTGGGACTCCATCCACAAGGCGTCACAACAACGTTCCGCTCCGGTGCTCATTCACCAGGAAAGCAACGTCATCGTGCGCGCCATCCGTGACTATCTGCGTCGCGATGTGGGCGAGATCCTGATCGACAACCCGGTCATCTTCGAGCGCGCCAAGTCGCATATCGAGCTGGTCCGTCCCGATTTTCTCAATCGCGTGAAGCTGTACAAGGGCGATGTCGCCCTGTTCAACCACTTCCAGATCGAGAGCCAGATCGAATCGGCCTTCCAGCGCGAAGTGCGCCTGCCCTCCGGCGGCAGCATCGTCATCGACCCGACCGAAGCACTGACCTCCATCGATATCAACTCCTCCCGCGCCACCAAGGGCGGCGATATCGAAGAGACCGCCCTGCAGACCAACCTGGAAGCAGCAGACGAGATTGCCCGCCAGCTGCGCCTGCGTGACCTGGGTGGCCTGATTGTCATCGACTTCATCGACATGACCCCGGTTCGCCATCAGCGCGAAGTGGAAAACCGTCTGCGTGAAGCGGTGCATCAGGATCGTGCCCGTATCCAGCTGGGCCGTATCTCCCGTTTCGGTCTGCTGGAGATGTCTCGCCAGCGTCTGCGTCCCTCCCTCAACGAGTCCAGCAGCCATATCTGCCCCCGTTGCCAGGGGCAGGGGGTCATCCGTGACAACGAATCCCTCGCCCTGTCCATCCTGCGTCTCATCGAAGAAGAGGCCATGAAGGACAACACCGAGCAGGTTCATGCCCAGGTGCCGGTCGATGTGGCCGCCTATCTGCTCAACGAGAAGCGTACCTCCATCGCCAATCTGGAACAGCGCAATGATGTGCGTGTCTACATCATTCCGAACCAGCATCTGGAAACCCCGCACTACGAAGTGACCCGCATCCGTCAGAACGAGATCCCGGAAGCGGCCAGCTACGAGCTCAAAACCGAGATTGCCAAGCCGGTCTATCAGCCGCGCCAGGCTCAGGTAGTCGAGCGCGAACAGCCGCTGCTGCAAGGGTTTGCCCCGGCTCCCCAGCCGGTTGCGCCCACCGCCCCGGCTCCTGTTGCGACTCCCGCTCCGGTTGCAGAACAAGTCGGCTTCTTTGGCAAGCTGGCCAAGGCCTTCTCCGGCCTGTTCGGTGCCTCCTCCGATGCGGCTCCGGCCGAGGTGAAGGCGCCTGCCGACAAACCGGCCGCCCAGCGCGAAGCTCGCAAGGATGACGGGCACCGTCACCAGCGCGATGAATCCCGCAGCCGTGGTCAACGTGGCCGTCGCGATGACAACCGCGGCAGTCGCAATGCCGAGGCCGGCGAGAAGCGTGAAGGCGCAGCCAGCCGCGAGAGCAGTGATCGCAATCGTCGCCCGCGCAAAGAGCGTGAGCCTCGTCAAGAGCGGGAACCGCGCCAGGAACGGGAACCCCGTGGCGAAGTGCGCACCGAACAGCGCATGGAGCGTGAGCCTCGCGAACCCCGCCAGGAGCGCGAACCTCGTGCCCCGCGTCCGGCTCGTGAACCTCGCGCCCCCCGCGAACCCCGTGCCGAGGTGAGCGTCGAAGCGGTTGATACCGTTGATACTGCGGTCGCCAGCGCTGAACCGCGTCAGGAAAAAGAGCAAAAAGTGGCCGAGCGCCGCGAACGTCGCCAACTGCGCAAGCAGATCCGTGTCGATGTCGCCGCGACCGACACCCCTGCCCTGCCGACTGACGTGCAAGCCGCCGCTGCTGAGCAACAAGAAGAGCAAGGCGAAGGTCAGCGTCGTTCCCGCCGTACCCCGCGCAATCAGCGCATCGAAGGGCAACGTCGCAAGCGCATCAACGAAGAGGCTCGTGGCCAGCGTGAAGACGAAGCACAAGGTGAAGTGCAGCTGACTGCAGCTGCCCAAGCCGATGCGGCTCAGGTAAAGGTGGAAGAACCGGTTGTGCCTGTCATCACCATTCCGAGCGCAGAAGCGGTTGCTGCCGCCCTGCAGGCCTCCGCCGCACTAACCGAACACGTGGTGGCTGAAGCCGTTGCTGAGGAAGCGGCAGAGCAAGCACTGGCAGCCCAGGCTGTGGACGCGCCCTCCACTGACGAAGTTGAGCAGGTTGCGCAAGCAGACGCTGAACCCGTCGCCGAAGTGGCAGTTGTCGAACCCGAGATGGTCGAACCTATCGTCGACACCGCCTCTCATGACAAACCTGTCGCCGTGATCGACGCTGTCGAGCAGACCCAACAAGTTGAGGCCATTCCAGAAGAGGTTGCACCGGTTGCTGAAGCGGCACCTGTCGTGATCGCTGAGGAGACGGCCACCGCCGAGGCGGAGGTCGTCGAGATGCCGGCTGCCGTGGTGCAAACCGAGCCAGCAACCAGCCCCGAAGTGAAGGTCAGCAAGGGTGCCGGTGTATTGGCCCGTGCCCGCAAGGCTTATGCCCCCATGGCAACGCCGGCTGCAGCTCCTGCCCCGACACCCCGTGAACCCGTGGAGTACGCTCCCCTGGTACGCAGTGAAGTCGTGACCTCCGGTCGCCACGGTGGCAGCACCGCTGCCAGCAACGTGGCAACCAGCCCGGCCGGTCGCCCCTGAGCAGACTCGTTAGTCTGAATAAAGAGCCACACAATGTGTGGCTCTTTTTTTGTCTCTTTTTTGGGGCTGACATCGCCTTGCTCTCCCCCCCCCTGCCCGTTCGATATCCGCCACTTTCCCTGGTGCTCTCCTGTCCACGCAAGATGTGATTCACTCCCCTAACAGATGATTCATCTCTGACAAAGCATCACGACATGCTCTGCTTTGTCGACAGGGTCCGTGCATTGACAGCATATGAAGCCATTGGCAAACAGTCTGGCAGCGTTCCCCTTTGGTTCACAGTCGGTGTGTTCAGTGGTGGCTGAGACAACCCAGGTTGAACGGGAATGCCAGACATAGGGCAACCTGTGGCACTCTTCACTCTCATCATTTCTGGTGAGGATCATAGACCCGTTGAACGCCCTCCCTTCAGCTTCACGTGCAAGGGTCGGCTCGTAACAAGGCGTCACACAGGCAGGTTCCCCTCACTGTGCACAACGAGTGGCTCAGGGATGTAGAGAAGCCAAAGAGGTGATAGATAATGTCATTCAACTTCTTGTCTGATGGCATACAGCTATTACTCATTGAACTATTGCCGTATGACGTGACATTCACCAGGCAACAAAAAAGGGCCCGAAGGCCCTTGTTTCATTTCCAATGACTGTCGCGCTTATCCGCCAAAGAGATGGTTGTTCAGCAGGAAGAGACCGCCGGAGAGCAGCATGGTGAGCGGCAATGTCAGCACCCAGGCCAGCAGAATGGTCTTGATGGTCTGGCTCTGCAGGCCGGACTTGTTGGCCACCATGGTCCCCGCTACCGCAGAGGAGAGAATGTGGGTGGTGGACACCGGCATCCCGGTCAGACTCGCAATCCCGATGGACGCGGCGGCCGTGATCTGGGCTGCAATGCCCTGGCTGTAGGTCATGCCGGAGGAACCGATCTTCTCCCCTACCGTGTAGACGATACGACGCCAGCCCACCATGGTACCGCAACCGAGCGCCAGGGCGATGGACACGATGACCCAGGTCGGCGCATATTCAGCCGTGGCGGTCAGATCCTTGCGCCATTTGGCGAGATCGGTCAGCTCCTTGGCCGGCAGCGGCAGTTTGGAGACCTTGCGGGCAGTGTCGTCGATGCACAGCAGCAGACGACGCACCTCGCGGCGATCCACCAGGTTCATCTCCTCGTAGGTGCGCACCTGGCCCAGACGCTTGTCGAGGGTCGCCATGGCCTGCAGGGCCTCCCCAGCCGCACAGTGGCTCATCAGCTCTTCCTGGGCTTTGGCAGGCACACTGAAGTTCACCAGATGGGAGACCTGATCCTGGTTACGCTGGTAGATCTCCATGATGCGCTGGTTGGCATCCTGGGTTCTGTCCAGATCATAGGAGCGGCTGTTCATGTCCAGCGCAAAATAGGCAGGCGCCATGCAGATCAGCACCAGCATCACCAGACCGATGCCTTTCTGACCATCGTTGGAGCCGTGCACGAAGCTCACCCCCATTGCGGAGCAAATCAGAGTGACACGGGCCCAGAACGGTGGATGCTTCTTGCCGTCCACCAGCAGGCGCTCTTCCGGGGTCTTGTGGATCTTGCTGCCAAGCCATACGCGCTTCATGGCGAACAGCAGCAAGGCGGCAATGATGAAGCCCACAGTGGGAGAGATGATGAGAGAGAGCATGATGTCGATGGCTTTGCCGACGTTGATACCCTCTTTCAGGGGTTGATGGCTGATCAGGGCATAGGCACCGCCTACCCCCAGGATGGAACCGATCAGGGTGTGGGAGCTGGATGCCGGAATGCCGAAGTACCAGGTTCCCAGGTTCCAGACGATGGCCGAGAACAGCAGGGAGAACACCATGATCAGACCCTGGGTGGAGTCCATGCCAAGCAGCAGATCGATGGGCAGCAGATGAACGATGGCGTAGGCCACCCCCAATCCACCCAGCATGACACCGGCGAAATTGAACAGACCGGAAGCCACCACCGCCATATGAGCCGGCATCGCCTTGGTATAGATAACCGTTGCTACCGCGTTGGCGGTATCGTGAAAGCCGTTGATGAATTCATAGGCCAGCACAAAAAAAACGGCCAATACCAAACCGATTGACCACCACAAACCCAAACCACTAAACATTTCAAACATAAAAACGAACCTGTTTATGAGTTGCGGCGGATTATGCCAGAAGGCTCGATGCGCCATACCCGTTGTTGAAATATTTCAGCAAAAAAAAAAAAGGGCATTCCGTCAGAAAATGTCTTAGGGCCTGTAGGAACGGGGCTTGTCGAGGATTAATTTAAGTCCATTCCATTGCTGTGGATAGGCGCCAATCAAAGCCGGAGTATGGCTCAATGTCCCGAAAAAGGCTGCCTTCAACCCGCTCGGCACGCCCGTTTCCTTTTGTCAGATAAAAAAGAGGGTGCCTTGGCACCCTCCTCGATAGACAAGCCGCACGGTGCGGGGATCAATCCTGGTTGATCCGGCTGGCCACAGCCCCTTGCTGACTCTTGTATTTGGCATTTTCCCGTTTGTTGTACGGGCGAGCCGCGGTACCTGACAGCATCTCGAAGTTCAGGGCACCGATCTTCATCTTGGGACGCAGGGCCAGAGGCAACTTGCCGCCGTTGTAAAACTCCAGCACGATGCGACCGGACCAGCCCGGATCGATGCGGTGGGCGGTGACGTGCACCATAAGGCCCAGGCGCGCCAGGGAGGAGCGACCATCCAGCCAGCCGACGATATCGGCGGGCAAGGTAACCGATTCATAGGTCACCGCCAGCGCCAGCTGACCCGGATGCAGATAGAAGGCTTCACCGTCCGGCACGTGGATCTCCTCGCTCATCACCCGCTCGATGGCATCGGCCATCTCGGCACTGGTACCGCCAAGGTCGATGTAAGGCGCGGTATGATCGCGAAACACCCGAAACTCGTTGCCCAGCAGCACATCGACGCTGACGCCGCTGATCCGCTCAACACCGGGCCGCGGCTCGATGACGATCTTGCCTTCATCCAGGTGCCGTTCGATATCGGTATCACAAAGACGCATTCTGCGACTCTCCTGACAAAAGATTCATTAAAAAAAGCCGGGCATCACCCGGCTTGTTTTCTCTCAACCAATCAACATATGGCGGATACGCGCCTTGAGCATGTCGATGGCGATGCGGTTCTTGCCACCACGGGGCACGATCACGTCGGCATACTGCTTGGACGGGTCGATGAACTGCATGAACATGGGACGCACAGTCTTCTGATACTGCTTGAGCACGGAGTCCATGGTACGACCGCGCTCCTGCACATCGCGCACCAGACGGCGCAGCAAACAGATGTCGAGCGGGGTATCCATGAAGATGGAGGCGTCCATCAGTTCGCGCAGGCGGCTGTCAGTCAACAGCAGTATCCCTTCGAGGATGATGACACGGCGCGGTGCAAAGGTAGTGACCTCGGTCATGCGCGTGTGCTCGGTATAGGAGTACTGGGGGATGTTGACCGCCTCCCCTTGCGTCAGCTGGGTCAGATGCTGCACCAGCAGATCGTGATCCAGGGCATTGGGGTGGTCATAGTTGGTCTTGACCCGCTCTTCCATGGTCAGGTGGGTCTGATCACGGTAGTAGCAATCCTCGGTGATCACACCAATCTGACCCGCTCCCAGCTCGGCCACCAGCTCTTCATAGATGGTTTGGGCGATAAGACTCTTGCCGGACGCGGATGCACCAGCAATACCGATGATCACGCAGGAATGTTGAGTATCAGACATTGAAAATACCTAAAGAGAAGAGCACTGGGGATTGTTTAAACCGATCCATTATATGAAAAAGGGGTGGCCATGCCCACCCCAAATCCGTCCCCCTTGGCCGAACGCCGATTATTCGTCCAGCGCCACCGTGTAGAGCGGGGTCGCAATCGGTTTTGCGCTGAAATAGAGCTCGGCTCCTACCCGGCGAGCCAGTTTCAGGTAAGTCTGTGACAGCTCGCCATCCGGCGCACCGAACACGGTGGGGCAGCCGTCATCCATGTGCTGGCGAATGTCGATATGCAGCGGCAACTGACCAAGCAGCGCCACGTGATACTGCTCCGCCATCTTCTGGCCACCGCCGGTACCGAACAACGGCTCGTGATGCCCGCAGGCACTGCAGACGTGGTAACTCATGTTCTCGACGATGCCAAGCACAGGCACATTGACCTTGTTGAACATGGCAATCCCTTTGCGGGCATCTGCCAGCGCCACATCCTGGGGCGTCGTGACGATCACCGCCGCCGTGGTGGGCACCTGCTGGGCCAACGTCAGCTGGATATCGCCAGTGCCCGGGGGCATGTCCACCACCAGGTAGTCCACCTCGCCCCAGCGGGTCTCGTGCAGGATCTGCCCGAGAGCCTTGCTCGCCATGGGACCGCGCCAGATGGTGGCATCCTGCTCGGCCACCAGATAACCGATGCTGTTGCTCTTGATGCCGCAGGCCATCACCGGCTCCATCAACTTGCCATCAAAGCTGACAGGGCGCTCCTTGAGGGTCCCCGTCATGGTCGGGATGGAGGGGCCATAGATGTCCGCATCCAGCAGGGCGACCCGCGCCCCCTCTTTTTGCAGCGCCAGCGCCAGGTTGACCGCGGTAGTGGACTTGCCCACCCCTCCCTTGCCGGAGGCAACCACCAGGATATTGCGGATCCCCTGCACCGCCGCCAGTTGCTGCGCGCGGGGCATGCTGGCCACGTCTATCTCCCCCGTCCAGTCGATGCGGGTCGCGCCGGTTGCGCTGCGCAGCCGGGAATCGAACTCCTCTTTGATCTGTTCAAACAGGGACTGGCCGGCAAAGGGCAGCACCAGCGTGATGGCCAGGGTCTGTTCGTGCCGCTCGACGGAACGCACAAAACCGGCCGCGACCAGATCCTTGCCCCATCCTGCCGGCTTAAATTCGGCCAGGATCTGTTTTACTGAATCAATCACCATTAACTCCCCATTATGTTGTCGTTATGCTGAGGTGAACGGTTACCGCACATAAATCAGTGGCTTGCCGACGTCATCGTGATGCCGCCAGTCAGGGCACCGGGGGCCACAACCCTAGGCAGGCCGCCCCCAATTCGGGTAACATGCACGGCACTGTATCATCCCAACAGGCACATAAAGAACGTATTATGGCAACTGATCCTCGTAGAATGCTGGTAACCTGCGCCCTCCCCTATGCCAACGGCTCCATCCATCTCGGCCACATGCTGGAACACATCCAGGCCGATATCTGGGTTCGTTATCAGCGAATGCGTGGCCATCAGGTGCATTTCGTCTGTGCCGACGATGCCCACGGTACGCCCATCATGCTCAAGGCTCAGCAGATGGGGATCTCGCCGGAAGAGATGATTGCCGCCGTCTCCCAGGAGCACCAGGGGGATTTTGCCGGTTTCAACATCAGCTTCGACAACTACCACTCCACCCACAGCGACGAGAACCGCGAGCTGGCGGGCGTGATCTATGGCCGCCTCAAAGAGTCCGGCAAAATCAAGATCCGCACCATCTCTCAACTGTTCGATCCGGAAAAATCCATGTTCCTGCCGGATCGCTTCGTCAAGGGCACCTGCCCCAAGTGCAAGTCCCCCGATCAGTACGGTGACAACTGCGACGCTTGCGGCGCCACCTACAGCCCGACCGAGCTGATTGATCCGAAATCCGCCGTCTCCGGTGCAACCCCGGTGATGAAGGACTCAGAGCACTACTTCTTCGACCTGCCCCAGTTCGAAGCCTGGCTCGCCGACTGGGTACGCGGCTCCGGCGCCATCCAGGAAGAGATGGCCAACAAGATGCAAGAGTGGTTCGAAAGCGGCCTACAGCAGTGGGACATCACCCGTGACGCCCCCTACTTCGGCTTCGAAATTCCCGGTGCCCCCGGCAAATACTTCTATGTCTGGCTGGACGCCCCCATCGGCTACATGGCGTCGTTCAAGAACCTGTGCAACAAGCGCGGCGACATCGACTTCGACAGCTACTGGAAAGCGGACTCCGACGCCGAGCTCTATCACTTCATCGGCAAGGACATCGCCTACTTCCACTGCCTGTTCTGGCCGGCCATGCTGGAAGGCGCGAACTTCCGCAAGCCGACCAAGGTCAACGTGCACGGCTATGTGACCGTCAACGGCGCCAAAATGTCCAAGTCCAAAGGCACCTTCATCAAGGCGTCCACCTATCTCAAGCACCTGGACCCGGAGTGCCTGCGTTACTACTACGCCGCCAAGCTCAACAGCCGCATCGACGATCTGGACTTGAACCTCGAAGACTTCGTCTCCCGCGTCAACGCCGACGTGGTCAACAAGCTGGTCAACCTGGCCTCTCGCAACGCCGGCTTTATCGCCAAGCGTTTTGACGGCAAGCTGGCCACCACCTGCGCCGAGCCCGCACTCTACGCCGAGTTTGCCAGCGCCAGCGCCAGCATCGCCGAAGCCTATGAAGCGCGCGAATTCAGCCGCGCCATCCGCGAGATCATGGCCCTGGCCGACAAGGCCAACCGCTATGTGGACGACAAGGCTCCCTGGGTCATCGCCAAGCAGGAAGGGGAGGATGCCGAGCTGCAAGCCGTCTGCTCCGTCGGCATCAACCTGTTCCGCGTGCTGATGGCCTACTTGAAGCCCGTCATGCCGCAGCTGGCCGAGCGCGCCGAAGCCTTCCTTGGCGAAACCCTGACCTGGGACGGCATCGCCGCCCCTCTGGTCGACCACGGCGTCGCTCCCTTCAAGGCGCTCTTCTCCCGCATCGAGTCCGCCAAGGTGGATGCCATGGTGGAAGCGTCCAAGGAAGATCTCGCCAAGGAGCAGAGCAAGAAGCCGGCAGGCCCCCTGGTGGACGATCCCATCAGCGAGACCATCACCTACGACGACTTTGCCAAGATTGACCTGCGGGTGGCGCTGATCAAGAAAGCCGAAGCGGTGCCGGAAGCCGAGAAGCTGCTGAAGTTGCAGCTGGATATCGGCGGCGAAACCCGTCAGGTGTTTGCCGGTATCAAGTCCGCCTACAACCCGGAAGATCTGGAAGGCAAGCTGACCGTGATGGTGGCCAACCTGGCCCCGCGCAAGATGCGCTTTGGCATGTCCGAAGGCATGGTGCTGGCGGCAGGTCCAGGTGGCAAGGATCTCTGGATCCTCGAGCCCCAGGAAGGTGCCCAGCCGGGCATGCGCGTGAAGTAATACGCCCCTTCCCGGACAGTCCCAATAAAAAGAGAGGCCAATGGCCTCTCTTTTTTTACCTTGTGGGGTGCTTACTGCCCGCTCTGCAGCAATGCCATGCGAAGGCCGACCAGCTCCGCCTGATGGCAATCCAGTTGCAGTAGTTGGCAGCGGATCTCTGTTTTCAGGGCTCGCCGTTGCTGGCCTCGCCCCGTTTCGCCCCCAAGGCGTCTTAGCCATTGGCGCCTGTCCTGCAATTGCCCAAGCCGCTCCTGCCAGCTCACCAGCATGGACAACCAGGCCGGATCCCCTCCCCCCTGTGCCGTCAGCAGCTCCATCCCGTAGCGCGCCTGTTTCAGCACCAGACGCAGCCGGTGCCAGCACCGAAGTTTCGCCCTGATGCCCACAGGAAGGGAGGTGGTCTTCGCCAGTGCATCCGACAGTGACAGCGCCAGATGCAGCCGAAACAGCGGCAAGAGATCGACACCGACGGGTACCTCTTCCAGTCGGGCCAGCCAACGGGCCAGCGGGCCGGTCAACAGGGGGACCCGTGGCAAGCGGCTCTGCCGAAGCGAGCCACCATGATGCTGCGCATAGACCTGGGCATCGCGCAGGGTGGAGAGCGTGCCGACAGCACGGGTCAATCGCAGCTCCAGCTCGGGCTCATGAATGAGGGGTCGCCACAGGGCGAGCAGCGCCAGCAGGCGACGGGCCGCTATCCGGTAGGCATGCACCTCTTCCATCCCCTTGTGCTGGCGCAGTGCCAGGGTCGCCCCCCGATATTGCCCAACGAGCCGGTTGGCCTGCGCAATCCCGCTCTCCCCCATGAACCCTCCCGGCTAGTTGGTATGAAAACCGGTTCCGGTGGGTGGCAACGCCTGGGTGCACTCCATTCGGGTGACGGTGGCGGTTCGGGGCCCGTGCTCAAGCCAGCCCAGCATCATCTGAACCTTCTGTTCGGGACCGGCAATCAGGATCTCCACCGAACCATCTTCCAGGTTGTAGGCATGCCCCCGCAGCCCCAGTTGCAGCGCCCGCTCCCGGGTGAAGTAGCGAAACCCCACCCCCTGAACCTGACCCCACACCCGCACGACAAACGATTGCTCTCCCATTTATCACACCTTTCCCTTAAGTAATTTTTCCCCGGGGCGATAATGAGCGCGACACTCTCTTCCCCTTGCAGGACGCAATACCATTATGAAAGAAGTAAAGTTTCGGTGGGTTGACCGTTATCTCATTCACCTCACGATCAGCGAGAAATTTCTCATCACCTTCTGGTGCCCCTTAGTGTTCATCGCCTTCCTCACCTGGTATCTGCTGGCCGACGGCCATGATCAGGCGATGCAGCTCAGAGTGGATCAGCTCAAAGGGCGGGTCGAGACCACAGCCCAGCTGGTGAGCCAGCAGCCGACCCTTACCCTGCCTGCGGATCTCGTACTCACGCCTGGCGCCGCCACCGGCCTTAGCCAGCAGGGGAACGTCTATCGCTATGGCGCCAGCGCAGGTCAGGCGGGCGTCGTCTCCGGCACCCTGGATACGAGTCACTACGCCCTCTGGGATGGCCAGGGCACTACCCTGACCATCATCGCGGTGCTGGCCGCCCTGCTGGCCCTCATCACCCACTATCTGATGACCTTTGTCTCGGGGGCGCTCTACTCCACCAACAAGGCACTGCAGACGGTGGCGAACGGCGATCTCACCTTCCGGCTCAATTTCTTCCCGGTGCGGGATGAGTTCTCCATTCTGGCGGGCAGCATCGACACCTTCACCGACCGCCAGCACAAGATAGTGCAACTGGTGGAAGAGTCCGCCGATGCCCTTACCCTGGCCGCCGACGAATTTCGCGAGCATGCCAGCGACGGCGAGCAGCTTGCCCGCGCCCAGCGCCAGCACATGGACTCCCTTGCCGCCGCCATGGAGCAGATGTCCGCCGCCATCCGGGAAGTGGCCCGCAACGCCAACGACACCCTGCTGCAAACCCGCCAGTCCAGCGACGAGGCGACTCACGGGGCACAACGGGTGGCACGCACCATTACCGCCATCCGCACCCTGGCGGACGAGATTGGCAATGCATCGGGCGCGGTCGAGCGGCTGACTCACAACGCCAATCGCATCAACGAAGTGGTCAACGTCATCAACGCCATCTCCCAGCAAACCAACCTGCTGGCCCTCAACGCCGCCATTGAGGCCGCCCGGGCTGGTGAACAGGGACGCGGCTTTGCGGTGGTGGCCGACGAGGTGCGCACCCTCGCCAGCCGCACCCAGCAGGCCACGGTGGAGATCCAGCAGATGATCGAGGAGCTCCAGGCCGGTACCGGGGCGCTGAACGACATCATGGAGAAGACGGTGGGGCGCGCGGCCGACAGCCAGCAGCTCATCACCGAGGTGGGCATGGACATCGAGCGGCTCAGCAACCACAGCGATGCGGTGCTGGAGATGAGCACCCAGATCGCCACCTCCAGCGAAGAGCAGAGTTCGGTGGCCGAGGAGATCACCCGCAACCTCGACAAGGTGCGCCACGAGGCAAGCCGGGTGGAGGAGTCCGCCAGCGCGGCGGTCGCCGGCACCACCGGCCTCAAGGGAACCGCCAGCGAACTCGGTCAGGCGCTCACCGGCCTGCGGATCTGACCACTCCGGCAGGCCATCGTCCAGATGGCCTGCCATGTCTGGGCCAGGCGCTGGGGACGCGCGAAACAGCCCGTCCGACCCTGACCACGTGTGGATGCACGGATCCCGGTAGACGCGGCTTGCGTGCCTACCCTCACAGCCCCTACTATATGCCCCCTTCTTTTCTACCATCGGCAACTACCCATGAGCGCTTCCATCTATCTCGTCAAAGGCCGCGAAAAATCCCTGCTGCGTCGCCACCCCTGGATCTTCTCCAAGGGCATTGAGCGGGTGCAGGGCAACCCCGTTGACGGCGATACCGTCGAGATCTTCACCCATGACGGCAAATGGCTCGCCCGTGGTGCCTGGTCCGGCAGCTCCCAGATCCGTGCCCGGGTCTGGACCTTCGACAAGGATGAGAGCGTCGATCTCGACTTCTTCATCCGTCGCCTCAAATATGCGCAGGAGTCCCGTGACGGGCTCATAAAGCGTCAGGGCCTCACCGGTTATCGCCTCTGCGCCGCCGAATCCGACGGCCTGCCGGGTCTGACCATCGACCGTTACGCCGACTTCCTGGTGTGCCAAATTCTCTCTGCCGGCGCCGAGTTCCAGCGCGAGCTGATCACGCAAGCGCTGCGTACCCTCTACCCCGAGTGCAGCATCTATGAACGCTCCGACGTGGCCGTGCGCAAGAAGGAAGGGCTGAAGGAGCGCACCGGTGTCATCCATGGCGAGACCCCGACCGACCCCGTGGTCATCGAGGAGAACGGCGGCGTCAAGATCCTGGTCGATATTCGTAACGGTCACAAGACGGGTTTCTATCTGGATCAGCGGGATAACCGCCTTGCCGCAGCGAAATACACTGAAGGCAAGCGGGTGCTCAACTGCTTCTGCTACACCGGCGGTTTTGGCGTCTATGCCCTCCAGGGCGGTGCCAAGGAGGTAGTCAACGTCGATCTCTCCCAGAATGCGCTGGACATCGCCCGCCAGAACGCCGAACTGAACGGTCTCGATACCAGCAACACCCAGTTCGTGCGTCACGACGTCTTCAAGCTCTTGCGCGAATATCGCGAGAAGGGCGAGAAGTTCGATGTCATCGTGCTGGACCCGCCCAAGTTTGCCGAGAGCAAGGCCCAGCTGCTGGGCGCCTGCCGCGGCTACAAGGACATCAACATGCTGGCGTTCCAACTGCTGGCGCCGGGTGGCGTGCTCTTGACCTACTCCTGCTCCGGCCTGATGGAGCAGAGCCTGTTCCAGAAAATCGTCGCCGATGCAGCCCTCGATGCCGGCCGCGATGCCCAGATCCTGGAGCTCCTCTCCCAGGCATCCGATCACCCCATCGGCACCGCCTATCCGGAAGGCTTCTACCTCAAGGGGCTGGTAGTGCGCGCCCGCTAAGCCGAGCAGACCAGCGCTGACCTCCCTTGCCCCCGGTTCCAGTTCCGGGTCCGGCAAGCCATCAAGAAGCCCGCGATCGTAGCGGGCTTTTTTTATGCGGCCGCCAAAGAGACAACCTCCCCCCGACTTTGCCACCAACAGCGATTGCTGCCCCCATCCCTCCTCTTCGACTGACGACAGCCATCCTCAATCAAAGGTTGCCGTATCGTTAACCCGATTCTCATCTCTCTTTCACTACACAACCCACCAGCAGAGACATGCCCGGCATTTGCTTTATGCAAAAGCATGAAATATTACGCATCAACATTAAAAAATCCTCGGGGAAATATCAGCCATAAACGCATATTCACTCATTTTAATGAATATTGCTGTTTTCCCCTGCAATGGATCACGCCATGCCCCTGTCCGCCTCGCACATTGCCTGGGGCGACAATACTCGCCCACCACAAGTCATCCCGCTCAATCACGCGCTGGCGCGCCCAGCGGGAAGTAGTGTCGAAATGGCCTCGCTTCCTCCACCATCCGCACGATGGAGGGATGATTGAGCAGACGGGCGCGATAGGCACGCAGACGGCCATAGCCAGCCGGGATCTCGTGGGCCCAGTCGGCGTAGAAGAGCGAGGGGGCGGCGGCGCAATCGGCCAGCGTGAAGTCTGCGCCGGCAATCCAGTGGCGTCCTTCCAGTCGCTGATCGAGCCAGGGGTAGATCTGATTGAGCAGCTCGCGGGCCTCCGCTACGCCATAGCTGTCGCGATCCGCGACCGGGCGCAGCGCATCCAGCACCACTTTTTGCATCGGCGTCATCACATAGTTGTCGAAGATGCGATCCAGCATATGCACCTCCAGACCCGCATCGCCGGGCGGGATCAGGCTGACGGGGCCCGGATGGTACGCCTGCAGATGGGCGACGATGGTGCTGCTCTCGAGGATGCAGCGACCATCATCCAGCAACACCGGGAAGCGCTTGAGTGGCCAGAGGGCGGCAAGTTCGGCGCTGGCCGCCGGCTCTTCGAGGTTCCGGTATTCGAACAGGGTGGCATTCTCGTAAAGGGCGATCAGCACTTTCTGGCTGTAGGACGAAAAGGGGTGGGCATAGAGTTTCATGGGGATGTTCCTGACGCTCAGAGGGATGACTTCCCTAGTCTAGATCCCCTCTCTATTTTCGATGCGTCCCTATCCCATGCTGGTTTTGGGATGATAAACGCCCATTCATGACGGTAATCACACTCGTATGACTCTCTTTTAGGTAGGGTGATCCCGCCTGCGGCCGCCAAGCCGGGGCAACCGACTCATCAGGGTTGATGAGCGGCACCACAACAAAAATTGATGTCAGGCCAAGCTGAACATCATCAAGGATCCCGTCATGAATCAATCATTGCCGCTGTTGACGCCGCTGCGGGGCATCGCTGCCCTGATGGTGGTGCTGTTCCATGCCCGCTTGCTGCTCTTTCCCCAGTGGATGGAGTCGATCGCAGGCCACACCCAACTCATCGAGAACGGCTACCTCTGGGTCGATCTCTTCTTTATTTTGAGCGGGCTGGTGCTGGCCCACGTCTACGGGGAGGCCTTCGCCCGCACGCCCCGCACCATCGGTTATGGCCGCTTCCTCTGGCTGCGGCTGACCCGGGTGTATCCCCTCTACCTGGTGACCCTGCTGCTGCTGGTAGGCTGGGAGCTCTACAAGGCCCACCACGGGATTGGCTTCTACGCCGGCCCCCTGTTCAAGATGTGGGAGTGGGAAGGAATGCCTCCGTTCGGCTCACCCTTTACCCCCGCCGAGGCGCTGCCGAGCAGCCTGTTGCTGCTGCAGGTGGTGACCGATCACGGATTGACCTGGAACTTCGCCGCCTGGTCCCTCAGCGTGGAGTGGATGAGCTATCTGCTGTTTCCGCTGCTCATTCCGCTCGCCGTCACCCGCAGCCGCTGGAGCAACCTCGCCCCCTTGCTGGCCCTGACGGTGCTGGCCTTTATCGTGCACAGCCGGGGTACCCTGGATGTCACCAGCGGAGCGCTGGCCATCGGGCGCGGGGTGAGTGAATTCGTGCTCGGCCTCTGGCTGCTGCCGAGGGTCAAGGCTGCGAAAGGCATGCCCATGATGAATCGGGATCTGCCGCTCTTGGTCGCCTTTTTGCTGCCCTTCGCGCTGATGCAGTTCACCATGACGCTACCACTGACACTGCTGCTGATCGGCTCCTACGTGCTGCTGATCTGGATTGCCGCTGCCCAGGGTGATCGCCAAAGCCCGCGGCTGCACCTCCTGGACAACCGCTTCACCAACTGGCTGGGGGATCTCTCCTACTCCATCTACCTGCTCCACGCCCTGGTGTTGCTCACCGGCTGCGAGCTTGTCCACTCTCTGGCGCCGGGGCTCACCGCGTGGTGGTACGCCCAGACCAACCCCTTGCTGGGGGTGCTGGCCACCCTGTTGATGCTCGCCGTGCTGATCGGGCTCTCGGCGCTGAGCTACACCCTGCTGGAGCGGCCGCTGCAACGGCGACTGCGCCGGCTAGGCAAGGCTCCCCAACCAGTGATGGAGCAAGCTGGCTAGTTTCCGTCACCACATGCAGCCCCGATGCAAGACCAGCACGTCGTCGGGGCGGCTCAAAGTGAGACTAGCCTGAGCAAGGCGAAGGGTACGGATCTTTTTGAACCCGACAATCCCCTGCGCTTTGTGTGAATTCCAGTTCGAATCAAGAGGGCCGTCTGTGGCATAATGGCCCGTCCTGTGGTCCTCGGCGGGGCTTCGCCGGCGCATCCTTGCCCTCCTCCCGTCCTGCCAGGCAGCCTGACATCACTGTGTTCACAGGCCGCCAGGGCCACCCTATTTTTGCGCGCACATTTGACGGTGCCACAGCAGTTATTTGCACACGCAAGTCTGCCCACACAAGGGGAAAGCATGTCTTCCATTCGTCTGACCCAATACAGCCACGGCGCTGGCTGCGGTTGCAAAATCTCCCCCAAGGTGCTCGACACCATCTTGAAGAGCCAGATCCCGGGCTTTGACGACCCCACCCTGGTGGTCGGCAACAGCAGCAAAGATGACGCCGCCGTGGTGGACATCGGCAACGGCCAGGGCATCGTCTCCACCACCGACTTCTTCATGCCCATCGTCGACGATCCCTTCACCTTCGGTCGCATCGCCGCCACCAATGCCATCAGCGACATCTATGCCATGGGCGGCAAGCCCATCGTCGCCATCGCCATCCTCGGCTGGCCCATCAACACGCTGGCGCCGGAAGTGGCCCAGCAGGTGATCGACGGCGGCCGCCAGGTGTGTCACGAGGCGGGCATTTCTCTGGCAGGCGGTCACAGCATCGACGCCCCCGAGCCCATCTTCGGCCTCGCGGTGACCGGTATCGTGCCGCTCAATGCCATCAAGCAGAACGACACCGCCCAGGTGGGCGACACCCTCTATCTGACCAAGCCCCTTGGCATCGGTATCCTCACTACCGCCCAGAAGAAGGGCAAGCTCAAGCCCGAGCATGAGCAACTGGCCCCGGATGCCATGTGCACCCTCAACAAGATTGGCCAGCGCTTCGCCGCCTTACCCGGCGTGCACGCCATGACCGACGTGACCGGTTTTGGGCTGGCAGGCCACCTGCTGGAGATGTGCGAAGGTTCCGGCGTCAGTGCCCGTCTGGACTTCAAGGCGCTGCCGCTGCTGGACGAGGTGGATTACTACCTGAGTGAGGGCTGCGTACCGGGCGGTACCCTGCGCAACTTCGACTCCTATGGTGACAAGCTGGGCGCCATGGATGATCGCACCCGCAACATCCTGTGCGACCCGCAGACCAGCGGCGGCCTGCTGGTAGCCGTCGGTAAAGAAAGTGAAGCCGAGCTCCTTGCCATTGCCGCACAGGCAGGGCTGACCCTCTCTCCCATCGGCCAGTTGCAGGCCCGCACCGGCAACCAGTTCATCGAGGTTGTCCGATGAGTACCCTGCCACTGGCCACGGATTACGCCCGGATCTTTCTGGATGAGGTTCCACTCATCGATCTGCGCGCCCCCGTCGAGTTCAAGGAAGGGGCCTTTCCCACCGCCGTCAGCCTGCCGCTGATGACGGACGAGGAGCGTGCCCGGGTCGGTACCTGTTACAAGCAGGAGGGTCAGGCCGCAGCCATCGCCCTGGGCCATCTACTGGTGGGAGGCGCGGTGCGCGCCGCGCGCATGGAAAGCTGGCTGGCCAGGTTGCGCCAGCAACCCGACGCCCTGCTCTACTGTTTTCGCGGCGGCCTGCGCTCCCAGACAGTGCAGCAGTGGCTGGCCGAGGCCGGCGTCACCCGCCCCCGGGTCGCGGGCGGCTACAAGGCGCTGCGCCACTTTCTCATCGACACCCAGGCGAAGGCCAGTGCAGAGTGCGACTGGACCGTGCTGACCGGCATGACCGGCTCCGGCAAGACCCACATGCTGGCGCACATCACCCAAGCGGTGGATCTGGAAGGGCACGCCCGTCACAGGGGGTCGTCGTTTGGCCAACTGCCGGGTGGGCAACCCGGCAACATCGACTTCGAAAATCGGCTTGCCATCGAGCTGCTTCAGCGTCGCAACCGGGGAGAGTCACAGTTTGTCCTGGAAGACGAGAGCCGTCTCATCGGTCGCTGCGCCCTGCCACTCAACCTCTATGAGGCCATGTGCCGGGCTCCTCTGGTGGTGGTGGAGGTGCCGCAGGAGGCACGGGCCGAGCAGATCCGCACCGATTACGTGCAGGATCTCTGGCTGCGCTATCTGGAGTTCCATGGGCCAGATGCAGGCTGGCCGCTGTTTGCCGGCTACCTCACCGACGCCATGGCCAGGCTCAAGCGCCGACTCGGTGACAAGGATTATCGCGAACTCGATGGGCTGTTGCAGGCCGCCCTCAGGGAACAGGCCCAGAGCGGGGACACCCGCGCCCATCTGGTCTGGATCAGGCTGCTGCTGACTCGCTACTATGACCCCATGTACCGCTATCAGCTGGACAACAAGCGCGAGCGGATCCTGTTTCGTGGTGACAAGGAGGCCTGCCTCGCCTTCTTCGCCAAATGCTCCCCCCTTCAGACCCCTCAGGAGAGTCCCACATGTTGAAGTTCGAGGTGATCCCGGTCACCCAGTTCGCCCAGAATTGTTCTCTTATCTGGTGTGACGAGACCCGCCAGGCTGCCCTCGTCGATCCCGGCGGCGAGGCGGACAAGCTGCTGGCCGCCATTGCCAAACGGGGGCTGACCCTCACCCATATCCTGCTGACTCACGGCCATCTGGATCACGTGGGCGCCGCCACCGAGCTGCGCGAGAGAACCGGTGTCGCCATTACCGGCCCCCACAAGGAGGATGCCTTCTGGCTCGATATCCTGCCCCAGCAGAGCCAGATGTTCGGCTTCTCCCACACACCGGCCTTTACACCAGATAGCTGGCTCGAACAGGGTGACAAGGTACAGGTTGGCAAATGCGAGCTGGAGGTCTACTTCTGCCCAGGCCACACTCCGGGTCACATCGTGCTGCTCTGCCAGTCAGAACGCCTCGCCTGGGTGGGGGATGTGCTCTTTGCCGGCAGCATAGGCCGCACCGATTTCCCGCGCGGGGATCACGGGACGCTGATCAAGTCGATCACCGAGACCCTGCTGCCGCTCGGGGATGAGATCGTCTTTATTCCGGGCCATGGCCCGAGCTCCACCTTTGGTCACGAACGGGCCAGCAATCCCTATCTGACCCAGCCCATCTGGTAATCCCCCCGCTCCTCGCGGGCATCCCATTGCGCCTTGAGGCGCAAGATCTCCGGCATGATCTCGAGAAAACGGGAGAGCAGCCGGGGATCGAAGTGCTGGCCGGAGCCATCGCGCATGGTAGCCAGCACCCGGTCCAGGGGCCAGGGCTCTTTGTAGGGGCGACGCACGCTCAGGGCGTCAAAGACGTCGGCGATGGCCACGATCCGCGACGCCTCGGGGATCCCCTCGCCGGTCTCGCCGGCGGGATAGCCGGAGCCGTCCCATTTCTCGTGGTGGTGCAGGGCAATCTCCGCCGCCATGCGAAAGATGGGGGCATCGGACCGCCTCAATATCTCGTAACCGATGCGCGGGTGACTTCGCATGATGATCCACTCCTCCTCAGTGAGGGGGCCGGGCTTCTTGAGGATGTGGTCAGGGATACCAATCTTGCCCATGTCGTGCATGGGGGCCGCCAGCTCCAGCAGCTCCGACTGCTCCGGGCTCCAGCCCGCCGCATCAGCCAGGGCCCGGGCGTAAGCGGCCATGCGCCAGATATGCACCCCGGTATCGGTGTCGTTGTAGTGGCCCGCCTCGCTCAGCATGACGATGGCAGTGCGATAGCTGCACTCGAGCTGATCGAGGCGCACCAGGGAGAGATGATTGCGCACCCGGGCACGCACCGTGCTCGGACAGACCGGCTTGTAGATATAATCCACTCCGCCCGCCTCGAACCCCTGGCTCTCGCTGTCTGCGTTGTCGCTCGCGGTGATAAAGAGCACCGGGATCCCGGCGTGAGCCGGATCAGCCTTGAGCCGGCGGCACACTTCGTAACCATCCATGTCGGGCATGCGCACGTCCAGCAGGATAAGTGCCGGCTCGTGACGCCCCACGGCGGCCAACCCCTCCTCTCCCCCTTTGGCAAAGAAGAGGTTGTACTCCTCTTTGAGGATTTGCCGCAGCAACCCGAGGTTGCTCGGCTCGTCGTCGATGATCAACACGCGCGGTCGACTCATGGCGCAGGTTCCTCCCGATCCTCCAGATAATCCTCCAGCTTGCGGGTGGCGAACGGGATATCGAACAGCTCCAGGGCTGCACTTATTTCGCTCACCAGCTCGCAAGGCAAGTGACTCCTTGCCTGGCTCAGCGCCGGCTCAATCAGATCCAGATCCTCGCTCACCAGGGCCTGATGCAGGGCGTGCAGGCAGACCTCCCGCGCCTCCTCCTGGGCCAGCGGGGAGCTGACCGCGCCCGGCTCACGCCCGGCATAGGTATCAATGGAGTGTTGTGCCCGCTCCAGGGCCTCGAGGAAAGGCGCGATAAGCTGGCTGGTGTCGCCACCCTGCTCGATGGCCTCGTTCAATTCGGCACTGATACGCGCCACATCGGTGAGTGACAGGCTGCCCGCCACCCCCTTGAGCTTGTGGGTCAGGCTCGCGGCCGCATCGGTCTCGTGCTGGGCGATGTAACCCGGCAACACGGTACCGACCGTCATGTAGTCATCGCGAAAACGCCGCAGGTATTTGAGGTAGACCGAGGCTTCACCCCAGTTGCGCAGTCCGGTATCGATATCGATGCCGGCCACCGGCTCGTGGGGGAGTCGCTCGTCGTTCACGGTGAGCGGCAGGACTACGTCCGGCAGATAACGCAGCAAGGTCGCGATGAGCTGCTCCACATCGAGCGGCTTGGCGATGAAGTCGTTCATGCCAGAGGCCAGCGCCGCCTCCCGCTGATCCTTGAATACCCCTGCGGTGAGTGCCAGCACGGGAGTCTCCTCCCGCCCCGGCAGCAGGCGCAGGCGACGGGTCGCCTCGTAGCCATCCATCACCGGCATCTGCACATCCATGAGCACCAGATCGATGCGCCGTGCCGGATCTGCCAGGCAGGCCAGGGCTCGCTCCCCATCGATGGCGGTCAACACCTCGGCCCCCTCCCGTTGCAACAAGCGGGTCGCCACCTCCAGGTTGATGTCGCTGTCATCCACCAGCAGTATGTGCACGCCCGGCAGGCGCAGACGGCGCTGGCCACTCTCAAGGGGCTCCACATGCTCGCGCTTCTCGTGGATGAGACGCGCCACCGCGTTGTAGAGACTGGAGCCGGTGACCGGTTTGTGCAGCACCAGATCCACCTGATCAGAGCCGGGGCGGTGCATCAGTTCATCCTGGGAATAGGCGGTCGCCATGATGATGATGGGTGAACGCTCCTGCTGCTCGAAGGCGCGGCGAATGGCCAGGCAGGTCTCGAGCCCGTCCATGCCCGGCATGATCCAGTCGAGCAGGATCACGTCGAAACGCTCCCCCTGGCGCAGCAGATGGTGCAGCGCCTGCTCACCGGACTCCACCACCCGCGACTGCCATCCGAGGGAACCCACCGTCATCGACAGGGCGTCGCGGGTCACCTGATTGTCGTCGGCGATGAGCAGCGAGATGTGCTGCAGGCGCTCGTTCAAGGCCTCGGGCCGCTCCACCTGCTCCAGCCGGACGCGGAACCAGAATTCGCTCCCCTTGCCAAGCTCGCTGGTGACGCCGATATCCCCCCCCATCAGATTCACCAGGCGGCGACTGATGGTCAGACCAAGCCCGGTGCCCCCGAAGCGGCGACTGGTGGAGGAGTCTGCCTGGGAGAAGGCATTGAAAATGTTGGCCTGCTGCTCGGGGGGAATGCCGATCCCGGTGTCGCGCACCCGAAACAGCAAGGTGGCCATGCCGTCTTGCTCTGATTCCAGCACAACCTTGACCTCCACCTCGCCGCGTTCGGTAAACTTGATGGCATTGCCGGTCAGGTTGAGCAGCACCTGCTCGAGGCGCAGGGCGTCCCCAATCAGATGGGAAACCGGCTCGGGGGCACTGCTCACCACCAGTTCGAGGTGCTTCTGGCCAACGCAGGTGGACATGATGGCCGCCACGTGATCGAGCACCTCTTCGAGACTGAATGGCACCCGTTCAAGTTCGAGTCGACCCGACTCAATCTTGGAGAAATCAAGGATGTCGTTGATGATCCCGAGCAGCGCCTGCCCGGCCTGGTGGATTTTGCGCACCAGGGCATGTTGACCATCGTCGAGCCCTCCCTGTTCGAGCAGGTAGGTCAGCCCCATGATGGCGTTCATGGGGGTGCGGATCTCGTGGCTCATGTTGGCGATGAAATCACCTTTGACCTGTGCCAACCTGGCCGCTTCCTGCTGGGCCAGTTGCTCCTTGTGCCTGCTGCGCACCAGTGCAGCCACACCGGCACCAAACAACAGCAGCAGCACGGCGCTGGCGGCCAAGATGATCCCCCAGATATGAGTGCGAATGGCCTGCAGCTCGCTGTGCGGCACCAGGGACGCGGCTTTCCAGATCAGCTGATCATGATTCTGTGCCGGGTACAGGGTGGTCCAGCTCCAGAGTCCGTCGGCAGACTCCATCTGGCCGTTTGATGCGTCCCAGAACGCCTGCCAGGCCTGGGGAGAAGTCTGCTTCAGAGTCAGATCCGGGCGCTCGAGCATGAAGCCCCACTCCCGGGATGGGTCCGGGCTGCGCAGCCAGTAACCGTCCTGGTTGAACAGCATGATGTGATCGGCTGCCTTGCCGCGGTTGTCGGCAAACTCCTTGAGCATACGGGCAGCCTGGACGTTGATTAGCAGCAGACCAAGATCACGCCCCCCAAGGCGCAGACGCTTGGCAATGCGGATCATGGGGTTGAAGGGGCGATCGATCACCCCGTGTTCAACGTTGAGATCGAGCGGCGAGACGTAGACCCGCTCCCAGGGCAGCGCCATGGCATCGCGAAAGTAGTAACGCTCCCCCTTGTTCTGCAACTGGTCGTCCGCTACACGCCACAAACGCCGACCCTGACGATCGATGCGCACCCGCTCCATGCCATCCGGGGCAAGCCAACGCACCTGGGCATAGTCGGGATTGCGGTTCAGCAGGATGGTGAACTGGACGGCCAGGGTGTCACGGTCATTGCGAGCCGCCGCTTCAAGCAGGATGGGTTCTTCCGACATGCTGCGCACATGGCGCAGCGGCACCGCCAGCTCGCCGTCAAGGCGGCCGCTGGCAAGCGCCAGGAAGGTGCTTTCATCGCTGCGAACGCGATAGAGCTCGCGCTCGATCAGTGCATTGCCCAGCAGATAGCCACCCGCCAGGACCAGCAGCAGAATAGGTGAAAACAGCAGGATATATGTCCGTACGATTCCTTTCATAACGGTCAACATCGCCCCGAAAAATGGACTTACCCGAGTACTTTTTGAACATCAGAGCACCACAACACGTGTCCTGCTGTCAATCATGCCTACAAGTAAAGACCAATAGTGCTGTTTGAGTATTTTATTTTCCCGGAAAAAATGCTGTAAAAACAAAGAGGCCACCCGATTGGGTGGCCTCTTCACAGGAAAGTTCGTTGTCGATTAGACGCGAACGAAATCCAGGTGAACCAGCTTGTAGCGAACCGGGTGACGCTGGATAGCCTTCACGTTCACTTTGACTTCTTCACCGTTGATGACCAGGGTCAGCTCGGAGGAGTAGAACTCCGGCTTCTCTTGGGCCAGGATCAGCTTTTTGTGGTCCAGGGTAACGGACACGGCTTCTTTGCCTGCACCGTAAACGATGGCAGGAACCAGGTCAGCATGACGCAGGCGGCGGCTCGCACCTTTCCCCAGGTCAGAACGGACTTCAGCTTGGAATACGAAAGACATAGTGATTATCTCTTTTAAGATGAATGTATGGTGTTGACTGCGACCGGTCAGCACCTCGCAAAACGAGCGCGAATACTAGCACGGGCCCGGAGGGGATACAAGGAAAGAACCCGCGGCACTCCTCTCTAGGCAAAAAGGCACTCCACCACGCCTCTCGCCATCCCCTAACGCCCCTGCTCCAGACGAGCAAACTGTTGCTGTCGCTGGGCCGGGCTCAGGGCATCGAATTGCGCCAGGGTCTGCGCTGTGGGGCAATAGAGGCGCTGCCCGGCCTGCACCTGGATCCCTTTGGCCATCCTGTCACGATTTTCCTGCACCAGCGCCAGCAGATAACTGTAAGTATCCGAGCCGCCGGCCTCCTTTGACTGAAGCTGGCTTGCAATGCGCCACAGGGTTTCTCCCGCCGCCACCTGATGACAAACCCGCGATGCCTCCCCTGCCGCCGTGGCGGAAAGAGTCAGGGTCGCCTGCTCAGGGGCAGAATCTGCGGTGGCCATGGGCTGTGCATCTCCCTGCCTTGCCAAGGCCTGTGTGGGGACCTGCCTCCCAAGCCGTGCGAGCAAGGGCTCCCCCAGAGGCATCCGCATCTTCCTCTCCCGGGGCAGGGAGAACTCGGCGACAAAGGCGACAGCGCCCGGGACTTCGAACGAGGGGGCCGAGGAGGCGGCTTGCTGTACTGATTGGTGGGGCGCCATGCCATAGGCCATCTCATCGATGCGCTTTAGCCTGGCCAGGTAAGCCTTGGAGAGCTGGGCCTCCCCTTCGAACAGATCGAAGGGGGGCACCAGCCGGGCAGGAAAGAGGATCTGCCAGCGGCCATTCTTCTTTCTCTGTTCAAGTGGGGGAAACTGATTGCCCCGCCAGGCCGCAAAAATGGGCGGCACGGGGCGCAGCACCGGATAGAACTCCGGGTTGAGCTGCACCCAGGTTTGTTCCGCAATGGGTTGATACCCGCTGATGTTGACCAGTGCCACCCCCAACCAGATCCCCAGCATATGACGGCCTCCCTTCCCTTTGGCGTCCCGTTGCTTTCACACTATGGCTCAGAAAACAGATAGATAGCAGCTTAGCACTGGGCAATGGCACTCTGCACCCGTTTATCCGAGATAGGGTATGGCGTCCCCAGTTGCTGGGCGAAGAAGGAGACTCGCAGCTCCTCGATCATCCAGCGGATATTGGTCACCTCGGCCGGGATCAGCTGGGATTTGGGGATCTTGGCGAGCAGTGCCTTGTACTCCGACTCCACGCTGTGCACCTTGAGCATGTAGACCCGATCCCGGTTGGGATCGATGGCGAGCTTCTCGAGCCGCCGCTCGATGGCCCGCAGGTAGCGCAGCAAGTCAGGCAGCCGCTGCCAGCCGGTCTCGGTGACAAAGCCCTTGTGAATGAGGTTACCCAACTGCTGCTGGATGTCCGACATGGCAAAGGCGGTGTCGAGCTGCATCTTGCCCTTGAGCCGTTTCTTGATCTCATGGGAGAGGGTCAGCACGGCTTCCACCTGCTTGGCCACCTCCACTACCGCATCGTTGAGCTCGGCGCGAACAAACTCCTTGAGCGCCTCGAAACCGGCCTCGTCCCACGCCAGCCCGCCATGCTGCTCAATCAGCTTGTCACAGCCGCAGGCGATGCAGTCGTCAATCAGCTCCGCCACCTTGCCAAACGGGTTGAAATAGAGCCCGAGCTTGGCCTTGTTGGGCAGCTTCTCCTGCAGATACTTGATGGGAGATGGCACGTTGAGCAGTACCAGCCGGCGTTGGCCTGCCCACATCAGCTGCTGCTGCACCACCGGGCTCTCCACCAGCTGAATGGCGACCGAATCCTTCTGATCCACCAACGCCGGATAGGCTTTCACTTCGAACCCGCCGCGCTTCTGGCTGTACTCCTGGGGCAACTCGCCAAAGCTCCACAGAGTGAGGCCGGACTGCTCGATATCATCGTCCGCCACTTGTGACAGGGTCTCCTGTACCTTGCCACGCAGGGACTCTTTCAATGCCTCCAGATCTTTGCCTTCCGCCACCTTCTTGTGCTTGTCGTCCACCACCCGGAAGGTGAGTTTCAGGTGATCGGGCACCGCAGCCCAATCCCAGGATTCTCGGGGCACGATCACGCCGGTCATGCGGCGCAGTTGGCGCTCCATTTCGTCCAACAGCGGCCCCTGCTCGGGATTGAGGGTGGCAAGCAGCGCATCGGCATAGTTCGGCGCCGGCACGAAATTCTTGCGCATCGGCTTGGGCATCGACTTGATGAGGGCCACCAACAGCTCGTGACGCAGCCCCGGGATCAGCCACTCGAACCCCTTCACCTCCACCTGATTCAGGAGCGGCAACGGAATATGCAGGGTCACACCGTCCGCAGCCTCCCCCGGCTCGAACTGATAGGTCAGCTTGAGCTTGAGGCGCCCCTGCTGCCAGAAGTTGGGGTAGTCGAGATCGCTGATGTGGGCCGCATCCCCCTTCATCAACATCTCTTTTTCGAAGTTGAGCAGCTCGGGATCCTGCTTTTGCGCCTCTTTCCACCACTTGTCGAAGTGACGGGCGGAAATCACATCTTCCGGCAAACGGGCATCGTAGAAGCGGAACAAGTCCTCGTCATCCACCAGGATGTCGCGACGCCGCGACTTGTGCTCCAGCGCCTCTACCTCGGCCAGGAGCTTGCGGTTATCGCTGAAGAAGCGGTGGCGGGTCTCGAAATCCCCCTCCACCAGGGCGCGGCGGATAAACAGCTCGCGGCACAGCGCCGGATCGATGTGGCTGAAGTTGATGATGCGCTCGTTGACCAGAGTCAGGCCATAAAGCGTCACCTTCTCCTTGGCCATCACGGCGCCATTTTTCTTCGACCAGTGGGGGTCGCTGTGGTGCAGCTTGATGAGGTGCCCCGCCAGCGGCTCCACCCACTCGGGTTCAATCTTGGCGTTGATGCGGGCGTAGAGGCGCGAGGTCTCCACCAATTCTGCGGCCATCACCCACTTGGGCGGTTTCTTGAACAGACCCGAGGCCGGGAAGAGGTGGAAACGGCCATTGCGGGCCCCAAGGAACTCGGGCTTCTCCAGATCCTTGTTGCCGATATGGCTCAAAAGACCGGTCAAGAGCGCGCAGTGCACCGTCTTGAAATCTGCCGGTTCCTGGTTGGCTTTAAAACCAAGCTCCTTGACCGTCTGACGCAGCTGGAAGTGAATGTCCTGCCACTCGCGCACCCGCAGGTAGGAGAGAAACTCCTTCTGGCACATGCGGCGGAATGGATTGCTGCCAAGGCTATCCTGCTGCTCTTTCAGGTAATTCCACAGGTTAACAAAAGCGAGGAAGTCGGACTCCTTGTCCTCAAAACGTCTGTGCTGCTCGTCGGCGGCCTGCTTCTTCTCCATGGGCCGCTCGCGGGGATCCTGAATGCTGAGGGCGGCAGTGATCACCATCACCTCGCTCAGGCAGCCGGTCTGCGCCGCGCTGATCACCATCTTCGCCAGACGCGGATCAAGGGGGATGCGCGAGAGCTGGCGACCGATCTCTGTCAGCTGCAGTTTGGCTTCGCGATCGCCGGTGGCGGGCAGCTCGCGCACCGCCTCCAGCTCTTTCAAGAGGGTCAGACCGTCCTTGATATGGCGCGATTCGGGTGGCTCGACGAAGGGGAATGCCTCCATATTGCCAAGGCCGAGCGCCAGCATCTGCAGGATGACGGAGGCCAGATTGGTGCGCAGGATCTCGGGGTCGGTGAAGGCCGGACGGCCGTTGAAATCCTCCTCCGAGTAGAGGCGGATACAGATACCATCCGCCACCCGGCCGCAACGCCCTTTACGCTGGTTGGCGCTGGCCTGGGAGACCGGCTCGATGGGCAGGCGCTGCACCTTGGTACGCCAGGAGTAGCGGCTGATACGGGCGGTGCCCGGATCGATGACGTATCGAATGCCCGGCACCGTCAGCGAGGTCTCCGCCACGTTGGTGGCGAGCACGATGCGCCGCCCAGCATGTTGCTGGAACACCTTGTTCTGTTCGGCGTTGGAGAGGCGGGCGTAGAGCGGCAGCACCTCGGTATCGCGCAGGTTGAGTTTGCGCAGGGCATCGGCGGTATCGCGGATCTCCCGCTCGCCGTTCATGAAGATGAGGATGTCCCCGAGCCCTTCGCGGGCCAGCTCTTCCACCGCATCGAAGATCCCCTGCAGCTCGTCGCGCTCCTCCAGCCCTTCGCTCTTGTCACTGCTTTTTTTATCAACAAACAGTGGGCGGTAACGCACCTCCACCGGATAGGTGCGACCTGACACCTCGATCACCGGCGCTTTGTTGAAATGACGGGAGAAACGTTGCGGGTCGATAGTGGCCGAGGTGATGATCACCTTGAGATCGGGGCGCTTTGGCAGCAGCTGTTTGAGATAACCCAGAATGAAGTCGATGTTGAGGCTGCGCTCGTGGGCCTCATCGATGATGATGGTGTCGTACTGGGTGAGCATCCGGTCGCTCTGGATCTCCGCCAGCAGGATACCGTCGGTCATCAGCTTGATGTGGGTCTGCTCACTCACCTGATCGGTAAAGCGCACCTTGTAACCCACGTAGTGGCCAAGCTCGGACTCCATCTCCTCGGCAATACGGGCTGCCACGGTACGGGCCGCCAGACGGCGTGGCTGGGTGTGGCCGATGAAGCCCTTGACCCCACGCCCGAGCGCCAGACAGATCTTGGGGATCTGGGTGGTTTTGCCCGAACCGGTTTCGCCGGCGATGATCACCACTTGATGCTCTTCAATGGCTTTGGCGATCTCCCCTTGCTTCTGGCTGACTGGCAGATTGTCCGGATAGGTGACCTTGGGCACGCCCGCCAGACGGGACTGATAGCGCGCCTGTGCCACATCCAGGTCAGCGGCGATGGTCTCGAGCACGGCAGCCTGCTTGGCTTCCGGCAGCTTCTTGACCCCGTGCAGTCGACTGGAAAGACGGCGGGCGTCGAGATTCATGCAGGCGGTAAGACGGCGGCGCAGCGCCTCGATAGAGAGAGACAAGGTACGAATTCCTTAAAAGAGTGCCCATCAAGGGCCATATCGATAGCTGGGGGAGATCCTAAAGAGCGAGGCTGGGCGGTGCAAGCCTTAAAGCGCCGCGCCAGCACATCAAGCCGGAGGCGTCATGACCGTCACGGATGAAAAGAGCAGGCCGGAGCCTGCTCTTTGAAAACAACCAGACAACACCGCTCAGACTCTGGCCTGATGCACGAAACAGGTGCCAAGCTGGGCGTGGATGGCCTGCATCACATTGTGGCGGTTGATGACCCCGAGCAGACGCCCCTCCTCCACCACAGGATAGATCTTGGGCTTTTGACCCATCATCATCTCCGCCAGATCCAGGATGCTGGTGTCGGGGCCGACTGCCAGCACCTCCTTGCGCATCACATCCCTGACCTGGGCCACCTGTTCACAGTGGTAGGCCTCTTTCAACATGACGGCGATGCAATCCTGCTCGGAGACCCAGCCAATCAGATGTCCCTGGCTGTCCACTACGGGGCCGCCCAACTGATGACTGTTGAGAAATTTTTCCACCGCCGCCTGTACCATCATCTCTGCGCTGAAGGTGATGGGCTTGGTCTGCATGTAGTCCTTTGCCTTGAGTGATTCCATGACGCTTTCCCCCAACGAGCCTCCCGAGGGGAGGCAAGAGCCGGGCACTATGTCCGGCTCACTCCAAGCATAGTCCGCATGGATCAGGAGATGGATTGCAGCAAGAGCAAGAGCTCGTTCTGGCTGTGGCAGTCGGTCTTCTTGAACACCCCTTTCAGGGTGGAGCGCACGGTTTCCACCTTGACACCGCGCAGCTCCGCGATGTCGTTGCTGCTGTAACCCTTGCTCATCAGCACCAGCAGCTCCTTCTCGCCAATGGTGAGGGGATAGAGGCTGGCCAGCGCTTCGATGTCGGGATTGAAGGCGTGCTCGGGGTCACGCAGCACCACTTCCACATAGCGTTCAAAGCGGCTGAGTCCGCTCATCAGGGTGCATTGGACCAGCAGCGGGCGCAGGTTAGGCTGACGGGGAATGGACATATAGGCGCTGGCGCCGGGCAGCAAATAGGCAAAGCCATTGAGGATCTCCTTGAGCTGACGTTGCTGCTCCTTATTCTGCAAAGAGAAAATGCCATTGATGGCCCGCAATTCCACATTTTCATCGGCGATACGGTTGAAGGCCACATTGGAATAATGAATATGCCCCTTGTCGTCTATGATGGCGCTGGGCTTATTATGGTTTTTCACCAGCTGTTGCAACTGATAGTTCTGGGTTTCCAGGGCCAGCAAGTTCCAATAATGGTGGCTCCAGGCCGCCAGTCCGGAATAGATTTCCGAGAGCGAGGTGAGGTCGCGACTGCTGAAATCATCTTGCGCTGCACCACGGTAACTGCACAGGCTGCTCAGCCCACGCCCTTTGACCTGGCAGACGCCGCCGGCGGCGAATTGGGCGCCGAAACTTGCCAGCAGGCCCACCGAGCTTGAAATGCTGTTGGCGCTGACGATCCCCTTGCACCCTTTATCCAGATAATGGTTGAACCACACATCCTGGCGATGATGTTGCAGGTAAAACTGCTGCTGGGCCTCGGTCAGACCGCTGGAAAAAAGCTTTATTCCGTCGCTCTTGTCATCATCCCGCAATAAAAACAGGGATGAACTGCAGGAAACGTCGGCACGAAATTGGTCCACGACGAGCTTAATGTCAGAATCATTAATACCGCACTCGTATAACTGGCTGATATAGGGCGATATCCTTTCTTTCTCTAATGCCTTCACACCCGAACTCCTAATTCTTATTTTTATTGAAGAGGCATCTTACTCTGCAATGTGATAGTCGAAAAGTAGTCAAATGAACAAAGGGTTTATGATTTATTCATAAATAGTCATGAATATAGGCTCATGAATGAATATGACCAGAAAGGGTAAATAGCCGCTCATGTTTTTCCTGGCGCTGGTCGCTTACCTTCCTGTTTTGCCTCTTGATGCCTCACCACCCACTCGCCATCCCGGCCCCTCTTTCCCCCCGAGATCACGCTTTTCAGTCTTGGGGTCATCTGCATCCACACCGATTCACATGTTGCATTTTGGTGACTTTGGTGTTTCCATTTTGAGCGCCGGACGATATTGTATATACATATTATCCCCTCAACGGAATTGAACCATGCGGATCACAAGGAGAGAAAATGGAACCTGAACACACGCTCACTGCACCGGCAGGATCAGGGGCCGGCATCAAGCTGCTGCTGGCCAGCCTGCTTGGCATCGCCATCTTTTTCGTGCCCTTCGAGCTTGGCGGGCGCAGCACCATAGTGGTGGATCACCTGGCCGGCTTTCTGATTGCCCAGCGCCCCCTTGCCCTGACCCTCATTCTCTTGCTCATCGCCTATGGCGCCATCACCCCCTTGCTGGATGGCCGCTGGCGCGCCCGTCCCATCGACAGGGTATTGAGCCTGTTCAAGCTGCTCGGGCTGGCCCTGGCCATTTTGTATGTCACAGACTGGGGCCCTGCCTGGTTGATGACCCCGGATCGCCTCCCCTTCCTGTTCGATAAACTGGCCATGTCTGTGGGTCTCATCGTGCCTATCGGCGCCATGGCCCTGACCTTCCTGCTCGGTTTCGGCCTGCTGGAATTCATCGGGGTACTGATGCAACCTGTGATGCGCCCCCTGTGGCGCACGCCGGGTCACTCCGCCATCGATGCCGTCGCCTCTTTCGTCGGCAGCTACTCGGTGGGCCTGCTCATCACCAACCGGGTCTTCCTCGCGGGCAAGTATACGGTGCGAGAAGCCGTCATCATCGCCACCGGCTTCTCCACCGTCTCGGCCGCCTTCATGATCATCGTGGCCAAGACCCTCAACCTGATGGGACACTGGAACTTCTACTTCTGGTCCACCCTGGTGATCACTTTCGTCATCACCGCCATCCTGGCGCGCGTTCCTCCCATCAGTCGCCTGGCTCACCATGGGGAGACCGACGAGCCGCTACCGGCTGGCATGAGCCGCTGGCAGGCGGCCCTCACCTGCGGCCTGACCCAGTCCCACCAGGCAGATCCCCTGCTGCGGCAATTGAAGGACAACCTCAGGGACGGTCTTCACATGGCCGCTGCCGTGGTGCCCACCATACTGTCCGTCGGTCTGCTGGGCCTGCTGCTGGCAAAGCACACTCCCCTGTTCGATCTGCTGGGCTGGCTGCTTTGGCCACTGACCTGGCTGCTGGATCTCGGCGAACCGCTCGCCACCGCCAAGGCCCTCTCCGCCGGTCTCGCCGAGATGTTCCTGCCCGCCATCCTGCTCAAGGATGCCGACCCGCTGGTGCGCTATGTCGCGGCCGTGGTTTCGGTCAGCTCGGTGCTCTTCTTCTCTGCCTCCATCCCCTGCATCCTGGCCACCCGGATCCCGGTGAGCGTGGGACAGCTGGTGGTGATCTGGCTGCTGCGCACCCTGCTTGGCATCCTGCTGGCCGCCTTGTGCGGCAGGCTGGCGCTGGCCCTCGGCTGGCTCGGTTGACCAGGGCTCATAAAAAAACAAAGCGCCATCAGGCGCTTTGTTTTTATCGGGATTGTCTCAGGGGGCGATGACGGCGAACCGGCCGCTGTTGAAATCATCTATCGCCTGATGGATCTCTGCCTCGCTGTTCATGACAAAGGGGCCATAACCCACGATGGGTTCATCGATGGGCTCGCCACTCAACAGCAACAAGCTGGCCTCGCCTTCCGCCTCCAACATGAACTCCTCACCGTTGGGATCGAGCAGCACCAGTTGTGCTTCGCCCGCGCGCTCCTGACCGTTGATAATGAGAGAGCCCTTGAGCACCACCAAGGCGCTGTTCCATCCCGCTACCGCCGGCAGCACCACGCTGGCCCCGCCCTTGAGCCGCAGATCCCAGATGTTCATGGGCGAGAAGGTGCGGGCAGGCCCCTCTACCTCGCCTTGTTGCAACCCGGCATCGTTCCCGGCGATGATGCGCACCCGCACGTCGCCCTCCTTGAGGCTCAGTTGCGGGATGGTGTCGCTGGTGATGCCCTGATAACCGGGCGTCGACATCTTGTGTTTGGCGGGCAGGTTGACCCACAGCTGCACCATGTCGAGGGTGCCACCACGACGGGTAAACCCCTGGGAGTGGAATTCGTCGTGCATGATGCCGGCGGCGGCCGTCATCCACTGCACGTCTCCCGGACCGATGATCCCCCCCTGGCCGGTCGAGTCGCGATGGGCGACCTCCCCTTCATAGACGATGGTGACCGTCTCGAAGCCACGGTGCGGGTGCTCTCCCACTCCCCTGGCATGATCGGCGGGCTCGAAATGTGCCGGGCCAGCCCTGTCCAGCAGCAGGAAGGGGCTCAAGGCGCGGCCATGGGTCTGATACGAGAACAGCGAGCGAACCGGGAATCCGTCGCCGACCCAGTGTTGTCGAGGGGCGCTGTAAATACCGATGACTCTTTTCATGATGCTCTCCTGGGTGATCGTCACGGGATGTGCCGTTGCTCGCATTGTGAGTCTGGAACGCTGCGTCCGGTAGACGTAAAATTTGCCATCAGCGTCCTATTTTGTGAACGATAACCCCATGCAACAGGATCTCAACGACCTCTATTTCTATGTCCAGGTGGTGGATCACGGGGGCTTTGCCCAGGCCGGCAGGGCCCTCGGCATGCCCAAATCGCGACTCAGCCGCCGCATCGCCATGCTGGAAGAGCGACTCGGAGTGCGCCTTATCCAGCGTTCCACCCGCAGCTTCACCGTCACCGAACTCGGGCAGGCTTATTACACCCGTTGCCGGGCCATGCTGGTGGAAGCAGATGCGGCGCAGGATCTCATCGCCGCGACCCAGAGCGAGCCTTGCGGTCTGGTTCGCATCGCCTGCCCCATCGATCTGCTGCACGCCCACGTAGGGAGGATGCTGGTCTCCTTCGCCCTGGCCCATCCCAGCGTCAAGGTGCAGCTCGTCGGGGTCAACCGGGCGGTGGATTTGGTCGCGGAGGGGTTGGACATGGCGCTCAGGGTGCGACCACTGCCCCTGGAGGACAGCGATCTCGCCATGCGGGTGCTGGGTTATGCGACCCAGTGTCTGGTGGCAAGTCCGGCCCTTGTCGCGTCACTCGGCATGCCCCGGGCCCCCGCAGATCTGCTGTCATGGCCGAGCCTCGGTCACGGCGCCAGCCTGGAAGGCCATCACTGGACCCTGTTGGGCCCCGATGGTGCCCGAGTCAAACAGCACCACAGCCCCCGCTTTGCCACCACCGACATGCAGACATTGCGTCAGGGGGCGATCGACGGGCTCGGGGTCGTGCAACTGCCCACCATGATGATGAATGAGCCCCTGGCCGATGGCCGGCTGGTGCGTCTGCTCCCCGACTGGGCACCGCGCCAGGAGGTGATCCACGCGGTCTTCCCCTCACGCCGCGGTCTGCTGCCTGCCATCCGCGCCCTCATCGATCATCTGGTCGAGGGCTTCTCCCACCAGGGGCAGGCAAGTACGCCGCCCCCGCCATGATCTGTGCATGGCCGTTCCCGGGTGTGCTGACATGCAAAAGGCCAGAGCTTGGCTCTGGCCTTTTCATTTTCCTCTTCACAGAGGAGGAGAAACGGATACGGGCAGTATCCTCAGAAGGGCATTTTGAAGCCCGGGGGCAATTGCATACCGCCGGTCAGCTCGCCCATCTTGCTCTTGTTCTGCTCTTCCACCCGGCGCACGGCGTCGTTGACGGCGGCGGCGACCAGATCTTCCAGCATCTCCTTGTCATCTTCCATCAGGCTGGGATCGATCTCGATACGACGCACGCTGTGGCTGCCGGCCATGGTGACCTTGACCATGCCGGCGCCGGCTTCGCCGACGACTTCCATCTGGGCCAGCTGCTCTTGCATCTTCTGCATGCGCTCTTGCATCTGTTGGGCCTGTTTCATCAGGTTACCCATTCCACCTTTACCAAACATAGATCGTCTCTCGTCTTGAAATCCGGCATCCAGCGCCGGGCTGTGGGTTCATCTGCCCTAAGTGGGGGCAGCCAAAGGTCTTTTCAACCGGGGACAAACCCCGGCACGGTTTTTTCACCGCAATTCAGCGACTCAGTGGTTCGATGCTCTCGGGATGGAGCACGGCGCCGAAACGCTGCTGCAAGAATTGTACGTTGGGATCCGCCGCCAGATCCCGGCTCACCTGTTCACGCACCCCGAGATAGAGACGGTGCTCTATCTCGAGCGGCGTCTCCCGCGCGGGATCCGAGCCCAGGGTCACATCGATGTGAACCGGGCCGCCCAGCTCGGGACTGATGATCTCGGCCAGATCGGCGCGGGCCTTGTCGCTCACCAGATGGCGCTGCTCGGGTTTGAGCAGCAGGGAGACCCGATTGCCTTCCCGGGTCATCACCGCGTTGATGGCCAGTTGACGCAGCCGACCACCCACCCCGGTGCGGGCGATGAGCTCGGCCCAGGCGTCCCCGCAATTGACCAGCAAGGACGAGGGGATCAGACGGGCGACCTCCCCCTCCTCCTCGGGCTGGGCGTCGCTCTCCAGCGCATCCCAGTCGATAGTCTCCATCAACGCAATGGCGGGCTGAGGCTCGCTGGCGGCCACTGGAGGCGCGGCAGACACCATAGCGGCAACCGCAGGTGCCGCCGCATCAGCGCTGCCGACGTCAGCGCCCAGATCCCAGGGCGGCAGATCCTCCTGCGAAGGAGATGCCATGGTGGCGGGAGCTGGCTGGGCGGAAGTCACTGCCCGCGTGGGCAACGGGGCACTGGCAAACCCCTCGTCAAACCCCTGATTCAGATACTCTTCGTAGTCACTGGCCCCCTCTTCATAGGCATCGAGAGGAGGCAGGTCGTCATACCCCGTTTGCATGGCAGATCCCTGCCCCGGCATCTCGGGCCGCGCCGCTGGTTGCACCTCGGCCTGGGGCGAAGTCGCGACGGCAGGCATCGGGGCCGGTTTGGTCGCGGCCACCGGTTTGACGGGAGTGACCCGGGCAGGCGCGGCGTTTGCACTCTGCTCGCCACGCAGGCGGCTTCGCAGCAGATTGCGCTTGCCAAGCAGGCTCTGCATGCTGGAGGTCGAAGAGATGGCGACGTCTTCATCTTGGACCTCAACCTGCTGCGTCTGCCCGGCGTCATCCGCCGCAAACGGCCCAGAGGCAGGCTCTGCAGGCGGACTGGCGGGCACCACGGCCTCGTAACCCATCCGTTCGGCCTCGCGCAGCAGCTCATCCTGCTCGGCAAAGAGCGGATCCAGCACTGCGCCCTCCTCCGCCTTGGGTGCGGGGGCGACGTGCTCGGCCTCAAGGACCGATGATGGCGCGGCGGGAGCCTGTGGTGCTGCGCTGGCAGCCGGGGCCGGCTCAGCCCCCTGGGGCTTTCCCGGCAGGAGCGGCGCGTTTTCCCTCGCAGCCGCCATCACGCCGGAGTGCCCTGTCATGAGAGGCTGGGCCGCCAGGTTGGCGGGATGGACCACCTCGCGCCGGGGAGAGAAGGCCAGCATCCGCAGACAGGTCATCTCCAGTGCGGTGCGTCCGTCAGGGGCCCAGGGCAGATCCTTGCGCCCCCCCAGCACGATTTGATAGCAAAGCTGCACCTCTTCCGGGCTCATGGCTCCGGCGAGCTGCAGCAAGGCATCGGCATCCGCCCCCTGCTCCTGCACGCTCGCAGGCAGCAGTTGCGCCATGGCCACCCGGTGGAGCAAGGCTTCCAGCTCGGCGTGAAGCTGGTCGAAATCCGGCCCCAGGGTAGCAATCTCGGTGATCTTGGCCATGGTGGCCGGGGCATCCTGGCGCAGCACCGCCTCCAGCAACTGGTGCAGGTGGTGATGATCGAGGGTCCCCAGCATGGCGAGCACGCTCTCCAGGCGCACGCTGCCGTTGCCGTGGGCCAGCGCCTGATCGGTGAGGCTCAGGGCATCGCGCATGCTGCCGTCAGCCGCCTTGGCCAGGGCCAGCAGGGCGCGAGGCTCGAAGGGTTGTCCCTCCTGATCCAGCACCCATTCGAGCTGCCTGGCAATCTGGGTCTGATCCAGACTCTTGAGATGAAACTGCAGGCAGCGCGACAGTATGGTGATGGGGAGCTTCTGCGGATCCGTGGTGGCCAGCAGGAATTTCACATAGGGCGGCGGCTCTTCTAGGGTTTTGAGCAGCGCATTGAAGCTGTGGCGCGACAACATGTGCACTTCATCGATGAGGTACACCTTGAAACGACCACGGGCCGGACGGTACTGCACGTTGTCGAGCAGCTCTCGGGTGTCTTCCACCTTGGTGCGGGACGCCGCATCGATTTCCAGCAGATCGACGAAATTACCCTGATCGATCTCGCGGCAGGTATCGCACACACCGCACGGATGGCTGCTGATCCCCTGCTCGCAGTTGAGGCTCTTGGCCAGAATGCGGGCGATGGTGGTTTTGCCCACGCCGCGAGTCCCGCTCAGCAGGTAGGCGTGATGAAGCCGCCCCTGATCCAGGGCATTGGTCAGGGCAGTCAGCACATGTTGCTGGCCGACCACTTGTTCAAACGTATGGGGGCGCCATTTGCGCGCCAAAACCTGATAGCTCATAGATCTCGATGCTGGGAAACGAGGCATTGAGGCTGGATGCTAACACAAATGGAGGGCTGGCTGTATGGGGGATGCGCCGCCTTGGGAGGGATCGCTTGAATTTCAAACCGGTGCCCGTTCAGGCACCGGTTTGCGGCAGAAAGCAGGGTGACGAGGCCTGCCGCGCGAAGGGGCGATTTACGCCCCCGCGAGTTCCACCAGAGAGACCACCTTGACGCCGGCGGCGGTCAGGCGGGCATCACCGCCCAGGGACGGCAGGGAGATGATGAAAGCGGCATCCGCTACCTCACCGCCGGCGCGGCGGATGAGCTTGACGGTGGCATCGACGGTGCCGCCGGTGGCCAGCAGATCGTCCACCACCAGCACCTTGTCACCGGGCACGATGGCATCGGTGTGCAGTTGCAGAGTGTCGGTGCCGTACTCCAGGGCGTAGGACTCCTCGATGACGGCGCGGGGCAGCTTGCCCGGCTTGCGCACCGGCACGAACCCCAGCCCCATGGCGTAGGCAACCGGGGCGCCGAAGATGAAGCCACGGGCCTCGGTGCCGACAATCTTGGTGATGCCTTGATCACGGTAATGATCGGCCAGCAGATCGATGGTGGCCTTGAAGGCCTCGGCATTCTCGATCAGGCTGGTGATGTCGCGAAACAGAATGCCCGGCTTCGGATAGTCGGGAATGGTCTTGATGCTCGCTTCGATAAACTTCAGGGTTTCCGGATTCATTATTTGACCGCTTATTTTTTGAGCCCTGCCATGGCGGCGCACGGGGTCTCCGCCTGGGGGCAATAAAAAGGCCCGTCACGCAAAAATGACGAGCCAACTCCATAGCATTATTGCCGCGATAGCTTAGGGATTTCACTTCTTCATTGCAACCGGCTCCAGCACCGGCAGACGCATCAACCAGGTGAGCAGGATCACCATTATGACAACCAGCAGCCACCTCACCCAGGGCAACGGCACCACCAGCAGCGATACCGAGAACGAGATCAGGATGAAGATGATGGCGCGGCGTCTGGCGTGGCGGCGAATGCCGCGATACTGCTGCCAGTCGAGGATGGGGGGGCCAAACCAGGGATGCGCCAGCAACCAGCCATGAAAGCGGGGGGAGGAGCGCGCAAACAGCGCCGCCGCCAGCAACATGAAGGGGGTTGTCGGCAGCAGGGGCAGGACTATCCCGACTATCCCGGTGGCGAAGGCAAGCCAGCCCAGGGCCATCAGACACCAGCGTTTCATGGGTACTCCTCTAGTGTTTCTCTGCCTTTAGCCTAACAGAGTTGGCCCGGAAGCTGACAGCCTGGCCCAGTCTGCGGCCGTCGATGGGGGCCATCGAGTGGGCAGACGGCTGACAATCCTGGCCATTGCCACTACAATCTGCGCTCTTTTTTCTCCCCTTGTCTTCGGAAGCAGCTATGCGCGTTATTTTGGCCCCCATGCAGGGGGTGCTGGATCACCTGATGCGGGAGGTCCTCACCTCCGTCAATGATTACGACCTTTGCGTCAGTGAATTCATCCGGGTGGTCGATCAACTGCTGCCCGCCAAGGTCTTCCATCGCCTCTGCCCCGAGCTGAAACAGGATGGCAAGACCCGTGCAGGGACCCCGGTACGGGTGCAACTGCTGGGACAGCATCCGGAGTGGCTGGCAGAAAATGCCATCCGGGCCATCGAGCTCGGCTCTCCCGGGGTCGATCTCAACTTCGGCTGCCCTGCCCCCACGGTCAACAAGAGCAAGGGGGGCGCCGTGCTGCTCAAGGAGCCCGAGACCGTCTATCGCATCGTCAAGGCGGTGCGGGAGGCCGTGCCTGCCCACCTGCCGGTGAGCGCCAAGATCCGCCTGGGATACGATGACAAGGATCTCTATCTGGACAACGCCCAAGCCGTCTATCAGGGGGGCGCCAACGAGCTGGCGGTGCATGCCCGCACCAAGCGCGAAGGCTACAAGGCGCCGGCCCACTGGGAGTACGTGGACGCCATCCGCCGCGCCCTGCCCATCCCCGTCACCGCCAACGGCGAGATCTGGAACCATGCCGATGCCCTGACTTGTGCCCGGGTGTCCGGTTGCGATGCCCTCATGGTTGGCCGGGGCGCCATCTCCCTGCCCAACCTGGCCAACGTGATGAAGACGGGGTGTGCCCACATGAGCTGGGCCGAGGTACTGCAACTGATGGTGACCTACACCGAGCAGGATCTGGCGAGCGACAAGGCCGACTACTACCCGAGTCGCATCAAGCAGTGGTTCTCCTACATAGTGCGGGAATACCCCCAGGCCGACGAGCTGTTTCGTCGCATCCGCACCATCAAGACCGCAGAGGAGATCCGCACCGCCCTCGAGCGCGAGTGCGCCTCACAGGCCTAGACTTGGCCGCCGCCCCGCGGCGCCCTATGATGAAGGCTCATTGACAGGAGGTCAGGATGCAAGGAGTGCCGGTCAACTTTACCCATCAGCACGACAGGGCCGATTTTCGCGCCCTGCCGGGGCAGCCTGCGACCGAGCTCTATCGCGCCCACATCCAGCACCACATCTTCGATCCCCATAGTCACGAGGGGTTTGGCCTCGGTGTCATCGAGTGCGGTGCCGAGCGCTTTCGCTATCGCGGCAGCCAGCTCCTGGCCGGTCCCGGCAGCCTGGTGCTGATGAACCCCGATGAGCTGCACACGGGCGAGTCAGCCTGCGAGCAGGGGTGGCGCTATCGCATGCTCTACCTGCCCGCCGACCGGCTCGAGGCCATCAGCGGCGAGCGCGACTGGTATTTCACCGATGCCGTGCGAAGCGATCCGCGCACTGCCCCCGTCCTGCAGGCGGCCCTGGATGCCCTCTGGCACTGTGACAGCGAGCTCGCCGCCGACGGCCTGCTGCTAAGGGTGTGCGAGACCCTGCGCCCCCATGCCCGGGCCCTGGCGGCCCCGCGCGAAGCGGCACACCCTCTGGGCCGCGCCATCGACTATATGCAGGCCTGTTTCGCTCGCCCCATTACCCTGGCCGAGCTGGCCGGTGCAGTGAACCTCAGCCCCTACCACTTCCAGCGCAGCTTCAAGGCCCGCTTTCACGTCACCCCCCAGCAGATGTTGATGGCCATCCGCCTGCAGCGCGCCAAGGGGTGGCTGGCCTCCGGCCTGCCCGCAGCCGAAGTGGCCGCCGCCTGTGGTCTGGCCGATCAGTCCCACCTCAACCGTGCCTTCCTGCGCCGCTATGGCACCACCCCGGTCCGCTACCAGAAACAGGTGCAGGCTGGCCGCTAAAGCGCAATCTGGTTCAATACGCCCCCCTTCCCCCCTGCTAGGCTGGCCTCCTTCTTCTTTACCGGATATGAAACATGTTGATCGGAGTCCTGTTTGCCCTGCTGGCCGGCCTGATGTGGGGGCTCATCTTCGTCGCCCCCCTCTTGGTGGACGGCTATCCCCCCGCCCTGCTCGCGAGCGGCCGCTACCTCGCCTTCGGCCTCATCGTGCTGCCGCTCGCCTGGCAGGCCCGCAAACACCTGGCGGCCCTCTCGGCCAGCGACTGGCGAGAGGCCCTCGCCCTCACTCTGGTGGGGAACCTCCTCTACTACTTCTGCCTGTCGGGGGCCATCTTGCGCATCGGCTCGCCCCTGGCGGCCATGTTTATCGGCACCCTGCCGGTGGTGACGGCCCTGGCCGCCAACCGCCTCTATGGCGCACGGGACGGTCGCCTCTCCCGCACCCGGCTCTACCCGTCCCTGGTGCTGATGGGGGCCGGCCTCTATCTGGTCAACAGCGCCGAGCTGATCTGGCACACCGAGGCGCGCACCGAACAACTGCTTGGGCTCGCCCTGGCGGTGGGCGCCGTGCTGTGCTGGACCTGGTATCCCCTGCGCAACGCCCGCTGGCTGCGCGAGCACCCGGGCCGCAGTCCGGCCGTCTGGGCCACCGCCCAGGGGCTGGTGACCCTGCCGGTAGCGCTCATTGCCTATCTCGGCAGCCTCGGCCATCTTGCCCTGAGCGCACCGGACTTTCCCCTGCCCTTCGGGCCGACGCCCCTGCGCTTCGTGCTGCTGATGGGGGCGGTGGGGCTCTTCTGCTCCTGGCTCGGCACCCTGTGCTGGAACGAGGCGAGCCAGCGCCTGCCGACCGTGCTGGTCGGGCCGCTCATCGTGTTCGAGACTCTGGCGGGGCTCTTGTACGCTTTTATGCTGCGCGGGATCATGCCCCCCATGAGTACCCTGATGGGTGTCGTCTGTCTGGTGGCGGGGGTGCTCTACGTCATCACCGGCAAGCCGCAGCACCTGCCGGAAAAACCTGCCAAAGCACGGTTAACTTGACTCATGTCATCTTGATAAACCGCGGGTTTCCCTATACTGGCCGAGTTTTATCACTCGTTTTTGGGGGCTGCTGTGTGTGAAGTGACGCAAGCCCGGTTGGCCGAATGGCATCAGCGCCTTCTGACCGACTGGGCGCAAACAAGAGAGGAGCTGATCCGTCAGCTCAAGGCCTGTCGACAAGATGACTGGGCACAGAAGGTGGAGCGCTGCGAGCGGGATCAACTGGTTGATCTGACCAGCCGTCTCGATCTGCCCGGGGTGGAACACAGCGTGGCACGCCTCAAACGGCTCGACGCGGCGCTCTGCCAGATGGATCTGGGGCTCTATGGCTTCTGCTCCGATTGTGAGGAGCCGCTGCTCCCTGAACAGCTGGAACAGGATCCGACCCTGCAACGCTGCCCGCGCTGCGAGGCCCGCTACCGCAAGGGATTCCACGCTCACGAACTCTGATGGGGGCACCCTTTGTGCCCGCCATTTTCCTCCTCCACCCCTTCTCGCTTCCCATCATGACCAACCCCCTGGCGCGACGATCCCGGCAACCCCCGGGGGCAGCCGCACAGGCATGAAAAAGGGGAGTCATGGACTCCCCTTCTCGTACTGCGTACTCGTCACTGGGCCAGCAGGTGGCCTACCAGCTCATGACGCCACCCTTGCAGCAGCATGGGCTTGTCCGCCCTGGCCCGCTCCTCGGCACTCATGCGCCAGCTCCAGGTGAAGTACTGGTGGATGATCTTCTTGCTCGCCACCAGCTCCGGCGGAATGTTGCTGGCCTTGGCCTTCTCCTCCACCATGGCCTTGATGCGCTTGAGCTCGGCCTTGTACTGGGGGAAGTCCACCAGACGGCGGATGGGATCGGGCCAGCTCGCAGGGTCGCTCTGCTGGGCGGCGGCGACGATGTCCAGCATCCGCTTGCCGTGGATCTTGATCTCGATGGGCGAGAGGCCCAGCTCGTTAAGATCCCGAAGGGAAGCGGGACGACGCTCCGCCACCTTGAACAGGTGCAGCTCTTTGACCACGAAGTTGAGGGCAAGATCCCGGCGTACCGCTTCCTGCTGGCGCCAGGCGGCCAGCTCGCGCAGGATGGCCAGCTCGCGGCGACCCAGTTGCCAGGCGTTGACTATCTCTAGGTAGGCCTGACGGGGATCGCTGCCCTGGGTCTTGCGGGCGGAGTGGTTCTGGCACTCCTGCTCGAACCAGGGGAACTTGCCGCTCTCGCGCAGTCTGGCCATCACCTTCTCGTAGAGGGGCATGAGGTAGAAGACATCCGCCGCGGCATATTCCAGCTGACGAGGGGTAAGGGGGCGCGCCAGCCAGTCGGTACGGGCCTGATCCTTCTCAAGCTCGACCCCGAGGAATTCGTTGACCAAGGCGCCAAACCCCACCGACACGCCATGACCCAGGAAGGCTGCCGCCAGCTGGGTATCGTGCATCTGGTTGGGCAGGTGACCCGCCTGATGCTGGATAAGTTCCAGATCCTCACCGGAGGCGTGCAGGATGGCAATCTGTCCGGCCCGACCGAGGCGCTGCCACAAACCGGAGAGATCCAGGGTCAGGGGATCGAGCAGGGCAAGCTGCTTGCCATCGTAGATCTGGAACAGACCGAGCTGGGGATAGTAGGTACGGGTGCGAACGAATTCGGTATCGATGGCCAGGGGAACGTCGGCCAGAGAAGCGAGATACTGATCCAGTTCGGCTTGCTGTGAAATGAGTTGATATTGCATCGTTGCCTGCACGTTGGTCGGATCCAGAAAGAAAAAACCGTGGATGTCCCACGGTTTTGCATAACGACAGCGCTGGACTGCAAAGCAGTGCATGCCGGTTACTGCTTGGCAATCTCCTCGTCGCGCAGTACGCGGCGCAGGATCTTGCCCACGTTGGTCTTGGGAAGTTCGTCGCGAAATTCTACCAGTTTCGGCACCTTATAGGCAGTCAGATGTTTGCGGCAGTGGGCAATTATCTCCTCTTCCGCCAGCTTTGCATCTTTCTTGACCACGAAGATCTTCACCTGCTCGCCGGACACCGGGTTGGGTACGCCGACGGCGGCCACCTCCAGCACCTTGGGATGCAGGGCCACCACGTCTTCTATCTCGTTCGGGTAGACGTTGAAGCCGGAGACCAGGATCATGTCCTTCTTGCGATCGACAATCTTGAAGAAACCCTGCTCGTCGCATACCGCGATGTCGCCGGTGCAGAGCCAGCCATCCTGCATCACCTCTGCGGTCGCCTCCGGGCGCTGCCAGTAGCCGGTCATCACCTGAGGACCGCGCACCTGCATCTCGCCGGGGGCACCCCGTTCGGTGACCTGGTTCCCCTCGTCATCCACCAGACGGATCTCGGTGGAGCAGACCGGCAGACCGATGGAGCCGTTGTAATCCACCAGATCATAGGGGCAGACGCTCACCAGGGGCGAGCACTCGGTCAGGCCATAGCCCTCCAGCAGCGGGGTGCCGGTCAGCCCCTTCCACTGCTCGGCCACCGCCCGTTGCACCGCCATGCCGCCACCGATGGTGAGCTTGAGCTTGGCAAAATCCATGCCCTTGAACTCGTCGTTGTTGACCAGGGCGTTGAACAGGGTGTTCACCCCTGTGATGCAGGTGAAAGGATACTTCTTGATCTCTTTGACAAAACCCGGGATGTCGCGGGGGTTGCTGATGAGCAGGTTGTAGCCCCCCAGACGCATGAACAGCAGGCAGTTTACCGTCAGGGCGAAGACGTGATAGAGCGGCAGCGCCGTGACCACGAACTCCTTGCCGCGCTCCAGCACGGGGCCATAGACACCGAGGCACTGCTCAACGTTGGCGATCATGTTGCGATGAGTCAGCATGGCCCCCTTGGAGAGGCCGGTGGTCCCGCCGGTGTATTGCAGGAAGGCGATGTCCTGGTTGCTGATCTCGGGTTTGATGTACTGCAGGTAGCGCCCCTTGGCGAGGGCCTGGCGCATGGTGCTGGCATGGGGCAGGTTGTACTTGGGCACCAGCTTCTTGACGTATTTGACCACGAAGTTGACCAGGGTCCCCTTGGCCAGCCCCAGGTTGTCTCCCATCCGGGTCAGGATCACATGCTTGACCGGGGTGTCATACACCACTTTTTCCAGGGTGTGGGCAAAGTTGGAGACGATGACGATGGCCTTGGCGCCGGAGTCTTTCAACTGATGCTCCAGCTCGCGCGGGGTATAGAGGGGGTTGACGTTCACCACCGTCATGCCGGCCCGCAGGATGCCGAATACCGCGATGGGGTATTGCAGCAGGTTCGGCATCATCACGGCCACCCTGTCCCCCTTGCCGAGCTTCAGCTCGTTTTGCAGGTAGGCGGCGAAGGCTCGGGACTGCTCCTCCAGCCGGCGGTAGGTAATGGTCTGCCCCATGTTGACGAAGGCGGGTTGATCGGCGAACTGGTTCACCGACTCTTCAAACATCTCGACCAGAGAGCCGTATTGGTCTGGATTGATCTCGGCGGGCACCCCTTCTGGATAACGCTTCAGCCAGACTCTTTCCACGAACTTCTCCTGCATAACTCGCACCTGTGCGCTCACTGTGTTGCCTCCGTCCCTGTCACATCCATTTCAATCAGTTGTTTTAAGTTCATGCTCTAATGCCGCACATATTTACATAAGGCAACATCAATTAACAGTGAATTAACAACGGGAAATGTGAGGGAGAAAGCAAACCTGACATGATTCAAAGCCGCCGATCCTACCGGATTTAAGCGAAGTTTTCGATATAAACGGCGGTTTCTGATGAATTTTCCATATGAAAATGATGGCCTCCTGCCACTGTTACCCGTTCAATGTGGCCAAAGGCCGCCTCCCGCAACTGCCACTGTGCCAGGAGCCCGGGGAAGCCCTGCTCTCCCCGGATAAAGAGCACCGGACAGGCGATGGCCCGGATCAGGGCCTGGGCCTGCCCCTCGCTCATGCGCAGGGGCGAGAGATCGCGAAGACGGGGATCACTGCGCCAATACCAGCGCCCTTCCCGCGCCTCCAACTGCCGCTCGCAGATAAGGCGTGCCGCACTCGGGGGGATGTCCGCCACCTTGCAGCGGGCAGCCACCGCCTCTTCGAGGGTGGCAAATCCACTGGTTGCACGCTCACGGGTACGAGAGCGGTTGAGGATGGCGCGGCGCAGCTGCCCCGGTACCTCCTCGTCAGGCTGGCTCAAGGGGCCGAGCCCCTCCAGCAGAATGAGCCGCTCGATTTGCTCGGGAAAAACGCCGGCATAGGCAGAGGCAATCAGCGCCCCCAGGGAGTGACCAAGCAGGATGAAACGCTGCCAGCCCGCGGCCTGGGTGATCTGGTAGAGATCATCCAGCCAGTCCACGAAGACATAGGGAGTCGACTTGTGATCGGAGTGACCATGGCCCGGCAGATCGACGCAGACCAGATGAAACGCCCCCAGCCAGGGGGCCAGAGGCAAAAAGCTGGCGCCGTTGTCGAGCCAGCCATGGAGGGCCACCAGCAGCGGTCTGCCCTCCTGACCATTGTCCAGCAGGGCGATGTGCCGCCCGTCCGCCAGGCACAGCCTGCGCTCCTGCAATGTCGCCGTCATCCGGGCTCCTCAGCGGCGCAGGGGCCGTCTGGGCCAGAAGGGATCATAGAAAGGATCGTAAAAGTAGGGATCCATGTAGCGGATCTCCACCTCCTTCACCGGTGGCCACAGCTTGCTCCCCGTCACCTTGAGTACCGAGAAGCGATACTTGTGCTCGCCAATCTGGCTGTCCACCGGCTTGTCGAGGGTGCCGAGCACCGTCAGGCTGCGACCCTTGGCATAGAGGGTCGGGTCGACAAACCCTTGCATGATGGCGAGAAAACGACCTGGGCTCTGCTCGGTCTGCTCCGGCACCCCGTTGGACTTGAGGGGCAGATAGACCACCTCGATGACACTCTGATCCGCCTTGTTGTGGACCGCCGAGATGACACCGCTCCAGCGGGCCGGCTTGCCTTCCATCCCCTGCAGGGCGGGTTGATAGGCAACCAGCTGATCCGCAGGCTCATAGGCAAGCTCTTTGGGCACCGTGCTGCAACCACCCAGCAGCAGCCCCACCAATCCCAGCATGATCACGGATTTTCTCATTCGTCTCTCCATCATCGTCCGATAAAGCAGCCCGGGCAGCTGTTGCCGCCTATTCGCGACCCGGCAGTTTCTTCCAGGTCACCTTGTCACGCAGATAGACAGGGGTGGCTTGCTCAACCGGCACCGCCTCACCCGCAAACCAGGCCTGGCGTGCCAGAGGCAGCATGTCGGCGGCCGCCGGGAAACGCACCTGGCTTGGCATCAGCACATCTGCCAGGCCGCCCAGGGTCTCGCCATAGGTTTCAAAACCGGTGCCAACGCAGCTCACCGCGCCAGTCAGCTTGTCACGGGCCTGCACCAGTGCGGCTGGTTCGCTCACCACCTCCTCGCCCACCAGCGTCATCACCCCGTCCACCAAGGCGTAGTGGCCGAAATAGACCTCGTCCATGCGCGCATCGATGGCGGCAAGCACCTGCTCGGCCCCTTCCAGCTTATGGGCCCCCTGGGCCATGGCTGCCAGGGTGGAGACACCGATCATCGGCACGCCGGCACCAAAGGCGAGCCCCTGAGCCACGCTGATCCCGATCCGTACCCCGGTGAAGGAGCCAGGCCCACGACCGAAGGCGATGGCGTCGAGCTCATCCAACGATAGACCGGCTTCATCCAACAGAGCCTGAACCATGGGCAGGATCTTGCGGGTATGGTCACGGGGCGCCTCTTCCCAGCGGGAGTAGAGGGTATCGCCCACCAAGAGGGCTGCGGAGCAGGCTTCGGTGGCGGTATCCACGGCCAGGATCTTCAACTCATCCATTCTTTTTATTCTCTTCACATCAGTCAGTTAAATCGTCAGCATGGCCAAGGCCTGCCGTCATGCATGTCCGGGTGCAATCAGCCCCGGCGCGGCGGACTCACTCCCGTGGTCCGAAAAATTCTCCCAGGGTCGCCAGCTCCCGGGTCCGTGGAATGGCAGGCAGGCTCTTGATGAAGGTGGCGCCATAGGGCTTGTTGACCACCCGTGGATCACAAATAACCAGTACGCCGTGATCACTGCGATCACGGATGAGCCGCCCCACCCCCTGCTTGAGGGCAATCACCGCCTTGGGCAACTGCAGCTCGGCAAAGGGATCCCCCCCCTTGAGCTTGCAATCCTCCACCCGTGCCTTGAGCTGGGGATCGTCCGGGCTCGCAAAGGGCAGCTTGTCGATGATAACACAGGACAATGCCGCCCCCCGCACGTCTATCCCCTCCCAGAAACTGCTGGTGGCCACCAGCACGGCCCGACCGTTCTCCACGAAGGTCTTGAGCAGCCGCTGCTTGTTGTCTTCCCCTTGCAGCAGGACGGTGCGCCCGATTTCCCGGCGCAGCACCTCGGCCACCTGGCGCATCACCTGATGGCTGGTGCAGAGGAAAAAACATCCCCCCGGCGTCTTGTTGATGAGGGGGATCATCAGGGTCGCCAGCTGCTCCCCGCGCCCGAAGGCATTGGGCTCTGGCAGGAAACGGGGTACGCACAGGCGCGCCTGCTCAGCGTAATCGAACGGACTGTCGAGAATGAGTTCGGCGCTGCCGGCCAGCCCCATCTCGGCGACGAAGTGGGCGAAGCGATTGTCCACCGTCAAGGTGGCCGAGGTGAAGACCCAGGCCACCTCGGGGCGCTGCACCTCGGCACCGAAGCGCTCGGCGACCGACAGCGGCGTCAGATTGAGGGTAAAGTGCAGACGCGAACAGTCATACCAGTAGGAGAAACCGGTCTGGTTGACCGCCAGCACCTCCCCAAGGCGAGTACGCAGCTCGCTGATGCGCTCGAAACAGTGATCCAGCTGCTCCCCTCGCCCGAGCGCCAGTTTCAGCACTTCATAACAGAGCCCGATGGCATCGTTGAGGCGGGCCAGCGCCTGGGCCCAGAGGGATTGTCTCAGCAGATCCCGGGTGTTGCCGCGCCCCCCCTCCACGCCGAAGGCAAGGCGCAGATCCTGACTGGCAATGGCGAGCCTGTCCGCCGCCTTGCCAAGCTGGGCCATGTCATGAGCCTCTGCCCGGTAGGCAAGCTGGATATCCTGCGCCAAATCCTGGATGGTGCGACTGCCCACGGACTTGCCGAAGTAGTGGCTGGCGATCTCGGGCAGCTGGTGCGCCTCGTCGAATACATAGACCTGCGCCTCGGGCACCAGCTCGCCAAAGCCGGTGTCTTTGACCGCCATGTCGGCGAAAAAAAGGTGGTGGTTGATCACCACTACCTGGGCGTCCATGGCACGGCGCCGGGCGATGACCAGGTGACAATCATCGTAATAGGGGCAGTCGCGACCCAGGCAGTTGTCGTTGGTGCTGGTGACGTGGGCAAGGATCTCGGCGTTCTCCTGTAGCCCCGGGATATCCCCCACATCGCCGTTGTCGGTGGCGGTCGACCAGGATTTGACCTTCACGAGATCGCTCAGGATCTCGGGCTTTTGCAGATGGGATTCACTCAACAGCCGGTTCATCCGCTCGATGCAGAGGTAATTGCTGCGCCCCTTGAGCAGTGCCACCGGCGGGGTGTAGTGAAGCGCCCCCGTGATGGTGGGCAGATCCCGATAAAAGAGCTGCTCCTGCAGATTCTTGGACCCGGTGCTGATCACCACCCGCTTGCCGGATTCCAGCGCAGGCACCAGATAGGCATAGGTTTTGCCAGTGCCCGTTCCAGCCTCCACCAGCAAGCGGCCACCTTGCTTGATGGCGCGCGACACCGCCTCGGCCATCTCCAGTTGCGGGGCACGGGCCTTGAAGCCGTCAATATGGCGGGCCAGGGGGCCGTCTGGCTTGAACAGGGTCTGGATGATGGTCAAAGGCATGTCCCGCTGCAAAAGCGGGCATTATGCCAAAAGCGCGGAAAAAGCGGGACTGATAATGCGTTCAGACGAAGAGATCAATCCGGTGGTCCGGATCCGGTTTGTGATCATCATCCTGCACCGCTGGTTGATCAGGCTTTGGCGGCTGCTCTCTCTGCTGGTGATACTGGCCACCTCCGCCATTGTCGGTGCCTATCTTGCGCAGCTGATGTTTCTGGCTGATCTGGGTCACCTCCCGCTTGATGTCATCCGGGCTCGGTGTCGAGGGTGCGCGGGGCAGGATGGGAAATAACAGGTCCTGGCTGGGCATGATGTCGCCTCCTTTGGCATCTCATTGTCTAGTTATCGACCAGAAAACCGTTTTCTCAACTTTAATCGTCCGGATCACATTTTTCGGTTGCTTTTTCTGTCAAGGCAGGTAGTTTAAACCGGGCGTCAACAACGGCATCTGATTTGTAAAGGATTGATTACATCATGAAGTTCACCAACCTGAAGACTCATCATCACCATCATCATCCCGAATAGTCTTTCAGGAGGTTGACTGCTGGAAGACACTTAACTGGTGACTTCCAAAAGGACCGCAAGATTCATGAACCCTCGGAAGCACATACTTCCGAGGGTTTTTTCGTTTTTGACTAAAAGGAAATCGAGCAATGGAAACACAACGTCTGCGCATCGCCATGCAAAAATCCGGTCGTCTGAGCCAGGATTCCCAGGCCCTCTTCAAGAGCTGCGGCCTCAAGATCAACCTGCGGGAACAGCGCCTCATCGCCCATGTCGAGAACATGCCCATCGACATTCTGCGGGTGCGTGATGACGATATCCCGGGTCTGGTGATGGAAGGGGTGGTCGATCTTGGCATCATCGGCGAGAACGTTCTCGAAGAGGTGCAGCTCATCCGCGCAGCCCAGGGGCAGCCCTTTGCGGTGAAGACCCTCAAGCAGCTCGACTTCGGCGGCTGCCGCCTCTCTCTGGCGGTGCCGGACGATGTCAACTACACAGGACCCGAGAGCCTGGCTGGCAAGCGCATCGCCACCTCCTACCCCGGTCTGCTCAAGCGCTTCTTCGACGAGAAGGGCCTGGGCTTCAAGAGCGTGATGCTGGGCGGCTCGGTGGAAGTGGCCCCCCGCGCGGGTCTGGCCGATGCCATCTGCGATCTGGTCTCCACCGGCGCAACCCTGGAAGCCAACGGCCTGAAAGAGGTCGAGGTGATCTACCGCTCCAAGGCCGTTCTGGTGCAGGCCCCCAACCCCCTGAACGATGCCAAGCAGAAACTCATCGACAAGCTGCTGCCCCGCATCCAGGGGATGCAGCAGGCGCGCGAAAGCAAATACATCATGCTGCACGCCCCCAAAGACAAGCTCGATGCCATCACCGATCTGCTGCCGGGGGCGGAGCGTCCCACCATCATGCAGCTCGCCGGTGACACCAACCAGGTGGCCCTGCACGTCGTCTCCAGCGAAACCCTGTTCTGGGAGACCATGGAACAGCTCAAGGCCCTGGGTGCCAGCTCCATCCTGGTGCTGCCCATTGAAAAGATGATGGAATAAGCCGAGATGATGGAATAAGGAAGACACATCATGCAGACCCTGATCTGGAAGACCCTCTCCCCCGCCCGGCAAGCCGAGGTCCTGACCCGGCCCGCCCTTGGCGACGAAGCCGACATCGGTACCGTGGTGCGAGACATCATTGCTGCGGTACGCAGCCGGGGCGATGAGGCCCTGCGCGAGCTGAGCCAGCGTTTCGAACGCGCGCCTCGCGAACAGCTTCGGGTGAGCGACGCGGAAGTGGATGCCGCCTGCGCTCGACTCGGTGATGACATCAAGGGTGCCATCGAGGCCGCCATCGCCAATATCCGTACCTTCCACGCCGCCCAGGTACAGCCCGTCGTCCGAGTCGAGACCCAGCCCGGGGTGCTGTGCGAGCTGCGCACCCAACCCATCAGCCGGGTCGGCCTCTATGTCCCGGGAGGCAGCGCGCCGCTCCCCTCCACCGTGATGATGCTGGCCATTCCGGCAAGCCTGGCCGGTTGCCGTGAGGTGGTGCTCTGCACCCCGTCTCCGGCGAGCGACGAGATCCTGTTTGCCGCCCGCGCCTGTGGCGTTCGCCAGGTGTTCGCCATCGGCGGCGCCCAAGCCATCGCGGCCATGGCCTATGGCACGCAGACCATCCCCAAGGTGGACAAGATCTTCGGCCCGGGCAACGCCTATGTGACCGAAGCCAAGGGGCAGGTTTCCCGTGACTGGCGGGGCGCCGCCATCGACATGCCAGCCGGCCCCTCCGAGGTGCTGGTGATCGCAGACGAGAGCGCCAACCCGGCCTTCGTGGCATCGGATCTGCTCTCCCAGGCCGAGCACGGCCCCGACAGCCAGGTGGTGCTGGTCACCACCTCCGCTTCCCTGGCCGATGCCATCGGCAGCGAGCTCCAGGCGCAGCTCGCCGACCTCAGCCGCCGCGACATCGCCGAGCAAGCCCTGAAGGCAAGCCTGGTGATCCTCTGCGACAGCCTGGAGGAGGCCTGCACCATCTCCAACGCCTATGCCCCGGAACACCTCATCGTGCAGACCCGGGCCCCCCGGGATCTGCTGGACAAGCTCGAGAACGCGGGCTCCATCTTCCTCGGGGCATGGACACCGGAGTCGGTCGGTGATTACGCCAGCGGCACCAACCACACCCTGCCCACCTACGGCTATGCCCGCACCTGCTCGAGCCTGGGGCTTGCCGACTATCAGCGCCGCTACACGGTACAGGAGCTCACTGCAGACGGCATTCGCGGCCTTGGCCCCATTGTCCAGCGCATCGCCCAGGCCGAGGGACTCGATGCCCACAAGCATGCCGTCACCCTCAGGTTGAACGCCCTGGCCGCCGAGCCCCAACAAACAGCACAGCAGAAGGATTTGTCATGAGCATCGTCAATCTGGCCCGTCGCGTCGTGCGGGCTCTCACACCCTACCAGTCCGCTCGCCGCATCGGCGGCAAGGGCCACGTCTGGCTCAATGCCAACGAGGCACCCCTGGCCTATCCCTTCACCGTCGAGGGGAGCCGCCTCAACCGCTATCCCGAGTGCCAGCCGGCCGAGGTGGTGAATGGCTATGCCGCCTACGCCGGGGTCAATCCGGATCAGGTGCTGGTGAGCCGCGGCGCCGACGAGGCCATCGAGCTGCTGATCCGCACCTTCTGCGAGGCAGGGGAAGATCAGATCCTCATCTGCCCCCCCACCTACGGCATGTACGCCATCAGCGCCGAGACCTGTGGCGTGGGGATTGTCGAGCAGCCATTGACCGCCAGCCGTCAGCCGGACTGGCCCGCCATCGCCGATCGCCTCTCTGACGTGAAGCTGGTGTTCCTCTGCTCCCCCAACAATCCCACCGGGGATCTGGTGGGCCGCAAGGGACTCGTCGCCCTGCTGGAGAAGGCCCGGGACCGCGCCATCATCGTCGTGGACGAGGCCTACATCGAGTTCTGCCCGGAGGCCTCCGTGGTGGACCTGCTCGCCCAATACCCGAACCTGGTGGTGACCCGCACCCTCTCCAAGGCCTTTGCCCTGGCGGGGATCCGCTGCGGCTTTACCCTGGGGGATCCCGAGGTGATTGCCATGCTGGCCAAGGTGATCGCGCCCTACCCCATTCCCGACCCCATCGCCCAGATTGCCGCCCAGGCGCTCTCTCCCATGGGGCTGGAATTGATGCAGGAGCGGGTGCAGGAACTCAACAAGCAAAAGGCGCTCATCAAGGCGGAGCTGCTTCGTCTGTCCTGCGTCAAGGAAGTGTTCGAGGACAAGGGCAACTTCGTGCTGGTGCGCTTCGTGGATGGCGCCGCCGTGTTCGCCGCCATGAAGGCCGCCGGCATCATCTTGCGTGATTTCTCCAGCAAGCCTGGCCTTGACAACAGCATCCGCATCACCATCGGCTATCAGGGCGAAATGGACGCCGTGCTCGCCGTGCTGCGTGACCTGCCCCCACCCTCTCTGTAAGACAAGCAAGGATGTAGCGATGAAAACCCCGTTTTTGTTTATCGACCGTGACGGCACCCTGATCGAGGAGCCGGTCACCGACAAGCAGGTGGACAGCCTTGCGAAGCTGCGCTTCGAGCCCATGGTGATACCTGTGCTGCGTGAGCTCCAGGCCGCCGGCTACGTGCTGGTGATGGTGACCAACCAGGATGGGCTCGGCACCGCCAGCCTGCCCCTTGAAAACTTCCAGCCGCCTCACGACCTGATGATGCACCTCTTCGAATCCCAGGGCGTCACCTGGGAGCAAGTGCTGATCTGTCCCCACTTCCCCACCGACGGTTGCAGCTGCCGCAAGCCTCACCTTGGGATGGTGAAGGAGTATCTCGCCTCGGGCCGCATCGACTTTGCCAACTCCTTCGTGATTGGCGACAGACAGACCGACATCCAGCTTGCCGAGAACATGGGCATCCGCGGCATACGCTACCACCCGCAAGATCACGGCTGGACTGCCATTCGTGATCAGCTGCTCTCCAAGGGGCGCGTGGCCGAGGTGGAGCGCTACACCAAGGAGACCCGCATCCAGGTGGCGGTGGATCTCGACAAGAGCGGTGGCAACCAGATCGCCACCGGCATCGGCTTCTTCGATCACATGCTGGATCAGATAGCGACCCACGCGGGCTTTCGCCTCAAGCTCAAAGTGAGCGGCGATCTGCACATCGACGATCACCACACGGTGGAAGATGTGGGATTGGCACTGGGTCAAGCCCTGCGCCAGGCCCTTGGCAACAAGCGCGGCATCGGCCGCTTCGGCTTCGTGCTGGCGATGGACGAGGTGCAGGCGGTGATCGACGGGCGTCCCCGCCAGGAGGCTGACAGCACCTCGCTGACCGAGCTGGACGTGGCCACGGCGCTGGATCTGAGCGGCCGTCCCTACTTCGTGTTCGACTGCCCGAGCGGCTTTGGTCGAGACAGCGTGGGAGAGATGGCCACCGAGATGGTGCCCCACTTCTTCCGCTCCCTCTCTGACGCCATGGCCATCACCTTGCAGATGAAGGTGGGCAGCGGCAACACCCACCATCAGGTGGAGGCGCTGTTCAAAGGCTTTGGCCGCGCCCTGCGCCAGGCCATTCGCGTGGAAGGGAGCGAGCTTCCCTCCAGCAAGGGGGTGCTGTGATGGGGAAACAGAACCTGGTCATCATCGACACCGGCTGCGCCAACCTCGCCTCGGTGCGCATGGCGTTCGAGCGCCTCGGCGTGCAACCCAGGGTGAGCTGCAAGGCCGCCGACATCGAGCAGGCGGACAAGCTGATCCTGCCCGGCGTCGGCACCGCCATCGCCGCCATGAAGAACCTCAATGAGCGGGAACTGGTGCCCCTCATTCGCGCCGCCAAGCAGCCGTTGCTCGGTTTTTGCCTCGGCATGCAGATGCTGGCACAGGCCTCGGAAGAGAACATGAGCGCCGATGGCAGCGAAGGAGCGCTCATCGACTGCCTCGGCATCGTGCCTGGCAGGATCCGCCTGATGGAGGTGGGCAACCTGCGCCTGCCCCACATGGGCTGGAACCAGATTGAACACGACGAGACCCACCCGCTACTCAAAGGCATCCCCAGCGGCAGCTACTTCTACTTTGTCCACTCCTATGCGCTGGAGGTGACCGACGCGACCCTGGCGACCTGCGACTACGGCCTGCCCTTTACCGCCATCGTCGGGCGGGACAACTTCTTTGGCGCCCAATTCCACCCGGAGCGATCCGGCCCGGCCGGTGCCCGCCTACTGCAAAACTTTCTGGAGCTATGACAGGCATGATTATTCCCGCAATCGACCTCATCAACGGTCAGGTCGTGCGCCTCTATCAGGGCGACTACGGCCAGAAAACCGCCTACAGCGACAACCCGCAGGCCCGCTTCGATGACTATGTCAGCCAGGGGGCGGCACAGCTGCACCTGGTGGATCTGGACGGCGCCAAGGATGCCAAGGCCCGCCAGTTGGCCCTCATCGCCCAGCTGCTGTCCGCCACCGAGGCACCGGTGCAGGTCGGCGGCGGCGTGCGCAGCGAACAGGACGTGGCCGACTTGCTGGCGGCCGGCGCCAGCCGGGTGGTGATCGGTTCCACCGCCGTCAAATCCCCGGATCTGGTGGCCAGCTGGATGGAGAAATATGGCCCCGAGCGCATCGTGCTGGCACTGGATGTCAACATCGATGAACAGGGCAACCGCCACATCGCAGTAGCTGGCTGGCAGGAGAACAGCGGCATCTCCATCGAGGCGCTGATCGAGCGCTTCCTCCCCGCCGGACTCAGACACGTGCTCTGCACCGACATCAGCCGTGACGGTACCCTGGCGGGCACCAACGTCGAACTCTACCGGGATCTCTGTGCCCGCTACCCGAGCGTCGGCTTCCAGGCGTCCGGCGGTATCGGCGGCCTGGCGGATATCGAGGCGCTCAAGGGAACCGGCGTCAAGGGGATCATCCTAGGCCGAGCCCTGCTGGAGGGCAAGTTTGACGTGGCAGAAGCCATTCACTGCTGGGGTGACGGCCGCGCTGCGTGACGCGCCCCTTTCCGGCATCAGACAGCCTGCCCATCCGGGCAGGCCTCTTTCTCCCCGATGGGGGCGAACCTTATGATTTGGCAGCAATTGGCTCTATACTCGACCTCACAGGGATAGCGTCATGGAAGACATATGTTGACACCTCACAACGCCACCATCCTGATCGTCGACGACTCACCCGAAAATCTGATGGTACTGACCGAATTGCTTTCGCCTCATTACCGCGTGCTGGCTGCGCAGAGCGGGGAAAAATGCCTGCGCATCGTCAGCGCGGATCCAAAGCCTGACCTCATCCTGCTGGATGTGATGATGCCCGGCATGGATGGTTATGAAGTGCTCAGGCAATTGCGTCAGTCCCCGATCAGCAGCCGTATTCCCGTCGTTCTGCTCACCGCCCTCGCCGACCCCCAGAGCGAGGAGTTCGGCCTCTCCCTCGGCGCCGCCGATTACATCACCAAGCCCATCAAACCGGTGGTCGTTCAGGCCCGGGTGCGTACCCAGCTGGAGGCCAAGCAGGCCCGTGACGGTCTGCAAAACCAGAATGCGGCGCTGGAAGCCGAGGTCGCGCGGCGAATGGCGGAAAACGACCTGATCCAGCAGGTCTCCATCCGCGCTCTCGCCCATCTGGCGGAGATCCGCGACCCCGAAACCGGCAACCATATCCTGCGCACCCAGGGCTATGTACGTCTGCTGGCGAGCGCCCTGGCTGATCACCCCCGTTTCGCCGATACCCTGACCCCGGGTTACATCGATCTGCTGAGCCGCTCCGCACCGCTTCATGATATCGGCAAGGTGGGCATTCCCGACCACATCCTGCTCAAACCGGGCAAGCTGACCCCGGAGGAGTGGCAGATCATGCGCACCCACGCCAAGCTCGGCAGCGATGCCATCGAGGAGGCCGAACAGGACATGGAGCAGCCCCTGGCCTTCCTCACCCTGGCCAAGGAGATCGCCCACTGGCACCACGAGAAGTGGGATGGCAGCGGCTACCCGGACGGCTTGCAAGGGGACGCCATACCCCTCTCGGCCCGCCTGATGGCGCTGGCAGACGTGTTTGACGCCCTCATCTGCGCCAGGGTCTACAAGCCGGCCATGAGCTACGACGAGGCTCGCGCCCTCATCCTCTCCGGCAGCGGCCACCATTTCGATCCCGATGTCGTGACCGCCTTCGATCGCCATTTCGACGCGTTCGTCACCATTGCCGAACGCTACCAGGATGGCAGCGAGGCCGTGGATGGCTGAGGCTCCCCTGACCCGGGCACATGTGCTCAACGTCGTGCTCACCTATGCCGCCGTGGCAAGCCTGTGGATCCTGCTCTCCGACAAGGCGGTGGAGTGGCTGTTCAGCACCCCTGCCCAGTTCGCCATGGCAAGCACCATCAAGGGCTGGCTCTTCATCCTCATCACGGCCCTCATGCTTTATGCCATGCTGCGTCGTCGCATTGACACCACCGGCAGCACACCTGTCTTTACGCGGCGTCAATGGATCCCCTTCCTGTTGCTCAACGGGCTCATTTTGGCCCTGACCGCCATGGCCATCGCCCGCAACATCGAACTGGCACGCAACAAGGAGGTGGCTCGTCTCGAAGCCATCGCGGATCTCAAGAGCCAGCGCGTCACCGAGTGGCTCGGAACCCACGAGCAGGATATTCACCAGCTCATAAAGGGTCTGGGCAGTACTGATTTCTATCGTCCCGGACAAGCACCATCCTCACCCGAAGCGATCACGCCACCACTGGCAAGGCTGCTCGAATTCATCTCGGTACGCGGATTTCACGGTGCGGCCGTGTTCAATCCTGCCGGACAGCCCCTGTGGCATACCCCGGGTGGCGACACCATGAATGCCACGTTGCGTGACGCCCTGCCACGGCTCGAGCAGGGCAACGTCATGCGTCTTGGTCCCTATCTCGATGATCGCGGTCACGCCAGGCTGGACTTTCTGGTCAATCTGGAGGTTGCTGCAGGACCTGCCCCCGTGCTGGTGATGCAGATAAGCGCAAATCGCTGGCTCGATCAGATCCTGGGGTCCTGGCCCGTCCCAGACAGCAGTGGAGAAGCCATTCTGTTTCGCCAGCAGGGGGATCAGGTCCACTATCTGAGTAGCCTGCGCTATCGCCCGGAACCGGCTCTCACCCTGCACTATCCCGTCACCCACCCCACCCTGCTGGCTGCCCAGTATTTGCGGCTCGCCGAACGCGGCATGCCCCAGGTACTCTATGGCCAGGATTACCGGGGCAGCGAGGTCTTCGGGGTTGTCTATCCGGTCATGAACACGGACTGGTACCTGCTGGCCAAGATCGACAAGGCGGAACTCTACCAGGCCACCTTCAAGGAGAGCGTCTGGATCGGTCTCATCGGCCTGCTGGTGCTCTTTGTCACCAACGCCGGCATCATCCTGCTGCGCCAGCACACCCGGCTGCAGATGGCCGAGCAGCTTCAGCATTCCCAGTCCCAGCGGCTGGAGGCGTTGCAACTGCTCTCCGCCATCGCCGACAGCTCGGAAGACGCCATCTTCGCCAAGAACAAGGAGGGCAGATACATCCTCTTCAACCGGGCCGCCAGCCAGTTTGTCGGCAAGCCGGTTGACGAGGTGCTGGGCCAGGATGATCTGACGCTCTTCCCGCCGCAGCAGGCGCAGATGCTGATGGCATCCGGGCGCCAGGTCATAGAGCGCAACCGGGTGCAGACCGAGGAGGAGTACCTGACCCTGCCCGATGGCGAGCATGTGTTTCTCGCAACCAAAGGCCCCTTGCAAGACAGCGAGGGGCAGGTGATCGGGATCTTCGGCATCTCTCGGGACATCACGGACTTCAAACGGGCCGAGGCCGACTTGCGAGAGCGGGAGGGGCTGTTCCGTGCACTGGTGGAGCAATCCCTTGCCGGGATCTACATCATCCAGCAGGGTCGGCTCTGCTACATCAACCCCTGTTTTGCCCGACTGTTTGGCTATGACACCCCGGGGGCGCTGATCGCCGTTGGCCAGTTGCACGCCCTTGCCGCTCCCAAGGACAGCACCAGGGTTGCCGAGCTGGTGCACGCGTGCGAGCAGGACGCGCGCGATATCCACACCCGCTTCAGTGCCCTGCATCAGCACGGGGAATCCCTGGAGGTCGAGCTGTACGGGCGGCGCGTCGACTACCTCGGCCAGCCCGCCATCATCGGCATTCTGCTCGATGTCACCGAACGGGAGCAGGTTGAACAGGCCCTGACCCGCCAGGCCAGCGAGCTGCGCCAGCAGAACCATGAGCTGGAGCGGTTCAACAAGGTGATGGTGGACAGGGAACTCGCCATGCTGGCCCTCAAGCACCAGATCAACGGGCTCTCCCGTCAGCTCGGAGTGCCGCCCCCCTATCCCCAGGCCCCCATGCCACCGGAGGATCTCCCATGATGAGCTGGTCACCCCTGTGGCATGTGCGCCCCTCCACCCAGCGCTGGGGGATCTCCCTGCTGGCCGTGCTGCTGCCCGTTCTGATGTTGCAAATCCGGGTCCAGCTGCCCATCGCCTTTGGTGAGCGACCGCTGCTGGTTCTCTTCATGCTGCCCATCATCGTTTGCGCCCTGTTGGGGGGCTTGTTGCCAGGTCTGCTCTGCACCCTGATCACCGCCCTGGTCACCAGCTATTTCATGCTCCCCCCCATTTATTCACTGAGTGTCGAGGCTGGCCAGGATCTGGTGCAATGGTGCCTGCTCATCGCCAACGGTCTGCTCATCAGCGTGCTCAGTGCCGCCTTTCATCGCGCCCGGGCCAGAGAGGTCCTGCGCTGGCAGGAGCTGATGAACACCCAGAACCAGTTGCAGCAGAGCGAGAACCGCTTCCAGGTCACCTTCGAACAGGCGGCGGTCGGCATCGCCCTGGTCTCCCCCGATGGACACTGGCTGCGTGTCAATCAGCGGCTGTGCCACATCCTGGGCTACCGGGCCGACGAGCTCACCGGGATGACGTTCCAGCAGTTGACCCACCCGGACGATCTCTACCTCGATGAGGCCCATGTGGCCCGGGTGCTGGCGGGAACTATCCCCCACTACACCCTGGAGAAGCGCTACCTGCACAAGGGGGGCGAGATCATCTGGACCACTCTGACGGTGGCCCTGGTGCGCGACGCCGAAGGCAATCCCGACTACTTCATCTCCATCATCGAGGACAACCGGCAGAACAAGGAGACCGAGGAGGCGCTGCGCCGCAATGAAGCCATACTGCGCGAGTCCCAGCGTCTCGCCAAGATAGGGAACTGGCGCTGGCGCGTGGCCGATGACAGCCACTTCTGGTCACCGGAGATCTATCGCATCTATGGCCGGGATCCGGCCCTCCCCCCCGCCGTCTATCCCGAGGTCAGAAAATACTTCACCCAGGAGGGGTGGCACACGGTGGCCCAGGCCGTCGAGCGCTGCAGGATGGACGGGCAGCCCTACGAGTGCGATGCCGAAGTGATCACGGAGCAGGGGGAGACCGCCTGGGTCATTGCCCGCGGGGCGGCGCTCAGGGACAGGGATGGCACCATACTCGAGCTCTACGGCACCGTGCAGGACATCACGGAGCGCAAGCTCGCGGAGCAGAGCCTGCAACACAATCAGCAGATGGCGCTCGATACCCAGCGTCGTGCTCGCCTCGCAGCCCTGAACCTGATGGACGACGCCATCAGTGCACGGGTGCGCGCCGAAACCGTCAGCAGCGCCCTGCGCGAGAGCGAACAGCGCCTGCTGATGGCCCAGGAAGGGGCCCATGTCGGCATCTGGGAATGGGACATGGTCAGCAACCGTCTCTTCTTCTCGCCGGAATGCGCCCGCCTCTATGGCCGCAGTGCCGAGGTGCTCGGCGAGCTGGCAGCCTGGCAGGCCTGCCTGCATCCGGATGACAGGCCCCGCATCGAGCAGTTGCTGGCGGAGCGGGCGGTCAGCGGCGCCCCCGTCGAGCTGGAGTTCAGGATCCTGCTGCCAGATGGCGGCATCCGCTGGCTGGTGAGCAAAGGGAGCGTCTATCGGGACGCCCAGCAGCGACCCGTGCGCCTCCTTGGCATCCATCTGGACATCACCCAGAGCAAGCTGGCCGAGCAGCAGTTGCGCCAGTTGTCCCTGGCCCTCGAACAGAGCCCTGACGGCGTCTTCATCACCGACACCCGGGCGCGCATCGAGTACGTCAACCCCGCCTTCCTCGCCGCCAGCGGTTACCAGCAGCACGAAGTGATAGGCCGGACCCCGTCCCTGCTGCGCTCGGGCCTCACCCCGGATGCCAGCTATGTCGCCCTGTGGGATGCCATCAACCACGGCCAGCGCTGGCATGGCGAATTCATCAACCAGCGCAAGGATGGCTCCCACTACCAGGTGCTGGCCACGGTGTCGCCGATCCGCCAGGAGAGCGGTGAAATCACCCACTACGTCACGGTCCAGGCCGACATCACCGAGAAGAAACAGCTCGGCGAGGAGTTGGACCAGTATCGCTACCACCTGGAGGAGATGGTCAACGAGCGCACCCGGCAGCTGGCCCAGGCCCACCAGCGGGCCGAAAGTGCCAACCACGCCAAGAGCGCCTTTCTTGCCAACATGAGCCACGAGATCCGCACCCCCATGAATGCCATCCTGGGGCTCACCTATCTGCTCAAGCGCGACACCCGGGATCCCACCGACCTCGAACGGCTGACCAAGATAGACACTGCCGCCCAGCACCTGCTCAGCATCCTCAACGACATCCTGGATCTCTCCAAGATCGATGCGGGCAAGATGACGCTGGAGCTGACCGATTTCTCCCTCACCGCCATGCTGGACAACGTCCGCGCCCTGATGAACGACCAGGCCAGGGCCAAGGGGCTCACCATAGTGACGGACATCGGCGATACCCCCGCCTGGGTGCACGGCGACATCACCCGCCTGCGCCAGGCCCTGCTCAACTATGCGACCAACGCCATCAAGTTCACCGAGCAGGGAACCGTCACCCTGCGCGTCAGGCTGGCCCGCCCCCTCACCACCGGCTACCTGCTGCGCTTCGAGGTGGAAGACACCGGCATCGGCATCACCCCTGCACAGCGCGAGAAGCTGTTCCAGGCGTTCGAACAGGCGGATGTCTCCACCACTCGCAGATATGGCGGCACTGGCCTTGGCCTTGCAATCACCAGCCGGATCGCCGCCCTGATGGGGGGTGAGGTCGGAGTCACCAGCGAGCCAGGCCAGGGAAGCTGCTTCTGGTTTACCGCCAGGCTGTTCAAGGCAAAAGAGGACGCTCCTTCCCGGACCCCGTCCGAGCAGGGGAACCAACAGGCCTTCAGCTTCCCTCGCCACGCCCGGATCCTGCTGGTGGAAGACAACGCCATCAACCGGGAAGTGGTGCTCGAGCTCCTGTGCCACAGCGGCCTCGTCATCGAGACTGCCGTCAACGGCCAGGAGGCCCTGGCCCTCGTCAACCAGCATCCCTTCGACCTCATCCTGATGGACATACAGATGCCGGTGATGGATGGCTACAGCGCCACCCGCGCCATCCGGGCCCTGCCCGGCATGGACAGGCTGCCCATCCTGGCGCTCACCGCCAGCGCCTTCGAGGAGGACAGAAAGGCGAGCGCATCGGCCGGCATGAACGATTTCATTGCCAAGCCCGTCACCCCCGCCAAGCTGTTTGAAGCCCTGCAGCGCTGGCTGCCCCAGGGCAAGGTCCCCGAGCTTGCCCCGGACGACAGCACTCGCCATCCCGTGACAGGCCCCCTTGCCCGCCTGCAGGCACACCCGGGTCTGGATCTCGACCAGGGGCTGGCGGCCCTCAACGGCAATCAGGAGAAATACCTGGCCCTGCTTCGCTACTTCATCCATGAGCATGGCCAGGACATGACCCGGCTGCACCGCCACTTGCAGGCCGGGGAGCACAGCGATGCAACCCGCATGGTCCACAGCCTGCGCGGCGTGGCGAGCACCCTGGGGGCACATGAGCTGTCGCGCCACTGCCTGGCCCTGGAGCAGGCCATCGCGGACGGCAACACTGAGCCCACCGGACTCATGTCATCCATCGATGAAGAGATCGCCGCCCTTTGCGCTCTGCTCGGGGACGATCTCGCCGCCCCGACCACCGATCTGGTGCCTCTGGGGGATCAGTGGCGCCAGCAACTGCTGGGCCAGATGGAAGCCCTGCTGGTGCAAAGCGACACCGCCGTGATCCCCCTCTACGAGCAGTATGCCGGTCCCCTTCGCCTCATGCTGGGGTCTCGCAGCGACACCCTGACCAGGCAACTGAAGGCGTTTGATTTTGATGCCGCCCTGCTCACCCTGCGCCAGCATATGGCAACGGACGAGACCCACCCGGACGATCGGGCTCCCCTCCCCGAGGCGCCAGCCTGCCATCCGGGGCAGGTGAAGGGCGACAAAGGGTTGAATCACTGAATGAAGTCATGCATATAGTGGGGTGCCCAGAGGCGACGAGACGGCCTGCCGGGCCTGTCGTTTCTCCCTTCATGGGCCCCCGTTCAAGGCATGCCAACCGTGTTCCCGTCCGCCGCCCGGGCCAACGCCGGCGGCAGAACGACGTTTCTTTAACCGTGCTTTACATGGAGCAATGAGCATGTTGTCAAAGCGTATTATCCCCTGTCTCGACGTCAAAGATGGCGTGGTGGTCAAGGGCGTGCAGTTTCGCAACCACGAGGTGATGGGCGGCATTGTCGACCTCGCCCGCCGCTACGCCGCCGAGGGCGCCGATGAGCTGGTCTTCTATGACATCACCGCCTCGAGCGACGAACGGGTAGTGGACAAGAGCTGGGTAAGCCGGGTGGCGGAAGTCATCGACATCCCCTTCTGCGTCGCCGGCGGCATCAAAAGCGTGGAGGATGCCCGCCAGATCCTGGAATTCGGTGCCGACAAGGTCTCCATCAACTCCCCCGCCCTGGCCGATCCCACCCTGATCACCCGGCTCGCCGAGCGCTTCGGCGTGCAGTGCGTGGTGGTGGGTATCGACTCCTACTTCGATGCCGCCCTCGGTCAATATCAGGTCAAACAGTTTACCGGCGACGAGAGCCGCACCCGCACCACCACCTGGACCACCCTGGAGTGGGTACAGGAAGTGCAGCGCCGGGGCGCGGGGGAGATAGTGCTCAACGTGATGAACCAGGACGGCATGCGTCAGGGGTACGACCTTGAGCAGCTCAAGCTGGTGCGCGCCGTGTGCAAGGTGCCCCTCATCGCCTCCGGCGGCGCCGGGGCCATGGAGCACTTTCGCGATGCCTTTACCCTGGCCGACGTGGACGGGGCGCTGGCCGCCTCCGTGTTCCACAAGGGCCTCATTCCCATTCCCGAATTGAAACGCTGGCTGAAAAACGAAGGAGTCGCCATCCGTGAATAATCAAGCAGTAGACAATGCATTGCCGCTGGCCGAGCGCCTGGACTGGGCCAAGTGTGAGGGCATGATCCCCGCCATCGTCCAGCATTCCCTCAGCGGCGAAGTGCTGATGCAGGGCTTCATGACCCGCGAGGCGCTGGAAAAGACCCAGACCACCGGCCAGGTCACCTTCTTCAGCCGCAGCAAGCAGCGCCTGTGGACCAAGGGCGAGAGCTCGGGCCATGTGCTCAAGCTCGTCACCATCACCACCGACTGTGATCAGGACTCCCTGCTCATTGCCGCCGACCCGGTCGGCCCCACCTGCCATCTGGGCAACCCCTCCTGCTTCGACGGCCACCCCGTGCCGCCGCTCGGCTTCCTGGCCGAGCTCGAACAGATCCTGGCATCACGCAAAGGGGCAGATCCCGCCACCAGCTACACCGCCAGCCTCTATGGCAAAGGCACCAAGCGCATCGCCCAGAAGGTGGGTGAAGAGGGGGTGGAAGTGGCCCTGGCCGCCATGGCGAAAGACAGAGAAGAGCTCATCAACGAATCCGCTGACCTGCTCTACCACCTGACCGTCTTGCTGCAAAACGAAGGCTTGGGTTTGAAGGATGTGGTGCAGCGCCTGCATGAGCGCCACACCAAGTAATTATTGAATTCTGTTCAACAAAACGGGCCCTATGGGCCCGTTTCATTTCATGATTGTCCCCTCGCCGGGGGATGGCATGCCCCGCGCCGCCCTCAGCCGATACGGGTCCAGAAGCTCATGTTGACCGAGTCATGGTCAAGCAGGGTCAGGTACTCCCCTGCCACGTCGTTGTGCAGCCACTGCTGGCAGTAGGCTTCCACCAGCGACTGGCTGGGGGCCATCACCACGTCCGCATAGAGGCCGTCGGCGCCGCGCAGCAGGCAGTGCATGATGAGCCCGGATTGCTGGACAAGAAACTCGGACTCGACCCGCCGTGACAGGGCGAGCAAATCCGCCTCCGTCACCCCTTCCCTGAGCCTGAAAGTGGCAAACTCGACGCCCCCTACCCCTTGCATGTCGCCCTTGATGATCATCTTTTTTCTCCGTTGTGGATGGTCTGGAGAACCCAGCATAACGAAGGGCTACTGACAGCCTTGTGTCAGTCCTGAATGACCTTTTCGGCGCCACTGCGCCCAGGGGGAAACGCGTCCGACTGGCGCAGGGCAAGGTAATCGGCCAGGGTCGCGCCAGATGGTGCCCCTTCTCCCGGTCGGCACGGCGCCAGGGTGTCGATGCGATCCACCCTGAAATCCCGGTAGGCCCGGCGCAGCGCACACCAGGCGCCGAGCGTCCAGCATCCGCTCCAGTAGAAGAGCCCGAGGGGAAAGAGCTGGCGTTCCGTCCTGCTGGCGCTGGCATCCCGGTAGCCAATGTGCAGCCAGTGACCGGCCGTGATGGCGTCGTGCAACCTGTCCCAGCGAGCGTATGCCGGGTGCGCCGTGGGATAGTCCGGTACCCGGACCACGGGGACGCGAGGTGCCCGAGCCTCCTTGGCGGGCAGGGCCGCCTCAATCTTGGCGAGCAGGGCGCGGGCAGGATCGGCCATCCCCTTGCCCGTCAGTACCGCCACCAGGTTCACCCCGGTGATGAGGGCCTCCAGCTCGGCCGCGCTCAGTTGCAACGGGGCCATCTCGAACCCCTCGCTCAGCCGATAGCCCAGCCCGGCTTCCCCGTAAAGCGGAATGCCCGCCAAAGAGAGATCGTCGATATAGCGGTAGATGGTGCGCTCCGACACGCACAGGCGCGTCGCCAGATCCCGGGCGGTCAGGGGTTGATGCGCCCGCAGCAGGTTGGTCAGTTGAAACAGTCGGTCCGATTTTCTCACAGGCATCCTCAGGCTGGCGGGACATGGCGGCCATGGTAAGCCGGGACGGGCTCGAAAGGCACGTCTTGTTGGCTGGCGACCGCTACCGGCGAGGCCCTGCTTCTTTGCATCACGCAACACAAAACGGGCCCGCAGGCCCGTTGATGGCGCGGCGCCTTTGTCGTCACGCCAACTGCTTGCGCAGCATGAATTTTTGCACCTTGCCGGTGGAGGTCTTGGGCAGCGGGGTGAAGATGATGCGCTTGGGGGCCTTGAAGTGGGCCATCTGCTCGCGGCAGAACGCAATGAGCTCGGCCTGGGTGAGCTCGCGCCCCTCCTTGAGCTTGACGAAGGCGCAGGGCACCTCCCCCCAGGTCTCGTCCGGCATGGCGATCACCGCGGCTTCTTCCACATCGGGGTGGCGATAGAGCACGTCCTCCACCTCCAGGCTGGAGATGTTCTCCCCGCCGGAAATGATGATGTCCTTGGATCTGTCCTTGATCTCCACATAGCCGTCCGGGTGCCAGACCGCGAGATCCCCGCTTCTAAACCATCCCTGTGTCATCGCCTCTTCGCTCGCCGCCGGGTTCTTGAGGTAGCCCTTCATGACGATGTTGCCCCGCAGCACTATCTCTCCCAGGGTTTTGCCATCCATGGGGACCGGCTCGCCGCTGACGGGGTTGATGACCCGCATCTCCCCTTGCAGGGGGGAGGCCACCCCCTGGCGCGCCTTGAGACGGGAGAGCGTGGTGGCATCCTGCCCCTGCCAGCGTCTTTGCGGCTCGCACACCACGCAGGGGCCATAGGTTTCGGTGAGGCCATAGACATGGGTCACGGCGATCCCCATGGCCTCCATGCCGGCGATCACGGTGGCGGGCGGCGCGGCCCCCGCCGTCATCGCCTTGACGGGGTGGTCGAGTCCCTGTTTGAGGGCCGGATCGGCATTGTTGAGCATATTGAGCACGATGGGGGCGGCGCAGAAATGGCTCACCTTGTGTTCGCGCAGCGCCCCGTAGATGGCCGCCGCCTGCACGTGGCGCAGACAGACGCTCACCCCGGCGGTGGCCGCCAGGGTCCAGGGGAAGCACCAGCCATTGCAGTGAAACATCGGCAGGGTCCAGAGGTAGACCGGGTGCTTGGGCAGCTCCCAGGAGAGGGCATTGTTGACCGCATTGAGGTGGGCGCCGCGATGGTGATAGACCACCCCCTTGGGGTTCCCCGTGGTGCCGGAGGTGTAGTTGAGGGAAATGGCCTGCCACTCGTCCACCGGCAGCCAGCCGGGTTCGTCCCCGTCCCCCAGGGCGATGAACCCCTCGTAGTCGAGCTCGCCGACCAGCTCCCCTTCCCGGTAGAGGGGATCGTCGATGGCGATCACCAGGGGCTGGCTGTCAATGAGAGAGAGCGCCTTTCGCACCAGGGCGCCGAACTCCCGATCCACCAGCACCACCTTGCTCTGGGCGTGCTGGAAGATGAAGGCCATGGCGTCCGCATCGAGCCGGGTGTTGATGGTGTTGAGCACGGCGCCGCTCATGGGCACCCCGAAGTGCGCCTCGAACATGGCCGGCACATTGGGGGCGACGATGGAGACGGTGTCCCCCTCGCCAATGCCGCGACGGCGCAGGGCCGAGGCGAGCTGGCGGCAACGGCGTTCGGTCTGAGCCCAGCTCTGGCGCAGGGGCCCGTGGATCAGCGCCGGATAGTCGGGATAGACCCGGGCGGCCCGCCCCAGAAAGATCAAGGGGGTCAGCGCCTCGAAATTGGCGGGCGTCTTGCCAAGGCCGGCGTCGTACATGTTCTGCTCTGTCATCGGATCCTTCCTCACAGGGGCACAAAACGGGGTGGCTCTCGCGGTTCACCACGACCGGCATTGCGCCCTGACGCGGGGCCAGGATGCCGGCGGGAACCGGATGAAAGGGTATCAAGGGGGGCCGAGCCCAGGTATTAGCGAAACGTCTTAGGGTGGTGAGGAGATGACACATGCCCCCACCGACCACCTTGCCAAGGAGCATGAACGAGCCTCAAATCAATGCCGCCAGCACAAACATCAGACAAACCAGAAGGCACGCCAGTACGTTGACTACGGGGGGCAGCGCCAGTCCCCTGAGCCCCCCACTCACCCACAGGCTGTGCTCACTCCTGTCTATCCACTGAACACCGCCCCTCATCTGATCGCGATACATGACTACCTCTCCATGTGCTAAAAGAGAGCAAAGCATCACGCCAAGACCACATCAAGGCCATAAATACAAATGAATGGTCACCAGGAGATACCAAATGGATAGAGAGAGGACCCTCCCTCGGGACAGAGAAAGCATCGATCACGCCATGTGCCAGTTGTTCAAGCGCCACCTCAAGCGCGCCGGCATCTCGTACAAGGCGCTGGCGGGGGAGTTGAACATGTCGGAAGCCAGTGTCAAACGACTGCTCAATCAGACTCAACCCTTCACTCTGGACCGCATGCTGGCGATTGCCACGCTCCTCGGCGTTCCCCTCTCCCAGATCCTGACGGAGGCAGAGCAGTTGGCCGCAAGCGTCGTCCACTTCACGCCGCAGCAGGATGCCGCCTTCTGCCAGCGCCCCGAGCTCTACAGCCTGTTGCTGCAGATCCTGCAACAGGGCACGGATCCCGATGCGCTGTGCCAGCACTTCGGGCTCAATGCCACCTCGCTTTATCTGTATCTGCGCGAGCTTGAGCAGCTCGGACTCGTGGCGCTGCAGAGCGGACTCAGCTTTCGTCTGCTGGTGCCCCGGCACGTGGCATTTCGGGACTCGGCCCGCTTCCCCCTGCGCTTCAAGAATCAAGTCATCGAAGGGTTGCAGGCACGCGTCCAGCACCTGACGCCCCGCGATCGTCAGGCCTATCTCATCACCGCCCGGCTTCGGCTGACCGAAGCCGAGTTCATGGAGTACCGCCTTGCGCTGGAGACGCTCATGCTGGACACCCTCAAAGTGAGCCTCAAGCGTGACCCTGCCACGCCGGGTCTGGCGGACTACACCATCCTGGACATGGGCGCACTGGGCAGTTATCAACCCATGTTGCCGCAACCCGTCAACCTCAATCCCTCCACATAGGTCTCTTCTTTGTCGCCAATCGCCGACGCTATTTTTGTGCGGTCACTTTTTGCGCAGTCAGCCCCTGTCGCGATCCCGTGGCCCTTGCCTTGAGCCTGCGGCGCAAAATGCCAAGAATGATCCCAAGCCCTCAACGGGTATGAGTATGAGGAGAAGAGTGATGAACAAATCCATGTTGGCAGGTGTCGGGATCGGTGTGGCCTCTGCGCTGGCATTGTCGGCGGTCGCCAGCGGATCCCTGTTTTCATCAGAGCCCCAGTTTGCCGAGGTGCTGGCCAGCAAGCCGGTGACCGAGACCATCAAGACGCCACGTCAGGAGTGCCGCAACGTCACCCTGACCCACCGCAAGCCGGTGCAGGACGAGCACAAGATCCTGGGTACCGTGGTTGGCGCAGCCCTGGGCGGCGTGGTCGGCCACCAGTTTGGCGGTGGCAGCGGCAAGAAGGTGGCCACCGCCGCCGGTGCCGTGGCAGGGGGTTATGCCGGGAATCAGGTGCAGGGCAACATGCAGGCGGGTGATACCTACACCACCACGGAGCAGCGCTGCAAGACGGTGCAGGAGAGCAGCACCCGCACCATCGGCTATGACGTCACCTACCGCCTCGCCGGCCAGGAAGGGGTGGTACGCATGGAGAAGCAACCCGGCCCCACCATTCCGGTCAAGGATGGCAAGCTGGTACTGAGCAACGCGCAGGGTTGATACTCCGTTAGGAGCGCCCTGCCATGAGGAAGGCCCACCATGACGGTGGGCCTTTTTCATCTTCGCAACCCCACCTGTCTGCAACAGGTCTTCCCAACAAACGTTTTCTCAACAGAAAGGGGCCCGCAGGCCCCTTTCTTGTTGCTCAATCATCCTCAGTTGCGACCGAAGGGCCACCAGGGCTTGTCGTTGTCCTGGATGTCGACCCGGGTCTGCTGCAGGGCGCCGGGCTGGCCCCCTTCCACCCGATCGAGGCTCACCCTGAACTGCTCGGTGGGCTCGACGAACCAGTCATCGATGATCAGCACCTTGACCGACTTGCTGCCCCCCTCGCCCGCGGCCCAGCTCACCGACTGGCCGAACCAGGGCAGGAAATCCAGCCCCCAGCGCGCCGTGATCCCCTCAAGGCCCAGGGTGGCACGGGCGGGCTTGCTCAAATCGCCGCTTCGCACCACAGGGATCTCGGCAAACCACTGCCCCTCGTCCACCGTCAGGCTGGCGCGCGCCAGGGCGATGGTGGACGGTGCCAGTTTGTCCTTGATGGTCACCAGGGTCTGGTGCTGCTCGCCGAGCGCCGCGCCGCTTGGGTCAAACAGCTCCAGGGTGAAGGTCTCATCCCCCTCGTGCAGGGTGTCGCTCTTCACCGGGATGCTGATGGTCTGGGGCTCGCTCTGCCCGGCAGCCCAGTGCAGGGTGCCGGTAAGCGGCGCCACGTCGCTTGCGTCCGCGCTGCCATGGACGATGCGATAACTCACGCTCGCCTCCCCATGGCTGCCATCGCGGCGCGCCACGCTCAAGACCAGGGTGTTGCCCTCCTCCACGTTTGCAGTGGCGCTCTCGAGGCTCAATACCCCGGCGGGCGGCAGCGGATACTGGATGGCCACCAGCACGGGATCGTGATCCGAGGCGCTGAAGGGCCCTTCGGATTTCGCCAGCTGGCCGCTGTACTTGCTGCCGTACTCGAAGAAGTTGCTCTCGGCGGAGTTGATGTGCCAATCCTCGATGCCGATCACCTTGGCCGCGAGGCTCGGGTTTGCCAGGGCGTGATCCAGGTTGCCGAGCTCCCCTTCATAGCTGTAGGAGTAGGTGTCGGTGCCGTGGAAGCGGGTGTTGAGGTTCACAAACCCATACCCCTTGCCCAGGACGCTGCCGCTCTCCTCGAAGGGCTGGCCCGCCAGGGTGGTGAAGGAGGCGCTCATGATCTGGCGCACCTGGGCGGCCGGATCATAGTCAGTCAGCACCCGGATGGGATCCTCCATGCCATAGGCGTTCATGTCGCCGATGAGCAGCAGATCCCCGGTCAAATCTTTGAGCTGCTCCCCCAGCACCTTGGCGGCGGAGACCCGCAGCGCGTTGCAGTGGCCCTGGCCATCCAGCGGATCGGCAGTGGCGTAGTCGGGGTAATCCTCGAAGCAGGCGGAGCCCTTGGACTTGAGGTGGTTGACCACCAGGGTCAGGGGCGCATCCCCCTTGGGCGAGCTGAAGCGCTGCACCAGCGACTCGCGCATTCCCTGATTGATGGTCACCGGCTTGCCGCTGGCGTCCACCGCTTCGGCCTGCTGCACCGGCAGCGCGATAAGGCTGGCGGCCCCTTGCGGGCTCACGCTGGCGGGCCGGTAGATGAGCCCCACCGTGATGGCGTCGGTGCCAATGGGCTTGCCATCCGGCGAGGCAATCCAGCGGTAGTGATCCGCCTCGTCCGGCTGGGCGGCGTTCAAGGCCGCCACCAGGTTGGCGATGGCGGAGTTGTCGCCGTAGCCGTTGTTCTCGATCTCCATCAGCCCCACCACATCGGCATTGAGGCGGGTGATGGCGCTGACGATCTTGGTGCGCTGCAACTCGAACTCCGCCACCGTCAGGGCGCCCCGGTTGCTGCCGGTGGGGTTGGCATCGCCCCCCACGACCGTGGTGAAGAAGTTGAGCACGTTGAAGCTCGCGACCCGCAGATCCCCCGCCTCGGCAAGTTCCGGCGTTTCCACCCGATCCCAGCCGCTGTGATCAATCTGGCTCGCGTCGATGCGGTTGCTGGCCAACAGCCGGAACAGGTTGTAGGAGTAGCCAAGCGCCCCCTCCAGCCCGTTGAGCTTGTCGCCGATGCGCAGGTAACCGTCCTCGGCGTTGAAGCCGGGGAACCAGGGCAGCACGCCGTCCGGCGCCTTGGCGTCGGTCTCCACCACCAGCTGGTTCTGCTGGTTGCGAAGGGCCCAGTCGCTCGCCTCCTGGCTCATGGCGGCAAATTTCTGGGTCGACTTGATGAGCGGCGCGCCATAGGCCAGCACCAGGTTGTTGCGCTTGCCGTCGTAATCGAAGCTGAAGTTGCGGGTCACCACCAGGCTGGAGCCCGGCACCAGCCGTACCTGCATCCCCTCGTGACGCTCCAGCAGCTGGCTCAGGCTCTCCCCCGCCACCGGCAGCAGATCCACCGCAGCCGGGATGGCCCCTTGTGGCCGGGTCACCACCAGCTCGTCGGCATTGATCTGGGTCTGGTTGAAATACTCCTTCACCTTGCCCGAAACGCACACCTCGGCCCCCGGCACGACGGCAGCGTTGGCCTTGGTGGTGTAAACGAAGAGGCCGTCGGAGGTGGCCGGATCGCCGTCCCCCTGCTCGTCCTGAATGAAGAAGCCCTTGTAGAGGCCGCTCACTACCTGGGTTACCACGCCGCGAGTGGCATAAGCCTGTTCCGATTCAAACTTGCCGGCCGGCACCAGCGGGCTGCTGCTGCCCGGGCCCTGAATGGCGGGCACGGGAACCAACTGATCCACCGGGCAGACGAAAGCGGGCGGCTGGGTGCCATCGCAGGGGCCATCGCCACTGCAACCCAGGCCACTGGCGTCATCTTTCGGGGCGGCCACGTATTCCTGCGCCGGATCGAAGGGGGCGGTTCCATCAGTGCGGCCCATGGTGACGGTGGCCTTGCGGCGCAGGGTCATGTCCAGGGTCGAGACGTTGCCCGACACCCAGGCCGTGCCCGGATCCACCCCTACCTGGCCGAAGCTGTCGATTATCTCGCTGCCGCGATAGAGCACCAGGGCATCGTCGCCGTTGAACACCAGGTTGCCGCTGGTCTGATTGGCCTTGGCCAGGATCTCGGCATTTGCGGAGGGGTTGGCCAGCACCAGACTGGCGCCCGGGGCCAGGGTGCCTTGCAGCGCCAGGCTGTTGGTGGGGGATTCGCTGATGGGTTTGCCGTTGGCGTAGAGGGCCAGCCGGTATTGGGAGAGATCGACGGGGTCCGAACCGAGGTTGCTCAGCTCCACCGCCTTGTTGTTGCCGGACCCTTCCAGGTATTCGGTGATAAGCAGTTGCGCCTGTGCCTGTCCAGCGAGCGCCAGCCCGACGGCCAGCGCCACCAGAGAGTGTCTTCCTGACATGGTCAGTTTCCTTTTTTATTTGCAGATCATGTTATTGGCGCCCCGCACAAGGCGGGCCGCAGCACCTTGGATGCAGCCATCAACGGGAGGCATGTCAGCCCCCGACCGAAACTGCGTGCCCACTCTGCCCCGTCGGCGCCGGGGCTGCTGCGAGCTGGCTAACAATGACAACAAAATGTTGCGCCAAGGTGACGGGCAATACCCGAATGGGCAGTGTCTGCCATCGCTGCGCAGGAAGTTGTCGCCCCCCAGCCCCTGCTGGCGGCCTCTGTCAGGGAGCGACATCGGCGCCGGGCCAGACGGGGGAGCACTACGGCGGGCCTCTGCCCGGTACCATTTCGTGAGCAATCCCACTCACAGACACTGGATCATGGGCAAATCCATGGGTGCCATACCGGGCGCCACCCCCTGCGTGGCCCGCGAAGGCAGAAAACCGGGGGATGAGACTCTCTCCTGGTGCTCTTGTGGAACCGGTTCCAGTAATGACAGAAATAACAAGAGAGGGGATGACACAAACGTTTGTTGCTTTTGCGCTCGCGAATAGCAATAGTTCTCACTTTCTTTTTTTGACCGTCTCTATTCTCGAGGTGCTACAAGATGTTTCGTCACCCCCTGGCAAAGTTGCTGCTGCTCGGCCAGCTCGTCCTGGTGAGCTGGATGGCGCAGGCCGCCCCCCCCGTTGAAGTGGAAGATGTGATGGGCCGCAAGGTCTCCCTGAGCCTTCCGGCAAACCGCATCGTGCTCGGTTTCTATCCCGAAGATTACCTGGCAGTGGCCGGTGAAGGCGGGGCCGAGCGCCTGGTGGGCATGTCCCTGGGCTGGTTCATGAAGTCCCGTCCCGCCATCTGGTCTCTCTACGTGGCCAGCCAGCCACAACTGGCCAAGGTCCCCGACCTTGGCAACGTGCAGGATCAGAGCTTCTCCATCGAGAAGACCCTGGCGGTCAAGCCCGACCTGGTGATCCTGGCGAAGTGGCAATATGAGGCCCTGAGCGCCGACCTGCCACGCCTTGAACAGGCGGGGATCCCGGTGGTGGTCATCGACTACAACGCCCAGACCCTGACACAGCACATGGCGAGCACCCTGCTGCTTGGCAAGCTGACCGGCCAGGAGGCCCGCGCCCGGAAGATGGCCGACGAGTACAAGGCCAAGATTGACACCATCACCTCCCGCATCGCCGCCGCGAAGCGCACGCCGCCCCGGGTCTACATCGAGCTGGGTGACAAGGGCCCGGCCGAGTACAGCTACACCTATGGCAAGGATATGTGGGGCGCCATGGCCCTGCTGGCCGGTGGCAACAACGTGGCCGCCCCCTTCGTCGATCGCTGGGGCCCCATCCACCCGGAACAACTGCTGGCGAGCAAGCCCGAGGTGATCCTGATGGCTGGCTACGAGAGCGTGAGCAGTGCCGTCGCCATGCAGGTCGGCCAGGATGTGTCGGAAGAGACCGTGCGCCAGCGTCTGCAAGGCTTTGCCGCCCGTCCGGGCTGGAGCGAGCTGCCTGCGGTGAAGCAGGGTCGCCTCTACGCGGTCTATCACGGCGCAACCCGCAGCATCATGGATGCCGCCCTCATCGAGTTCATGGCCAAGGCCCTCTATCCGGACCTCTTCCAGGATCTCGATCCCCTGGCCACCTATCAGGCGTTCTACCAGCACTATCTGCCCATCCGTCCCCAGGGCACCTTCATGCTGGGCATCAAGCAGGATGACGCAAGCTAACCCCGGCATTTCGGGTGCGGCCCACCTCGGCCACCCCCTCTTCAGCAACCCTCTTGGATTGTGTGGGCGCCTCTTGCGGCGCCCGTTTCAGGATTGACATCATGAATGATTTGGCTGCCCTGCAGCAGACCCTCGCCCGGCAGCGGCAACGGGAGCGCCGTCGCTGGCACTGGCTCCTGCTGCTCGCCCTGGTCCTGTGCATTACCCTGGTGCTCGACATCGCCACCGGCCCCTCCCTGCTGGCCCTGCACGACGTGATCGATGCCCTGGTTTCCCCCGCCCAGGCCGATCCCATGACCCGCACCATCGTCCACGACATGCGCCTGCCCATCGCCCTCATGGCTCTGGTGGTCGGCGCCTCTCTCGGCCTTGGCGGCGTGCAGATGCAGACCCTGCTGGACAACCCCCTCGCCAGCCCCTACACCCTCGGGCTCGCGGCGGCGGCGGGCCTTGGCGCGGCGCTGGCACTCTACACCGGCGGCCTCGGGCTTCCTCCCCTGGTGGCCATCCCGGCCGGCGCCTTCATTGTGTGCATGTTTGCCGCCTGCCTGCTGTTTGGTCTGGCCATGATGCGCCATGTCAGCAGCCAGACCCTGATCCTGGCGGGCATCGCCCTGCTGTTCCTGTTCCAGTCCCTGCTCTCCCTGCTGCAGTTCCTCTCCTCCCCCGAACTCAACCAGCAGATCCTGTTCTGGCTGTTTGGCAGCCTGATGCGCACCACCTGGGACTCCCTGATCATCACCGCAGTCGTCACCCTGATCTGCACCCTGCTCATCTACCGTGACGCCTGGGCCCTCACCAGCCTGCGCCTCGGGGAAGCCCGCGCCCGCAGCCTCGGGGTCAATGTCGACAGACTGCGCATGAAAACCCTGGTGCTGGTCGCCCTGCTCACCGCCACCGCCACCAGCTTCGTCGGCGTGATCGGCTTCGTCGGCCTGGTGGCCCCCCATATCGCCCGCATGCTGGTGGGGGAAGATCAGCGCTTTTTGATCCCCCTCTCCGCCCTGTGCGGCGCCTGCATGCTCTCGGCGGCCTCGGTGCTCTCCAAGTCCATCATTCCGGGGGCCCTCTTCCCCATCGGCATCGTCACCGCGCTCATTGGCGTGCCCTTCTTCATCTGGTTGATCCTCGGCAGGGGGCGTAAACGTGCTTGAAATATCCCGACTCTCCCTCTCCCTCGGCCAGCAGACCTTGCTGCGGGATCTCAGCCTCACTCTGCATCCGGGTCAGGTCCATGTGATCATCGGCCCGAACGGGACCGGCAAGACCTCCTTGATGCGCACCCTCTTTGGTGAACTGACCCCGAACAGTGGCGACATTCGCCTCGGGGACCAGAGTGCCCGCCAGATGACACAAGCCAGGTGGCGCCAGCAGTTTGGCTACATGCCCCAGAACATCCAGCTGGAGCTGGATCTCAGCGTCATCGAAGTGGTGGTGCTGGGGCGCCTCGACAGCCTCTCCATGCGCCTCGCGGACGAGGACATCCTGGCTGCCGGCCGCGCCCTGCAGGCGCTCGGCATCGCCCATCTGGCGGATCGCCCCCTCTACTCCCTGAGCGGCGGCCAGCGGCAGATGGTGCTCTTCGCCCAGGTGCTGCTGCGCGCCCCCCGCATCATGATGCTGGACGAGCCGGTCAGCGCCCTGGACCTGCACCACCAGATGCAACTGATGGAGCACCTGTGCCAGCAGACCCGGGAGCAGCAGTGGATCACCCTGGTGGTGCTGCACGATCTCAACCTGGCCGCCCAGTTTGCCGATCAGCTGATCGTGCTGGCAGGGGGAGATCTGCAGGCCTTCGGCCCCCCCGCCCGGGTGCTCGACGCGGCCCTCATCGAGCGCCTCTACCAGGTGCCGGTGGAGATAAGCCACGATCAGCACGGCATCCCCTTCCTCAGAACCCTGCGAAAGACATCATGACACAGTGCTGCGCCACCCCGGCGACCACCTCCCCACGCGCTGGCGGGAGGCGACCATGAACGGCGCCTCCTACTGGCGGGACTGGCAGGGCATGAGCCCGGCCGCCCGCCTGCTCATCACCAATGGGCTCGCCTTCAACCTCGGCTTCTACATGATGATGCCCTTCCTCGCCCAGCACATGGGCAGCGGGCTGGGCCTGGCCGGCTGGGCCTGTGGCCTCGTCATGGGGATGCGGGTCTTCAGCCAGCAGGGGCTCTTCCTGTTGGGCGGTACCCTTGGAGATCGCATCGGCTACCATCCCGCCATCGTCTGGGGCTGCCTGGTACGATCCTTGGGCTTCGTGCTGCTGGGCTGGGCCGAGTCCCTGCCCATCCTGCTGCTGGCCGCCGCCCTCACCGGCTTTGCGGGGGCTCTTTTCACCCCCTGCGCCCAGGCCTACCTTGCCAGCGAATGCCACAACCCGAGCCAGCGTCAGCGCGCCTTCGCCCTGCACAATCTGGCCAGCGAGGCGGGCATGCTGCTTGGCCCCCTGGTCGGCCTCACCTTGACCCAGCAGAGCTATACCCTGACGGGGATCCTGGCGGCGAGCCTCTTCGCCCTGCTCGGAGTGCTGCAATACCGGGTGCTGCCCAAACGCCCGGTGAGCAACCAGAGCCCCCGTGGCGCCATCTTGCGCCAATGGGGGGAGATAGTGCGCCAGCGCCCCTTCATGGGGTTCACCCTGCTGGCAGGCAGCTACCAGATCCTGTTCCACCAGCTCTATCTCGCCCTCCCCGCCCATATCCAGAGCCTGCCGGACGCCACCCACCTGCTCGGCGGCGTCTTCACCCTCTCGGCGGTGATCGGTGTCGTGCTCCAGCTCCCGGCCTCCCGCCTGGTGGAGCGCCGCCTGGGGGTGCCGCTCGCCATGGGGCTGGGGATAGGCATGATGGGTCTGAGCTACCTGGCCCTGCCCCTGCTGGCACCCTGGCCGACGGCAGGCGTGTTGACGCAGGTGGCCCTGCTTTCCTTGGGCTCCATCCTCTGCTTCCCACTGTTCGCCGCCCAACTGCCCCGCTACGCCCCCCCTGAGCAGCTCGGCAGCTACTACGGCTTCTATGCCAGCGCCGGGGGCTGCATGGCGCTCTTTGGCAACCTGCTCATCGGCTTTATGCTGGGGGATGCGGGCAGCCGCCCCGCCACCGCCATCTGGTGGCTGCTGGCCCTCGCCGGCCTGCTGGCCGGGTTTGGTCTCTATACCCAACTGCGTAAGGATGGCCACGAGCAAGCGGCCGTCAATAAATAAACAGGGCGGCCATGCATTACTTGGTGTGGCCACCCTGTGGTTCGAGTGATTGACTTCGCCCCCTCCACATGTGGCAAAGCATGCAGGCATATAAGGGATCAGTATCAGGCAACATTAATGAACTGCGTAATCGCAGCGTACTGAGGGGGTCTTAATGATGGTGGATTAGTCTTGCTTTGGCTTAGTCGACCCATTGGCTAATCTTTCAGCGCCATCACACGTTTGATTCTGAAACGCCACATATGTTTTGGGATCGAAAAGCGATACCGATTCAATCTGTTCTCTTGGTACAACAACTCTGAAGTCATCCAGAGACAGCGGTTCGGTATCAGTTCCAATTCCCTGCTCATCGTACAGAGTTACGTAACTGTGAGACTCATGAAACTTAAGTGTGTCTTTGTCACGGTAACCACTGATAAGCGGAATAATAACGATATCCTCATCCCCAGGAACGACCTGTTCATGAGCAAATTGCTTGATAAAGCCGATATAAACCTTTCGAGACTTCAACGTTAGCATGACTCTCAGTTGGTGCCTTGTGGACTCAATGAGCAACAGTTGGATATTGTCGGAAGCCGCAATCTTTTCAATTACATTCAACCTGGCTTGGGGATCACTTTTCGTTTTTTTGGCCTTAGCTTCTGTTACTGCCCAGGCAAACATCCCGCCAAAAACTAAAGAAAGGACTAATGGGACATTGGTTTCAACAATCGTCCAATGATAAAAAACAGTATGCCAAGTAACCTGAAACGAATCAGAAAACAAGCTTCCCACCGTCGTTAAAAAAACGCTTACGATAGCAAGGAACAACCAAAAAAAAGCAACCAAGCACATTCCTGCGCCCCAAAAAATAAAGCCCCACAACGCCATATGCGAGTAGGACTCCCAGTTAGTTGACTTCTTTTGTTTATATCTCGCTTCTAAATCTCGAGAGGTATAAATGAAGCCAATAGTTAACACAACAAACAATAAAAAAGCGCCCAACTATGCCTCTCTGTAGTTATCCCTTATGACTACTATCAAGCCTCAAACGACTCAGCTCGTTCACGGATTGTTCAAACGCACGCTGGAACGCTTCGCTCTGCATGTTGACTTGAACATTGCCATCCTTATCAACAATGACAGCTGCGGTCTTGGCTTTCTCCTCATCCAATGACAAGCTGGAACTACCAAACTTGCTATGAAGCCACTCTACTGGAGTAGCAACCCAGGTATAGAGTTTATCTGCCATGTGCCCTCCCACTACATGTTGTGTTGAAAAATAGAAAGCAGACACTACATATTGAATTTCTTTGGTTATCAACAGCTTCCACTGATGCTTTAGGATTCAAACTATAGAGGTTCTCATATCTATTGACAATGATTCACCTCCCCTTCCTTAGAATAACTCAACCTGTATGCAGCAATACGTATGTTTCCAGAGAAGAGAACTCCGCTTTCGTGGGATTCTCTTACTAGCAGGATCATCGGTATTGATGGCCGAACAGGTCCAGCTGATTTCGGTGCCTCATCAGAACCTGCGGCTCTGCCACCAACACAGAAGTCTACAGCTCCGAGAGGCCATGCTTACGGGCCTGAGTCTGAGCAAGCCACTTGTTCCCCTACACCTCAACTCCCCAGATGCAGCGCCAACCAGACCGCCAGGGGGATCACCAGCACAGAGAGCGCATTGCCGCCGAGCACGATGCTGGCCACCTTGTCGGGCTGGCACTGGTACTGCTCGCACAGCATGTAGTTGAGCACCGCCGGGGGCAGCGCCACCGACAACATCAGGAGTGGTATCCAGTCAGGTTCGAGGGGCAGCAGCCAGACGGCGAGCCCCAGGGAGAGGCCCCCCGCCAGCAGGTAGAGCAGGTTGCACTTGATGGCCAGCCCCAGATGATCCAGCTCCCCTTCCATCAGCCTCACTCCCAAGGCAAACAGCATCAGGGGCACCGCTATCTGGCCGAGCAGGGTGGCGCTGGTCACCAGGTATTCCGGCAGCGGGATATGCAGGTTGGCCACCAGCAGCCCGGCGAAGGCGGCCCAGAGCACGGGGCTTCTCAGCCAGAGCCAGCGGGAGCTGCTGGCGGAGAGGATAAACATGCCCACCGAGAAGTGGAGCAGGTTGGAGAGCACAAAGAGGATGACGATGGCGCCGAGCTGCTGCTCGCCAAAGGCGAGCACCATCAGCGGAATGCCGAGGTTGCCGGTGTTGCGAAACATGGCGGGCAAGATCAGCGCGGCTCGCTCTATCTCCTTGAGTTTGAGCAGGGAGAGCAGCAAGCCGGGCAGCAGGATGACCAAGGCACCGGCCCCCACAAGGGGCAGGTGCGCCGCGAGATCCAAGGGGTATTTCACCAGGGCCGAGAAGACCAGCGCCGGAGTAAAGAGTTCGATATTGGCCCGGTTGACATAACCCAGGGCCCCGCCCGGTCGCAACCGTCCATAGAGGGCGCCAAGGCCCACCACCGCAAACACGGGAATGACGATATTGAGCAGGGCACTGAACATGGGTATTCCGTTTACAGTTCGCGGGCCGGGCGTCCCATCAGCACCACGGGGTCCAGCGTCACCTCCTGGCTGCCGTTGCTGACCCAGAGCTGGCCGTCGGAGATGGTGCAGGTGAGCTGCATGGTGCGCTCCACCATGGCCGCCAGGGGCAGGGTCTGGCTGTCAGAGAGTTCGATGACGCTCAGGTTGTCGTGCAGACCGAGCTTGCCCTGGTTCTGCTTCCACCAGACGCTGGTGCCACGACCACCATAGAGGTAGAGCACCACCTGGCGAGAGCGGTTGCATGCCTTCTTGAGACGGCGCTCGTCCGGCTGACCCAGCTCAATCCAGAGTTCAATCTCGTCGGAGTAGTTCTTGCACCAGAGCTCAGGCTCGTCGTCGGCTGAGAGCCCCTTGGTGAACTCCAGCCGCTCGGCGGCATGCCAGGCGAAGGCCGCGAGGCGGATCATCATGCGCTCGTCGGTCTCGGAGGGGTGACGGGCCAGGGTGAGGGAGAAGTCCTGATAGAGATTGCGATCCATGTCAGACAAGCTGATCTGGGCCTTGAAGATGGTTGCCTTGAGCGCCATAGAAGTCGTGAATACCTGATAAAAGAGAAGGGGGCGGACATGCCGGGCGTCAGTGTAATCAAAATGGCCGCCGGGTTCGACCGTCTTGCGCTCCCTTTACCCCATCAGGGGCGGGCAAGTGCTTCAGAAGACACAAAAAAACAAATGCCAGTCGTGAGACTGGCATTTGGCGGCATGAACGAGAGTGACTCACTTCTCGGCGGACTTGACCCCGAAGGCATTGAGCAGCAGGCAGCAGGTCACTGCCACTGCCACGAACCCGCTCAGGAAGATAAAGGGCATGGCCCCATACCCCAATACAGTCCAGATGGTGTGTTCAAGCAGACTCATAGTGTGTCCTTCATCCAGTGAAATGGGTGTCCCTTTCGTGACGGGGTCGCCCCCGTTCCTGATGAGACTATTTGACCTCAACCCGCGCCTGAGTCCTATGCCACCAAAGTAATAAATGGGGCACCTGTTTGCGCCAGATCAAGGTTTTACCCCTCTCCGCCCCGTTTTTCTTCGCGCCCTCGCCCCAAACCGGGAAGGTACGCCCAACAAAAAGCGAGGCGACCTTGGGGTCGCCTCGCTCGATGCATGCCGTCGAGCGCCATCAGTAGAAGGTCTGCTGCTCCGCCGCCATCGCTTTCAGCCGCGCACAGGGGGCGAAGCGGTCGCCAAAGCGCTTCTGATGGTGCTCAAGGCGCCCCACCAGATAGTCGATGCCGAGGCTGTCCATGTAGCGGAACGGACCACCCAGGAAGGGAGGGAAGCCGATACCGAAGATGGCGCCGATGTCGCCATCCCGGGCCGAGGCCACCACGCCGCCATCCAGGGCCATGGCTGCTTCGTTGAGCATCAGCAGCACGCAGCGCTCGGCGATCTCCTGCCTGGCCAGTTTGGCCTGGGGCTTGACGCCCAGCACGTCGTAGACGCTCGCGTCCACCGTCTTCTTGCCCTCCTTGCCGGTGAGCTTGTTGCGCGGGGCAGCCTTGCCATAGAGATAGAAGCCCTTGCCGTTCTTGCGCCCCTTGCGATCGTCCTCCAGCAGCTTGTCAAAAGCCTTGGGCGCCTGGAACTGCTCGCCACCCAGCTCTTTTTCGAGGATGGGGGAGATCTTGGCCCCCACGTCGATCCCCACCTCGTCCAGCAGGGTGATGGGGCCGACCGGAAAACCGAAGTCGAGCAGAGCGCCGTCCAGTACCTCCACCGGCTCCCCTTCCAGCACCAGGCGCGCCGCCTCGTTCATGTAGGGCGCCAGGATGCGGTTGACGTAGAAGCCCGCCTCGTCCTTCACCACGATGGGGGTCTTGCCCTGGGCCCGGGCGAAGGCCAGGGTGGTGGCCACCGTCTCGGCGCTGGTACCCGCGTGGGGAATGATCTCGGCGAGCGGCATCTTGTCCACCGGGCTGAAGTAGTGCAGCCCCACCACCCGCTCCGGATGCGTCGCCGCCGAGGCGATCTGGTGGATGGGCAGGGAGGAGGTGTTGGAGGCAAACACGGTGTGCTCGCCGCACTCGCGCTCCACGTCCTGCACCATCTGGTGCTTGAGGTTGATGTCCTCGAACACCGCTTCCACCACCATGTCCACCCGGTGGAAACCGGAATAGTCCAGGGTGCCGGTGAGCAGGCTCATCTGTTTTTCCAGCTCGCTGCGCAGCAGTTGGCGACGCTTGAGCTTCCTGGCGAGGAGGTCGTAGCTGTAACGCATAGCATTGCCGATGCCGGCGCTCGCCACATCCTTGATCCGCACCGGTACCCCCGCCTTGGTGGCGGTGACGAAGGCGATGCCCCCCCCCATCAGGCCGCCCCCCAGCACGGCGGCATGACCCACCTTGCGCGGCTCGGCCCCCCGATAGCTCACCTCTTTCTTCATCTCCGTGGTGGCGAAGAAGAGGGAGCGCAGGGCGGCGGATTCCGGCGTCATCACCAGCTCGCCGAAGTGGCGGGCCTCGGCCTGCAGGCCGGCCTGCATCCCCTCCTCCACGCCGATGCGCACCACCTCGATGATGCGCTCCGGCGCCGGGTAGTTGCCCCGGGTCTTGGCCTTGACCCCCTTGCGGGCCTGATCGAACAACACCTTGCGACCAAATTTGTTGGTCTCCAGCACCTTGCCCTGCAGATCCCGTTTCAGGTGGTGGCGTGGCTTGCCCTTCTTGGCAAGCTTGATGGCGGCCTCCAGCAAAATGGACGGGGGCACCATGTCATCCACCAGCCCGAGCTTCCTGGCCTGTTTGGCCCGCACCTGCTTGCCGGTCAGCATCAGATCCAGTGCCTTGGCCACCCCGATGAGGCGCGGCAGGCGCTGGGTACCGCCGGAGCCCGGCAGCAGGCCGAGCTGCACTTCCGGCAGACCCAGTACGGTTTTACCGTGATCGGTCACCACCCGGCCATGACAGGCGAGCGCCAGCTCCAGCCCGCCGCCAAGGCAGGGGCCGTGAATGGCGGCGATCACCGGGATCCCCAGGGCTTCGATCTCGGCGAACACGTCCTGTCCGGCCCGGGACAGCGCTTCGGCATCCTGGGCGCTGGTGCAGGCCGCCAGCATGGCGATGTCGGCCCCGGCAACGAAGGAGTCCTTCTTGCCGGAGACGATCACCAGGCCGATCAGATCCCCGTTCCCCTTTACCTCGGCCAGCAGAGTGCGGATCTCGTCCGCAAAGGAGGCCTTCAGGGTGTTCATGCTCTCACCGGGCACATCCATGGTGAGGATGCCGATGCCGTCTTTGCGAATATCCAGAGAAAAAGTCTTGGCACTCATCATTCCACCTCCAGCACCATGGCCACACCCAGCCCACCCGCCGCACAGGCGGTGTTGAGCCCCAATCCCCCACCCCGGCGCCGCAGTTCATGCAGGGTCTGGGTGATCATGCGCGCCCCGGTGGCGGCAAAGGGGTGACCAAAGGCCAAAGAGCCGCCGAGCACGTTGAACTTCTCCATGTCCACCTCGCCAATGGCCTGATCCCGGCCCAGCTTGTCACGGGCAAATTCGGCGCTTGCAAACATCTTGAGGTTGGCCAGCGTCTGGGCGGCAAAGGCTTCGTGCATGTCGATGAGGGTCAGATCCCCAAGGGTGATGCCGGCACGGTCCAGCGCCAGCGGCGTGGCATAGGAGGGGCCCATCAGCATGTCCTGCCAGACGTCGATGGCGGAAAACGCGAAGCTGCGGATGTAACCCAGCGGCTCCAGACCCAGCTCGCGGGCACGCCCTTCGCGCATCATCAGCACGGCGGCGGCGCCGTCGGTAAGCGGAGTGGCGTTGGCGGCCGTCACCGAACCGTGGGCCCGGTCAAAGACCGGTTTGAGCTTGGCGTAACTCGCCAGATCCGAGCTTTCACGGATGTTGTTGTCCCGCTCCAGCGGCGACTTGTAGGGGGGCACGTGGGCGGTGAACACCTCACCATTCAATTTGCCCTGCGCCCAGGCTTCGGCCGCCAGGGTGTGGGAGCGGTGGGCCAGCGCATCTTGCGCCTCGCGGCTGATCTGGTGGGTCTTGGCCATCTGCTCGGCGGTCTGCCCCATGGAGAGACCGGTGGAATACTCGGCCACGGCCGGGGGCACCGGCAGCAGGTCCTTCAGGCGCAGACGGCGCAGAATATTGAAACGCTGCTGGAGGTTGCGCGCCTTGTTGAGATCCACCAGGGCGCGGGCCAGAGACTTGCTGACTCCGATGGGCAGCACGGAAGAGGAGTCGGCACCGCCGGCGATGGCGATGTCCACCGTGCCGGCCATGATGGATTCGGTGACATTGGCCACCGCCTGGAAACTGGTGGCGCAGGCGCGCGACACGCTATAGGCATCGGTGCTGACGCTCATGCCAGTGCCGAGCACGATCTCCCGGGCGATGTTTGGCGCTTCCGGCATCTGCACCACCTGGCCGAACACCAGCTGGTCGATGAGCTTGGGGTCGAGATCGGTGCGGGCGAGCATCTCGCTCACCACCAGTTTGCCCAGATCCACTGCAGGCACGCCGTGAAAAGCGGTGGCCTGCTTGGCAAAGGGGGTGCGCAGACCCGCCACGACGGCTATCCGTTCGCCCTGGCGAGTCGTCAGTTTCAATGGCTGTTTCATCCTGGCTCCTTGGGTTAAAAAGGCAGAGGTCTGACCTCATTGCGCCACATCTTAACAATCCAATCACAACTTTCATACGGCTGATTGAAACTAAATTGTCCCCATCTTGCCACCCTCCCTCGCCCTTGTGAGCCAACTGGGGTATAAAAAGATCAACTTCCATAAAAACAACGGGTTTATCGCATGGCAGCGGCCGAGTTCAGAGCACTTGGAGACTATCTGGGCAGCCAGATCCTGGGACAGGGCCCCCTCATCGAGGGGCTGCTGATCGCCCTGTTATGTGAAGGACATGTGCTGATCGAGGGGGCCCCCGGTCTTGCCAAGACCCGGGCGGTCAAGGCGTTGGCCGGTGCCGTGGAGGGGCGCTTTGCCCGTATCCAGTTCACCCCGGATCTGCTCCCTGCCGATCTCACCGGCAGCGAGGTCTTCCATCCCCAGGATGCGAGTTTCGTGTTTCAACCCGGCCCCCTGTTCAATCACCTGGTGCTGGCGGACGAGATCAACCGGGCGCCGGCCAAGGTGCAGTCCGCTCTGCTGGAGGCCATGGCCGAGCACCAGATCACCGTGGGCAAGAAGAGCTGGCGCCTGCCCTCCCTCTTCATGGTCGCCGCCACCCAGAACCCCATCGAGCAGGAAGGGACCTATCCCCTGCCGGAGGCCCAGCTCGATCGCTTCTTGCTCAAACTGCTGGTGGATTACCCCAGCCCCGCCATGGAGCTGGCCATCCTTCAACTCAACGCCCGTGGCGACGCCCTGCCGACGCCGCCGGTCACCCTGAGCCAGTCCGACTTGCTGGAAGCCCGCACCGCCGTTCAAGGGGTACAGATGCAGGGGCGCCTCGAGCACTATCTGGTGCAACTGGTGTGCGCCACCCGCCCCGGCAGCGGCCTGTGCCCCGAGCTAGACCCCCTGGTCGCGGTGGGGGCCAGTCCCAGAGCCAGCATCGGCCTCGCAAGAGCCGCACGGGCCCGGGCCTGGCTCGCCGGGCGCGACTTCGTGCTACCCGAAGACATCCAGCAACTGGCGCCTGCCGTGCTGCGCCACCGCCTCATCCCGAGTTATCAGGCGCTGGCGGACAACCTCGATAGCGAGGCGCTCATCACCCTGCTGCTGGATGCCATTCCATGCCCCTGAACCGGCCCCCGCAGGCAGCCCTGTCGCCATGACCCCCGTCGCCGAGCCCCGGGATCACCCCGACATCGCCCTCACCCTCGAGCGGCTGCTGGCGGTTCGCCTCTGGACGCGCCAGGGCGAGCGTGCCCGCATTCATCAGGCGGCCCAGGGGCGTATCGGGCGCCAGCCCGGGCTCCATTTCAGGGAGCTTCGCCTCTATCAGGCCGGTGACGAGGTGCGTCACATCGACTGGCGGGTCACCGCCCGCCTCGGCCGCCCCCACACCCGCCTCTACGGGGAAGAGCAGGATCAGGCCCACTGGTTGCTGCTGGATCTCTCACCCGCCATGTACTTTGGCTCCCGCGCCCAACTCAAGGCCCGCCTTGGCTGCGAGCTGGCCGCCGCCCTGCTCTGGCAGGGGGAGAAACAAGCCAATACCTTGATCTGCCAGGGCGCAGCCCCCCACACAGAGCACCAACGCGGCTCTCTCATGCCTCTGCTGGAAGCGCTCTGCCGCCATTACGAGGTAGGGCTGGATCGCGTCCCCCCGCCTAGGACGCTGGCCCAGACCCTGGCACGACTCACCCTGCCCCACGGGGCCAGATTGACCCTGATAAGCCATCACCAGGCACCGGACCAGGCACTCTGCCAGCAGTTGCAACGCCTTCGCCTGCGCCACGACATCCACTACTGGCAGATCCGCGATCCCCTGGAAGCCGCGCTGCCCGAACAGGGGCTGCTGGCAGTGCAGGCAGGCAGACACAGCGGTTGGCTCGCGGGAGAAGATCCCCGCTTTCGCGCCCGCTATCAGAGGGCGGCCGACGAACAGGCCGAGGCCTGTCGCCAGCAGTTACTGCCCCTGGTGACGCGCCTCTATCGCCTCGACAACGGCGCCACCCTGCAACGCCAGTGGCAGGAGGGCGGATGCCGTCTGTTTTGAGGGGGGAGCAGGGCGTGCCCGCACCGGATGCATATCGCCAGCCCTCGTCCAGCGAGACCTTGCAAGCCATTCGTGCCGAGCTGCGCGACATCCACCAAGGCCCCGCTCTCGAGCCTACACAGGATCCTCGCCTGATGGCACTCGGTGGGCTGCTGATCGCGGCGATCGCCGCTTGCCTGATCGCCATGACGGCCCTCACCCTGTGGCGCCAGCGCCACTGGGCGCTCCGGATAGACTGGCAGGCCGACGATCTCGTCCCCAGGCTGCAGGATGCCCTGCGAGAAGCGGCCATGGCCCGCTGGCCCGAGGCGGCCCCCCTGCAAGGGGAGGACTGGCTCGCCTGGCTGGACAGCAAGGGGGGGAGCGATTTTTCCCGGTTTGCCGCCCAGTGGCCGCTCTGGCTCTATGGGGGCAGAGTGCCCGATGAGGCGCAGCGCAAAAGATTGCGCCTCGCCTATCTCGCCTGGGGGCGACGCTGCGTCAGCGCGCCGCGATTCCCGGCAAGCAAGCGAGGGGCCCCTTCCCCGGAGGGTACGCGATGATCCTCGCCTGGCCCTGGTTTTCCCTCGCCCTCGCCCTGCCGCTGCTGGTGCGCTTCGGCCTGCCTCCCATGAAGGGGCGCAAGGGAGGAAACCGGCTCGTTCATGGAGGTTTTCCCCTGCTCCAGCCCCAGGCGGGGCAGCCCTTGTGGCGCATGATGATCTGCTGGTGTGCCCTGGTACTGGCCCTGTGCCGCCCCCAGTGGCAGGAGCCCCCGATCATTCACTACCAGAGCAGCCGGGACCTCATCCTGGCGGTGGATCTCTCCGACAGCATGCGCACCCAGGACATGCTGGATGACGGAGAGCAAACGGACAGGCTTGCCGCGGTGCGCCAGCAGATAAGCAACCTTGTCGCCTCCCGCCCGGGGGATCGCATCGCCCTCGTCGTCTTTGCCGATCACGCCTATCTGCTCTCCCCCCTCACCCAGGAGACCGGGGCCCTGCTCACCCTGGCCAGGGAGCTCGATTTCGATCTGGTGGGGCGCACCACGGCCCTGGGGGAAGCCATCCTGCTGGCACGCCAGCACGCCGACCCCACCCGCCCCACCGCCCTGCTGCTGGTGACGGACGGGCGCAATACCTCGGGCAATGCGGATCCCCTGACCGAGGCCAGGCTCGCCGCCAAAGCCGGCATCCGTCTCTATACCCTGGGGGTGGGCGCCGACCCCGACACCTTCGCCGGGCCCGCAGGGGACGCCGATCCCAGTGCCGAACTGGATGAAGCCCTGTTGCAGCAGCTGGCGACGCTGGGAGGAGGCCGCTATTTTCGCGCCCGCAACCGGGGCGATCTCGCCGCCATCAACCAGGCCATCGACACCCTGGAGCCCCTCGCCCGGCCCCAGATCCTCTCCCGGCCCCACCAGGAGCTCTACCCCTGGCCACTGGCCCTGGCCTGGCTGCTGCTCTGCTGGCCAGCCCGCTGGCACATCCCCCTGTCACACAGGCCATCCCATGAGTAGGCTGGTCATGACGGTGGCACCATGGAGCTGACCTTGCTGCGCCCCCTCTGGTTGCTGGCCCTGATCCCCTGGCTGTGGCAGGGGTGGCGCCGCCGCCGCGATCCCGACTTGCTCTCCCCGGCCATGCAGGCTTATCTGCTGCCGAGCCGCCATCGGGCCATCCCCTGGCGCTGGCTTGCCTGTCTGCCGGTGATCCTCGCGCTCTCGGGCCCCGCCCTGCGCCAGCAGAGTCTCCCCATGCCGAGCCCGGCCCTCGATATCTGGTTGCTGGATCTCTCCGACTCCATGCTGGCACAGGATCTGGCGCCGGACCGGGCAACCCGGGTGAGGCTGGGATTGCAGGAGATGCTGGCCGACATAGCGCGGCAGGATGCGCCCCATCCCATCGCCCTCATCCTGTTTGCCGGGGATGCCTACCTCGCCATGCCTCCCACCCGGGATCATCAGGCCATCGCCCTGCTGCTGCCGGACCTGCGCCCGGCCATCATGCCTGTCCAGGGCAGCGCCCCCGAGCGCGCCGTGGCCCTGGCCCTCACCCTGATCCCGCCGGGCCAGTCCGCCCGTCTGCTGCTCGTGACCGACGGCCTCTCCGGGACAGCGCGCGATCACATCGCCGCCCTCTGGCCCTGCCTCAACGACCTGTTCTGCAAGGCAGGCTCGGCCCCGCGGCTCGACATCCTGCTGGCCAGCGGGGGCAAGGAGACCCGGCTGCCCGGCGTGGCTGCCGAGCGCTGGCAGCTCGGCAGCCCGATCGGCCGCACCTTGCCGGCGCCCGACGAGGAGGCCATGGCCGCCCTTGCCGCCAGTACTGGAGGCAGGCTGGCCTGGCTTGATTCCGGCCTGCCCCGCTTTGCCCCCCTGCCCATGGGCCAGACCCTGACGCAGGGGCAATCCCGGGATCTCGGCCCCTGGCTGCTCATCACCTTGCTCCCCCTGGCGCTGCTGGCGCGGATCGGCGCCCACTGGCTGCTGGTGATCCTCGTCATTGGCGTCGCGCCCCCTTCCCTGCAGGCGGCCTCCCGACAAGATGAAGAAGGCTGGCAGGCTTATCGCCAGGGACACTATCGGGAAGCGGCCAACGCCTTCCAGGATCCGGTCTGGCAAGGCAACGCCTGGTATAGAGCCGGGGATTACGCCAGGGCCGTCGCCGCCTATGGCAGGGCAAACAGCGCCACCGCCCACTACAACAGGGGCAATGCCCTGGTCTGGCTCGGGGATCTTGCCGCCGCGGAGCAGGCCTATCTGAGCGCCCTTCGCCTTGAACCTGGGCACAGGGATGCCTTGCACAACCTGGCCCTGCTGCGGGCCAACCTGCCACAGTCGGCGCCCTCGGCAAATGCCCCGGAGCATGCCGACACTCCCGACCCCGCCCGCGCCTCAGAGGCTCCCCGCCCCCCGGCGCCCCCCGTGCTGCTGCTGGAGCAGCGCCTTCGCAAGGAGGCCCTGCGCCGCCCCCTGCTCAAGGTGGAGGAGCCCTGGTGATCCTCGTACTGCGCTTGCTCTCCCCCCGGTTCGGCTGCTGGCTGCTGCTCGCCCTGTGCGCCATGCGGGTGCAGGCCGCCCCTGTCGAGGCCGAGCTGTTGCCGGGGGCGAGCGAGCGCGACTGGCTGCTCGTCATCGAAGCCGACGGGCTGCACCGCGATGAGGATCTCAACCTGCAACCGCTGCTGCGCCAGTTTGCGGTCGGGCGGGTCAGCATCCAGCGGGTCAGTGCCCAGAGCCGCAGCCTGACCCGCTGGCAGATCCCCCTGCACCTGCTCGATACCAGCCCGCGCCAGGTGCCTTCCCTGCCCCTTGGCGCCGATCTCACCCCCTCCCTGGTGGTGCCGACACGTTCTCTGGACGGCACCCTGATGCCGGCACAAGACCCGGTAATCTCTCCGGTCGAGCTGCAGGCCCGGGTGCTCCATGAGGGGAATCTCTACCCCGGCCAGCCCTTCATCTATGAGCTGACCCTCTGGCTGCCTGCCAACCTGGAGGCCCCCAACCTCGGCGAGCCCATCACCCCGGCCTTTACCATTCGCCGCCTCGGCGAGGATCGCTGGGACTCTCCCGCCAGCCCCGACCTGCCAGGACGTCTCACGCGAAAATGGCTGCTGCAGGCCAAAGGGCCCGGGCTCCATCCCGTCGAATCCCCCCGCTTTCAGGGGCGGTTGCCGCACCAGGACCAGGCCGGTGCGACCGCGCCAGGCAACGCGGGGGATCTGCTGTCCGCCAGGGCGGCGACCCTCTTCATCAAGGTGGACAAGGCCCCCCTGGAGCCGGTGGCGAGCAGCCTGGTGTTGCGCCAGCAGTTCAGCCCGGCGCAGGCCAGGGTGGGTGAGCCGGTGATCCGCACCCTCACCCTGGTGATGGAAGGGGGGGATGGCAACCGCCTGCCCCCCTTGCCGGCCCCGCCCCTGCCCGCCGGCCTCTCCATGAAGCCGGACGGCGAGCAGCAACAGGAGCGATTCGTGGCCGAGGGGGCGCTTCGCTTCGAGCGCCAGTGGCGCCAGGCCCTGACCGCCGACGAGGCGGGGCGCTATGTGCTGCCCCCCCAGACCCTGCGCTGGTTCAACACCCAGAGCGGTCGCATCGAGGAGGTGCGCCTGCCCGCACATTCTCTGGTGTTCACGGCAAGGGAGAGCGCCACTCCCGCCTCCCCCACACTGGGGACCCAGTATCTCTATTGGGTGCTCGTGTCCATCCTGCTGCGGGCATTCATGCGCCGCTGGCCGCGCTGGCACGCCTTCTATCGCCTGCAACGGGCCCTCGCCACGGGCTCTCCTGACGAGGCCAGGGAAACCCTTCTGACCTGGGCCGTCCTGCGCTGGGACGCCCCCTGTCTGCATCTGGCCAGGCTGCCCTGTCACCGCGACCCCGCCATGGGAGCGCTGCTGGACGACCTGGATCGGGCCTGTTTTGCCCCCGTACTCGCCCCTGGCGAACACCTGCCCAGACAGGCGCTCGCCAGGGAGTTGTGCACCTGGGAGAGCTTTGCGATAGCCTATGGTCTTCGAATACTGGCGTGGATGCGTGCATGATGCGCCCCTCATGAAACAGGACACCCCTTTATGGCGTTAGGTTTTTTCAGAAGAAAAAGGGCCGACACGGGAAAGGATCCCTCCGCTTCTCCGGTCTATGGGGAGATGGCAGACAAACAAACCAAGTACGAAGCCCTGGTGCACGCCCTGCACGGGGACATCTACCGCTACGCCTACTGGCTGTGCCGGGATCCGCAAATCGCCGAGGATCTGGTGCAGGAGACTTTCCTGCGCGCCTGGAAGGCGATAGATACCCTGCTGGACGACAAGGCTGCCAAGGCGTGGCTCATCACCATATTGCGGCGGGAGAATGCCCGCCGCTTTGAGCGAAAGCAGTTCGATCTTGTCGACCTCGACGAGCACCCCCTGCGGGATCAGGGTGTCCTGCCAAGCGAGCAGGAGATGGAGCACGAATGGCTCAGACGCCACATCGCCCGCCTGCCTGCCGAATATCAGGAGCCGCTGCTGCTGCAGGTACTGGGGGGATTCAGCGGGGAGGAGATCGCCGAGCAACTCGGCCTGAACAAGAACACCGTCATGACAAGGCTGTTTCGCGCCCGCAACCAGATAAAAGAGGCCATGGAGTCTGCGAAACAACAGAGAGGACACACCAATGGATGAGCTTGAATTTCGCCGCCGGGCCATCACTCACCCCTCGGACAGGGATCCCGCCTTCCTGAAAGCCGCCGAGGCGTCACCGGCCAATCGCAAGCATCTGGACGAGATGCAGCAGCTCGAGCGCCAGGTGCGCAGCACTCTGGAAGTGGACGTACCGGCCGGTCTTGCGGAGCGGATCCTGCTCAGGCAGGCGATGGCAGCCGAAGAGGAGCAGGTGGTCCCGCTGCCCGTCACTCCTGCACGCACGCAATGGCGCGCTCTGGCTATCGCAGCCTCGGTCGCCTTCCTGCTCGGCATGAGCACCCGCTGGATCAGCTGGCCTGTGGCACCGGACACCCTGTCGCTGGCTCAGGTCGCCATGTCCCACGTTTATGGGGAAGAGCCCTTCATTCATGCGGTGGATGAGCGGGTCAGCCTGCACACCATCAACGCGAAAATGGAGAAATATGGCGCCACCCTGAGCGAGATGCCGGGCATGAAGGTAACCTATGTCAACCACTGCGCCTTCTACCAGGGACCGGCCCTGCACATGGTGCTGCAGGGCAAGATGGGACCGGTCACCCTGTTCCTCGTCCCCAAGCACCTGCCATTGACGATCCAGTCCGATTTTGCAGACGGGACCCTCAAGGGGGAGATACTGCCGCTCAAGGGGGCCAACATGGTGCTCATCGGAGACATGCAGGAGCCCCTCGCCCCGGTTGCCCGCCAGCTTGAGTCACGTCTGCACTGGTCCATTTAACAGACCTTGACCCAGGCTGACTCGTCCTCCGCCTCAGCCACATCACAGGCAGACATCCTCATTGTCTGCCTGTTCATCCCCACATCCCCGCATGTTCCCGCCTATTGCCTGCGCGAAGTCACATTTCTACCATTTATTTTAAATGACGCAAACGGCACCATTTGTGCTTTATTCATCCAATAATAGATAAATCAGCCTAATAAAACGGCAAGTCAAAACAAATGATTAACACAATGGAAACTTTTATGTATTCTGCTGTCACTGGTCTGATTTCTTACCTCCTACCAGATCCATAGAATCACGCCAGCAATGAATGGGAAGAAGCTGACATAACAACAGATCATGTCGTCAATAGCCGCCAAAGAGCCGCGATGTCGACAGAAAATCTGCTTACAAAGAGAGAACACTATGACAACTGCCTTTTTCAAGAAAAGCCTGATCGCTGCGGCCGTGACCCTGGCCAGCACCCAGACCTTCGCCGCTGCGTTCCAGCTGAACGAGCACTCTGCCTCCGGTCTGGGGCGCGCCTACGCAGGTGAAGCAGCCATCGCCGACAACGCGGCCGTGCTGTCCCGCAACCCGGCGGCCATGACCACCTTCGACAAGATGGCACTGTCTGTATCCGGCACCTATATCAAGCCCGACGTGGACGTGGCTGGCGACATCTATGCCGGCCCAACCAAGCTGGCTCCGTCCAGCGAGAGCGACATCGCCCCCGATGCCTTCGTGCCGGCCACCTACTTCATCCAGCCCCTGAACGATCAGTGGGCCTGGGGGATCGGCCTCTTCTCCAACTACGGCCTCTCCACCGAATATTCCAAGACCTTCGCGGCCGGTGCCGGCGCCGGTGACACCGAGCTGCTGACCTTCAACATCAACCCCAACATCGCCTATCGCATCAACTCCAGCTTCAGCGTCGGCGCCGGCATCAATGCCGTCTACGCCGCCGCCGAGCTGAACCGTTATGCCGGTGCGCTCTCCGCTGCCATTCCGGGTGCCAACTCCGATACCCGTCTGGCTCACCTGAAGGGCGACACCTGGGGCTTTGGCTGGAACGTCGGCACCCTGTACGAGATCAACGAAAACAACCGCCTCGCCCTGACCTACCGCTCCCAGGTGGACTTGAGCTTTGACGGCGACTTCCAGGGTGCCACCTCCGGCAACCGCGTCGTCGATGGCAACCTGAAGCTGGATCTGCCGGCCCAGGCCGAATTTGCAGGCTACCACCGCCTGAACCAGCAATTCGCTGTCCACTACTCCGTGAACTGGACCGACTGGAGCGCCTTCCAGGAGCTCAAGGCCACCAGCAGCAACTGCGCCGGCGGCGTGTGCCTGCAAAAAGACGAGAAGTTCAAGGACTCTGCCCGTTACGCCCTGGGCGGTACCTGGTACGTCAACCCGTCCTGGGAAGCCCGTATCGGCTTCGCCTACGACAACAGCCCCATCGAGCCGGAATACCGTAGCCTGAGCATTCCTGACTCCGACCGTATCTGGTACAGCGCCGGTGCCACCTACCACATCAATCCGGACATGAGCCTCGACTTCGGCATGGCCTATCTGGACGGCAAGGAAGTGGACGTGAACGAAGGCCTGCGCAACCACAGCGATGCGCTGCGCTGGAAGGGCACCTCTCACGGCAACGCCCTGCTGGCTTCCGCCCAGTTCAACATGAAATTCTGATTTTCATGTCATCATCAAGAGCGCCCCAGGGCGCTCTTTTTTTATCCAATTTCGCCAACTGAGCGCACAGTTGTAGTAAACAACTGTACTCTTTTCTTTTTTTATCAAGCTGTTATGGGGATTTCTTTCAGCATTTAATCCCGTTTTGCCGCACGTTCCCCTCTCCCCGTTGCCTTGCTGGTCATACCATATAAAATCCCGGCCCCAACCGAATAACAGAATGAACACCCAGTTCATCCCGAGGAAAGACCATGCATCCGACGTTCAAACCCTCCCTCATAGCCCTCTTGCTGCTGTCGAGCCAGGTGCAGGCTGCCGGCTTCCAGCTCGCGGAGCAATCCGCCACCGGCATGGGGCGTGCCTTCGCGGGTGAAGCCGCCATCGCCGACAATGCCAGCGTGCTCTCCCGCAATGCCGCCGCCATGACCCGATTCGATACTCTGGCCTTCTCCGGCGGCGTCATCCATGTGCACCCCGACGTCAACATCGAGGGCACCACCCGGGTGCCTACCCCCCAGGGGCCGGTCAGTCTGGATGCCGGAGCCCACGACATTGCGGGTGACGCCTGGGTACCCAACGCCTATCTCATCGTGCCCCTCAGCGAGCAATGGCGCCTCGGGCTTGCCGCCACCTCCTATTACGGACTCGGGGTCAAGATGCCGGACAACTACAACGCCGGTCACTTCGGCAACGTCTCCGACATCAAGACAGTGGATCTGGGGGCCTCCCTGGCCTATCGCATCAGCCGCATCTGGTCCGTCGGGGCAGGTCTCTCCGCCATTCAGGGGGAAGGGGAAGTGGGCGGCACTTTCCCCTCCAACAACCAGATAGCCAAGCACCTGAAAGGGGATGGCTGGGCCATGGGCTGGAACCTGGGTACCCTGCTTGAGTTGTCGCAGGCAACCCGCATCGGTCTCTCCTATCGCCACGACGTAACCCTGACCCTCTCCGGTGACGCCATCGGCATCGATCAAAGGGGCCAGCCCTTCACCGATACCGGCAGCCTGGATCTGCCCTTGCCCGCCACCGCCGAGCTGGCCCTGTTCCATCAGCTCACCCCGGCCCTGGCGCTGCATTCGAGCATCAACTGGACCAACTGGAGCAAGTTCGTGCAGCTCGAATCCGAACTCGACCACCACGGCACCATGCACATCAAGGAGGAGCACTGGGAAGACAGTTGGCGCTATGCGCTGGGGATGACCTACCAGCTGGCCCCCCAGTGGCAACTGCGCTCCGGTATCGCCTACGACCGCAGCCCGGTCCCGGCGGATCGCCGCACCATCTCCATCCCCGACTCGGATCGGGTCTGGTACAGCGCTGGCGTGGGCTACCAGATTGACCGCCACCTCTCGCTGGATCTGGGGCTGACCCTGATCGACGGCAAGAAGGTGGACGTGAGCGAAACCATGCAGCTCAGGCCCGGCATCCCCCAGACCACCTCCACCTTCAATGGCACCTCGGAAGGGGATGCCTGGCTCGCCGGCCTGCAGCTCAACTACCTGTTCTGACACTCCGGGTTTCCTGACAAATAGTATGCCAGTTGTTGACCTTCCCGACCGGTCGGCACTGGCATAGTGATCCGCTTCACCATAGAATCAAGCCTGTAACCATGGTGGAGAGATGCATGTATTCCTATGTAGCAAGGCAGCCCATTCTGGATCGGGAGTTGAACACCCAAGCCTATGAGCTGCTGTTTCGCGACAGCCTGGACAATGTATTTCCCTCCGTCTCCGCACAGCAGGCCACTTCCAGGCTGGTTGCCGAGCAGTTCTTGCAGCAGAACATCGATCATCTCATCGGAGATCACCCCTGCTACATCAATTTCCCCCACTCCCTGTTGCTGGATGGATTGGCCGAATGCCTCCCCCGTGACAAGGTGGTGATCGAGATCCTGGAGGATGCCGAGCCCGACGATGCGCTGCTGGAAAAAGTGATCCAGCTCTATGGGCTGGGCTATCGGTTGGCGCTGGATGACTTCACCATGGTCTCAGACTGGGACAGGTTCCTCCCCTACATCCATATCATCAAGTTCGACCTGCGCAGCACGCCGCAACCCTGCATCGAGCACTTCATGGCGAATCATCGCCACCTGCCCCTCACCTATCTGGCCGAGAAAGTCGAGGATCAGGCCGAGTTCGAGCGGATGAAGCAGCTCGGCGTCACCCTGTTCCAGGGATTTTTCTTCAGCCGCCCCCAGATGGTGCAACAGCCCACCATACCGCCGGCCCAGCTGGTGGTGATGCAGCTGCTCGAGGTGGTCAATCAGACCGAACCGGACCTGGACAAGATTGAGCAACTGCTCAACCAGGATCTCACCCTCTCCCTCAAGCTGCTGCGCTACATCAACCACCTCAAGCGTTTCCCCCAGCCCATCGCCTCGTTTCGCCAGGCCGCAAGTTCCCTGGGGCACGCCCAGCTCAAGCGCTTCGTCGCCCTGATCGCCGCCACCAGTGCGGGGAGTGAAAAGAGCGCCGAGCTCCATCAGATGTCCCTCATCAGAGCCCGGTTCTGCGAACTGCTGGCCCAGACCCATGCGCCCGCAGAGCAGGCACAGCAAGCCTTTGTCACCGGCCTCTTCTCCCTGCTGGACGTGCTCATGGGAGAACCGCTGGATCAGCTGCTCGGCTCCATTCCCCTGACCGACGACATTCGTGCCGCCCTGCTCACCCGCAAGGGCAAGCTCGGGTTCTACCTGGCGTTCTGTGAAGATTTCGAGAAAGCCGACTGGCAGCGGGTTGCCGCCAACACCGTCCGGCTCGGCCTCAACGAAGAGAAGGTCAGCCACCTCTATCTGAGCGCCACCGCCTGGGTCAACCAGCAGCTTCAGGCCATGGAAGAGCAACCGGTCCACTCCCGCCAGACATGACAACTTCCCTCTTGAAGGGACGTTGTCATTCCATCAACCCGCTGCACTCTCACCCACGCATTCAGCCTGCCTCGATGGCGATGGCCGTTGCCTCCCCTCCCCCGATGCACAGGCTCGCCACCCCTCGTCTGAGGCCGCGGGCACGCAGGGCATGGATCAGGGTCACCAGGATGCGGGCGCCACTGGCGCCAAGAGGGTGCCCCAGCGCACAGGCCCCGCCGTTCACGTTCAACTTGTGATGGGGAATGCCGCACCCTGCCATGGCCAGCATGCTCACCATGGCGAATGCCTCGTTCACCTCGAACAGGTCCACCTCCTCCACCGACCAGCCCACCCGGGCCAGCAACTTGTCAATGGCGCCGACGGGGGCACTGGTAAACTCCGCCGGCAGGGCGGCGTGACTCTGGTAACCCACTACCCTGGCCAGCACCGGCAATCCGAGCCGGGCAGCGGTCTCGCCCCGCATCAACACCAGGGCTGCCGCCCCGTCCGAGATGGAGCTTGCATTGGCCGCCGTGATGGTGCCGTGCTTGCTGAAGGCCGGCTTGAGGCCGGGGATCTTGTCGGGCCTGGCTTTGCCCGGTTGCTCATCCTCGGCCAGCAGCAGGGTATCCTCAGAGGTCATGACGGGAGCCAGTTCCGCGGCAAAGGCACCGCTGCGCTGCGCCGTCAGCGCCCGCTCCAGGGAGGCGATGGCAAAGGCATCCATGTCGGCCCGGGTCAGTCCGCTGCGATCGGCGCTCAACTGGGCGTAATGACCCATCAGATGGCCTTCGTAGGCATCCTGCAAGCCGTCCAGGAACATGTGATCGAGCACGCTCTGGTGCCCCATGCGAAAACCGCTGCGCGCCTTGTCCAGCAGATAGGGGGCGCGGCTCATGCTCTCCATGCCCCCCGCCACCACGACCTCGGCCTCCCCCAGGCGCAGGCTGTCCGCCGCCAGCATCACCGCCTTCATGCCGGAGCCGCACACCTTGTTGATGGTGGTACAGGGCACGCTGTCCGGCAGCCCCCCCTTGAGCGCTGCCTGGCGGGCTGGCGCCTGGCCGACCCCTGCGCTCAGCACGTTGCCCATATAGACCTCATTGACCTGCTCCCCCGTCATCCCGGCCTGCGCCAGCGCGGCGTGGATGGCGCAGGCGCCAAGCTCGGGGGCACCGAGCACGCTCAGGGCCCCCTGGAAGGCCCCCATGGGGGTACGTTTGGCCGCCACAATCACGATATCCATCGATAGCACTCTCCTTGTTACATCGGGATAACATATGCCGCGACCGCGACGGGAACAAGACTTGCGGGGAAGTTGACGTTTGGGTAAGGTGCCAGCCTGCATTGACAACCAGATGGCAGCCAAGACAGCCCCATGACCAAATCCAGGGACGACACCCGCACCTTCAGCATCAGCGAACTGGCTCGCGAGTTCGATGTGACCACCCGCAGCATTCGCTTCTACGAGGATCAGGGCCTGCTCAACCCGACCCGCCAGGGACAGCACAGGATCTACAGCCGTCAGGACAGGGTGCGGCTCAAGCTGACCCTGCGCGGCAAACGTCTGGGCTTCAGCCTCGCAGAGATCCGGGAGCTGTTCGATCTCTACGATGCGGACAAGAGCAGCCGCTCCCAGTTGCAGACCATGCTGGGGCTGGTGGCCGACAAGCGGGAGACCCTGCAGCAGCAGCTGGAAGATATCCAGATGGTCCTGCTGGAGCTGGAGGCGGCCGAACAGCGCTGCCGCCAGGCCCTGGCCCACCTCTCTCCCTGAGTCACGCAGACGGGCGAGGCAAGCGGGGATCACCGCCAGCAAATAGACACAAATGAAAGAGGGAGGCCTGAAGCCTCCCTCTTGTCATGCACGGTGGATGACCCGATATCAGGCCTCCTTGCTCCAGCGGTTCGGATCGTAATCCGGGCTGTAGCGATCGACAATGATGGCGCAGGCCGCATCGCCGGTGATGTTGAGCGCGGTGCGGATCATGTCGAACAGACGATCCAGCGCGAACAGCAGCGGCAGACCCTCGATGGGAATCCCGGCCGCCAGCAGCACGGCAACCACCAGGAAGCTCGGGCCCGGCACACCGGCCTGACCGATGGCACCCAGGGTGGAGGTGACGATGATCGCCGCCCAGGCTCCCATGGAGAGATCGATGTTGTAGACCTGGGCGAAGAAGATGGCGACCAGGCCGTAATAGATGGCATTGCCGCTCATATTGATGGTGGCGCCCAGCGGCAGCACGAAGGAAGCGGTGGCGTTGGTCACCTTCAGATCGCGCTCGCAGGTCTCCATGTTGACCGGCAGGGTCGCCATGGAAGAGGCGGTGGAGAAGGCCACGATCTGCGGTTTCTTCATCGCGGAGAAGTACTTGCGTACCGGCGTGTTGGAGAAGAACGCGATCAGCAGCGGATAGACCACAAAGCCGAAGATGAGGATGGCGGCGACATAGACGACGAACAGCTTGAGCACCAGAGTCAGCACGTCGAAGCCGTAGGTGCCGATGGCGTCGGCCATCAGGCCGAAGACGCCGATGGGGGCGATCAGCATCACCTTGTTGATCATCCAGACGAAAGCGTCCACCAGGGTGTTGAGCCCGTCTACCAGCGGCTTGGCGCGCTCACGGGGCTGCTTGGCCAGGGCGATGCCGAGGAACATGCAGAACACCAGGATCTGCAGGATGTTGGCCTCGTTCAAGGCGCTGAACACGTTGGTCGGGATCATGCCAAGCAGGGTGGCCACCGCATCGGGCAGTGCACCCTTGTCGGCGTAGTCGCCGGAGAACATGGCCGCAGTGGCGCCAAAGTCAACGCCCACACCAGGTTTGAACACCTGACCCATCACCAGCGCCAGGAACACCGCCAGTGCGGAGGTGCCGAGGAAGAAGGCGAGCGTGGTGACGCCAATCTTGCCAGCAGCGGGGCTGGCCCCCAGGTTGGCGGCCCCGGACAGGATGGCCACCGCCACCAGCGGGATCACCAGCATCTTGATCAGCTGGATAAACAGGGTGCCGAGCGGCGCAAACACCGTGGCTTGCTCTCCCATGAGCGCCCCGACCAGCGCGCCCAGCACCATGGCCACCACTACCTGGAAGCCGATGTTTTTGATTAATCCTTTTGTTAACACAGAATGTTCCTTTATTTAGCAATTACTCACACTTTTACAGCGTAAATGACCACCCAGAGCGTCAAATCCTCTCCATTGCTCTGGCGGTGCGCTTTATCTCATATTTGCGCCCCGTTTTACATCAGAATCCGTTAACGAAATGCATTGATAACTTTATGAGAAAGTAAAGCCTCAAAAGAGACACGGCTGTTTTTGCTCCTTTTACCATGACAACATCCAAAACAGTGTGCTACGTTGGCTCTGCAAACGTGCATACAGGGAAGAAAAGATGCTGAAAGTTAACGAATATTTTGACGGAAATGTTAAATCCATCGGTTTCGAGCAAAAAGGCGAGAAAGCTACCGTTGGTGTGATGGAAGCGGGCGAGTACCTGTTCAATACCGCCGCCCCGGAGCGCATGACGGTGATCAAGGGCGCCCTCACCATCCAGCTGGCCGACGAAGATGAGTGGCACACCTACCAGCAGGGGGAATCCTTCGACGTGGCCGGTCACTCCTCCTTCAAGCTGGAAGTGAAGATCGCCTCCGCCTATCTGTGCGAGTTCCTCGACTGATGTATCACGGGCGCCATGGGATGCCGAGCGGTTCCCCCATGGCGCGTCTCTCCCGCGCCCATTTCCCTACCGCCATCACACCCCGCTATCTCCCCCCTTTTCAACGACTACAAAAAATTTACAATGTTTAGACGAAATCCATAATTGGAGTACGTCATGATCAGTGTCTTCGACATGTTTTCCATCGGGATAGGCCCCTCCTCCTCCCATACCGTGGGACCGATGCGGGCCGCCTGCGCCTTCATCCAGACCCTCAAAGCGAACGCACTCCTCTCCCGTACCGGACGCGTCGTCGTCGAGTGCTACGGCTCACTGGGCCAGACCGGCAAGGGGCACGGCACCGGCAAGGCCATCATCCTGGGATTGGCCGGATTTGAACCCGAATCCGTGGACATTGAGGCCATTCCCGCCTTCCTCGCCCAGGTAGAGCAGACCCAGACCCTCTGCCTTGGCGGCGAGCAACCCAGCGAATTTCCCCGCATCGGCGCCATCCTCTTCAACCGGCGCAAGACCCTTCCCGCCCACTCCAACGGCATGACACTGCGCGCCTATGAGGGTGACACCCTTGTGTTCGAGCAGACCTACTACTCCATCGGGGGCGGTTTCATCATCGAGGAGAGTCACTTCGCCAACGCCCGGGAAGAGGCGGCCCGTTTCGATGCCGCCCACCCCATCCCCTATCCCTTCGAGAGCGGCGCCGAACTGCTGGCCCAGTGCCAGGAGAGCGGCCTCTCCATCTCGGGGCTGATGCTGGCCAACGAGAAGGTGTTTCGCTCGGAAGCGGAGATCAAGGCCGGGCTTCGCAAGATCTGGCAGGCGATGCAGGGGTGTGTGGAGCGTGGCTGCAAGAGCGAGGGGGTGCTGCCAGGCGGTCTCAAGGTCAAGCGCCGGGCTCCCGCCCTCTATCGCCAGCTCTGTGGCGAGACCAATTTCAACAAGGATCCGCTGATGGTGATGGAGTGGGTGGATCTCTTTGCGCTGGCCGTCAACGAGGAGAACGCCGCCGGGGGCCGCGTGGTGACGGCGCCGACCAACGGCGCCGCCGGCATCATCCCCGCGGTGTTGCACTATTACGATCGCTTCGTGCGCAAGGTGGATGACGAGCTGCTGATGCAGTACTTCCTCACCGCCGCCGCCATCGGCATCCTCTACAAGAAGAATGCCTCCCTCTCGGGGGCCGAGGTGGGCTGTCAGGGCGAGGTCGGCGTGGCCTGCTCCATGGCCGCTGGTGCCCTGGCCGAGCTGCTGGGCGCCAGCCCCGCCATCGTCGAGAACGCCGCCGAAATCGGCATGGAGCACAATCTCGGGCTGACCTGTGATCCCGTCGGTGGTCTGGTGCAGGTGCCCTGCATCGAGCGCAACGCCATGGGCGCGGTCAAGGCGATCAATGCTGCCCGCCTCGCCCTGCGTGGCACCGGCGAGCACAAGGTGTCGCTGGACAAGGTGATCAGAACCATGTGGGAAACCGGCAACGACATGAAGACCAAGTACAAGGAGACCGCCCGGGGCGGCCTTGCCGTCAACATCACCGAGTGTTAAGCCTCTGTGATAAAGCCGCATATGGCACTCGAATACCCGGCATCGCCGGGTATTTTTTTGCAAAACGTTTGTCTGGCGCTTAACAAAATGGATAACCATCAAAATAAATTTTATACTCGCGCCACGAATTCAACAAAAATAGATCTGTTTCAACTTTTTTTAGGCATTGAACCGTTACACTGTGGTTATCCGGTTCCCTGGCCTTTGTGACGACAGACCCGTCCCATGGATCCCTTTTCTGCGAGTGGGCATGGCGCCCCCTTCTACCCTGAGGTAATTGTTACATGATCAGCGTTTTTGATATCTTCAAAATCGGTGTTGGCCCCTCCTCTTCCCACACTGTCGGCCCCATGAAGGCAGCCAAACAGTTCGTGGATGAACTGCGTGCTGGCGGCAAGATCCGTGACATCACCCGGATCCAGGTCGATGTCTATGGCTCCCTCTCCTGGACCGGCAAAGGCCACCACACGGATACCGCCATCATCATGGGTCTGGCGGGCAACCTGCCGGAGAACGTCGACATCGACGCCATCCCCGAATTCATCTCCCGCGTGGAGCAGACCGGTCGTCTGCCCATCGGCCTGCACTGCCACACCGTCAGCTTCCCCAAGGGCGCCATGATCTTCCATGACGAGGCCCTGCCCCTGCACGAAAACGGCATGAGGCTGACTGCCTTCATCGAAGATGACACCGTCTACAGCAAGACCTACTACTCCATCGGCGGTGGCTTCATCGTCGACGAAGAGAACTTTGGCAAGGGTGACAGCGGCGACATGTCCGTCAGCTATCCCTTCAAGAGTGCCGCCGAGCTCATCGCCCACTGCAGCCAGAGCGGTCTCTCCATCTCCGCCCTGATGATGGAAAACGAGAAGTGCTTCAACACCCCGGAAGAGATCTACAAGAAGCTTGGCAAGATCTGGACCACCATGCGGGAAGGGATCGAGCGCGGCTGCCGCACCGAGGGCGTCCTCTCCGGCCCGCTGCGCGTACCGCGCCGCGCCGCGCCGCTCTACCGCCAGCTGACCACCAACGAGAACCTCTCCAACGATCCCATGAACATCGTTGACTGGGTCAACATGTTCGCCCTGGCGGTGAGTGAAGAGAACGCCGCCGGGGGCCGCGTTGTCACCGCGCCGACCAACGGCGCAGCCGGCATCATCCCGGCCGTGCTGGCCTACTACGACAAGTTCATCCAGCCGGTGGGCCGCGACGAGTACACCCGCTTCTATCTGGCCGCTGCCGCCGTCGGCATGCTCTACAAGATGAACGCGTCCATCTCCGGCGCCGAAGTGGGCTGCCAGGGTGAAGTGGGCGTCTCCTGCTCCATGGCCGCCGCCGGCCTGACCGAGCTGATGGGCGGCAGCCCCGAGCACGTCTGTGAAGCCGCCGAGATCGGCATGGAACACAACCTGGGTCTGACCTGCGACCCGGTGGCCGGCCAGGTACAGGTACCCTGCATCGAGCGCAACGCCATCGCCGCCATGAAGGCGGTCAACGCCTCCCGCATGGCCCTGCGTCGCACCTCCAAGCCGCGCGTGTCGCTGGACAAGGTGATCGAGACCATGTACATCACCGGCAAGGACATGGACTCCAAGTACCGCGAGACCTCCCGTGGTGGCCTGGCCATCAAGGTGATGCAGGTCGCCTGCGACTAACGCCGGATCGCGATGACATGAAAAAAGCGGGATATATTCCCGCTTTTTTTTGGTCGCGATTTAAAGGGCAGCGTTCGTGGATAAAGGGAGGCCGACAAGGGATAAAAAGAGACGGGCATATCACCTCCACCCGTTCGCCGTGACAGGAGAACGGGGGAGAGCTATTTCACGATGCGATCGGCCAGGGTGCCGACGGCCACCACGAAATAGGGGGAGCGATTCCAGTGACGCAGTACCCGGTAATTGTCATAGGCAAGGTAGCTTCGCCCGTGAATATCGTCGGGGCGGATGAGGGAGGCCTGCATGTCGACCGCAGGCAGAGGTGAGCCGTCCTGCTGGCGAACCCCGAGGGCCTGCCAGGTCGCCAGGGACTTGCGGGTATCAAGCCCCAGCAAGGCGGGGTCCAGGCGTTCTGGCACCCTCACCCGCCGTCCCCAGGTCTGGTCTTCGCGCCAGCCGTTCTGGCTCAGATAATTGGCAGCCGATCCAAATACATCCGCGAGATTGCCCCAGAGATCCTTCTTGCCGTCCCCGTCCTGATCCACCGCGTATCGCAGGAATGACGAGGGCATGAACTGCACCTGTCCCATGGCCCCCGCCCAGGATCCCTTGAAGTTGGCGGGGTTCACATGTCCCTGCTCCAGAATGCGCAGGGCATCGAACAACTCGCCTTTGAAGAAGGCTTCACGGCGACCGTCCCAGGCCAGGGTCGAGAGAGAAGAGATAAGGGGATAATGGCCGGTTATTTTGCCGAAATTGGTTTCAATTCCCCACAAGGCAACAATAAAGCGGGGCTGTACCCCATATTCCCGGCCTATTTTTGTGAGCAGCGGCAAATGCTGGCGATATAAGGTTTGGGCTTGCTTGACTTTCCATTCCGGCACCGCCCGGGGAATATATGTGTCCAGGGTCAGTTTGAATTCCGGCTGATTTTTGTCGTGCCTGATGGCGGCATCGACAAGATGTACATCCGCAAAGGCCGCACTCACCGTCTCGGGCAACATGCCCGCCGCCAGCGCCTGCTCTTTGAGGCTCGCCACGTACTGGTCAAAATCGGGGCCAGCCTGCACCGGCGATCCCGACAGGGCGCCTGACAACAGCAGTGCCAGCCGCCCCGCCCTCATCGTGCGCCCTTTAATTGCGCCTTGTGCTGCTCCAGCAGGTTTTCCGGTGGCGGTGGCACCTGCAGATAAAAGCCCTGGCTCTTCAGGGCGGCCATCACCCGCTCCGTGGAGGCCAGCCCCAGGGGCTTGGCCGGGTCCAGTTTGGTCATCAGGACCAGTTCGGGACGCCCGAAGGTACTCATCAGCACCTCGGGAACGCGGGAAAAGTCCTCTCTTCGTTCAATAAAGAGATAGGTCTCGGCTTTTTTGCGACTTTTATAGACTGCACACAACATGGAAATTGATATAATCCGACGGGTTTATTGCCTCTGGTGGTGGCAAACTATAACATCAGGAATTGAATAACAATAACGTATTACCGTCTCGGTTCGGGGAAGATTCATGGTTGAACGCGATAACGAATTGAAAGGGACCACCTTCACTATTTCTGTGTTGCATCTCAGCGATGGCAATCCGGCCCGGATCCGACAACTGCTGGAGGCCAAGGTCGCGCAGGCCCCCCAGTTTTTTAATTGTGCCCCCCTCGTCCTCAATGTGGAACGCCTCGAGGCGATCCCCGATTTCGAACAGCTCAGGGAGCTGGTCGAGTCGGAAGACTTCGTGCTGGTCGGGATCACGGGGGCGCGGGACGAGGCGATGAAGACGGCCGCCAAGGCGGCAGGCCTCGCCGTCATGGTGTCAGGCAAGAGCCGCAAGGCAGAACCTGAGCCGACGCCGCCAGTGCCTGAGCCCAAGCCAGTGGAGGCCGCACCGGTTCCTCCGGTGCCAGCGCCCGTGGAGGCAAGCAAGGTCCACGTGGGCCCGGTGCGCTCCGGTCAGCAGATCTATGCAGCCGGCACCTCGCTGGTGGTGCTGGGCTCGGTGAGCCCTGGCGCCGAAGTCATCGCCGATGACAGCATCCATGTTTATGGTGCCCTGCGTGGCCGAGCCATCGCAGGGGCCAAGGGCAATCCCAAGGCCCGCATTTATTGCCAGCAATTGCAGGCCGAGCTGCTCTCCATCGCGGGCACCTTCCAGCTCAGCGATGCATTGCCTGCAGGCGTGATACAAGAGCCGGTCCATATCCGGCTCGACAATGAACAACTTCGTATAGACCGAATCAAATAGAGTTACAAGGAAGCGAGAATGGCGCGAATCATAGTCGTTACATCGGGCAAGGGTGGCGTTGGCAAGACGACAACCAGCGCGGCACTGAGCACCGGTCTGGCCCAGCGTGGCCACAAGACCGTGGTCATCGATTTTGACATTGGTCTGAGAAACCTGGACCTCATCATGGGTTGCGAGCGGCGCGTGGTCTATGACTTCGTCAACGTCATCAACGGGGAAGCCAACCTCAACCAGGCCCTCATCAAGGACAAGCGTTGCGAAAACCTGTTCATCCTGCCCGCCTCCCAGACCCGGGACAAGGATGCCCTGACCCGTGAAGGGGTGGAGAAGATCCTGGATCAGCTGGCGGAGATGCAGTTTGACTACATCGTCTGCGACTCCCCCGCCGGTATCGAATCCGGCGCCCTGATGGCGCTCTATTTCGCCGACGAGGCCATCGTCACCACCAACCCGGAAGTCTCTTCCGTGCGTGACTCGGATCGCATCCTCGGTATCCTGGCCTCCAAGTCCCGCCGTGCCGAGCGCGGTGAGGATCCCATCAAGGAGCACCTGCTGCTGACCCGCTACTGCCCGACCCGCGTCAACCGCGGCGACATGCTGAGCGTGCAGGACGTACAGGAGATCCTGGCCATCAAACTGCTCGGGGTGATCCCGGAGTCCCAGGCGGTGCTGCGCGCCTCCAACTCCGGCGAGCCGGTCATTCTGGACAAGGAGTCCGATGCCGGTCAGGCCTACGAGGACGCCGTCGCCCGTCTGCTGGGTGACACCAAGGATTTCCGTTTTCTGGAAGAAGAGAAGAAGGGCTTCTTTAGCCGACTGTTCGGGAGTTAAGCATGTCATTATTGGATTATTTTCGTTCCAACAAGAAACAGAACACCGCACAACTGGCCAAAGAGCGGTTGCAGATCATCGTGGCTCACGAGCGTTCATCCAGAGGGGGGCCGGATTACCTGCCCCAGCTCAAGCAGGACATCCTCGACGTGATCCGCAAATACGTGCAGATCGACCCGGACAAGATCACCGTCCAGCTTGATCAGAAGAGTGACGAATTGTCGGTGCTGGAGCTCAACATCACCTTCGCCGACGACCAGAAGAAGGGATGAGCTGACGCACCATGCGCGACCCCTTCCCCCAATGAAGACCGGATCCTTTCCCAGGATCCGGTTTTTTAATGCCTGGCGTCCCGGCATCTCGCCAAGGGCATCAGGGCCAGCTAGAATACCGCGCACCCCGAGGCGCTGCCGACGGACTTTCCCTCCCCCCTTATCTGGAACACGGCTTTTATGTCTTTGAATGACGAAATGCACAGCGTCGAGGAACTGCTCGACACCGCCCTCGAACTCTTCATGGAGCTGGCCTCCGACAACTTGCCCGAGCAGGAAATCGTCCGCTTCAATCAGGAGTTCAACGACCGCGGCCTGCTGGCGGAGACCGATCCCGCCGACGACTGGGCGGCCGACGTGGGGTTTGAGGTGAACGACGCCGACTATGCCGAGATCTGGGTCGGTCTTGGCAACGAACAAGAAGAGTACGAGCACCTGTTTGCCCGCATGCTGCTCTCCCGCCGCGTCGACGAGAAGTTCTGCCACATCGAATGGCTGCCCCAATAATTCCGGATCCCGATGATCCTGGCCACTATGACTGGGACGGCGGGCCCGCGCCCGTGATGCCTTCGCACAGACGGCGACTGCTGGGCTGGCTCGGCAAGCTGCTGCTGGCCGCCTTTGCGAGCACCATCGTCTCGGTCGCGCTGCTGCGCTTCATCGACCCCCCCATGTGGACCTGGCGCCTCGAACGCGCCCTGTTTCCCCCTGCCAAGGTGGCCGAGGTGAAGCACGACTGGGTGCCGCTTGAGCAGATTTCCCGGGAGCTGCAACTGGCGGTGATCGCCGCCGAGGATCAGCGCTTTGCCGAACATCACGGTTTTGACATGGATGCCATCAGCTCGGCCCTCAGGCACAACCAGCAAAGCGGGCGGGTGCGCGGTGCCAGCACCCTCAGCCAGCAGACCGCCAAGAACCTCTTCATGTGGAGCGATCGCAGCTTCCTGCGCAAGGGGATAGAGGCCTGGTTCACCCTGCTGATGGAGCTGGGCTGGGACAAGTCCCGCATTCTCGAGGTGTATCTCAACATCGTGGAGTTCGGACCCGGCATCTATGGCGCCGAGGCGGCCGCCAGGCACTACTTCGGCAAACCGGCGATACGCCTCACCCGCTACGAGGCCTCCCTGCTCGCCGCCGCCCTGCCCAATCCCTGGCGTTATCGGGTCAAGCCCCCCTCACCCTATGTGCAACAGCGCTCGGCCTGGATCCGTCGTCAGATGGGTCAACTCGGGCAAGTCACCCTGAACCGGGTCCACGGCACAGAGTAACGCCATCCTGCGGATCAGAGGCGGGCCCCAGATGGCCGCCGACGGTTTCCCGATGAAGGGGCAGATAGTGCCACCACCAGGTTTCGCGCCGCCGCTTGATCTGCCTTCTGTACTGTCGTCGCTTCATCTTGCCAGGCCGCCCCGTCACGCCGCCCCTGCTGGCGGCTCTGTTAACCTTATCCCCTGATCCCGCCATTTGACAGCACGGCGTCACCGCCCCCGGGCTGGCTGCCCATCCCAATACTTGTTAAAGTGGCGAACCTGGACGTATCTGGAGTGATTTCATGGAACAACGTAGCCCGGATCAGCTGGTCGAGTGGGCCTATGATCAGTTTCTGGAGCAGGCCGCCGACATGCTGGCCCCCGAACAAATCGTCGACATCACCCTCGAGTTCGAGCAACGTGGCGCGGTGGAGGCAACCCTGCCCAATGCCGACTGGTCAACCGAACTCGGCGAGCCGGTGGACATGGCACGTTGGGCCGAGGTCTGGGTCGGCTTGCTGGATCATCAGGACGAGTTCGAGGTGATCTACGCCACCTTCCTGCTCCCCCGGGATCAAAGCGAGCACGACGTGCATATCCGCTGGCACCGCCAGCAACAGGCATAAGAAAAGGCGCCCCAGGCGCCTTTTTCGTTTTTTGCGATGCCCGAGTCAGGGGCGTGTCGCGATGGCCTTGGCCAGACAGCGGCGACACCAGCAGGCGCTGGCATCGCTCATGGGCAACGCGGGAAGCTGGCTGCACCAGCAGCGCTCGATGGGTTCCCCCGCCGACACGGCGCAGAACGCCGGCTCGCCGCAGCCCGGGCAGGCATGGGTGCTCTTCGAGCCATCGAGCTCGGCCATGCGGGCCAGCTGGGCCTCGCTGTCCATGGTGGACCACTGGCCTATCTCGGTCAGGGTGCGGCCACAACCGAGGCAGAGCCCCTCCTTGGCCCGGCAGTCACCGATGCAGGGACTCGGCACCTTATTCGTCCCCTGCCGGCGTGTCGGAGCCCACGAGGCGGATGCTGTGCTCCTCGATGACGATCTTGCCCTGCTTGTAGAGGCCGCCGATCGCTTTCTTGAAGGTGCCCTTGCTCATGCTGAACATCTTGTAGATGACGTCAGGATCGCTCTTGTCTCCCACCGCAAGGCTGCCCCCCTGCTTTTGCAGGCGCAGCAGAATGCGTGCGCCGGCGTCATCCATCCGGGCCAGCCCCGGCTTTTGCAGGGTCAGGTCCAGCTTGCCATCTTCGCGCACCTGCTTGACCCAGGCGGTCAGCGGTCGGCCCGTCATCACGCGGCCGAACACCTCGTTCTTGAACAGCATGCCGGCGTACTGGCCATTGACCACGGCCTTGATGCCAAGGGGGGTGTGCTCCCCCGGCAGCACCGTCACCTCGTCACCGCTCTTGAAAGGAGGGTCGATGCGCAGGAAGCGCTCCAGACGGCTGGTGCCGACCATGCGCCCTTCGTTGTCCAGCATCAGGTGCACCAGATAGACATGGCCTACCTGCATCGGCTTGTTCTGCTCGCGGCTTGGTACGAAGAGATCCTTTTTCATGCCCCAGTCGAGGAAGGCACCAATCTTGTTGGCGTTGACCACCTTGAGACCGACGATGTCCCCCACCATGGCGAAGGGCTTGTCGGTGGTGATCACCGGCTCGCAATCCGCATCCAGATAGAGGAAGACGGACACCTCGCTCTCCTCGGCGACGCCTTCCGGCAACTGGCGCCTGGGCAGCAGCAGCTCGCCGTATTCCCCCGCCGCCAGCCAGGCGCCGCGCTCCTCGATCTCGACGACGGTCAGGGTGTTCATCTTGCCAATCTGTAACATGGTGATCTCTTCTTTCAATATCCGGATGGGCCCATCTCATGGAAGACCCGTCATATAGAGGTGCATCGCCTCCGTCGGATGAGAGAGGACGGGGCCGATTTATGTCATGCAGGCGCGCATGTTACCCCAGAGCGGCAGCAGGACCTAGCCCCTCCCCCCTGTGTCTGACCTCTTTTCCCGCTCCCGGGCGGCCAGATTGACGATATTAGCAGCATTCAATTCCCCCTTTGCTGCAAATAACCCCACTTTTAGGTAGACTTCGCGGCCGTCAAATCCAGAGGAAGCGTCGATGAACCCAGCCACTCGTACCCGTCATCTCAATCAATGGATCCAGACCCACAGCCAGCAGGAGATGAGTTACCCCGCCCTGCACGGCTTCCTGTGCGCCCGTCTGACGGGGCCCGTAGCCCCCGACTGGCAAGATCCGCTGGCCGGCCTGCTGCCTCATGATACGGCGCTGGACGAGAAGAGTGCCGAGGCGCTGCATCACCTGATCGCCGAGCTGGAAGCCCAGGCCGACGACGCGCAGCTAGCCCTGCCGAGCCAGTGTCGCCTCTCTACCGACAACCCGGAGCAGGTGTTTGACAAGCGCCATCCTCTGGGCCAATGGAGCTATGGCTTCAGTCAGGGGGTAGCCTGCTGGCCGGCGCCGACCGACCTGAACGATCCGGCGACCCGCCATCGCTTCAGCCTGGTGGCCGAGCTCTGCCTGTTTCGCGACAAGCCCATGGCCATGATGCTGCACCAGGCTGCGGCCAGCGAGCTCCCCTTCCTCGATTTTTGCAAGCGTCAACGCCAGCAGATGAAGACGGCCCTCAACCTCCTGCTCGGCCAGGATCACTACGAGGCCGAGCCTGAAGAGAGCCCGTCCCTGGACAACGAGCAGACTCGCCAGTGGCAGCAGTGGTTCGAGCTGGCGGCAGAGAGCCGCGATCCCCTCGCTCGCCTTGGCTGGTTCGAGCGCATCATTGCCGATGCCAACCTCCTGTTCGATGAGGCATTCTGGCAAGCCCACGCGGGCCATGGCTGGCAGGTCCCCGAGGCACGCCCTCTGATCGCGGCCAGGGCCGGTCGAGCCGATTGCCTGCTGCGACTTGGGCAGCTTGGGCAGGCACGGGATGAGTACCTGGCCCTGCTCGCCCTCTGTCGAGCCGACGAGCCCGCTTGCCGCCACCCCCTCTCCACCCTCTATGCCTGGCAAGGGGAATGGGATGCCCTGCAACAACTGCTGGTGCGCTTTGATGAAGCCTCCTGCTGGCTGCTCTACAACAAGGCCTTGATGAGCTTTGTCTGCGAAGGGGAAGCGGCGGCGCGCCCTCATCTGGCGGCGGCAATGGGGGTCAATCCCCATGTGCCCGCCACTTTGCTGGGCCAGCGCCGCTTGCCCAAGCAGGAGCCTCGCCGCTGGCAGGGAGGCAGCCGTGACGAGGCGGCGCTCTACGCCTTGCAGAGTCGCGAGGCCTGGCTGACCCACAACGCCTTGATATGGCTGCGAAAGAGTGCGGGCAAGCAGGCCAGTTGAGACCCCAATTGCCGATTCGATGACAGAACACGTGCGCAAACGCACATTTTTCTGGTGACTGGTCAGACAAATGCCCCTGTGTTACGTATCATCAAGGCCAAAGTATCAAGAGAAACTGCACCCGATGCAGCCGCCACAGCAGGATGTCATATGTCGAAGATCATTGAGCTGCTCGCGCACTACCCTCCTTATCAGCTGGTTCACGCCGCTGAGATGGTGCGCGATACCTTTGAACAGTTTTATCAGCAGCGGTACCAACTCACCGTGCCCCAGTGGCGCCTGATGATGGTGCTCGGCCCCCACTACCCCATCAGCCAGAAGGAACTGGTGGAGGCGAGCGGCATGGACAAGGTACGGATCTCCCGCGAGATCCATCGTCTGGTGGAGAAAGGCATCCTGTTCACCGAGAACAGCGTGCAGGACAAGCGCATCAGCCTGGTCTCCTTCACCCCGGCGGGGCTCACCCTGTTCCAGCAGCTCAAGACGGAGGCGGGAAGCTGGCAGCACACCCTCACCGACTATCTGCCGGCCGAGGCGCGTCAGAGCATTCGCCTGCACCTGCAGAGCGTCAGCGATGCCATCGAACAACTTCACCTGCTGGACAACGAGCAACCCTCATGAAGCTGAACAACTTTGCCACCATGGATGTCAACATGCTGCTGAGCCTGGTCAACATGCAGCTGCGTGATCACTACGAGGATCTCGATGATCTTTGCCGGGCGCAGGATCTCGACAAGGAGGCCCTGGTCGCCAGGCTGGCCAGCGGCGATTTCCACTATCAGGAAGATCAGAAGCAGTTCAGATAGGGATCCGGATCACAACCCGACCCATGCCGCTGGCTCCGTCGGCAAAAGCTGCTAAGGTGGTGGCTACCCGGTCCGTTGATGTTCGCAAGAGGTATGGATACATCTTGTTGTCACAGACCGCGGTTAGCCTCTTGTTCACCACCCGCAGCCAAGGATGACCCATGATGCGCCTCATTCGACCAACCAGCCTGATCACCCTCTGCACATTGCTGGTGATCAGCCTCTTCCTCCCCCAGGTCCCCAGCAGCGCCGAGCAGTGGCTCACCACCCTGCTGCTGGCCTCCCTGGTGGCGGTCTTTCTGATGGTCGGCAGCGGCTGCCGCCACTTCCTGCGCGAATAACGACGCCAGAGCGTGATGCCTGCCCAAAAACAACAACGCAGCCCGAGGGCTGCGTTGTTGTTTCAGGATACTGGGGGCCAAGGCCCCGAGTCGCATCAGTAAGCCAGGGTTTCCAGCTGCTCCTTGGCCTGCTCGATCCCCTTGGCTTGCGCCTCCGGCCCCATGCCCATGCCTTCGGCATAGATGAAGTCCACTTCGTTGATGCCGATGAAGCCCAGCACGGTACGCATGTAGGGGGTCACCAGGTCGGTGGCATTGCCCACGTGCATGCCGCCACGGGGGCTGACCACCAGGGCGCGGGTGTTCTCCACCAGGCCGACCGGACCGGTCTCGGTGTAACGGAAGGTCACGCCGGCACGGGCCACCAGATCGATCCAGTTCTTCAGCTGGGTCGGGATGTTGAAGTTGTACATGGGGGCCGCGATGATCACCAGATCGCTCGCCTTGAGCTCGGCGACCAGCTCGTCGGACTGGGCCAGCACCGCTTGCTGACGCTCGTTCAGGTTCTCGCCACCACGCAGGCCCATGGCCAGCTCGCCGTCCAGCACCGGCAGGTTCAGGGTCGCCAGATCGCGTACCTGGATGGTGTCACCCTGGCGCTCGGCCAGGTAGCCGTCGATCAGGGCGTTGGATTGGGAATACTGGCCCAGGATGCTGGACTTCAGAACGAGGATATTGGCCATGGTGAAACTCCATTTGATTGTCAATTGAACAGCCAGGCTGTCGATGGAGGTCACTATAAAGACTGGCATTAAAGCCTGATAGCGAAAATAGATGCTCAAGTCATTCAAAAAATTTGATGCCTGTGCATTTCCTCGGCAGAGAGGGGCTCATCAAACTCCACACCCTTGGCATGACAAACGATTGCCGTTATGATCCGCCGCACTTTTTGTACGTGATCCGGATCTCATGACCTCCTCCCGCAGGCACTCCCCCTTTGCCGGCGCCGTCTGGATGATGGTGGCAGGCCTCTGCTTCGCCGCCGTCAACAGCCTGAGCCAGTATGTCAGCTTCACGCTCGGCCTTCCCTCGACCCAGGTCGCCTTTCACCAATATCTGATAGCCCTGGTCTGCCTGCTGCCCTGGCTGGTGCGCCACGGTCTGCGCCAGTCCCTGATGACGAACCAGCTGCGCCTGCACCTGCTGCGGGTCGCCCTTGCGGTGACCGGCATCCAGTTCTGGCTCTGGGCCCTGGCGGTCCCCGTCCCCATCTGGCAGGGGATCGCGCTCTTGATGACCTCCCCCCTGTTTGCCACCCTGGGATCAGCCCTCTTTCTCAAAGAGCAAGTGAGCCGGGCCCGCATTCTCGCGACCCTGGCGGGATTTGTGGGCGCCATGCTGATCCTGGCACCCTGGACCGACGACTTCACCCTGGCCTCCCTGCTGCCGGTGGCGGCCGCCCTCTTCTGGGCAGGCTACTCCTTGCTGGTGCGCTATCAGGCAGCCAGCGAGTCGTCCCACACCATCGTCGTCTACCTGCTCGTCTTCAGCACCCCGTTCAACGCCATGCTGGCGATCCCTGAATGGCAGTGGCCGAGCGAAACCCAGTGGCTGCTGGTGGCCGCCTCTGGCGTACTGTCGGCACTGGCCCAGATGTCCATCGCCCGCGCCTACAGCGTGGCGGAGGCCTCCTTCGTGCAACCTTTCGATTTTGCCAAGCTGCCCATGAACGTGCTGGCCGGCTGGCTGGTATTTGGCTGGGCGCCCCCCGGTCGCTTGTGGCTGGGGGCGGCCATCATCATCGGCGCCATCACCCTGCTCACCCATCTGGAGCAGCGCGCCCACCCACCCACTTCCTGAGGTACGCCATGCGTACCTCTTTTTTTGCTCACCCGGATCAGCCCTGCTGACCACCGACCTCAGGAGAGATCAGATGTTTGGAACCGCCACCCGCCCCACTGCGACCCGCGCCCTGCTGCTGGGATCAGGCGAACTCGGCAAGGAGGTCGCCATCGAGCTGCAGCGGCTCGGTATCGAGGTGATCGCCGCCGACCGCTATGCCAACGCCCCCGCCATGCAGGTGTCCCACCAGGCCCGCGTGCTGGACATGCTGGATGGCGCCGCCCTGCGCGCCCTGGTGGCCGAGGTCAAGCCCGACCTCATCATCCCCGAGATTGAAGCCATCGCCACCGACACCCTGGCCGCCCTCGAGCAGGAAGGGGTCAAGGTGGTGCCCAATGCCCGCGCCACCCAGCTCACCATGAACCGGGAGGGGATCCGTCGCCTCGCCGCCGAAACCCTGGGGCTGCCCACCTCTGCCTACCGCTTTGCCCAGAGCAAGGAGGAGTTTGTGGCCGCCGTCGAGGCCATCGGCCTCCCCTGCGTGGTCAAACCGGTGATGAGCTCCTCCGGCAAGGGGCAGAGCCTGCTGCGCGATCTCGCCAGGCTGGATGAAAGCTGGACCTATGCCCAGGAGGGGGGCCGTGCCGGTCGTGGCAAGGTGATTGTCGAAGGCTTCGTTCCTTTCGAGTACGAGATCACCCTGCTCACGGTGCGCGCGGTCGATGGCATCCACTTCTGCGAGCCTATCGGCCATCGTCAGGAGGATGGCGACTACCGCGAATCCTGGCAGCCCCAGGCCATGAGCGAGCTGGCCCTGGCCCGCTCCAAGGAGGTGGCGGCCAAGGTGGTCGAAGCCCTTGGCGGCTACGGTCTGTTCGGGGTCGAGCTCTTCATCAGGGGTGACGAGGTGTGGTTCAGCGAAGTCTCCCCCCGCCCCCACGACACCGGCATGGTGACCCTGATCTCCCAGGATCTCTCCGAGTTCGCCCTGCACGTGCGCGCCATCCTGGGGCTGCCCGTCGGCACCATCACCCAGTACGGTCCGAGCGCCTCTGCCGTGGTGCTGCGGGAAGGCCACAGCCAGGATATCCGCTATCAGGGGATTGGCGAGGCACTGGCCCTGGTGCCCGGTGCCCAGTTGCGTCTCTTTGGCAAGCCGGAGATCGCCGGTCGTCGTCGCCTCGGGGTGGCGCTCGCCCGTGGGCAGGATTGCCAGGAAGCCGTGGAGCAGGCCAAGACGGTGGCAGCCCGGGTAGAAGTACTGTTCTAGGCAATCCGCTTTACCACGCAAAAACAAACGTTTATCTGCGTGATCCGGCGCAAGGGGCAGGTGACTGCCCCTTTCCCATTGAAGCACCAGGCTTATAATCCCCCCTTCACCTATGTCAGGAGTACAAGATGTTAACTGCCGTGATCTTCGATATGGATGGTGTTCTGATCGACTCGGAACCCTTCTGGCAACGGGCACAGATGGCCGTCTTCGCCGAACTGGGCCACTTCCACACCGAGGAGGACTGCAACTCCACCATAGGGGTGCGCATCGATCAGCTGGTGGCCCACTGGTACCGGATCCGCCCCTGGAGCAGCCCCAGCCAGGAAGAGGTAGTACAGCGCATCCTGGATCAGGTGATCGCGCTCATCCTGCAAGAGGGGCAGCCCAAGGCCGGGGTGCTGGAAGCGCTCGACCTCATCGAGGCCCAAGGGCTCAAGATCGGGCTCGCCACCTCCTCCCCGTTTGCCATGGTCGAGGCGGTGCTCGGCAAACTCGGCATCCAGGACCGTTTCATGGCGGTCCACTCCGCCGAGGTGGAGCGCTTTGGCAAACCCCACCCGGATGTCTATATCCACGCCGCCGAGAAGCTCGGCGTCGAGCCTGTGCACTGTCTCGCCATCGAGGACAGCTTCACCGGCCTGCTGGCGGCCAAGGCAGCCTCCATGACGGCGCTGATCGTGCCGGACCCGGCGCTGGTCGGCGATCCCCGTCTGGCCATCGCCAACCACGAGCTGCGCTCTCTTGCCGAGCTGAACGCAGAGATGCTGGCCGACTGGGTCAAGTAGGCAACACGGACTGACCTCCTGCCTCCCTTGAGCCCGCTCATAAACGTGCGCTTGCTCGCGGTTGCGCCGCCTTGTGGCGACTAGAATCAGCAGGAGCACAGAGACGGCCCACGGGCCCGAGGAGGTCACCATGATCGAATACACCAGCAAGCGTATCGTCTGCCCCCACTGTGGCCACCACACCCGGGTCGAGCTGGATGCCAGCCAGGGGGATCAGGAGTTCTACGAAGATTGCATGGCCTGCTGCAACCCCATCCACCTGCGGCTGCACCGGGATGAAGCCCGCGACTGCCTGCAACTCTTCGTGGATGCCGACGACGAGCAGCTGTTCTGAATTCCCCTGTCCAGACACAGATAAAAACAAACGGGACCCTGTGGGTCCCGTTTGTTCTGGTGCCATCGTCAGGCTGGATCACGCCTCCCTCAAGCACGCCGCCTTCGCCGACGTCATGGTCGGAACAAACTCCACCACCTGATAATCGGCCGCCTCTGCCTGCTTGAAGGGATCCTCTGCCAGCATCGCCTCCAGGGCGTCTCGGCTCACTCCCTGCGCCAGTATGACGCCCCCGACTCGGGGTACCCGACGCCCGGACGCCAGAAAATGGCCTGCGGCATACTGCCGCTCCAGCCACGCAATGTGGGCCGGGATCAGGGCATCGATCTCCGCCAGCGGTTTCACATAAGTCAATGTCACGACAAACATAGAGAAGTCTCCAAGGCTCTGGGGCGGCGCCTCTTCCACAAGAGGGCGCCTTTCCCGGGATGCCGCCCTCCTCTTCAAACCCTGGGGGCAGCGCTCAGGTGGTTACTGGCGCGCCGCCAGCACCCGCTCCACCGTGTCGACGATGGCCTGGGTCTGGGGGTCAATCTCGATGTTGGTCCGCCAGCCGGCCTTGACCCAGCCCAGATTGGTGCGGGCCAGGGTCTCGGGGATCAGGTTGACGCAGAACTCGCTGGCGCGCACCTCGCCCACGGTGAGGCTGATGCCGTCGATGCCGATGTAGCCCTTGGTCAGCACGTACTTCATCAGCGCAGGATCGAGGCGATACCACACCTGGCGGTTGTTGGGGGTGTCGATGACCGAGGTCACCTCGGCCGTCCCCATGATGTGGCCGGACATGGCATGGCCGCCAATCTCGTCCCCAAAGCGGGCGGCCCGCTCCACGTTGACCTTGTCACCCACCACCAGTTGCCCAAGGTTGGTGAGGCGCAGAGTCTCCTGCATCAGATCGAAGCTGACCAGATCCCCCTCCACCCGGGTGACGGTCAGGCAGCAGCCGTTGTGGGCCACCGAGGCCCCCAGGGCCAGCCCCTCGCCCCAGGCCGGGCTCGGCATGCGGATCACGTGGGTGCGAAAATTGGGCAGTGAATCGATGGCCACCAGTTCGGCGGTCCCTTGTACGATGCCGGTGAACATGAGTCTCTCCAGGCTGTGAAAATTGTCGGCAGGTTACCCCCGGCCACCTTGCAAGACAAGGGTGCCGGCTGACAAGGAGAAGCGCGATCGCTATAGTGACCCCAATCAATCCAGACTGAACGAGGAAACAAAAATGCAGGTATATCAATGCTGTGAAGCCATTCGCATCGCCTACAACCAGATTGGCTCCGGTGAGCAGGGTTATGTGCCCCAGGCCATTGCCGCCAGCATACGGGCGCTCAACGCCGTGGCCTCCGACGAGCGGGTACCGGCGGATCTGCGCGAGCAGGCGGCCTATGCCGCGGCCAATCTGCTGATCAGCGATCACGAAGACGCCTGATCCCGGCTACAAATCTGCCGCCGACCTTCCCCGTTGGCGGTTTTTCAGGCTAGAATGACACCCCCGCATTTTGTCTCCTCAGGACGAGGAGGCAAAAGCCCATCTCTCTTGCCCGCTCTTTCTCTTTTATCTGATCCACTCGGAGGTGTCAGTGCAACGTTATTGGTCCGAGGCGAAGCAGCTCGTTCGTCTAGCCAGCCCCATTCTGGTCGCCCAGGTGGCCCAGATCGCCATGAACTTCGTCGATACCGTGATGGCGGGACAGGTGAGCGCCGTGGATCTGGCCGCCGTGTCGGTGGCGTCCAGCTTCTGGTTGCCGATCATCTTGCTGGTGCAGGGCATCATCATGGCCCTCACCCCCATCGTTTCCCAGCTCAACGGCGCCCGCAAGCAGGATGAGGTGCGCCCCGCCGTGCACCAGGGCTTCTGGCTCGCCCTCATCGTCACGCCCATCGCCATGGTGGCACTCTACTTCAGCCCCCTGGCACTGCAGTTCATGGATGTGGATCCCGTCATGGCGGCCAAGACTGCCGGCTACCTGCACGCCATCGTGTGGGGGCTGCCCGCCTTCGTGATGTTCCAGGTGCTGCGCAACTTCAGTGAGGGGCTCTCCCACACCATGCCGACCATGGTGATCGGTTTCGTGGGGCTCGCGGTCAACATCCCCGCCAACTACATCTTCATTCACGGCCACTTTGGCATGCCGAAACTCGGCGGCGTCGGCTGCGGCGTGGCCACTGCCATCGTGCTCTGGGCCATGCTGCTGGCGATGATCGTCTATGTTAAGTGTTCTGCCCACTTCAAGCGCATCAACCTGTTCGCCCAGCTGGCACGCCCCAACGGCAGCCGGATCTGGCGCCTGTTTCGCCTGGGGTTTCCCATCGCCATGGCCATCTTCTGCGAGGTGACCCTGTTTACCGTGGTGGCCCTGATGCTGGCCCCCTTCGGCGCGGAGACGGTGGCGAGTCACCAGATTGCGCTCAACTTCTCCAGCCTGGTCTTCATGCTGCCCCTGTCCATCGGTGTCGGTGTGACCATCCGGGTCGGTCACAACATAGGGGAAGGTCAACCGGATCAGGCCAGGGTCGCCGCCCGCACCGGCCTGATGCTGGGCATGGGAGTCGCCGCCGCGACCGCCGCCCTCACCGTGCTGCTGCGCGACCCCATCGCGGGGATCTACACCGACGACCTGCAGGTGATCGGCCTCGCCGCCACCCTGCTCTTCTTCGCCGCGATCTACCAGATCTCCGACTCGGTGCAAGTGGTAGCTGCGGCGGCCCTGCGCGGTTACAAGGACACCCAGGCCATCTTCTACGTCACCATCGTCGCCTATTGGGGGCTGGGTCTGCCCACCGGCATGATCCTGGGGCTGACCGACTGGGTGGTACCGCGCATGGGCCCGCAGGGCTTCTGGATAGGCTTCATCGTCGGTCTCACCTCCGCCGCCCTGATGCTGGGCGCGCGGCTGCGCGTCATCTACGGCCGCTTCGCCAGCCCCGCGGCCTGCACCGCCCTCTCCCGGGCGCAATAGGGCGCGGCCAGGGGCACGGGGAGCCGCACTTTTGGGGCGGCTCGCCTGTAAAATCAACAGGCTGCACAAGAACTGGGCAAACAGTCTCCTTTGTGCATGTCCCTTGTTGACAGCCTTGGGGGCCATGGGTAGTATGCCGACCACGCCAGCAGTGCTGGCGGGATAAAACGGGTTTTCAACCCGGTTTATGAAGTGGGTTTATAGCTCAGTTGGTTAGAGCACTACCTTGACATGGTAGGGGTCGTTGGTTCGAATCCAATTAAACCCACCACTTTTCGTGATGCGTCCTTAGCTCAGCTGGTTAGAGCACCACCTTGACATGGTGGGGGTCGGTGGTTCGAATCCACTAGGACGCACCATCACGAAACCCTGTTATGCGTCCTTAGCTCAGCTGGTTAGAGCATCACCTTGACATGGTGGGGGTCGGTGGTTCGAATCCACTAGGACGCACCATAACAGTTTGAATAAATTGCAGATATGAATTTGATGTGGGTTTATAGCTCAGTTGGTTAGAACAGTACTTTGACATGGCGTAGGCAATGTCGTTGGTTCGAATCCGGTTGAACACAGATGTGGGTTTATAGCTCAGTTGGTTAGAGCACTACCTTGACATGGTAGGGGTCGTTGGTTCGAATCCAATTAAACCCACCACTCCCCTGCAATGACACACAAAGTCGCCTTGCGCACCCTGCGTCCTTAGCTCAGCTGGTTAGAGCATCACCTTGACATGGTGGGGGTCGGTGGTTCGAATCCACTAGGACGCACCAGATTTGAAAAGCCCGCTTGATAGCGGGCTTTTTGCATTGGTCGGCTCAGACCCCCGCTCTCCCCCGTCATCTGCCTCCTGGCCTGCGGGCCGCCATTGTCGTGCCATGGCCGCCGCGTTTACCTCGCGTTGTCAGAAGAGATCGAGCTGCTGGCCGCAGATCCGCTCGAACGACTCCCCCACAAAGGGAAGGATGGCGTCGGCGATGGGCCTGAGCTGCTTGTCGATGTAGTGCTCGTAGTCGACGGCGCTGCGCCGGTACTCCAAAGGCTCGGGGCCGTTCAGGGTCATCAGGTAGGCGATGGTGCCCCTGTGCTGATAGCGCTGGGGCAGGCCGCGGCGCAGATTCTCCTCATCCGCCAGGCGCGCGGCCCGCACATGGGGCGGCACGTTCTTCTGATACTCCTCGAGTTTCTGGCGCAGCCGCTTGCGGTAGATGAGCAGATCGTCGTGACGGCCCGCCCGGGTCTCGTCCACCATGGTGCGCACATAGCTGCTGGGATCCTGGTCGTGGAACACCATTTCGTAGAGCCGGGTCTGGAATGCCTTGGCAAGGGGTGTCCAGTCGGTGCGCACCGTCTCCAGCCCCTTGAACACCAGGCGCTCCCCTTCCCCTTCGCCCACCAGTCCCGCATAGCGTTTCTTGCTCCCCTTCTCCAGCCCGCGAATGGTGGGCATCAGGAAACGGCGGTAGTGCGTCTCGTACTGGATCTCCAGATGGCTCGGCAGGTCGAACTCCCGCCTGATCAGCGCGGCCCAGTTGTCGTTGATCATCTTCGCCAGCCGCTGGCCAATCTCGTCCGCCTGTTCGAGACGGATATCGCTCCCCAGGTGCACGAAGGTGGAGTCGGTATCCCCATAGATCACCTCGAACCCTTCTGCCTCTATCCACTCCCGGGTCTGCTGCATGATGCCGTGGCCCCGCAAGGTGATGGAGGAGGCGAGCCTCGGGTCGTAGAAGCGGCAACCCCCCGACCCCAGCACCCCGTAGAAGGAGTTCATGATGATCTTGATGGCCTGGGAGAGGGCCTTGTTACTGGCGGCCTTGGCCCGATCCCGCGCCGCCCACAGGGTGGCGATGAGATCCGGCAGGAAGTGGCGGGTTCGGGAGAACAGGGCGCCGCGAAAGCCTGGAATGGCGTTATCCGGGTGTTTGAGCCCCTCCACCAGCCCCATGGGGTCGATGCAGAAGGTGCGGATGATGCTGGGATAGAGGCTCTTGAAATCGAGCACCAGCACGTGGCGATAGAGCCCCGGCTTGGAGTCCATCACATAGCCGCCGGGGCTTGCGAGCCCGCCGTCTGCCGGCAGGTTGGGCGCCACATAGCCACCGCGGTGCAGCCGTGGCAGATAGAGGTTGGTGAACGCCGCCACCGACCCGCCCACCCGGTCGAGCTCAAGACCGGTGAGGGAGGCGCGCTCGATGGCGAAGGGGATGAGGTGGCAGAAATCGAAGATCTCCCACACCAGCCTGCAATCTTCCAGGTTGTAGCGGGCCAGCGCCTCCTTGTCGGAGTGGAACAGCTCGGTGATCTTCTCCCCCCGGTTGGCCACGTCCTCGATGTCCTTGCCCCGCCCGAGCAGCTCGCTCGCCACCGCATCCAGGCTGTAGCTCGGGAACTGCCAGGTGGCGCTCTTGAGGGTATCGATGCCGTCCAGCACCATGCGCCCCGGGATGATGACGTTGCCGCTCTGGGGGTCGTTTCGGGACGAGCGCCAGAAGCAGAGCTCCCGCCCGCGCCCGAGCCGCAGCCGCCGCTTGTGGAGTTCGGCGCGGCGCAGCAGCAGGCGAAAGTCGAAATTCACCACGTTCCAGCCGATGACGAGATCGGGATCGTGCAGGCTGAACCAGCCCTCCAGGGCAGCGAGCAGGGCTGGCTCGTCCGCCACCCACTCGACGGGGGTCTCCCAGTCCTGCGAGTCCGGCTCCGGGGCACCAATCATGATGACCCGCGCGTCCTCTTCGCTATGAAGCCCCACCGAAAAGAGGGCCCCGTCCATGGCGCACTCCACGTCCAGGGAGACCCAGGAGAGGGCCGGCGTCACCGCCTGCGGCGCACAGCGCGCCTCGTTTACCTCCCAGTAACCCTGCCTGCCCCCCTTGCGCCTCGCCTTGCCGTCAAAGCGCATCCCGGCGGTGATGAAGCGCTCCATGAGAAAGCGCTCGGGCAGGCGGATATCCGCCTCGAAGTGCTCCAATCCGCGGATGAGCAGCAGCTCGATGGCGCGGTGAAAGGCGCTCAGGGTGGCAAAGTAGCAGCCCACCACCCGACTCCCCTCGAAGGTGTGCATGGGGAGGCGGCGAAAACGCCCCCTCACCCCGGCCCCCTTGAAGAGCTCTGCCGCCTCCTCCAGGTGGCGTTCCGGCAGGAAGAAGACCGGCTCCTGCCCCGGCACCACAACCCGTACCGGTCCCTGTGCGCTCCAGAGCCACATCACGATCTCGGTACGCCCCTGCACATCCCGACCATGGCGGGTCAGGATGAAGCCGTCGAGCGGCGGGGTCACGGGAGGGAGGGGCTGGATGTCGGTCATGCAGGTGGTCGGGCTCAAGAGTGGGATGGGACTATTGTACGTTCATACAGTACCCGGCTGCAATTGCCGGGCTAGGCCCTCAGGGCAGGCGCTGTGCCCCGTCTTTGCCATCCGGCGCCGGATTGGGGCATAGTAACCTCGGCATCACTCACCGGCACCGGGCGAGACGGCATGTCCAACTCCCGGCAGACGCAGCCACCTGCGCGCGTGCGCCAACCTTTTCCTCGACAAGGAGCACCCCATGACACAACAGTGGCAACGCATTGCCTCCCGCCTCACCGATGTGGGCGGCATCCCGGTGGCTCGCGCCATCCCGGTCAAGGAGCGGCGCACCATCGGGCCCTGGTGTTTTCTCGATCATATCGGCCCGACCCGCTTTGCCCCCGGCGCCCCCGGCATGGATGTGGGGCCCCACCCCCACATCGCCCTGCAGACCTTCACCTGGATGCTGGAGGGGGAGATCCTCCACCGGGACAGCCTGGGCAGCAAGCAGGTGATCCGTCCGGGCCAGGTGAACCTGATGACCGCAGGACGGGGCATCGCCCACACCGAGGAGTCGGTCCCGAACCAGCCCGATCTGCACGCCGCCCAGCTCTGGATAGCCCTGCCCGAGGCGGATCAGCATACCCCGCCCCGCTTCGATCACTACCCGACTCTTCCCTGCTGGCAGCAAGGGGAGATCACCCTCACCCTGCTCATCGGCGAGCACGGCAGCCAGCGCGCCCCCACCCTGCACTTCTCCCCCATTCTGGGGCTGGATCTGCACGCCCCCGAGGGAGGCGAGATCACCCTCCCCCTGGATCCCGCCTTCGAGCACGGCCTCTTTCCCCTCGCGGGGGAGACCATCGTCGCAGGGGAGGCCCTGGCCCCGGAGCAGCTGCTCTACCTGCCCCCCGGCAACCGGGAGGTAATGCTGACCCTGCGCCCGGGTGCCCGGCTGCTGCTCATTGGCGGCGAACCCCTGCCCAGACCGCTGCAGATCTGGTGGAACTTCGTGAGCGTCGACAAGGAGGCCATTCGCACCGCCGCCGCCGACTGGGAGAGCGGTCATCCGCGCTTTGGCGAGGTGACGGGTTACCAGGGGCCCCGTCTCAAGGCGCCACCCCTGACCGGGCTCTGAGCCAGGGTCCAAAACAAAAGAGCGCCCATGGCGCTCTTTTTGATTGGAATGAAGGCCCGTCAGGACTCCTCTTCCTGCTCCGCCTGCAACCTGGCCCGGCGGGCCATGGCCTCCTCCTGGGCACTCTCTATCTCGTGCAGCACGCCATCCAGATCGATGGCCTCCCGGCTCTCTTCGAACAGGCCGGTGAGCTCGGTCTCGGGGCCCAGCTTGCCATCCTCGAACAAGGACCACATCTCCCGGGCATACCGGGTCTTGAGCAGCTCGGGGGCATACATGCCGTAGTAGTTGCGCATGTTGTCGACATCCCGCTCCAGCATGGCCCTGGCCTGGTTGTTGGCGGCGGCATCCACCACCTGGGGCAGGTCGATGATGACGGGCCCCTCTTCATCCACCAGCACATTGAACTCCGAGAGATCCCCGTGAATGAGCCCGGCGCAGAGCATGCGCACCACGTAGCGGATCACCTTGCCATGATCCACCAGAGCCTGCTCACGGGTCAGGGCCACATCGTTGAGACGGGGAGCGACGTTGCCGTCGGCGTCGGTGATGAGCTCCATCAGCAGCACGCCATCAAGGCAGACATAGGGCCTGGGCACCCGCACCCCGGCCGCCGCCAGCTTGAACAGGGCATCCACCTCGGTGTTCTGCCACACCTCTTCGTGCTGCTTGCGACCGTACTTGGAGCCCTTCTCCATGGCGCGGGCATCGCGGCTGCTGCGCACCCGCCGCCCTTCCTGATAGACCACGGCCTGCTTGAAGCTGCGCTTTGACGCCTCTTTGTAGACCTTGGCGCAGCGGATCTCGTCGCCGCAGCGCACCACATAGACGTCGGCCTCTTTGCCGCTCATCAGCCGGCTGATGACATCGTCCACCAGGCCGTCATCAACCAGAGGTTGGATTCGATTTGGAATTTTCATGACCGCCCTTTTACCCTATTTGCACCTTGTTTGCACCTGTTTGCTGGTGGCCTGCCACCCCTGTCAGAAACGGCCCGCAAGGGGGCCGTGTCGATCAAGGTTCCGGTGGCAGCCCCTGGCGGATGCGGCGGATCCCCGCCTCGTAGAGACCGTCCTCGCCCTGATCGTGCTCCTGGGTTTCGAAGATCTTGAGAAACCACATGTACTGCTCGGGGAAGCGGCCAAGCTGCTGCTCCACCATGCGGTTCATCTGGTTGACGTCCGCCACCAGGTCCGCGGTGGGATAAGGGTCGAACGGCGCCTCGATCTCCAGCCGGTAGCACCCCTCGTCCTCGTCGTAGCAGGCCAGAATGGGCACGGCGCGGGCACCGGTCAGCTTCACCAGCTTGGGCAGGGCCGGCAGGGTCGCCTTGGGGTGGTTGAAGAAGGGCACGAAGAGGCTCGCCTCCCGGCCGTGATCCTGATCCGGCAGATAGAAGAAGCTGTCGCCGCTGCGCAGGGCCTTGATGGCGGGCTTGATGCCGACGCTGCGCTCGTAGATACGCCCGCCCTTGCTGCGCTCGCGGTTGATGTACCAGTCGAACACCGCATCCTTGGGGCTTTTCATCATGGTGCACATCTTGATCCCCTGGAGGGGGAAGTAGCGGCCAATCATGTCCACCGCCCAGGTGTGGGGCACCACGAAGATCATGGGGCGACCGGCTGCCCGCTCCGCTTCCACGTGCTCCCAGCCGCTCACCTTGACGCGCCCCTTGAGGAAGTCGGGGCTGCGCCAGGTCAGCTCGCCAAAGCCCAGGAAGGTCTTGAGCCCCACCCGGATGGATTTCAGCAGCAGGGCCTGACGGCCCGCCTCGTCGAGATGGGGGAAGCAGATCTTGAGGTTGGTGTCGGCGATGTAGGCCTGCTTCCTGGAGACGCGCAGCAGCAGGGGGGCCAGGTAGTCGGCCAGCTTGTCCCGTGCCCTTGCCGGCACCCAGGCCAGCAGGGAGAGCAGGGCGACGGCCAGCCAGCTGCCCCATAGACGGGGGTGCAGCAGGCGCGGATGAAAAGAGGTATCAAACACCGGATCTTGTGCGGACATGGTCGCCATCGAATCATCAAAACAGACCGTCATTTTAGTGATCCTGACAACTTTTTCTACCCTGCCCTGCACAGCGCCACCGCGCCAAGTCACTGATCAGACAAGTTAGAAATAAAAAGTGGCCCGCTTGGGGCCACATTTTTGCACCGGGTGAGCGCAAGGCTCAGGGATGAGGAGCAAGGCCCCGACGGATGCGCCGGATCCCCTCTTCGTAGAGGCCATCCGGCCCCACCTGATCCTCACGGGTGTCGAAGATCTTGAGGAACCACATGTACTGGCCCGGGTGGCGGCAGAGCTGGCGCTCCACGCTGTCGTTCATGCGGCAGGTATCCGCCATCAGATCCGCGCTCGGGTAGTCGGCGTAGGGAGCCTCGACCTCCAGCCGGTAGCCGTGCGCCTGCTCGTCATAGCAGGCCAGCACCGGCAGGGCCCGGGCACCGGTCAGCTTCACCAGCCGTGGCAGGGCCGGCAACGTCGCCTTGGGGTGGTTGAAGAAGGGGGCGAACAGGCTCGCCTCCCGTCCGTGATCCTGATCCGGCAGATAGAAGAAGCTCAGACCGGATTTCACCGCCTTGATCACCGGCTTGATGCCGGCGCTGCGCTCATAGACGCGGCAGCCGTGCCGGGCCCGCGCGCCGTTGATGTGCCAGTCGAACACCGGGTTGCGGGCGCTCTTCATCATGGTGCACATGGGCAGGCCCCGCTGGGCGAAGTAGTAGCCCGCCGCGTCGATGGGCCAGCTGTGGGGCACCACCAGGATCACCGGTCGGCCAGCGGCCTGCTCCGCCTCGATATGCTCCCAGCCGCTGACCTGGATCCGCCCCATCACGTGGGCGGGGCTGCGCCAGGTGAACTCGCCAAAGCCCAGCAGGCTCTTGAGGCCGACCCGGATGGAGGTCATCAGGATGGCCTCCCGCTCGGCCTCGCTCTTCTCCTTGAAGCAGATGGCGAGGTTGGTCCTGGCGATGTAGATCTGCTTCTTCGAGATGGCGCATACCAGGGGCGTCAGAGCATCGGCCAGGCGATCCCGCCAGCGCGGGGGAACGAAGGCGAGCACACCGATGGCGCCGAGGGCGAGCCAGCTCAACCAGTAACGGGGGTGCAGCAGACGAGGCTGGAATCGGGCGTCAAACACGGGATCAGATGAGGACATGGGGCACGACAAAACAATGGGAAGATAAAGTGGCGCGCATCGTGACAGGTATTACCAGTTAACGCCAACTGAATGTCGCCTGTATGGGCAACTATTTAAGCCACTTCACGGATTGACAAAATTAATCTGCTTCATTTGATTCCTCTCTGTGTCACTGCATCACGAACGGCAGACCCCGCACGGGCGGGGTCGATGACGAGGGGGGATGAAAACCTTGTGCCTAGCGGCGTGCGGGCTGCCCCGGCAGGTCATCCTGCACGGCCGGCAGGAAGAACATCAGATAACGCAGGGCCACGTAACCCACCACCAGGGTGGCCACCCCCAGCTCCAGATAGGCCAGCTGATGGAGCTGCTCGGCATAGCGGGCCGCCTGTGGCCACTGCGACAGCAGGTGACTCACCTTGAACAGGGCGGTGGCCCCGATCACCAGGGGGAAGGTGAAAGCGGCGTAACCCGGCGAGAACGGCAGGCGCAGCAGCTTGATGAAGGCCAGGTAGATGATGCCGGTCATCAGCACGGCGATCCCGAGCAGCACCGCCACCAGCAGCAGGGAGGGATCCTGGCTCACGGTGAGGTAGCCGGCCAGCGACAGGCTCGCCGGGGCGGCCAGGATGGCGATGGTGGGCTTGGCGGCATCCGGCACCTCGTGGCTGAAGATGAGGCGATAGAGCATCAGCGGCAGCATCAGGCCGTAACAGGCCATGCCGAACCAGAGCAGGCCGGTGGCCAGGGATGCGAAGGGACCGCCCGGGTAGGCCACGTCAGCCACGATGATCCCCACCGGCGGCACGAACCAGCTCGGCACCATGTGATGGATTTCAAACGCTTTGGCCCTGTGCCAGACGAAGGTGGCGAGGAAGACGAGGTGGACGACGACCGCAAACAGCCAGAGCCCCTGCCCCAGCGTCGGGGCGAGCAGGCCGACCGCCTTGGAGACCACCATGGTCCCCATGGCGTAGGTGGGCACCACGCTGCCCACCACGGGATGGGCGAGATCCTGCCACAGCAGGCGCGGGTGGATCAGGAACTTGAAGGTCAGGACGAGGAGCAGCACGGCGGCGATGGCGGCCCCCAGCAGTTGCAGACGGCCATCGAACTGACCGGCATTTTCCCAGCACCAGCCGAGGCTGGCGATCCCGAGTGCCAGACCGGCCATGGGGGTCGGGGCGGCGGCCAGGGAGCGGCGGGTTCTTGCGATCATGGCGGATACCCTCTTGATGATGACGATGGGCATAGGATAAAGGGGGTCTATCGTTTACGATATCTAAATGAATTGAACTTAGCGTTTAGGAAAATCAAACGATATGAAGCTCACCCTGCAACAACTCAAGGTGTTTGCCACCATCGCCCGCCACGGCAACCTGGGGGGCGCCGCCAATGAACTCTGCCTGAGCAAGGGGGCCGTCTCCCAGTCGCTGCAGGAGCTGGAGCGCCAGCTCGCCACGCCCCTGTTCGACCGGGTGCACCCGAGGCTTCAGCTCAACAGCGAGGGGCGCCTGCTGCAACCGGCCGCCGAGGAGCTGCTGACCCGGATGCAGGAGATAGAGCAGCTCTTCAGCCCCGATGCCGAGCCGAGCGGCCAGCTGCACCTCGGGGCCAGCCAGACCATCGGCAACTACCTGCTGCCCGCCCTGCTGGCGGAGGGGGCCCAGGAGCTGGGGGCCGCCCCCAGGGTCACCATCGCCAACACCCACCTCCTGTGCCATGCCCTTGCCCACTTCGAGCTGGATCTCGCCCTCATCGAGGGGGAGAACCACCACCCGGACCTGGTGAGCGAACCCTGGCTGGAGGACGAGATGCTCATCATCGCCGCCCCCGGTCACCCCCTGGCGGATCAGCTCGAGCTGCCCCTGCGCCGGCTTGCCGGGGAAACCTGGGTGCTGCGCGAGGCGCAATCCGGCAGCCGCGAGCAGTTCGAGCAGCAGCTCCAGCCCCACCTGCCCCGCTGGCAGGCGGGGATAGAGCTCAATACCCTGGAGGCGGTGATGCTGGCGGTGGAGAAGGGGCTCGGCATCTCCTTCATCTCCCGCCTCGCGGTGGCGGACCGACTGGCACAGGGGCGCCTGGTGGCCCTCACCCCGAGTCGCCGCTTCCCCCGCCAGCTCTCCCTCGTCTGGCACAAGCAGAAGTTCCACTCCGTCGCCCTGCGCCGCTTCCTGGCCTTCTGCCGCGCCCAGACCCTGGCGTGAGAACCCCTTCGGATACGACAAGGGCGCCATTGGCGCCCTTGTCGTTCAGCCGATGCTCCCCTCGGCCCTCAGCCCTTCCCCGGCCTCAGCCGGCGAGTCCCCCTTCAATCCAGCCGAGCACCTGCCGGGTCACGGCCTGGGGCACCCAGGGGGAGTCCAGTAGCCGGTGGCGCAGGCAATCGGCGAAGTGATCCGCCTCGTGCTGCATGCCGCCCCCCTCCACCGGCAGGTAGATGTCCGCCGGCCAGATGACGGGAGCAGGCCCCCCTTGCCAGCGAATGTGCTGGGGATTCCACCATTTGCCCTCGATGACCAGGCGCCACCCCTCCCCGGACAAGGACGCTTCCCGCTCGAAATCCTCGATGATGGAGGCCTCGAGCTCGGCCCGAAACGGCTCATCGAACGTGAAGCTGGCGGCGAGATCCACCTCCCCCGGAGCCCGCGTCAGCGTCACCTCGGGGGCGGGGCAGCCCAGCCCCAGCCGATGGCAGAGGGCGGCATGGAGCCAGAGGGGATAGACCCCCACGTCCCAGGCGGCGCCGCCATCCAGCGCCGGATCGAACAGCTTGCCCACCCTGGGCTGGGTCGAACCGAACGCCGCCCGCAGCTCGCGCGGCGGCGGCAGCAGGGGCAGGCGCTGCAACAGGGCGCGCATGGCGGGGAAGCACATCACCTTCATGGCCTCGAGCAGCAGCAGGCCCCGTGCGTGGGCGAGCGCCACCAGGGCGTCCCAATCCGCCACCCGGGTCACCGCCGGTTTTTCCACCAGTACGTGCTTGCCCGCCAGCAGCATCTGCCTCACCAGGCCCGCGTGCTCCGGGTGGATCACCGCCACATAGACGGCCTCCACCTCGGGGCTGGCGGCCAGGGCCTCATAGCTGCCATAGGCGTGGGGCAGCCCCAGATCCCGGGCGAACTCGTCCGCCCGTCCCTGGTCCCGGGCGGCGATGGCCACCACCTCGGCTCCCCTGGCGTGCCCGTTCACATCGCGGCAAAAACGCCGGGCGATGGCCCCCGCCCCGGCAATGCCAAAGCGCAGGGGCGCCCTTGTCTCGTCGTGCATCGTCTCTCCTTGCTACCCAATGGTGGACCCCAGCATCACGCCGGGCGCGGGCTCCCGGCCAGGCTGCGCAGCCAGCTTATCTCCTCGCCCCAGATGGACTCATCGATGGTCTCGAGGATAAGCGGGATGCCGTCGAAACGGTCGTCGTTCATGATGTGGTGGAACACCGCCTCGCCGAGGTTGCCCTCCCGCAGGCTGTGGTGACGGTCGACCCGACTACCGAAGGTACACTTGGCGCCGTTGATATGCATCCCCTTGAGGTACTGGAACCCCACGATGCGGTCGAAGTCGGCAAACACCGCCTCGCACCCCTCGGGGGTACGCAGATCGTAACCGGCGGCGAAGGCGTGGCAGGTGTCAAAGCAGACGCCGACCCGACTCTTGTCCTCTACCCCGTCGATGAGGGTGGCCAGGTGCTCGAACGACCAGCCGAGGTTGGTGCCCTGGCCGGCGGTATTCTCGATCACCGCCGTCACCCCTTCGCTGCGCTCCAACGCCCAGTTGATGGATTCGCTCACGAGCTTCAGGCTCACCGCCTCGGGGATCTGCTTGAGATGGCTGCCCGGGTGGAAGTTCAGGTAGCACAGCCCCAGTTGCTCGCAGCGCTTCATCTCGTCCAGAAACGCATCCCGGGACTTGGCGAGGGCGTCGGGGTCGGGATGACCCAGGTTGATGAGATAGCTGTCGTGGGGCAGGATCTGCTCGGGACGAAAGCCCTCCTTCTCGCAGGCGGCCTTGAAGGCGCGAATACTGGCCTCGGAGAGGGGCGCCGCCTGCCACTGGCGCTGGTTCTTGGTAAACAGGGCGAAGGCGTTGGCCCCGATGGCTTTGGCCCGGGCGATGGTGTTTTCCACTCCGCCCGCCGCACTGACGTGGGCTCCGATAAATTTCATCTCATCTCCTGTGCACTGTGACCGGGTGCCTGCCGCGCTGGCCACCGCACCCGTTGCCGGGGCGCCATTATGCCCAAGCCAACCCCTTGCGCCAAACCGGGATTGTCGATGGGGGCAATGGAAAAGGCGCCCGCAGGCGCCTTGATGAGAGACAGAACATCCCTGTCCGTCAATAGGCCAGACCGGCCCCGTAGGGATAGAGCGGGCTTTGTGAGTCCTTGGCCACGTCCGGGGACTGGGCCAGCACCGCCTGCCAGCTCGAGGGCAGCTCGAAGGGGAGCTTGCCGCGTGCCTTCTGGGTGCCGCTCATGACATCGAACAGGGCCTGATCCAGGGCGCCGAAGTTGGCCAGCAGCACCCGGGCCGCCGGGGCCACCTCGGTCAGGATGGCGGGCCTGTCCAGATAGACGGAGAGCACCAGGGGCACCCCGGCCTGCTCGATGGCCTGGATGGCGGCATAGTCATCCGCGCCGCGGTAGACCCCTTCGTGGGCCGTCTCCTGCACCACCTGATCATTGCTGGCAAAGCCGAGCTGGCCGAAGTGGATGCTGCCAAACGGGAAGCGGGGATCCTGCTCGCCCGGGGCGTTGACCCGCACGATGGCAAGCTCCGCGTCGGCCAGGTTCGTCACCACCGTATAGCCGTTGGCCCTGGCCACCTCGGCGTTGACATTGTGCAGATAGACCCGCTTGCCGTCCGCCTTCAGCGGCAGCAGGGCCCCCTCGTTCTTCAGCAGCACATGGGACGCCGCCTGGGCGGCCTGGGCCTCCTGCTGGAACTCGGCCTTGCCCACCAGGGCCACCGCGGCCTCGGCATCCACATAGGGATTCTCGAAGAGTCCGAGGGCGAACTTCTGGGCCAGGATCCGCTCGGCCGAGGTGGTGATGGCCGCCTCGGTCACCAGACCGCTCTGCACCGCCGCCAGCAGGGGAGCCGGATCTTCTACGCCACCGAACTGATCCACCCCGGCGTCGATGGCCTTGGCATAACGCTCGGCCTTGGTGAGCTTCTCCACGCCCCAGGACATGCCAAAGGGCACGGTCCAGGGGCTCACCCCGGCATTGACTTCATCCTGGGTCAGCCCCTGCTCGCAGCGGCTGTCACAGTCATTGACGATGCCCCAGTCGCTCAGCACCACGCCGTCAAACTTGAAGTGGCCCCGCAACAGATCCGTGATGATCTGGCGGTTGAAGCCAAACCCCACCTCCTCGACGGGCTGCCCATCCTGGGTCAGGCCCAGGGGCATGGCGTAATAGGGCATCACGGCGGCCACCCTGGCCTCGAAGGCACCCTCGAAGGGCACCAGGTGGTAGGCAAACTGACCGCCGGGGTAGACCTGCTCCTTGCCCCAGGGGTTGTGGGCATCCAGCCCGTCCTTCTGGGGACCGGCCCCGGCGAAGTGCTTGACCACGGTGACCACGCTCTCCTTGCCTATCCCCTCGCTCCCCTGCTGGAAGCCCTCGATGTAGGCCTTGACCAGGGACTTGGCGAGCAGGTTGTCTTCCCCGAAGGTGCCGTTGATGCGGCCCCAGCGCGGCTCGGTCGCGAGATCCGCCTGGGGCGAGAGGGCCTCGTGGATGCCGACGGCACGGTACTCCTGACGGGCGATGTCGCCAAAGCGCTGCACCAGGGAGGCATCGCCGATGGCGGCCAGCCCCAGGGTTTCGGGCCACTGGGAGAAGGCCCCGGCACCGATGCTGGTGGCGTTCGGATCATGGGTGAAGTGGTTGCGGGGATCCGTGCTCACCGTCATGGGGATGCCGAATCCCACCCCTTCCAGCAGGGCCTGCAGGGTGTTGTTGTCCGCGGCGATGGCCGCCGGATCACCGGCCATGCGGGTGATGAAGGTGTTGACCCCGTCCTCGCGCAGCATCTTGTCCATGGCCGCGAGGTTCACCCGCCCCGCCCCGTCCAGCACCAGGGTGCCGTGCATCATCAGCCCTGCCTTCTGGGCCAGGGTGAGCCTGCCCACCAGATCCCGGGCTCGCTCGGCGGCGCCGAGGCGCCAGTCCTCGTAGGGGGTCAGGGTGCCGCTGCCATCGAGATCCTTGAATTGCAGGCCGTCCTGCTCGATGAGGGTGACGGTGCGGTGGCCCAGAACGGGCTGCTCGGGCTTGGGGGTGGAGTCGTTGTCGTTGCACCCTGCCAGCAGCAGGGCCCCGATGGCGAGGGCGACACGGGTTCGGGAGAGCGAGTGGTGTTTCATTGTTGTTATCTTCCTTGTGTGTGTAGGAGTCGCCACTCTATGCAAAAGCGGCCCCTCTCACTTGCCCGTCGGGTGCAGAAAGTTGCCGGTTGGGAGCAGGATTGAAAAGTGTGAAAAGGGTTGCAGGGTTACCCTTGGTTACAAATCTGAAACATGAAAGCGGCGCTGGCTCACGGCAATCCGCCGCCGTTGGTCGATGATGGTGGGCCACCGCTGACAAGGATTTTTGCCGTGAAGACCGTCTCCAACCGGATTGCCCTGCACTGCCTCAACCACTGGCAGGCCCGCGGGCGGGATCCTGCTGCCCTCCTGCACCCCTGCGGCATCGCTCACGAAGAGCTGCTGATCCCCCAGGGGCGGCTCGACACCGGGCGCCACTTCCGGCTGCTGGCCGGGGCAGCCCCCCACGTGGATCTGGCCCTCGACTGGACGCCCCCCGCCCTCCCCGGTCTCTTTGCCGACTTCATGTCGCTGGCGAGCCTGTGCTGCAACGCCGCCACCCTTCGCCAGGCCCTGCACTTCTTCCTTGCCTACCGCCCCCTCATCGGCGAGAGCGACGAGATCCGCCTGCAAGAAGAAGAGGGACAGGCCAGGATCAGCTACCACTCGGAGTCCGATCATCCGGACGTCATCGCCCTGAGCAGCCTGGCCAACCTCTGCCACCTCTATGCCCTGCTCCAGTTCTACCACCCGGGCCAGGGGCTGCTGGTGCTGCCCACCCCGGTACGCCCCAGGCTGTGGCGTGAGCTGGCAGGCTGGCTGGAAGGGCGGTTGCAACAGGGGGCGGCCTTCGAGCTCCGCTTTCCCGCCGCCTTGCTCGATCTCGCCCACGGGCAGTGCAACCTGCCCCTGCAACCCCTGCTGCTCGGGGAGCTCGACCGGCAGATGGCCCAGCTTCGCCCAAGCAGCCGCTACCGGGACAGGGTGATGACACTCATTCGCCAGCAACTGTGGCAAGAGAGCGCCGAGGCCTCCTCTCTGCTCGATGGGGTGTGCGAGCACCTCAAGCTGACCCGCTGGACCCTCAACCGCCATCTGCGGGAGGAAGGGTGCCACTTCTCGGGCCTGCTGGAGCGGGTACGCCGGGAGGAGGCCTGCCGCCTGTTGCAGGATCCCGCCCTCCCCCTGCAGACAGTGGGGGAGCGCCTGGGTTTTGCCCGCCAGAGCAGCTTTACCCGCTTCTTTCGTGAGGCGTTTGCCCTCTCGCCCCGCGAGTTTCGCTCAAGGCGCAGCCGCCTCTGAGGTGCCCCCGAGATGGGCGGCGAGCAACCCCGCCAGCCAGTGGATGAAGAGCTGGACCCTGGGGGCCAGTTGGCGGCGATGGGCATAGAGGGCGTGGATGGGGAGCGGCGGCGGCTGCCACTGGGGCAGGATGCTCACCAGCTCGCCCCCCGCGAGCAGGGATTCGACCCCCACCCGCGGCATCTGGATGATGCCAAGCCCCGCCAGCGCCGCCGCCAGGTAGGTCTCGCTGTCATTAACCATGAGGGCCCCCGCCATGGGCAGCAGGGCGCGGCGGCCATCTTCTGCCAGGTATTCAAAGCCGGGCTCGCTGCGCCCCTGCCCGGCACCAAACCCGGGACCATAGTGCACCAGCCGGTGGCCCGCCAGATCCACAAGGGTGCGGGGCACCCCGTGGCGAGCCAGGTAGCCTGCGCTGGCACAGTTGATCTGGCGATAGTGACCAAGGGGCCTGGCCACCAGGCTCGAGGGCTCAAGCACCCCGACCCGCACCACGCAGTCAAACCCCTCGCGCACCAGATCCACCCGCCTGTCCGTGCTGCTCAGCATCAGTTGCAGGGCGGGATGCTGCGCCAGAAAGTCCGGCAGGGCCGGGATCACCAGGTGGCGGGCCATCCGGCTTGGCATGTCGACCCGCAGTTGTCCCGAGATCTGCCCCCCCTGGCGAAACAGGCCGTCAAACTCCTCCATGTCCGCCAAAAGCTCCCGGCATCTGGCATAGCAGAGCTGGCCGTCCGTGGTGAGCTGCACCCGCCGCGTGGTACGCAGCAGGAGCCGGGTCCCCATGCGCTCCTCCAGCCGGCGGATGGCGGCAGAGAGGGTCGCCTTGGGGATGCCCGTCTGTTCGGCGCAGCGGGTAAAACTCTCCAGCTCGGCGACACGCACGAAGGCTCTCATCGCATCCAGTTGATCCATGACCTGATTGTCTCGATAAACGGAACAGTGATTCTATTATCACGCTATTTATCCAGTTTAAAAGGAACAATACAGTGATCCGGTCGGCTCGTATCGAGCCTGTGTCCGCCACCCTGACAGGAGTCATACCATGACCAGACCCATCGCCCTCATCACCGGGGCCAGCCGCGGCCTTGGCAAGCACGGGGCCCTGGCCCTCGCCGCCAAAGGCGTCGACCTCATCATCACCTACCGCAGCCAGGCCGCAGAGGCGGAGGCGGTGGTGGCCCAGGCCCGCGCCCTCGGCGTTCGGGCCCATGCCCTTACACTGGACGTGGGCGAGAGCGCCACCTTCGCGGCCTTTGCAGAGGAGGTGACGCAACTGCTCGCCCGGGAGTGGCAGCGCACCCATTTCAACTTCCTGGTCAACAACGCCGGGATCGGCATTCATGCCAGCTTCGAGCAGACCACGGAGCAGCAGTTCGACACCCTGCTCAACATCCACCTCAAGGGGACCTTCTTCCTGACCCAGGCGCTCCTGCCCCTCCTGGCAGACGGCGGTCGCATCCTCAACCTCTCCACCGGCCTCACCCGCTTCGCCATGCCGGGTTATGCCGCCTACGCCGCCATGAAGGGGGGCGTCGAGGTGCTCACCCAGTATCTGGCCAAGGAGCTGGGCCCCAGGGGCATCGCGGTCAACGTGCTGGCCCCCGGCGCCATCGAGACCGATTTTGGCGGCGGCGTGGTGCGCGACAACAAGGGAGTCAACGACTTTCTCGCGAGCCAGACCGCCCTTGGCCGGGTGGGTCAGCCCGACGACATCGGTGGCGCCATCGCCGCCCTGCTCTCCGATGACTGCCGCTGGATCACCGCCCAGCGCATCGAAGCCTCGGGCGGCATGTTTATCTAGGCGGTCATGGTTGCCTGCTGCACAAACAAGGAAGGCCCCCTCCGATGAGGGGGCCTTCCGGCATTGGGCAGACGAGGTGCGGCGCACCGGGCCCGTTACAGGGTCTTGCCACCGCTTGCAATGACCTGGCTGTACCAGTGGAAGCTCTCTTTCTTGATGCGACGAAGAGATCCTCCCTGCTCGTCCCTGTCCACGTAGACAAAGCCGTAGCGCTTCTGGTAGCCGTTGAGCCAGCTCAGGATGTCGGTGAAGGACCAGGCGCAATATCCAATCAGCTCGACCCCGTCCTGCATCGCCTCCTGGCACGCCTTGAGGTGGCTGTGCAGATAGGCGATACGGTAGTCGTCGTTCACCTTGTCCCCGGCTTCCAGCTTGTCGAACTCCCCCAGGCCGTTCTCGGTGATCATAAGCGGCAAGGCGTAGCGGGAGGAGAGCCGGCGCAGGGCGATGCGCATCCCGGTGGGATCGATGGCCCAGTCCCAGTTGCTGGTCTCAAGGTGCGGATTGGGGGCCGTCTTGTAGAGGCCGGGAATGCCGCTGGAGGGCGTAGTGCCCTTCTTGCCCGTGGTGTTGATGCGCTGCATCGTCTGGCCGCCGAGGGGGTTGTCGGTGAAGGTCAGGGTGTAGTAGTAGTTGACCCCGATGTAGTCGGGGGTGCCTTCGCGCAAGAGCTCGAGATCGCCCGGCAGGATCTCCGGCGCCTCGCCGGTCTCCCGCAGATAGGCGAGCGCCGCCTGGGGGTAACGGCCGAAGCAGTAGGCATCCAGCCACCAGAGGTTGGTGAACTCCTCGGCATTCTCGAACGCCAGCATGTCGCTCGGGGCGCAGGAGGCCGGATAGGCGGGGGAGTATGCAAAGCTCGGTCCGATCAGGCCGTTTGGCACGTGCTGGCGAAACGCCTTGATGACCCGGGCATTGGCGAGAAACGCGATGTGGTTGGCAGCGAAGAAACGCTTCCTGTCCTGCACGGCGGGAGGATGGGTGCCCAGCTGGTAGGCGTTGGTCAGGTTGTAGTTCTGCTCGTTGAGCGACACCCAGTACTTCACCTTGCCGGCGAAGCGCTGATAGAGGGTGACGCAGTAGCGCTCGAAGTCGTCGATGATGCGCCTGTCTTCCCAGCCGCCGTACTCATCCTGCAGCGCCTGGGGCAGATCCCAGTGATAGAGGGTCAGCACAGGCTCGATGCCGTGGGCCAGCAGGGCATTGATGAGCCGTTCGTAGAAGGCGAGCCCCGCCTCGTTCACCTCGCCACGCCCGGTCGGGTAGATGCGCGGCCAGCTCACCGAGAAGCGATAGGCCTTGAGCCCCATCTCGGCCATCAGCGCCACGTCCTCTTCCACCCTGTGGTAGTGATCCACCGCCACGTCTCCGTTGCTCCCTTCAAAGGTCTTGCCCGGCAGCTTGGTGAAGCTGTCCCATACCGAGGGGCCCTTGCCCTCCTCGTTCCAGGCCCCTTCCACCTGATAGGCGGCGGAGGCGGCGCCCCAGAGGAAACCGTTCGGGAAGTCGTTGAACTTGTGATGATGCATCTGGTGTTGCTCCTTCTGCGCGGATGGCGGGGGCCATCCCGTGATACGTCGGCCCCGTACAGGGGCCCGAAATGAGTTGGCACCAGCATCCAACACTTCTAGAATTCCGTCCAATGACAATTATGGCCACCTATCATTCCTATCTGGAATCAAGCGAGGCACCATGGAGTTGAGAGACCTGAAAGCCTTCGTCACCCTGGGGGAGGTATTGCACTTTGGTCAGGCGGCGGCGCGCCAGCACGTCACCCAGTCGGCCCTGAGCAAGCAGATCCGCCGGCTGGAGGCGGACCTTGGCGGCGAGCTGTTCGAGCGCAACGCCGGCAGCACCCGGCTGACGGTGCTCGGGCGCGCCCTCTACGCCGACGCCTGCACCCTGGTGGCCCAGAGCGAGCAGCTCGCCCGCAGCGCCCGCGACGTGCTGGCGGGCCACGCGGGTACCCTGCGCATCGGCTTCGGGGTCGCCACCAAGCTGCTGGTGCCCGCCGCCATCGCCCGTTTTCGGGCCAGCCGCCCCGGGGTCGCCATCGAGCTCAACGATCTCTCCACCCATCACCAGTTGCTGGCGCTGGCGGAGGGTCGCCTGGATCTCGGCTTCTGCCGCCTGCCCGCCCCCAAGGGCTGGCCGGTGCTGCCCGTGGTGCGCGCCCATTTTGTCGCCGTGCTGCCCGCAGGCTATCAGGGGGTGGCAGGGCTCGCCGATCTGCAGGAGAAGCCGCTCGCCATCCTGCGCCGGGACAAGGCCCCCTCTTTTTACGATCAGTTCATCCATTACCTCGCCCAGAGCGGCCTGCGCTTTCAGGACATCCAGTACGTGAACGACTTCGCCGCCGGCATCGCCACCGCGGCGGCCGGCATCGCCTGGACCCTGGTCCCCTCCTCCACCACCATTGAGCATCCCGATGTGCTGACCCTGCCCCTCGGGGAGGCCGACGCGAGCTGGATCATCGGGCTCATTCGCCCGCCGGGCAACGACAATCCCCTCGTCGCCCCCTTCTGGCAGACGGTGGCGGAGCTGGCGGATCCCGCCCTCACCGGCCTCATGACGACAGGGGACGGGGCTGCCGCCCGGGACACGCCATGAAAGGGAACCATTCGAGAATCACATTAACGATGGCATTGGGCGGTCACCCCCCTTAAAATTGCCGCACTGCCCCGACGCCACGACAAGGATCCGTTTCGTTCATGCACTCTCACTGGCTGCTGAGGTTTGATCTGCATCGCCTCATCCTTGCGCTGGCCGTCATCGGCGTGCTGGCTACCTTTGGCAACAGCTTTTACGCCATCTATCAGGCACAAAGACAACTGCTCATCGACAGCACCCTGGAGGCAAACCGGGTCTATGCCACCAAGCTCGCAGCCTCCACCGAGACCATGCTGCGCTCGGCCCAGGGACAGCTGGCCTATGGCGCGGCCCGGCTCGCCCCCTTGCTGCAGGACAACGACCTCCATGGACTCGAGGAGGTGGCAGGCCAGTTGCGCCAGCAGACCAACACCTTCAACTCGGTGGCCATCGTGAACACCGATTCCGTCATCGTCGCCGTCTCTCCCGAGGCATTGCATGTGAAAGGGGTCAAGCTCACCTCGGCCAATGCGAGCCGGACCCTTGCAAGCCAGCAGCCCCTCATCGCGGATCCCCTGGTCTCCCTCACTGGCAACTACCTCATCAGCCTCTCCCACCCCATCTTCTCGGCAGACAAACGCTACCTCGGCTATGTCGCCGGCACCATCTATCTGGAGTCCGCCAGCGTGCTCTCCAGCCTGCTGGGGCAGCACTACTACCAGGATGGTTCTTATCTTTATGTGGTGGACCGCCAGCGCACCCTCATCTACCACCCGAACCCGGAGCGCATCGGCCAGAGGATTGGCAAGAACCGGGTGGTGGATGCGGTGCTCAAGGGGCAGGATGGCGCGCAAAGCGTGCTCAACTCCCGGGGCAGCGAGATGCTGGCAGGCTTTGCCCCGGTGGCGGACGCAGGCTGGGGGGTGGTGGCCCAGCGCCCCCGCAGCGCCACCCTGGCCGGCCTGGATGAACAGATGCTGGAGATCCTCAAGGGGATGATCCCGGTCACCCTCTTCATTCTCTTCGTCATCTGGCTCTCGGCCACCATCATCGCCAGACCCTTGCGGCAACTGGCCAACCGGGCCGGGCTCATGGATCAGCAGGGGGCCGCCACCAGCATCTCGGGGATCCGCGCCTGGTATTTCGAAGCGGCCCAGTTGAAGCAGGCCATCCTCAAGGGGCTGGGGCTGCTCAACACCAAGATCGACAAGCTGCACACCGACAGCCACACCGACCCCATGACGGGCCTGTTCAACCGCCGGGCCATGCAGCAGATGCTGGACGAGTACGAGGTCGAGCGTCAGCCCCTGACGGTGATTGCCCTGGACATCGATCACTTCAAGGCCATCAACGACCGCTTCGGTCACGACGTGGGGGATGCCGTCATCGTCTCCCTCGCCACCCTGATGCAGCAGGATCTGCGTTCCGATGCCGCCTTGTGTCGAAGCGGCGGCGAAGAGTTCCTGCTGCTGCTGCCCGGGGTCTCCCTTGCACAGGCGCAGAAGATCGCCGAGCGCCTGCGTACCCGGGTGGCGAGCCACGACATGGAGGTAGCAGGCCACATCACCATCTCCCTCGGCGTCGCCCACTGGGGGGCGGATGCCACCAGCATCGCCGCCGTGCTCAAGGAGGCGGACAAGGCGCTCTATGATGCCAAGAGCCAGGGCCGAAACTGCGTGGTGGTGGCCCTGGGCTGATGGCCCAGGCTTTGCCGGACACCGTTCGCCCATAAAAAACCCCTGCCATGGCAGGGGTCGGACGGTATCCATGTCAGGAGATCAGAGCGTGACAGCCAGGCTCTCGACCGAGGCGGCGCTCGGGGTCACCAGTACGGGCACCGATTTGGAGGTGGGGGTGAAAGAGCCCTCCCCTATGCTCTCGATGGCCACCAGGGGGTTGGTCTCCGGGTAGTAGGCGGCGATGTTGCCTTTCGGGATCTCGTAGAAGATGACGCTAAAGCCCCGCACCACCCGCTCGCGCCCATCGTTGCACACCGCACTCATGTCCACCCGCTGCTCCTCGGCGAGCCCCAGCCTCCTGGCATCCTCCTCGTTCATGAAGACCACGTTGCGTCGCCCCTTGATGCCGCGATAGCGGTCATCCATGCCATAGATGGTGGTGTTGTACTGATCGTGGGAGCGCAGGCTCTGAAGCAGCAGCACGGGCTGGTCCACCATCTGCTCCGCGTGGCTGGTGCACTCGGGCAGGATGGAGTCCGGCAAACGGCTCGCCCTGAATTCGGCGCGCCCGCTCGCGGTGTTCCAGCGCAGCAGGGCGGCGCTGTTCTCCAGATGGAAGCCGCAGGGCTCCTCGATGCGGCGGTTGAAGTCGCCAAAGCCCGCGATGGTCTCCTCGATGAGATCCCGCAGCAGCCCGTAGTCATCCCGCAGCGCCAGCCAGTCCACCCGATCGCTGCCAAGCGTTGCCTCGGCCATGCGGGCCACGATGTCTATCTCGGAGAGACAGAGCGGCGAGACCGGCTCGTTCATCCCGGTGGAGGCGTGCACCATGCTGAAGGTGTCCTCCACGGTGATCTTCTGCACCCCGGTGCGCTGCTGATCGAGCTCGGTACGGCCCAGGCAGGGCAGGATAAGAGCATCTTTTGACACCATGAGGTGGCTGCGGTTGAGCTTGGTGCTGATCTGCACGTTGAGCTCGCTCCTTCGCATCGCTTCATAGGTGAACTCGGTATCCGGCGCGGCGGCTGCCAGGTTGCCCCCAAGGCAGATGAGCACCTTGCTCTTGCCGCCATGAAGGGCTTTAAGGGCCTCGTAGACGTTGTGCCCCGGCGTGCGCTTGAAGCCCACCGGGAAGCGGCGCTCCAGGCGATCGAGGAAGGCGGCATTGGGTTTCTCGTTGATCCCCATGGTGCGGTTGCCCTGCACGTTGCTGTGACCGCGCACCGGACAAAGTCCGGCCCCCGGCTTGCCAATCTGGCCGCACATCAGGTGCAGGTTGACGATTTCGCGAATGGTGTCGACCGAATGCTTGTGCTGGGTGATCCCCATGGCCCAGCAGCTGATCACGCTCTCGCTGCTTGCGAAGATCTGCGCCGCCCGGGTGATCGCCTCCCGACCGAGGCCGGATTGCGCCTCGATCTGCGTCCACTCCGTGGCCTTCACCTGGGCCAGGTAGTCGTCAAAGTGCGCGGTGTGCTGCTCGATGAAGGCGAGATCGATGCGCCCCCCCTCCTCTTCCAGGATGTATTTCGCCATGCCGCGAATGGCCGCCATGTCACCGCCCAGCTTTGGCGTGAGGTACTGGTGGCTGATGGTGGTGGCCGCCGGGGTCAGTAGCTCCGCCGGGCTCTGGGGGCTCGCGAAGCGCTCTAGGGCCACCTCTTTGAGATTGTTGAAGGTGACGATCTGGCACCCCTGGCGCGCCGCCTTGCGCAGGGCGTTCATCATGCGCGGGTGGTTGGTGCCCGGGTTCTGGCCAAAGACGAAGATGGCTTTGGCGGCGTCGAAATCATCGAGCACCACGGTGCCCTTGCCCACCCCGACGGACTGGATGAGCCCCACCCCGCTCGCCTCGTGGCACATGTTGGAGCAGTCGGGGAAGTTGTTGGTGCCATAGAGGCGGCCAAACAGCTGATAGAGGTAGGAGGCTTCGTTGCTGGCGCGTCCCGAGGTGTAGAACTCCACCTCGTCGGGGCTGGCCAGGCTCTTGAGTTTGTCGGCGATGAGGGCAAACGCCTGATCCCAGCTAACCGGCTCGTAGTGATCGGTGGCCGGGTTGTAGCGCAGGGGCTCGGTCAGTCGCCCCTGGTATTCGAGCCAGTAGTCGCTCTGGGTGGCGAGGCGACGCACCGAATGCTCGGCGAAGAAATCGGCCCCCACCGTCTTGCCGGTGGATTCCCAGGCCACCGCCTTGGCGCCGTTCTCGCAAAACTGGAAGGCCCCCTGCTTGTTGTCACCCCAGGCGCAGCCGGGGCAGTCGAAGCCGTCGGTCTGGTTGACCCGCAGCAGGTTCTTGATGTTCTGGCGGGTCTTCTGGCTGCGCAGCACCTGCTTGAAGGTGGACTGCAGGGAGGAAAAGCCGCCGGCCTTGGCCGGTTTCTCAATATGACTGGACATGGGAGTCTCCAACGTGATCCTGGGCGCGGGGGCTGGCATAGCAGACCGGGGCATCGGATCGGGGCACATGGATCAGGGTCAGGTTGTACTTCAGGGCCAGTCGCACTGCGAGCTGGCTGGGGGAAGCAAGGCTGATGAGGTAAGCGGCGCCAAATTGCACCGCCTTGTGAATGAGTTCGCTGCCGCAGCGACTGGTGATCACCAGGGTGGCGGCCTGCACCGGCTGGCGCAGCTGCATGCCGATGAGCTTGTCCAGGGCGTTGTGCCGCCCTATGTCCTCCCGGCAGGCCAGGATCTCGCCGCGATCATCCAGCGCCAGGGCGGCATGAAGGGCACCGCTCTGGCGGGCCTTGCTCTGCCAGGGGACGATGCGCTCCCGCAGATCCTGCAAAGAGGCGGTGTCGAAGGGGGCGCCCGGGGTCAGCGGAGTGAGCACGGGCAACGCATGTTCGATGGCCTCCACGCCGCAGATGCCACAGCCGCTGGCACCGGCCAGGCGGCGCTTGCGCTGGCCAAGCACTGCCAGACAGCGGTTGGCGATGGTGACATCGAGCACGATGCCGTGCTCGGACGGGGTGCTCTGGATATCGTGCACATCGTGGTTGCCCCCGATGATCCCCTCGCCAAACAGAAAACCGATGGCGAAATCGTCGAGATCGTCCGGGGTGGCCATCATGACGGCATGGTTGATGCCGTTGATGTTGACGGACACGGCCACCTCCTCCACCAGCTCATCCAGACTGGGCAACCGTGAATTGAAAGGGATCATGCGAGACGCTTATAAGCTGTATTCGGGCCTCAAGTTTAGATAAGCCGCCGCGCCAAAACCAATGAAACAAATCTATTCACCAATAGATAACTTCTATTGCCATCGGGATGTCGATTGATTAAATTTGTCGCTCATTGCCTTTGCCTGCTGCCATTACCACGATGAATATCAAGCAGTTGCACTATTTCTACGAGCTGGTCCAGCACCGTCACTTCGCCAAGGCGGCCAAGGCTTGCTTCATCACCCAGCCGACCCTGTCGGCCAGCATCACCGCCCTGGAGAAGTCACTTGGCACCGAACTGGTGGTGCGCAACAGCCAGTTCGTGGCCCTGACCCAGGCGGGGGAAGTGGTGCTGCACCACGCCGAGCGGATGCTGCAGGAGCAGGATGCCATGCGCCAGGAGCTCAGCCTCTTTCGGGGCGGGCTGTCGGGGGCGCTGCGCATCGGCGTCGTGCCCCAGTCGAGCATCGACATCATGCCGCTGCTCAAGGGGTTCAACGACGCCTACCCCAAGGTGGGCCTGCACCTCTGCGTGATGACCCATGCCACCCTGATGGAGCAGCTGGATCTGCATCGCATCGACATCGGGCTCGGCTTTGACGAGTTGCTCACCGAGCATCAGCGCCGCTCCCTCGACGTTCAGTTGCGCCACCCCAACCCCATGGCCCTGCTGGGCCCCCTGCCTGCCCACTGCGCCTCGACCGGGCCGCTGACCCTGGCGGACCTGCAAGATCTCCCCCTGATCCTGCCAAGCACCACCATGCAGTTTCGCCGCTACCTGGACGAGGCCGCCGCCCGCCAGCAGATCAGCCTGCGGGTGGTGCTGGAGACCGACTCCCTGTTCCACCTGGTCAACGGGGTGAGCCACGGCCTGGGCTGCGCCGTGGTCAGCGCCGGCATCGCCGCCACCGCCCAGCAGCTCTTCAAACTGCCCTGCCATCCCCTGAGCGATGCGAGCGCAGGCACCATCGCCTTCATCACCCGAAAACACAGTGTCACCCCCGCCATGAAGGCGTTTCTCGCCAAGGCTGAGGCATGAAAAAGGCAGCCCACGGGGGCTGCCTGCACTGATCAAGGGGGGAACTTGCACCTCTCCTGGCGTCAGCCTGCCCCTTGCTGTTTGTCCAGCGCCGTGATGAAGGCGCTCGCCAGGGCGTGGTCGGAGAAGGGATTCTGGCCTGTGATGAGCTCGCGATCGATCACAACGCCAGGCTGCCAGGGTGCCACGAACTGCATGCTGCCGCCGGCCTGGGCCATGGCCTTCGCCGGGTAGTAGCGCAGCTTGTCACCCCCCAGGGAGCCTTCAAACACCGCCTCTTCCTTGTCGGAGAAGATGGTCATCCTGTAACCGTCGTAGATCCACTTTCTGGCGCCGTCTGCCTTGCCTGCAATGACCGACTGCTCGAACCCGGCCGGATCCGCCTGCGCCGCCAGCAGCGCGATGGGGCCGTGGCAGATGGCGGCCGTGGGTTTGTGGTTGTCATGGAAGTGGCGAAGCAGGGTCCCCACCTCGGGATCCTTGGCAAGATCGATGAGGGGCGCATGGCCGCCGGGAATGAAGAGGCCGGCATAGCGCTCGGGACCGGATGCCAGCACCTCCCTCAGGGAGAGCACCTTGCCGGCGCCAAGCAGCCCCTCCACGACGGCGCCGATGCGCACCATCTCCTGCGGGTTGCCACCAAAGTACTGGGGATCGACGGAGTGTTTGTCGACAACGGGCCGGTTCCCTCTCGGGGTCACCGGGGTCAGGGTATAACCAGCCTCCAGCAGGGCGGCGGCAGGCACCCCCAGTTCATTCTGGTAGAAGCCGGTGGTCAGGCTCTTGCCCCCTTGCAGCGGCAGTTCGATCTCGCTCGAGAGCAGCACCAGGATCTCGCCTTTCGGGGCGGCGCTGGCCGCAGCGGAGGTCGCCAGCAGCAGTGAGGCCAGCACGGCCTTGAGGGTGTTCTTCATCGTGATCTTCCTTTTGATGGCAGTGATCGATCGGGCGGCCACCGGGCCGCCCTCGATGAGCAATTTACTGATTACCCACGGACGAATAAACTCACACCATTGAACTTGATTATTTACATGGATGAACATACGTCCCGTGCCTTCGACCCCGTCCAGCTCGGCACCATAGAGCTCTTTTGCAAGGCAGCCGAACTTGGCAGCTTTACCGCCACGGCTCAGGTACTGGGGGTGACGCCCGCCTCGGTGAGCCGCTCCATCCAGCGTCTCGAGGCCAGGCTCGGCGTCAAACTCTTCCATCGCACCACCCGCAGCGTGCGCCTCACCCATGACGGGGAGCTCTATCGGGAACAGTGCCAGCAAGCGCTCGAGCAAATCGCCGAGGCCGAGCGGGCCATCACCGGTCGCCAGCGCCACCCCAGAGGAGTGCTGCGCATCAGCGTGGGCACCGTCTATGCCCACCACCGTCTGGTGCCCCTGCTGCCGGGCTTCATGGCGGCCTATCCCGAGGTCGAACTGGAGCTCAATGTCTCCAACAGGAACATCGACTTCGTGGATGATGGTTACGATCTGGCCATCCGGCTGGGAGAGCCGCGCGATGGGCGGATCATCGCCCGCAAGCTGGAGGATGCCAGCCTCGGGGTCTTCTGCGCCCCCGATTATGCCGCCCGCCGCCCCGCGCCAACCTCCCTGGAGATGCTGTCGCAACATGATCTGATCCAGTTCATCACCCCGAGCACGGGTCGCCCCTTCCCCTGGCAGTTCGTGAACGAGCAGGGGGACCCTGTCGACCTTCATGTTCAGAGCAGACAGCGGGTGCTTGACGATGTGCTGGCGGGCCTGGGCTGGGCGGTGGCTGGGGGCGGTCTGTTCCAGATCTACCATTTCGTGGCAGCCGAGGCGCTGTTGCAAGGCAAGCTGGTCGAGGTGATGACCCCCTTTGCGGGGCGATCCCGCCCCTTCTACGCCCTCTATCCACAGCACCGTCACCTCTCGGCCCGGGTCCGGGCCTTCGTGGATTATCTGCTGGCAGCGGTGCGCCAAGAGGGGTCGCCTGTGCCAGGGGAATATCCCCCTCTTCGTTGACGAGGGCCCCTCATCTGCGTGCCTGCGCCCCCGATAACGGGGGCAAAAAGCAGGTGGCACTCTGGACACAATGGTTGCCTAATTAAATAAATATGCATAAAAATCAATGCAGGCAGGGCTCGATATATGAACTCTTCTGCTGTTTGTATGAAGCATCGTGCTGCTGAAAATTTTCTGTGAGCCACCTCCCGCCGTTTAATTCAAGAGCCTATAACCTTGACCCGTACAATAAAAACCTGACGTGTTCCGGTTTATTTCACCATGCATCACAAAGGAGTGTCATATGTATAAAAAAGTGAAACTGGCGAGCATTATCAGCACCCTTATTCTTTCGGCAACTGCATATTCTGCAGAGATGACCGTGGGCTTCTCGCAAATTGGTTCTGAATCCGGGTGGCGAGCTGCAGAAACATCGGTCGCCAAGAGCGAGGCCCAAAAACGCGGCATCATCCTGAAAATTGCCGATGCCCAGCAGAAACAGGAGAACCAGATCAAGGCCATTCGCTCCTTTATTGCCCAAGGAGTGGATGCCATCTTTATTGCCCCCGTGGTACAGACTGGCTGGGAGCCGGTATTGCAGGAGGCGAAAGAGGCCGAGATCCCGGTCTTCCTGCTGGATCGCAATATCACGGTAAAAGATGACGGTCTCTTCATGACCGGGGTCGCCGCCGACAGCGTCCACGAAGGGGAAGTGGCAGCCCAGTGGCTCATCAAGCAGCAGGATGGCAAACCGTGCAACGTGGTTGAATTGCAGGGCACGGTGGGTGCCAGCGTGGCGCTGGATCGCAAGAAGGGCTTCCTCGACACCGTCTCGGCCGTGCCCACCATCAAGATCATCCGCACCCAGTCCGGCGATTTCACCCGCAGCAAAGGCAAGGAAGTGATGGAGAGCTTCATCAAGGCGGAAAATAGCGGCAAGAATATTTGCGCCGTCTACGCCCATAACGATGACATGGCCATCGGCGCCATCCAGGCCATTAAAGAGGCCGGGCTGAAACCGGGCAAGGATATCAAGATCATCTCCATCGATGGCGTGCCGGATATTTTCAAGGCGATGATCGCAGGCGAAGCCAATGCCTCGGTGGAGCTCACGCCGAATATGGCGGGACCGGCCTTCGATGCCCTGCTGGCCTATAAGAAAGATGGCACCCTGCCCCCCAAACATATCAAGACGGAGTCCAAACTGTTTGAGCCCGGGAGTGCCGAGGCGCAGCTCGAGCTGAAAAAAGACATGGGTTATTAATCCCGCTCCCCCGCCAGACTGTCACATAGCGCGCCATATAAGTGATTGAACTTGTATGGCGCGCTATATCGGAGAGCCAATGTTCATGTCAGAGAACACTCACGATGTCGTATTGAATGCCCGCGGAATATGCAAGGCGTTTCCCGGAGTACGAGCCCTGCATCAGGTGGACTTCTCCCTGCGCCGGGGAGAGATCATGGCGCTGCTCGGCGAGAACGGGGCCGGCAAGTCCACTTTGATCAAGACCCTCACTGGTGTCTATCAGCGAGACGCCGGCCGTATCGAACTCGATGGCGTCCCCATCTCCCCGACGGACACCGCCCATGCCCAGCGTCTGGGGATAGGCACCGTCTATCAGGAGGTCAACCTGCTGCCGAACATGTCGGTGGCGGACAACCTCTTCATCGGCCATGAGCCCCGCCGTTTCGGCTTCATCGACCGGGGCGCCATGACCCGGCAGGCCAGCGCCATCATGGCCAGCCACGGCTTCGAGATGGATGTCACCCTGCCCCTCGACCACTATTCGGTCGCCATGCAGCAGATCGTGGCCATCGCCCGGGCGGTGTCACTCTCCGCCAGGATCCTGATCCTGGACGAGCCCACCGCGAGCCTGGATGCCAGCGAAGTCCAAATGCTCTTCTCCCTCATGACGCGCCTGCGGGATCAGGGGGTGAGCCTCATCTTCATCACCCATTTTCTCGATCAGGTCTACGCCATCAGCGATCGCATCACAGTGCTGCGCAACGGCGAGCTGGTCGGCACCCGCGACACCCAGGCACTGCCACAACTGGAGCTGGTCAAGATGATGCTGGGACGCGAGCTGGACGACAATGCCCTCAAGCGGGCGGGCAAGACACTGCGCAGCAACCAGCCCATGGTGTCGTTCAGGGACTATGGCAAGCGGGGAGTCATCGCCCCCTTCAGTCTCGACGTCATGCCCGGGGAGATAGTGGGCCTCGCCGGCCTGCTCGGGTCCGGTCGTACCGAGACCGCCGAGCTGATGTTCGGCATAGTGCCGAGCGACAGCGGCGAGTGCCGGGTGCGGGACAAGCCGGTGACCATCCGCTCTGCACGCCAGGCGGCCGCCAACGGCTTTGGTTTCTGCCCGGAGGATCGCAAGAGCGCCGGCATCATCGCCTCGGCCTCGGTGCGGGAGAACATGGTGCTGGCCCTGCAAGCCCAGCGGGGCTGGTTGCATCCCCTGTCTCGCAAGGAACAGGACGAGATCACCGCCCGCCTCATCGAGCAGTTGGCCATCAAGACCCCGGGACCGGAGCAGCCCATCCAGTTTCTCTCCGGGGGCAACCAGCAAAAGGTGCTGCTCGCCCGCTGGCTGCTCACCAAACCCCAGTTCCTGATCCTGGACGAGCCTACCCGGGGCATCGACGTGGGGGCCCACGCCGAGATCATCCGCCTCATCGAATCCCTCTGTGCCAACGGGCTGGCCCTGCTGGTCATCTCCTCCGAGCTCGAGGAGCTGGTGGGCTATGCCGATCGGGTGATCGTCCTTCGTGACAGAAAACAGGTGGCAGAGCTTGCGACGGACGCCCTGAGCGTCCCCGCCATCATGAACGCCATTGCATGTGAGGCCTGATATGACGTCATCCATTCTTCCCCTCGCCAAGGGGTCGCGCGCCCGCAGGGAGTGGCCCACGGGCTCGGCCCAGTGCGCCGCCCTGGTGTGCGTGCTGCTCATCAATGCCCTGGTCGCCGACAACTTCTTCGCCATCCACATCCAGGATGGGCGGCTGTTTGGCAGCCTCATCGACATCCTCAACCGCTGTGCCCCGGTGGCCCTGCTCTCCCTCGGCATGACGCTGGTGATCGCCACCGGCGGCATCGACCTGTCGGTGGGCGCCGTCATGGCCATCAGCGGGGCCACCATGGCCAGCCTGGCCACCGGCGGTCACAGCCTGCCGGTCATCTTCGCCGCCGTCATCGGGGTGGGCCTTCTGTGCGGCCTGTGGAACGGCCTGCTGGTGGCGGTGTTCAAGATCCAGCCCATCGTCGCCACCCTGATCCTCATGGTGGCGGGCCGGGGCATCGCCCAGCTCATCACCGAGGGGCAGATCATCACCTTCAACAACGACGCACTCGCCTGGATCGGCAGCGGCTCCCTCTTCTATCTGCCCACCCCGGTCATCATCACCCTGGGCATGGCGCTGCTGCTCTGGCTGCTGACCAAGCGCACCGCCCTCGGCCTCTTCATCGAAGCGGTGGGGATCAACATCAAGGCCGCCAAGAACGCCGGGCTCAACACCCCCATGGTGGTGATCGCCACCTACCTGTTGAGCGGCATGATGGCCGCCGTCGCCGGCATGATAGTCGCCGCCGACATCCGGGGTGCCGATGCCAACAACGCCGGGCTCTGGCTCGAGATGGACGCCATTCTGGCGGTGGTGATAGGAGGCACCTCCCTGATGGGGGGGCGCTTCAACCTCGCCCTCTCCCTGATCGGCATACTGATCATCCAGGGGGTGAACACCGGGATCCTGCTCTCCGGCTACCAACCCCAGTGGAACCAGATCGTCAAGGCCCTGGTGGTGCTGGCGGTGCTGGTCATGCAGTCACCGGCCCTCAACCACCTCTTCCAGCGAGGGACTCGCCATGTTTAAACGCAACCTCCCCCTGATGGTGACCATCATGGTCTTCGTGCTGGGCTATCTGCTCTGCCTGGCCTCCTTCCCAGCCTTCATGTCCACCCGCATCATCTGCAACATACTGACGGACAACGCCTTTCTCGGCATAGTGGCGGTGGGCATGACCTTCGTCATCCTCTCGGGGGGCATCGATCTGTCGGTGGGGGCCGTCATCGCCTTCACCGGCGTGCTGCTGGCAACCCTCATCGGGAAGCTGGGCGTCAGCCCCGTGCTGGCCATCCCTCTGGTGCTGGTACTCGGAGCAGGCTTTGGCGCCCTCATGGGCTGGCTGATCGACACCCTGAAGATCCCCGCCTTCATCATCACCCTGGCGGGCATGTTCTTCCTGCGGGGGGCCAGTTTTCTCATCTCCGAGCAGTCCCTGCCCATCGATCACCCCACCTTCACCTACCTGTCGAGCCTGTCGTGGAAGATACCGGGGGGCGGTCGCCTGAGCCTGCTGGCCCTCATCATGCTGGCGGTGGTGGTCTTCGGCATCCTGCTCGCCAACCGCACCCGCTTTGGCAACAACGTCTACGCCATCGGCGGCAACGCCACCTCGGCAGCCCTGATGGGGATCTCGGTGCGCCACACCACCATTCGCATCTACCTGCTCTCCACCACCCTGGCGACCCTGGCAGGCATCGTGTTCGCGCTCTATACCTCGGCGGGCTATCCGCTCGCCGCCGTCGGGGTGGAGCTCGATGCCATCGCCGCCGTGGTCATCGGCGGCACTCTGCTGAGCGGCGGGGTGGGCACCGTCTTCGGCTCCCTGTTCGGGGTGCTGATCCAAGGGTTGATCCAGACCTACATCAACTTCGACGGCACCCTCAGCTCCTGGTGGACCAAGATCATCATCGGCCTGCTGCTGTTCAGCTTCATCGCCCTGCAGCGCCTGCTGATCCTGGTTTCGGAACACCGCAAGGCCAACAAGCCAGGTCCCTTCAAGCGCCAGGCGTCTGCCGCCGCCCAGCTTGATTGACACCGTCACACAACCTGTCCCCTGCTCAGCCAGGGGGCAGGTCCCCCATGGTGACCAGGCGCTAGTATTCGCCAGCCCCCAGCAGCCGCTCTTTCCAGAGATAGCCTTGCACCCCCAGATCCAGCCAGGGCCGTGGCGGGAGATAGCTTGCCGTGCCCAGGGCGCGCATCTGCTCGCCCCAGGGGCTCTCCACCCCGCACACTAGATCGGCCAGCGCCTTGCCCGCCATGGTTTGCTTGCTAATGCCAGCCCCGTTGCATCCCAGCGCGGCGTAGAGATCCGGGCCGAACTGGCCCCACAGCGGCGCCCCGTTGCGGCTCACGCTGATGAGCCCGGACCAGCTATGGGCGAAGGCCACCTCCCCCAGCGCGGGAAAGCGGGAGAGCAGCAACTGGCGGTGACGCCGCACCATGGCCTCATTGGTCCCGGCACGGCTGTGCAGTGTCGGCGCATGAGCGACATGCTGGCGGATCAGGATGCGGTGATCCCGGGTGTAGCGAAAGGTCGCGCCGACGATGGCGTTGACCGGGGTCAGTCCCCAGGGCGCAATGTCCCCCAACCCGGCCCGCTGCTTGGGCGTCAGCGGCTCGGTCAGGGTGGCATGGGTCACCAGGGAGGCAAGCTTGCCGGCAAAGGGGGTCAGCTGACCCGCGCCGCCGTTGATGGCAAACATGGCCTTGCTCGCCACCACCTCCCCATGGGGCGTGGTGATACGAACGCCGCCTGCGCTGTCCACCCGCAAGGCGGGGCTACGCTCATACAGGGTCACATTTCCCGGCAGCTTGTCGGCAAGCCCCTGCACCAGAGCGGCCGGATTGAGCAGCACTGTATTGGGGGTATAGATGGCCGAGTGGTAAAAGCCGGTGCCGAGACGGGCCGAGAGGGCGGCCCCTTCCAGGTACTCATAGCCTTCGTCCAGCAGATCCAGCTCGTGGGCGTATTGTTTGAGCAGCCCGGCGGATCCGGCCTTGACGGCGCAGTGATACTTGCCGCTCTGCTGCCAGTCGCAATCAATGCGATACCGGCTGACCCAGTGCGCCAACTGGGCCAGTCCCCCTTTCAGCAGTCGCCGATAGTGGCTGGCCTTGGCCAGCTCGGCGGTGCCGCTGCCGATATTGTGGGGCAAATCGATGGCAAACCCCGAGTTGCGCCCGGCGGCGTTGTCCCCCACCACACCCGCTTCCAGCAGCACGATGCGGGCCTGTGGCTGATGCTCGGCCAGCACATGGGCAAAGGCCAGCCCGGCATAGCCCGCCCCCACCACCACCCAGTCCCCCTGGACCACCCCCTTCAGCGGTGCGCTGGGCACCCGCTCGGGCAAGATGGCGGCCCAACCGTTGATCTCTTCAGTGCGGGGAAAATAACGGAACTTCATGGCGCATCCTGCTCATGTCTTTGTCTGCAAGGGCCCGGTCGAGTACCGGCCCAGGTTGTCTTGCAAAATGGCCGCACTGTGCGGCCACCCAAAATAGGGGACCGCGCTCCGGTGAGAAGGCGGCCCCGATAGAAGGCAGTATCCATAACCAATAAATCATCAGTGATGGATCACCGGTATTAATTACCACGCAGGGATAGCCGTCCCTTTATAGTATTTTTCCAGCGCAGCCTTGACTTGCTCATTTTGATAGGATGCCACCAGAGTTTTCACCCAGGGGGCGCTTTCATTGCCGCTTTTGACCGCGATGAAATTATTGTAAGGATTCTCTTTTGCCGTCTCGGAATAAATACGTTGCTGCTGGCTCAAGCCGGATTTCAATGCCCAGTCCGTATTGACCACGGCGGCATCCAGATCCTCCAGAGAGCGCCCTATGATGCCGGTATCCAGCTCCCTTATCTGCAATTTCTTGGGGTTGTCGATAATATCCGTAGTGGTCGCCAATATGCCCGAGCCGGGACGCAGCTTGATGACCCCGGCCGACGCCAGCACCCGCAGCGCACGCCCTTCATTGCTGGGATCGTTGGGCACCCCTATGATGGCCCTCTCCGGCAAGTCACCGACCGCATTGAATTTCTTGGAATACAGACCGATGGGCCACACCGCCGTATTGCCGACCGGCACGATATGGTAGCCACGGCTCTTCACCTGATTGTCCAGGTAGGGTTTGTGCTGAAATGCGTTGGCATCTATTTCGCCATTCTCCAGCGCCTCGTTGGGCAGAATATAGTCATTGAACTTGATAAGCTCGATATCCAGCCCCTGCTTTTTGGCCTGTACCGAGGCAACTTTCCACACACCTTCATCTTCGCCGCTCATTATCCCCAGCCGGATGGTTTCCCCGGCGCTGGCATATCCTGACATGATGGCGGCAACCAGAGGCGTCAATTTAAATATGGTTTGCAACATGGCTTTTTCCTTGTTAATAAATGATGACGCCCCCGAGATTACGGGGTCGATGCAAGGAGTACAAAGCACAAGATATCCCTTGGATATACCAAAATTGACGAATGCCGGGATCAATGAAATAGCCCGATGCCAGGGGCTATTTTCAATCTTTTATTTCCGCCATGTGGTACGCCGATGACGGCCGACACCAGTTGCTGGAACTCCCCATGTCGACTTTCCGCCCAGCGAGGAAACAGGCAGGGCCGAAGAGAGGGTATTGACGGTCTGCACGGGCACGACCGGCAAACACCGACGGATGACCAAGGCAACAGGGAATGGGGAGCACACCAGGAGATGGCGCAGGCCACTTGGCTACCGCCGCACGGGCCATCAGCTTGTCGCGGGTTTGCAGGGATTGTTGATCGCTACAACGAGCACGCTTTACGACCACCACAGGGGTGCCTGGTGACTTTCCGGTAGTATCAGCTGCCGTGTGGATTGAGCCAGAGATTCACTTTGAAGACTCCTGATTCATCCACATGAAGTGGATTACCAAGAGGTCTGAAGGGGGTATTAGCTGTAACTTGTTGAATGGCAAAAACAGGTGGTGGCCCTACCAGCCACATCCCGGCACTCGAGTCCCCCGCCTTGGCTGCTACCTTCCGGTCCTGACCAGGTCGACGGGTTATCAATGCGAGAGGACCAATAGGACCACCGGCGAGGAGAATAGGCAAACTGGCCCCTCAATGCAATGGCTTTCTACCGCATCACGAGCCGTTCGCCTTATTTTTCAACAATCTGGCCAAGGGTTCAGCTAAAGAGCATGAATTTGGCACCCACCAGCAACATGAGCAGGGCAAAGGCCTGCTTGAGCCGCCGGGGTGGCATTCTGTGTGCCAGTCTGGCGCCCAGACGGGCAAATTGGGTGCTGGTGAGCACGATGCCAAGCAGGGCCGGCAGATAGATGAATCCGACGCTCCACTCGGGCAGCTCGGCGTCTCCCCAACCGGCATAGAGGTAGCTGAGGCTGCCTGCCAGGGCGATTGGCATGCTGCAGGCGGCGGAGGCGGCCACGGCGTTGCGCATGGGCACCGAATTCCAGGTGAGGTAAGGCACGGTCAGCGAGCCGCCACCGATGCCGAACAAGGCCGACATCCAGCCGATGACGGTGCCGGCGATCCCGGTACCAAGGGGGCCCGGCATGTGTCGCTCCGCTTTTGGCCTCAGATTGAGCCCCATCTGCAGGGCCATGGTCCAGGCGAAGCAGCCGATGATGATGTTGAGGGTGCTGGCGCTCAGCAGGTTGGCGGTCATGCCGCCGAGCCAGGCACCGACCAGCATGCCGGCGCCCAGGCGCCGAATCATCCCCCAGTCTACCGCTCCTGCCTCCTGGTGCGCACGCAGGGAGCTGAAACCGGTGAAGATCATGGTGGGCAGCGAGGTGCCGAGGGCCAGATGGGTGATGATCTCCGGCGCCACGCCCTGTGCGTGAAAACTCAGGACCAGCACGGGGACGATGATGAGGCCGCCGCCGATACCGAACAGCCCGGCCAGCATGCCCGCGAAGGCGCCCAACACCAGATAGCCCACAAACAGCATAAACATTCCTTCAATAACGAAACAGCGGTCAACTTGACCGCCATTATCCATAAAAAAGAGATGGCATCTTGCCATCTCTTTATTGTGCCGATTAATGCAGGGGAATGGTACCGTCCATCACCTTGTAGAACGCCAGCACGGCGCATCCGAGCAGGGCTGCCGTCATCCCCTGCTCCAGCCGGTTGAGGCTGCGCAGGCCGTGGTGCTGGCGCGCCTTCCAGTAGATGAAGATCCCCGGGCTGTAGAGCAGTGCCACCAGCAAGAGGTACTCCACCCCGGCGGCATAGACCAGCCAGCAGCCATAGACGGTGGCCACCAGGGCCAGCAGCAGGTCGCGCTTGCGCTGATGGGGCTGGCCCGCGTAGGTCTCCCCTTTCAACGCCAGCTTGAGGCCGTAAGCACCAGAGAAGACATAGGGCACCAGGGCCGCCGAGGTGGCGATGTTCACCAACGCCAGGTAGGTGCTGTTCTGGAAGTAGATGATGATGAGGAAGATCTGCACCAGGCAGGTGGAGCACCAGAGCGACACCTTGGGGGAACCGTTCTTGTTCTCCTTGGCGAACCAGGCCGGGAAGACCCCGGTCTTGCCGGCTATGTAGGGCACTTCCGCCGCCAGCACGGTCCAGCTCAGCAGGGCCCCCATCACCGAGATCACCAAGCCGATGTTGATGAGCCAGGCGCCCCAGGGGCCGACCACGGCTTCCAGGATCATGGCGGTGGAGGGGTTCTTGAGGGCCGCCAGTTGCGGCTGGTTCATGACACCCAGGGAGAACAGGGTCACCATGACGTAGAGCGCCAGGGCGCCGAGCAGCGCCAGCACGGTGGCGCGGCCCACGTCCTTGCGATGGCGGGCACGGGCGGAGACCACCACGGCCCCCTCGATGCCGATGAAGACCCAGAGGGTCACCTTCATGGTGGACTTGACCTGATCCATCACGGAGCCGAGCTCGGGACTCCCCTGCCCCCAGAGATCCAGGGTGAAGGTCTCCATGTTGAAAGCGAGCAGGATGGCTACGCAGAAGACGATGAGGGGCACCATCTTGGCGATGGTGGTGACGATGTTCACCAGCGCCGCCACCTGGATGCCGCGCAGCACCAGGGCATGCACCGACCAGATGAGCAGGGAAGCGAGCGTGATGGCGACCGGAGTATTGCCGTCACCGAAGATGACATTGTCCGGCGTGTCGAAGAAGTAGCTCAGCGCACTGAACACCACGATGGCGTAGGAGACGTTGGCCAGCAGCTGGCACAGCCAGTAACCCCAGGCGGCGTTGAAGCCGACGAAATCCCCGAACCCCGCCTTGGCGTAGCTGAAGATGCCGCCATCGAGATCCGGTCGACGCATGGAGAGATTCTGGTAGACCAGGGCGAGGCAGATCATGCCGATCCCCGTGATGGCCCATCCCAGGGCGACGGCCCCGGCACTGGCGTGCGCTGCAATGTTTTGCGGCAGACTGAAAACCCCGGCACCGACCATGGAGCCGATCACCAGCGAAATGAGGGCACCCAGCCCCAGTTTCTTGTCCATCTCAAACCTGTTTTATTAGGCGGCGGCTGAGCATCCGTATTCATACAGCGCGCGACATGGGAGGGGCTAGAAATCCATACCCCGTGAAAAAGGCGGCAACTATATTGCATGACTATTCCGGCCGCAATCCCTCTTGCCGTCAATCATGAGCCGCCTTGACCGCGCGCAATTTTACAGCACTGACCCGGGGTGCCTGTGAGCTGGTTCAAATTAAGAAAGACCCGTTGATATTTCACGACTTTTCATGATGCCGCCCCGCTTTTCAAAAGCCGGACCTGCATGGCTATGCACCCTTGCACTGGGGCCTTTCCCCTGCAAAAACGCCCCTGCTGGAGGGGCGTCAGAGAGGGTATATGCAGGGGGGACTAGAGCCTCAAGCCGCCGTCCAGCTCGATCATCCGCCCCGACAGATAGTCGTTGGCAAGGATGAACTGCACCGTCTGGGCCAGCTGCGCCGCCTGCCCCAGGGTGCCCACCGGGATGGCCTGTTGCATGCGGGCCATGGCTTCGGGCTTCATCGCCGCCGTCATGTCGGTGGCAAAGACGCCGGGGGCGATGCCCATCACCCGGATGCCGTGACGGGCCAGCTCCTTCCCCCAGGTGACCACCAGAGAGGCCACCCCCGCCTTGCTGGCGGCATAGTTGCTCTGGCCCATGTTGCCGGCCCGGGCGATGGAGGAGATGTTGATGATGACGCCCCCCTCCCCGCCGGTGGCCATCAGCGCCCCCCCCTCGCGCCCGCACAGGAAGGTGCCGGTGAGATTGACGTCGATGACGCTCTGCCACTGGGCCAGGCTCATCTTCTCCGTCAGTGCCCCCTCCTTCACCTTGATCAGCATGCCGTCGCGCAGGATGCCGGCACAGTTGACGAGGCCGTGCAGGGCACCGAACTGATCCTTGATGGCGGCGAAGGTCGCCTCGACCTCTGGCTCGCTTGCCACGTTGCAGACGAACAGGGCGCAGCGGCCGTCACGGCTGCGCACTTCCGCCTCGGTCACCTCCAGATCGGTGCGGTTGACGTCGATGAGGGCCAGCACGGCCCCCTGCTCCGCCAGACTCAGAGCGATGGCGCGCCCGAGCCCCCTGCCCGCCCCCGTGATGGCGATGACTTTCCGTGTGATATCCATAAATGCTCCTGGTGAGATGGCCGGTGACTGTCGAGTCAAAGACTATCGGGTAAAAAGGTAGATAGCGGCCCTTAACCCGACGCTGTTTTGTCCCGATAGAGCTCGAGGATGCTGGAAAAATCCTTGTTCTCCTGGCCCAGGCTCCCGTGCAGGTTGAAGAGGTTGCGGGCCAGGGCCCCCATGGGCACGGCGCTGTGGGCATGTTCCGCCAACGCCATGGCGAGCCCCAAATCCTTGACCATCAGCCGGGTCATAAAGCCCCCTGTATACCCACGGGATGCCGGGACGTTCTCCATCACCCCGGGCCAGGGGTTGTAGCGCTCAAGGCTCCAGTTGTTGCCCGAACTCTTGCCCATGATGGTGGAGAGCACGGCGGGATCCAGCCCCTCCTTGACCCCGAGCGCCAGCGCCTCGGCGGTGCCGGCCATGTGGATGGCGAGCAGCATGTTGTTGCACATCTTGGCGATCTGGCCCGCGCCGAGGGCACCGGCGTGAAACAGGTTCTGCCCCATGCAGGCGAGCACGGGTCTGGCCGCTTCAAAATCCGCTTGTTCGCCGCCGACGATGAAAGTGAGCGTGCCCGCCGCCGCGCCAGCCACGCCCCCCGAAACGGGGGCATCGAGAAAACGGATGCCGCGCGCCTGCGCCGCCGCCCCCACCTGACGGGCCGAGGCCACGTCTATGGTGGAGCAGTCGATGACCAGGGCACCGGGCGACAGGGCCGCCAGCAGATCCTGGCCGCCCCGCTCACCGACACTCTCCCCCAGCCAGAGGCTGCGCACGTGCTCGCCCGCTGGCAGCATGCTGATGACCAGCTCGCAGCCGCTCACCGCTTCCCGGGCATTCCCGGCGGCAATGCAGCCAGCCTCGATGGCCCGGCTCAGGCTCTCGGGCACCAGATCAAACACCTGCACCCTGTGCCCCGCCCTGGCCAGGTTGGCGGCCATGGGCCCCCCCATGTTGCCAAGCCCGATAAACCCAATCCTTGTCATGGTGTGCTCCTTGTGTGTGATCCCGCGTCAGCGGGGGCGCAAGGGGTTGTCACCCTCGGGCCAGCGATAGAAGGCATCCAGCCAGGCCTCCCCCGCCTGCGGGGCCTGCCAGCGAGGGGACTTGTCCTTGTCGATGAGCAGGGCCCGCCCCCCTTCCACGAAGTCCCCTCTGAGCACGCAGTTGACCGAGAGGGTCAGCTCGTCGGCAAACACCTCGGCCAGGGACTGGCGCCGTGCCTGCCAGAACTGGCGCCAGAGAATGGCGCGGCTGATGGGGCTGCCGCGAAGGCAGGTCTCCCGCCCCTGAACCAGCGCCGGTTCGTCCAGCCCGGCGGCCTCGAGGCGTGCCAGCACCCCTTGCAGGGAGCGGCCAGCCAACAGCGCATCGATGCGGGCCTGGTGGGGCAGCAGTACGGGAGGCGGCAATGCCTGACCAGGGGCTTCCTGCAAATCGGTGAGCAGCACCTCGATCTGCTCGCAGGGGTCGCCTGCAGACCAGTCGAGGGCGGCGAGGCGCACCGGCAGTTCCACCCGCTCGCGGCTCCCCATGGCATGATCCGCGAGCCCCAGGCCGATGGCATCCGCCCCGTTGAAGCGGGCACCGGTGAGGCCAAGCCAGAGTCCGAGCCGCCCCGGCATCCGGCTCAAAAACCAGCTGGCCCCCACGTCCGGATAGAGGCCTATGGTCACCTCCGGCATGGCGAACAGACTCTTCTCGGTCACCACCCGGAACCCGGCCCCGGCAAAGAGACCGATGCCGCCCCCCATGCAGATGCCGTCCGCCACGCAGACAAGGGGCTTGCCGTAGCAGTGGATGTGGTGATCGAGCCGGTACTCCTGTTCGAAGAAGTCGCGGGCATAGCCAAACAGTGCCGACTCGCTCCCCTCCTGCTTGCGGTAATAAAAGGAGCGGATGTCGCCACCGGCGCAGAATGCCTTCTCGCCGGCCCCCTGCAACAGCACGCAGACGATGGCCGGATCCTGCTCCCAGCGGGTCAACGCCCCCTGCAACAACTGGATCATCTCAAGGCTCAGGGCATTGAGGGAGGCGGGGCTGTCCAGGGTGAGGATGCCGATGTGGCCACCATCCGCCGTGGGGCGGGTCTCGATGCGCACGGGCTCACTCATGGGCAGCCCCCGCAGACCGGGTATCTGCCCCTGCGACATGGCGGGCCGCCATCATTACCTCATTCATTCTTCACTCCCTCACTCTTTCGGCCTGGATTGGTCGTAACGCCAGCGCGGGGCCCGCTTCTCGAGGAAGGCCGCCACCCCTTCGCGCTGGTTGGTATCGTCAAACAGGGCGAGAAACAGGCTGCGCTCGAGCGGCAGCGCCGCGTCCCTGTGGGTGCTTCGCCCCTGATTGATGAGCTGTTTGCAGGCACGCAGGGCGCTCGGGCTCTGGCGCTCCACCAGCTGGGCCATCTGCTGCGCCGCCTCCCAGGCGTGCCCCTCGGTCACCACCTCCTCCACCAGCCCCATCTCGTAGGCCAGGGTGGCGCTCACCTTCTCGCCGCAGAGGATCATCCGCTTGGCCCAGCCCGGCCCCACCAGCTCGGTGAGGCGCTGGGTGCCGCCAGCACAGGGCAGGAGCCCCACCGAGGCCTCCGGCAACCCCAGCTTGGCCTGCTGCTCGGCGATGCGGATGTCGCAGGCCAGCGCGACTTCGAGCCCCCCTCCCATGGCATAGCCGTTGATGGCGGCGATGCTGACCCCGTGAAAGCGGGCCAGCGCCTCGAAGGCGTGGCCAAAAGCCTCGGCCACCTCGCGGGCATGCGCCAGGCTGCCGTCGGCGAACATCTTGAGATCGGCGCCAGCGCAGAAGAATTTCTCTCCGGCACCGCGGATCACCAGGGCCACCACGTCGGGGCGACCATCCAGCTCCACCATCATCTGCAAGAAGGCTTTCAGGCTGGCGAGCGTCCAGGTGTTGGCGGGTGGGTGATCGAGGGTGATGTAGGCCACGTGGCCGTGATATTCGAGCCTGATCCTTGTCATTGCGTTGTCCTTGTCAAAAAAACTGCCCCATGATGACAGGGTTGAATGGAGCCAACCTGCACCTGGCTCACAAAGCATGAGGACGCGCCGACTGCGTCCTCAGAGCAGGCCCCTCCCGCTACTCCAGCGACAGGCCGGGGTCGGCCAGCAGGTGGCGGGCGATGATGAGCCGCATCACTTCATTCGTCCCTTCCAGAATGCGGTGCACCCGGGTATCGCGCAGATAGCGCTCAAGCGGATACTCGCGGATATAACCATAGCCGCCAAAGAGTTGCAGGGCGTCGTCGCAAATGCGGTGACCCACATCGGTGGCAAAACGCTTGGCCATGGCGCACCAGGCACTCTTGTCCGGGCTGCCCTCATCGAGTTTGGCGGCCGCCTGGCGCACCAGCAGGCGGGCGGCGGCGAGCTCGGTGGCCATGTCGGCCAGGCGAAACTGCACGCTCTGGAATTCGCTGATCGGGTGTCCAAATTGCTGACGCTGGCGCACGTGCTCCAACGCGTCGTCCAGGGCCTGCTGGGCTGTGCCCAGAGAACAGCTGGCGATGTTGATGCGCCCCCCATCGAGCGCCTGCATGGCGAACTTGAACCCTTCCCCCTCCTCCCCCAGCCGGAAGCGAGCGGGAATGCGCACGGCATTGAAGTTCACCTCCCGGGTCGGCTGGCTGTTCCAGCCCATCTTCTCCTCCGCCTTGCCATAGCTCACCCCCGGCGTGTCGGCGGGCACCATAAAGGCGGAGATCCCCTTGGCCCCCTCGCCACCGGTGCGGGCCATCACCACCAGCACGTCGGTGCTGCCGGCGCCCGAGATGAACACCTTGCTGCCATCGAGGAGGTAATCCGCGCCATCGCGCACGGCGCGGGTCTTGAGGGCCGCAGCGTCGGAGCCCGCCCCCGGCTCGGTGAGGCAGTAGGATCCCAGCAGCTCGCCGCTGGCTAGCCTCGGTACCCACTCCTCGGCCACCTCGGCAGGCAGCCAGCTACCCAGCATCCAGCTCACCATGTTGTGGATAGTGAGATAGGCGGTGGTGGAGGTGCAGCCCATGGCGAGGCGCTCGAAGATGAGGCTGGCATCGAGCCGGCTCAGGCCCAGACCGTCATACTGCTCCGGGGTATAGAGGCCGCACAGGCCCAGCGCCGCCGCCTGCTTGATGGTGGGGATGGGGAACTCGTGCTCCCTGTCCCAGCGTGCGGCGTGGGGTTTGAGCGCCAGATCGGCGAAGGCGCCGGCCGACTCGACACAGGCCCGTTGGGATTCGGTCAGGGTAAAATCCATCTTGTTCGCTTCCTTTGTATTTGTTCCGTCGATCCGTTGCTGTCAATGGGGGCACCCGGGCAAAGTGGGTAACCCCTGCCGTCAGCGCAGCTGAATGGTCATATTGGGGCCGCTGGGAATGTCTTCGTCGAACCAGCGCTCCGTCACCGTCTTGGTCTCGGTGTAAAAACGCACCGCCTGCTTGCCGTAGGCGTGCAGATCCCCGTAGAAGGAGCCGCGCCAGCCGGTAAAGGAGAAGAACGGCAGCGGCACCGGGATGGGCACGTTGATCCCCACCTGGCCCACCGCCACCTCGTGGCGAAACTTGCGGGCGGCGGCGCCACAGCCGGTGAAGAGGGAGGTGCCGTTGCCGTAGGGGTTGGCGTTGATGAGGGCAAGCGCCTCATCCAGGCTCCCCACCTCGAGGCAGGCCAGCACGGGCCCGAAGATCTCCTCCCGGTAGATGCGCATCTCGGGGGTCACGCCGCGAAACAGGGTCGGCCCCACCCAGTTGCCCACCGGGTAGCCGGGTACGTCGCAAAAACGGCCGTCCAAGAGGCACTCGGCTCCCTCGGCAATCCCTGCCTCGATAAGCCCCTCCACCCTGACTTTCGCCTCCGGGCTGATGAGGGGGCCATAAGCCGCCTCGGGGTCGTGCCAGACGCCGGGTTTCACCTTGGCGAACTCGGCGGCAAGCTCGGGGATCCACTCCCTGGCGCTCCCCACGAACACCGCCACGCTGATGGCCATGCAGCGCTGACCGGCGGCGCCGACCCCGGCCCCCACCAGGTTGCCGAGTACCTGCGCCTTGTTGGCATCCGGCATGATCACCATGTGATTCTTGGCGCCGACAAAACACTGGGCGCGCTTGAGCTGCGACGTGGCACTGCGATAGACGTGGCCGCCGACCCGGGCCGAGCCCACGAAACTGACTGCCTTGACATCGGGATGGGCCAGCAGCGCATCCACCTGCTCGGCGCCGCCATGCACCACCGACAGAATGCCCCTGGGGGCCCCCGCCTCGGTAAACAGCTCGGCCAGGCGCATGGGGGTGAGAGGATCCTGCTCGGAGGGCTTGAGCACAAAGCCGTTGCCGCAGGCCACCGCCAGCGGGAACATCCACAGCGGGATCATGGCCGGAAAGTTGAACGGCGTGATGCCGACGCAGACCCCGAGGGGCTGCACCCAGGAGTGGCCGTCGACCCGGCGCGCCACGTTGCCCATGGTCTCCCCCAGGGTCTGGCTCGCAATGGCGCAGGCCTGCTCCACCACCTCGATGCCGCGCCAGACGTCCCCCTTGGCGTCCGCCAGGTTCTTGCCGGTTTCCTGGGCCAGCAGGGTCGCCAGCTCGTCGTGATGGGCTTTGAGCAGATGCTGGTAGTTGAACATCACCCGGGCTCGCTCGGAGGGAGGCACCTCCCGCCACTGCAGGTAGGCGTCGTGGGCGGTGCGCACCGCCAGCTCAATTTCCGCAGAGGTAGCTTTCGGCACCCGCGCCAGCAGATGCTGGTCCGCCGGGTCGGTCACCTCTATCCACTCGTCGCTTGCGGACGGACACGCCTCGCCACCGATGTAGAGCGGCAGATCCCCGTACTGGGTGTGATGCTGGCTCATGCCCCCCTCCTAGCCCGTGGGCAGGCGATGGCAGGCCACCCTGGGCCGGCCACATCCATGTTGCTGTTGCACATCCTGTTCACTCCTTGCGCTCATCTACCCGGGTAGCCCTTGCGACGGGCTGCCATCGAATTTACCTTAGACTAACAACTCATTTACGTTTACGCTAACGTAAACTTGAATCACGAATGGACTGACCAGTCATCACCCTGATGGCAGGGGAAATCGGCAGTCCACTGCACCAAGGAGAGCACGGATGCATGCCCTGATGGATGAAACCCTCCAGGCCCTGACCGAACAGGTCGAGGCTTTCTGCCAGAAAGTGATCGCACCGCGCGCCAGCGAGATCGATCAGAGCAACGCTTTCCCCCGGGATCTCTGGCCCCGCATGGGTGAGCTGGGGCTGCACGGCATCACGGTGGCGGAGGAGTATGACGGGGTGAACCTCGGCTATCTGGCCCATGTGCTGGTGATGGAGCAGGTGAGCCGCGCCAGCGCCTCGGTCGGCCTCTCCTACGGCGCCCACTCCAATCTCTGCATCAACCAGATCCACCGCCACGGCACCCCTGATCAGAAGGCGAGATATCTGCCTGATCTGGTCAGCGGCAAACACGTGGGGGCGCTGGCCATGAGCGAGCCGGGTGCCGGCTCCGACGTGGTGAGCATGCGCCTCACCGCGGTGCGCGAGGGGGATCACTTCGTGCTGAACGGCAACAAGATGTGGATCACCAATGGGCCCGATGCCAACACCTTCGTCATCTATGCCAAGACGGATGCCGCCGCCGGGCCCAAAGGGATTTCCGCCTTTATCGTCGAGGCGGGGACTCCCGGTTTTTCCACCGCCCAGAAGCTCGACAAGCTCGGCATGCGCGGCTCCAGTACCTGCGAGCTGGTGTTCGACAACTGCCGGGTGCCGCAGGAGAACCTGCTGGGCCCCCTACACGGGGGGGTCAAGGTACTGATGAGCGGGCTCGACTACGAGCGGGTGGTGCTGGCCGCCGGCCCCCTTGGCATCATGCAGGCCTGCATGGACGTGGTGCTGCCCTATGTGCGCGAGCGCAAGCAGTTCGGTCAGGCCATCGGCGAGTTTCAGCTGGTGCAGGGCAAGCTCGCCGACATGTATACCCGTCTCGCCAGCAGCCGGGCTCTGGTCTATTCGGTGGCGAGCGCCTGCGATCAGGGCCGCACCAGCCGCAAGGATTGCGCCGCCGCCATCCTGTTTGCCGCCGAGAACGCCACCCAGATGGCCCTCGATGCCATCCAGCTGCTCGGCGGCAACGGCTACATCAACGAATACCCCACAGGCCGCCTGCTGCGGGACGCCAAACTCTACGAAATCGGCGCCGGCACCTCGGAGATCCGCCGCTGGCTCATCGGTCGCGAGCTGATGGGAGAGAGCGCATGAGCAGGATCCACTCCCGCCTCGACACCGCGAGCCCCGACTATGAGGCCAATCGGGCCGCCATGCAGGCCCTGGTCGACGATCTCAATGCCCGCCTGGAGGAGATAGCCTTGGGCGGGGGCGCTGCCAACAACGCCCGCCATCAGGCCCGCGGCAAGCTGCTGCCCCGCGAGCGCATCGACCAGCTGCTGGACCCGGGCTCCCCCTTTCTCGAACTGTCGGCGTTGGCTGGCTGGCAGGTCTATGACGAACCGGTGCCCGCCGCCGGCATCCTCACCGGCATCGGTCGGATCTCTGGGCGCCTGTGCATGCTGGTGGTGAATGACGCCACCGTGAAGGGCGGCACCTACTACCCGCTCACGGTGAAGAAACACCTGCGCGCCCAGGCCATCGCCGAGCGGCTGCGCCTCCCCTGCCTCTATCTGGTGGATTCCGGCGGCGCCTTCCTGCCCATGCAGGACGAGGTATTCCCCGACCGGGAGCATTTTGGCCGCATCTTCTACAACCAGGCTCGCATGTCGGCCCAGAGCATCCCCCAGCTGGCGGTGGTGATGGGGCTCTGTACCGCCGGGGGCGCCTACGTGCCCGCCATGGCGGACGAGTCGATCATGGTCAGGGAACAGGCCACCCTCTTTCTGGCGGGCCCGCCCCTGGTCAAGGCCGCCACCGGCGAGGAGATCAGCGCAGAAGCCTTGGGCGGCGCCGAGGTGCACTGCGTCCACTCCGGGGTGGCGGATCACATGGCCCGGGACGATGCCCATGCCCTGGCCATCGCCCGCACCCTGGTAAGCAACCTGGGGGACAACCAGACGGCGGCGTCACCCGCCCCATCCGCTCCCTCCTATGATGAGCCGCACTACCCCATCGAGGAGCTCTACGGCCTGGTGGGCACCAGTCTCAAGCGCCCCTATGACGCACGAGAACTGATCGCCCGGCTGGTAGATGGCTCTGTGTTTGACGAATTCAAGGCGTTGTTCGGCACTACCTTGGTGACGGGTTTTTCCCGCATTGAGGGCATGCAGGTGGGGATCCTCGCCAACAACGGCGTGCTGCACAGCGACAGCGCCCAGAAGGGGGCTCACTTCATCCAGCTCTGCAACCAGCGGGGGATCCCGCTGCTGTTTCTGCAAAACATCACCGGCTTTATGGTGGGGAGTACGGCGGAGAAAGAGGGGATTGCCAAGCACGGCGCCAAGCTGGTGACCGCCGTGGCCTGCAGCCGGGTGCCCAAGATCACCCTGATCGTCGGCGGCAGCTTCGGTGCCGGCAACTACGGCATGTGCGGGCGCGCTTATGAACCGGATTTTCTCTTCAGCTGGCCCAACAGCCGCATCTCCGTCATGGGTGGCGAGCAGGCGGCCGGGGTGCTGGTGCAGGTGCGCCGGGACAAGCTGGCGGCCGAGGGCAAGACTCTGGGCGAGCCGGAGGCGGCCGCCATTCGCGCCCCGGTGATCGCGCAATACGAGCGCCAGGGTCACCCCTATTACGCCAGTGCTCGCCTGTGGGATGACGGCGTCATCGACCCGGCCCAGAGCCGCACCGTGCTGGCCCTGGCGCTGGCGGCCTGCCAGGGGGCCGAGCCTGGCCCCGGGCAGTACGGCATCTTCCGGATGTAAGGAGTTCATATGTCAGACCCGCTCTTCAACGATCCACTTGCCCATTTTCGCCTGGAGCGCCACGGCCCGGTGATCGAGCTGGTGCTCGCCCGCCCGGCCCGTCACAACGCCCTCGATGCCGACCTGATGCAGGGGCTGCTCGACTGTCTCGACGAGCTGGCCCACAGCCAGCCCCTCGCCGAACGCCCCCACGTGCTGCTGCTGCGCGCCGAGGGGCCGCATTTTTGCGCGGGCGCCGATCTCGAGTGGATGCGCAAGATGGCAGGGGAAGCGTTCGACCCCCGCGCCTTTGACAAGAATCGCGAGGACGCCCGGGTGCTGGCCCACCTGATGCAGGCACTGGACGAGCTGCCCTTCCCCACGGTGGCCCTGGTGCAGGGGGCCGCCTACGGCGGAGCCTTGGGACTTGTCTGCGCCTGCGACATCGTGCTGGCCAGCGAAAATGCCCGCTTCTGCCTCTCCGAGGTGACCCTGGGACTGGTGCCTGCGGTGATCAGCCCCTACGTGGTGCGCGCCATGGGGATGCGCCAGGCCCGCCGCTACATGCTGAGCGCGGAGCCTTTCGATGCCATCACCGCCTGCCGACTCAACGTGGTGCACAGGCTCAGCCAGCCTGATCAGTTGTTGGCGGAGGGACGCGCCATGGCCCTGCGGTTGTGTCGCAACGGCCCCCAGGCGATGAAGGAGACCAAGCGGCTGCTGGCCGCCCTCGAAGGGCGCCCAGGCCACCAGCACGAAGAGCAGACCGTCGAGACCATCGCCCGGGTACGGGTCGGCCTCGAGGCCCAGGAGGGGATCCAGGCCTTCTTCGACAAACGCCCCCCAACATGGCGCCCCTGTTTCAAGGACGAAGCATGACTCAATACCACCCCATCAAGCGCCTGCTGATCGCCAACTGTGGTCAATATCACTGGAGTGTGGATCAACACGCTTCGCACTTGTGCACCTTCAACAGCAGGGAGTCAGCATGACCAACCACTCTCCCATCAAGCGCCTGCTGATCGCCAACCGCGGTGAAATCGCCGTGCGCATCATCAAGACAGCACGACGCCTCGGCATTCACACCATCGCCCTCTACTCGGACGCCGACGCCCGCGCCATGCACGTGCGCGAAGCCGACGAGGCCTGGCATCTGGGGCCGGCCCCCGCCCGGGAGAGCTACCTCGACACCGGCAAGGTGCTCAAGATTGCCAAAGAGGCGAATGCCGACGCCATCCACCCGGGCTACGGTTTCCTCTCCGAGAACAGCGACTTTGCCACCGCCTGCGAGCAGCGGGGCCTGCGCTTTGTCGGCCCAAGCGGCGGCGCCATCCTCGCCATGGGGGACAAGTCGGGGGCCAAGGGGCTGATGCAGGCAGCCGGCGTCCCCGTGCTGCCCGGTTATCACGGCGCGGATCAGCACCCCGACTTTTTGCGCGATCAGGCGAGCCAGGTGGGCTTCCCGCTCCTTATCAAGGCGGCCAGCGGCGGCGGTGGCAAGGGGATGCGGCGGGTCGATCAGCTGGCCGACTTTGACGCGGCCCTGGCGGCGGTCAAGCGGGAGGCGAGTGCCGCCTTTGGCGACGACCATGTGCTGCTGGAGCGCTATCTCCCCCGCGCCCGCCACGTGGAGGTGCAGGTGTTTGCCGATGCCCTCGGCAACGCCATCTATCTGGGGGACAGGGACTGCTCCTTGCAGCGCCGCCACCAGAAGGTGATCGAGGAGGCCCCCGCCCCCGACATCTCCCCTGCCCTGCGCCGCGCCATGGGCGAGGCGGCCGTGGCGGCGGCCAAGGCCATCCACTATCAGGGGGCTGGCACCATCGAGTTTCTGCTATGCGGGGAGGAGTTCTTCTTCATGGAGATGAACACCCGGTTGCAGGTGGAGCATCCGGTTACCGAAGCCATCACAGGCCAGGATCTGGTGGCCTGGCAGCTGGCGGTGGCCGAGGGCAAACCGCTGCCCCTCACCCAGGAACAGGTGGTGCTGCGTGGCCACGCGGTGGAGGCGCGCCTCTACGCCGAGGACGTGGCCGCCGGTTTTCTGCCAGCGAGCGGCCCCATCCACTGGCTCACCTGGCCCAAGGGGGTGCGCATCGACACCGGCGTCACCGCTGGCGATGAGGTGAGCCCCTATTACGACCCCATGATCGCCAAGCTCGTCGCCCACGCACCGAGCCGCAGCGAAGCCTTTGCCACCCTGGCCGATGCCCTGGCAGCCCTGGATCTCGGCCCTCTGGTGCACAACGGCCCGCTCCTGCAGCGCCTGTGCGAAGCGCCAGAGGTGCTGGCGATGCGCCACCACACCCAGTGGCCCATTCCCACCGACACCCTGCCCGTTCCGGCGCTCGCCTGGCCCCTCGCCACCCTCTGGCTCGCCACTTGCGAGCGCGATGCCTCCCCCTGGCAGCAGGCCGCAGGCTTTCGGCTGGGCCCCACCCGCCGCTTTTGCGCCACGGTGCGCATCGGCGAGGAGACCCGCACTCTCACCCTCGCCGAGCGAGGGGGCGCCCTGCTCTGGCAGGGCGAGCAGATCCCGTTTGAACTCGGGTCAGATCAGATCCGCCTGTGCCAGAGTGGACATTGGCAGCGCTATCCGGTGCAGCCCCTCGGCGAGGGTGCCTATTTGCTGCACCTGGCGGGCAGACGCATCCGCTTCTCGCTCGATGATCAGCATCATCAGCTCCACCATGATCACGACACGAGCCATGTCCCGGGCATCCTGGCCCCCATGCACGGCATCGTGGTGGCGCTGCAGGTCGAGGCCGGCCAGCCGGTCAGCAAGGGGCAACCCCTGCTGGTGCTGGAGGCGATGAAAATGGAGCACGTCCTCAAGGCCGACCGGGACGGGGTGATTGAGGCCCTGCAGTGCCGCCAGGGGGAACAGGTGAGCCAGGGCGCCGTGCTGGTGCGCTTTGCCGAGGACCATACCGCGCAGGAGGAGCGCTCATGAGCCACACGCACGAGAACCGGGACGACAAGGTCAGCCTGGTGGAGATGGGGCCGCGGGACGGCCTGCAAAATGAGACCGCCACCCTCTCCCTGGCGCAGCGGCTGGCGCTCATCGCCCGCCTGGCCGAGAGCGGGTTGCAGCGCATCGAGGTGGGGGCCTTCGTGTCGCCCAAAAAGGTACCGCAGATGGCGGATTCCGCCGCACTCTTCAACGCCATGCCGCGCAGGGGGCCAACCCGCTATGGCGCCCTGGTGCCCAATCTGCAGGGTCTGCAGGCCGCCATCGCCGCACGCGCCGACGAGATAGGCCTCTTCACCGCCTGCTCGGACGGCTTCACCCGGGCCAACATCGGCATCAGCGTGGAGGAGTCCCTGGTGCGCTTTGCCCCCCTGGTGCAGGAGGCGCGCAGCCTCGGCATCAAGGTGCGCGGCTACCTCTCCACCGTCATCGCCTGCCCGTTCGACGGCCCGACCCGCCCGAAACGGGTCGCCGCCCTGGCCGAGCGGCTGCTGGATCTGGGCTGCCACGAGATATCCCTCGGCGACACCATCGGCGTCGGCACCCCGGGCACCGTGGCTCCCATGCTGGATGCGGTGCTGCACGAGATCCCGGCGGGCCGGCTTGCGGTTCATTTTCACGACACCTACGGCCAGGGGCTGGCCAACCTGCTGCCGGCGCTCGAGCGCGGGATCCGCACCATCGACTGCTCGGTGGCCGGGCTCGGCGGCTGCCCCTATGCCCCCGGCGCCTCCGGCAATGTGGCGTCGGAAGAGGTGGTCTATCTGCTGCACGGCCTTGGCATGAGCACCGGCGTCGATCTCGACCAGCTGGCCGCCACCGGCCAGTGGGTGAGCGAGCTGCTGGGGCGCCCCAACGGCTCCCGGGTCGGCCAGGCCCTGCACGGGAGGGAACGGCGCCTCGCACAAGAGCGAGAGCAGCGCCCCCCGGGAGGCCATCATGCATCATGAACCCGGCCCTTGCCGCTGTGCCAGGACCCCGCCAGCTCATCAGGAGGGCGCACCATGAGAGCCAGACACGCCAGTGGCAAGGAGAGGACCTACAGCATCTCGGAGCTGGCCCAGGAGTTCGACATCACCCCCCGCACCATCCGCTATTACGAGGACGAGGGGCTCATCACCCCGACCCGGGAGGGGCAGACCCGTATCTACAGCCACAAGGACAGGATCCGCCTGAAATTGACCCTGCGCGGCAAGCGCCTCGGGTTCAGCCTGGCGGAGATCCGCGAGCTGTTCGACATGTACGACACCGACCGCTCCAGCCGGATGCAGCTTCACTCCATGATCCAGCTCATCGAGGCCAGACGCCACTCCCTGCGCCAGCAACTGGAGGACATCCAGATGGTGATGGCCGAGCTCGATGCCGCCGAGCAGCGCTGCATCCACTCCCTCGGCGGCTTGAAAACCGACGGGGATTGACAGACTCTGGGGGTATCTCGCCCCCGGTATCCCGGTTTTCCAGTGGATATCCGCAGTGGCAGGCCCTGACCCGGCAACCCCCTTGTTCCCACATCGCCCGTCGCGACATGCCGGACAGACTGGGCGGTTTGGGCAAGCGGCGAGGTGGGGCAAACGGGGGAAATCCGGCCTTGGTCGCACAATAATTCCCCAGCCCGGTCAGAGTGCGGCGCACCTCATGAGTCCTTCCCATGAACCGGGCACGATTAATTGCTACCATATGCGCATCAAATGGAGACCATCATGCTCAAGCCTCTGCCCGCTCGTCTGCTGCGCTATGCCCTCTATCTTCTCGCGCTCCTGCTCATCGGCATCACCATCCTGCTCTGGCAGGCGCCGACCCTCATCCAGCGCCATCTCCCCGGCTGGCTTGCCACCCATTACGGTCTGCACCTCTCCCTTGGCAAGATAGAGGTGGGGATCCGCTCCCCCTCCCTCGTGCTGGGGCCCAGCGCCCTGCTCGATGACCAGCAGCAAACGCTGGTGTCATTTGAAGAGCTGAAGCTCATTCCCGCCTTGAAAGCGAGCTGGCAGCAGCGCGCCCTGGTACTGGAAGAGGCCACCCTGACCGCCCCCAGGGCAGATATGGTGCGCCTCGAGGATCTCAAAGGGGAGGTGCGCTTCAACCTGACCGATGCACTGGCCTCCCTGCTCTCCCCTGCGCCGGAGCAAACACCGCCAGCCGCCACCGAGCCCGTGCTGGTGACCATCGGCAAGCTGTCCGTCGAGCAGGGCCGGCTCAGCTACCGGGACACCCGCAAGCAGAGCAGCCCGGGGTGGGTGCCGCCCCTCACCCTGGACAAGCTCGCCCTGCACCTGCCCGGCTTTTCCAGCGCAGAGGGGGCGCTCAACCCCTATCGCCTGAGCGCCACCGTCAACGAGAAGAGCCCCCTCAAGGCCGAAGGGGAGTTCGACATGATGAGCGGCACCGGCAAGGGCAACCTCAGCCTTGGCAAGGTGGCCATCGCCCCCTTCGCCCCCCTCTGGGCCCCCTATCTCAAGGCGACCCTCGCCAAAGGGGAGGCCAGCGCCGAGCTCGCCTATCGCCTCACCCAGGGCAAGCAGGGACTGGACTGGCAGTTGTCAAAGGGCAAGCTGACCCTGGCCAACTGGCAGCTCACACGCAACAAGGGGGAGGAATTTGCCCGCTTCAAGCAGTTGGCGCTGACCGGGATCCGCATCGATGGCAACAAGCAGCGCCTTGAGCTCGATGCCGCCACCCTCAAGAGCCCCACCATCACCGCCGTCCTCGACCACCAGCAACAACTGGATCTCGCGGACCTGCTGATCCCCCAGAAGACCCCCAAGGGGGGCAAACAACCGGCCACCCCCGCCAAGCCCTGGCAATGGGCCCTCAAGCAGACCCGCATCGACCAGGGCAGCCTCACCCTGACCGAAGCCACCAGCGGCAAGCCCCTGAAACGGGCAATCTCCGCCATCGCCCTCACCCTGGGGCCCCTTGGCAGCCAGACCGCCCAACCCAGCCCCCTCACCCTCAACGCAGCCCTCGACACCAGGACGACGGTGGCGTTTGACGGCACCCTGGGGCTGACCCCCTTCACCCTGAACGGCGCCATCCGCCAGCAGGGGCTGCCGCTGACCCTGGCCCAACCCTACCTGCAGGATCTGCTGCGCATCAGCGTGCGGGACGGCGAGCTTGCCAGCCGCACCAGGCTGGACCTGGCCACCGACCGCCAAGGGGCCATCAGCAAGCTGGAGATAAGCGGTGGACTCGAGGTCGCCGGGCTCAACGTGCTGGATCGGGCCGACAACCAGCGCCTGCTCCAGATAGAGAATCTGCAATTGAGCGGCCTGCACTATGATGGCCTGAGCCAGCAACTGCGCATCGCCGACATCCTGCTCAGCAAACCCTATGCCCGCATCGAGATCAACGAAGAGGGGATCACCAACGTGCAGCAACTGCTGCTGCCGCAACCCGCCGCGAACGACAAGGAGAGCGCCCCCGCCCCGCACATCGTCATCGATCAGATCCGTACCGCCCAGGGCAACCTGCGCTTCGCCGATCGCAGCCTGAGCCCGGAGTTCGTGGTGGACATCGCCTCCCTCGATGGCCAGAGCCGCCATATCAGCAACACCCCTGGGCAGCGCTCCGAACTCGCCTTCAACGGCAAGGTGGACCGCTATGCCCCCGTCACCATCCGGGGGGGCGCCAACCTGCTCATCGAGGATCCCGTGCTGGATGTGGCCGTGGCCTTCAACAACCTGGAGCTCACCACCTTCACCCCCTACTCCAGCACCTATGCAGGATATGCCATCGACAAGGGGCAGCTCTCCATGAAGCTCAACTACAAGCTGCAGGGCAACCGGCTGGAGGGGGACAACGACATCACCATCAAGAAGCTGCAACTCGGGGAGAAGGTCAAGAGCGAGCAGGCCAAGGATCTGCCCCTCGGCCTCGCCATCGCCCTGCTGAGCGATTCGAACGGCGTCATCAAGATGAACCTCAAGGTGAAGGGCAATCTGGATCAGCCTGATTTCAGCCTGGGCAATATCTTCTGGGACGTGCTCGGCAATACCCTCGGCAAGGCCATCACCTCCCCCTTCTCCCTGCTTGCGTCCTTGACGGGGGGCACCAAGGATCTCGACGAGCTCCCCTTCCTGCCTGGCGATCCCGCCCTGACCCCGACCCAGCAGACCAAGCTGACCACCCTCGCCCAGGCCCTCAAGGAGAGGCCCAAGCTCAGCATGAACATCCGCGGCAAGGTCAACTTCAACGAAGAGCGCCCCATCCTCCAGCGCCAGAAGCTTGAGCGGCTGCTGGCCAAGACCACCGGCAGCCCGGTGGATTTGACGCTGCTGGAGCAGGATCCCGCCATGCAATCCGCACTGGCAGAGGCCTATGAAGCCAAGTTCAACGAAGATCTCGGGGATCTGGCCGACCGGTTGCGACTCGATGAAGGGAGCGAGGCCCTGCGCGCCCAGGCGGTGCTCCTGCTGCGGGATCAGCAGCTCATCACCGCCAAGTCCCTGCGAAACCTCGCCATGCGCCGCGCCCAGAACACCAAGGAGTATCTGGTGGATACCCAGGGCATCGCGCCGGAGCGCCTCTTCGTGCTCGACAGCCAGGTGAAGGAGACGGACAAGGAAGCCAAGGTGGTGCTGACCCTGGACAACTGATCCGGCGCCCGCCGGATGCCCCTCTTGTTTGCCCCGACGGCATATGGCCCAAGGGGCTCCCACCCCCCGACCCCTTACATCAGGATATGTCTCTCGCTAGCCGTCCCGAACAATCCGGTTATCCCTTTATCCAGCATGTCGGCATGTCGGCATGTCGGCATGTCGGCATGTCAAAATAGATGGCCCGATCAGATATACAGTGTCTAATCGGGCCAATCCTGAACACCCTCTCGCGCACGCCACAGGGCCAACCCCGCGCCCCCCTTACATTTTGAAGCGTCTTCACAGGAGCCCCCCTTGCTGCCGTGTCTGCATGTTGAAGCCTCCGGCCACAGGGCAATCCCTTGGCCCAACCTCTTGCGTCTCGGTTTTTGTCATCTGGGCCCATGGCCCATCCCGCCTCTGGCTTTCTGACAAGGGCAGCCTCTGATCCTGCCCGTTAATCTTGCGCCCCTTTCGCCCGTGGCAGTCAACACAGCGCGCCTGCGGGTTTCTCAGGCGCCCCGCCCTTGTGTAGGGAACACGGTGGCGAGCGCGGGGTTGACGAGAAAATGGGGAGCGCAACGGACACTGCGATGGCAAGCGATACGGGAGGTCCATGCGCCACAAACAGGAGGGAAACACTCTGGTCTGATGGCATATGAACTCATTTTTCAATCAAACCGCCATGACGCGACCATCCGGGGCGCGTTTCCCTCACCAGTCCCAGTCACCATCGTCGTTGCCGACTTTCATGCCAAGTTGCCTTTTATACAAAATCGCAACGTTGAAAACGTTTTTCATTCACCACTCGTCTACCTGAATGGCACGAATGGTTGGCCACTTAAACTTTCGTGTTCTTTTTTTACCATTTCTGTGTGTCCCCCCCTTGCCCGGGACCCTGAGCCTGCCTAAAATCGCGCGTCTTTTATCAACCCCACCTCTATTGTTGGAGAACACCACGTGAGCGAAAAATTGGCCAACCCTGCCCCTCTGGGTCTGATGGGTTTCGGTATGACCACCATTCTGCTGAACATCCATAACGCAGGTTTCTTCCCCATCAGCGCCATGATCCTGGCCATGGGTCTGTGCTATGGCGGTCTGGCCCAGATCATCGCCGGCATCATGGAGTACAAGCGTGGCAACACCTTCGGTGTCACCGCCTTCATCTCCTACGGCACCTTCTGGTGGAGCCTGGTGTTCCTGCTGGTGATGCCGACCATGGGTCTGGCCGAGGCCACCCCGCACGCCTACATGGGCTGGTACCTGCTGATGTGGGGCATGTTCACCCTGTTCATGCTGATCGGGACTGTCAACTTCCCCCGCGTGAAGCAGTTCGTGTTCGCCTCCCTGACCGTGCTGTTCTTCCTGCTGGCCGCCCGTGACTTCACCGGCAGCACCCTGATCGGCACCATCGCCGGTTTCGAAGGCATCATCTGCGGCGCCAGCGCCATCTACCTGGCCATGGCCACCGTGATCAACGAGCAGTTCGGTCGCACCGTGCTGCCCATCGGCGAGCAGAAGAAAGCCGCTCCCGCCCAGCTCAAAGCCGCTGCCTAAGCACCCGGCGACATCGCTGTCACGAAAAAGGCACCCTCGGGTGCCTTTTGTGTTTCTACCGCCCGGACACCGTGCCGGTCAGCCCTGCGCCCCGGGATCCCCAGCCAGCAATCGGGTGGCCGGGTAGCGGGCCGCGGGATCCTGGCCGTAGAAGCGGGCGAACTGGTCATAGACCGCGGGGTAGACGGCGCGCAGACGCAACGGATCGGTGAAGAAGCTCTCGCTGCACACCGCGAAGAATTCGGCGGGATGCGAGGCGGCGTAGGGGTCTATCTCGGTCACCTCCTCTCTGGTCAACTGATCGTTCATCTCGTCAAACGCACCTTGCAGCGCCCGGGTCCATTGCTGGGGATCCATGCCCCGCGGCAGGGGCGGTGCACCGTCCGCATCCCCTCCCAGCATGTCGAGCTTGTGGGCAAGCTCATGGATCACCAGGTTGAATCCGTCCCAGTCCCCGTCCTGCTGCAATTCGCTCCAGGCCAGCACCAGCGGCCCCTGGGGCCAGGATTCACCGGCGTTCTCCTCTTCAAATTCGCTCACCAGCCCGAACTCGTCCTGCACCTCCTGACGACGGGTCACGGGCTCGGGGATGATGATCACCTCGTGGAAACCTCGATACCAATCGAACCCCAGGTGCAGGATGGGCAGCACTGCCTGCAGGGCCAGCACCCCCTGCTGGCGGGGCGTCAGTTCCACCCCGATCTGGGTGAGGGTCTTGCGCGAGAGAAAATGGCGCGCCAGCTCCATCAGCCTCTGCGCCTCTTCTTCTTCAAGCCCCTGCAAGATGGGCACCGCAGCCAGCGCCTCGCGCCACTCCTGCTCTTCTGGGAGACGGGGCTCCCGGGGAGATGCACCACCCAATACCTCTTTCAACCTGGACCAGAACACACGGACTCCTCTTGCCAATCAGACAGCTTTCACAAAACGTTTCGGACGCTCGCAATACCCTTGCGCCAGATAAAATCGGTGCGCCCCTTCGCGCTTGAGGCTGCTGGAGAGCTCCAGCTGGCCGCACCCCAGGGCTGCCGCCCGCTGCTCTGCCGCCGCCAGCAGCAGGGCCCCGATGCCCCCTCCCCTTGCACTCTCATCGACAACCAGCGCCGAGATCAGGCCCCAGGCTGGTGCAAGGTGCATGGGTTGCAAGTGGTGCCACACCAGCACCCCCACCGGGCTCCCCTCGCACAGGGCCACCAGTACCTCCCGCGCCGGATCGGGCTGGGCCAGCCTGGCGCTGACCGCCCCGTCAGGGTTGGGGTAGCCCAGCTGGGCAAACAACCCCGTCAATCCGGCCCCATCCGCCTCCCCGGCGAGGCGAATGATGTATCTGTTTTCCCTTGTTGCCACTCCTGGCCTCCTATTTGCATTACCCCAATCAGCCCTCTGGGCATGGCAAAGCGGCAGATGATGGGTATGTACCGAATCTTGTCCAGTTCCATTCATCATTTGTTAATGTCAATTCACAAATTAACAAAGCCACAACACTTTTCACTAGGAAGGCCCTGAACAAACCGATATGTTAAATCCCGCGGACTAACCAGTCGAAAGTCCCGCACAATCCTGAGTGACCCCCTTGGTCACCGCATATTTCAATGTTAAGGGAGCGAGGCATATAGACCTCGCCAAGACAGCGCAACAAAGGAGTTGTTGTACATGAATGAGATCGTCAATGCCATCAATGGCGTGATTTGGAGCCCAGCGCTCATCTATCTGTGTCTGGGGGTAGGCCTCTACTTCTCCCTGCGCAGCCGTTTCCTGCAACTGCGTCATATCAAGGAAATGGTGCGCCTGATGTTCGATGGCAAGAGTACGGATGCGGGCGTCTCCTCCTTCCAGGCCCTTGCCATGACCCTGGCCGGTCGCGTCGGTACCGGCAACATCGCCGGTGTGGCCACCGCCATCACCTTCGGCGGCCCGGGCGCTCTGTTCTGGATGTGGATGGTTGCCTTCCTCGGCGCCAGCTCCGCCTTCGTGGAGTCCACCCTGGGCCAGGTCTACAAGGAGAAGATCAACGGTGAATACCGCGGCGGCCCGGCCTTCTACATCGAGAAGGGGCTCGGCATGAAGTGGTACGCCTGGACCTTCGCCATCGCCACCATCTTCGCCTGCGGCGTGCTGCTGCCGGGCGTACAGGCGAACTCCATCGGCTCCAGCCTGCAGACCGCCTTTGCCATCGATCCCAACGTGACCGCCGCCGGTCTGGCGCTGCTGCTCGGCTTCATCATCTTCGGCGGCGTCAAGCGCATCGCCAACTTCGCCAGTACCGTGGTGCCCTTCATGGCGCTGGGTTACATCATCGTGGCCTGCGTCATCATCGCCCTCAACATCGGCCAACTGCCGGGCGTGATCCTGCTCATCTGGAAGAGCGCCTTCGGGATGGACGCCGGCTTCGGCGCCATTCTGGGCTTGGCCATCATGTGGGGTGTCAAGCGCGGGGTCTACTCCAACGAAGCCGCCCAGGGCACGGGTCCGCACGCCTCCTCCGCCGCCGCGGTGAGCCACCCGGCCAAGCAGGGTCTGGTGCAGGCGTTCTCCGTCTACATCGACACCCTGTTCGTCTGCTCCGCCACCGGCTTCATGCTGCTCATCACCGGCCTGTACAACGTGCAGGGTCCGGACGGTGCCGCCCTCTACACCGGCATCGCCGGCGTAGCCGCCGGCCCAGGCTATGTGCAGACCGCCATGGAGAGCATGATGCCAGGCTTTGGCAACTACTTCGTCGCCATCGCCCTGTTCTTCTTCGCCTTCACCACCATCGTGGCCTACTACTACATCGCCGAAACCAACATCGCTTTTGTCAATCGCAAGATTAACCGCCCCTGGCTCACCTTCCTGCTCAAGCTGGCACTGATGGCATCCACCGTCTACGGCACCGTCAAGACCGCCGATCTGGCCTGGGGTCTGGGTGACATCGGCGTCGGCCTGATGGCCTGGCTCAACATCGGCGCCATTTTGATGCTGCAAAAGCCCGCCTTCGCCTGTCTGAAAGACTATGAGGCCCAGAAGGCAATGGGACTGGATCCCGTGTTCCACCCGGAAAAACTCGGTATCAAGAACGCTGACTACTGGACCGGCCGCCGTTCCGAGCAAAACCTGGAGCAGGAGCAATCCGGTCACCCCTTCGAACCGGACCGTCAGTCCACCTGAACCGTTGACCCCTAAACAGATAACAAAATGGCAGCCTAGGCTGCCATTTTTATTTGTGCTCTCTTGAGAGTGAGCGCCGGTTCAGAGCGCGTTGCGGCGGGGTCCGAACGGCAGGCGCCAGCGAAACAGGCTGTTGAGGGTCGCCCGCCACTGGTTGGGGCGCCCCAGGATCTGCCTCTGCAACCGGGTCTCTTCCTTGAGCATGGCCTCGTCACTGCGAGCCCAGGCCTGGGTGTAGAGCTGCTTGATCCCCGCCAGCGCATCCGGCGACTTGGTGATCAGGGTCCGGGCAAAGGCCCGCGCCTCTTCCAGGGGATCCGCGCACACCCGGCTCACCAGGCCGAGGGACTTGGCTTCGCTGGCTTCCAGCTCGCGCCCGCTCATGGCAAGCTCCATGGCGGTATCCATCCCCATCAGGTTGCGCAGGGTGACGCTGCCGCTCATGTCGGGGATGATGCCCCACTTGATCTCCATCACCGAGAAGCGGCAATCCGGGGTGCTGAAGCGAAAATCGGCGCCGAGCGCTATCTGCAGGCCGCCGCCAAAACAGACCCCCTGGGTCACCGCAATCACGGGCACCGGCAATTGATGCCAGCCATAGGCCACCCGCTGGGCCAGGTTGGTCGCCTCGTCCGCCTCGCGCTTGAGGATCTCCAGCGCCGCCACCGGCTGCCTCAGCATGGATTTCACATCCAGCCCGGCGCAGAACGCCCGCCCCTCCCCGTGCAGGATCACGGCCCGCAGCCCTTTTTGCCGGGATAGCGCGTTCAGCGTCTCGTCGATGGCGTCGAACATGGCCCGATCCAGCGCGTTGAGCTTGTCCCCCCGGCAGAGCATCACCTCGGCGATCCCCTCCTGAAACACCCATTTGACCCTTGGCTTTTCCATCTCCGTCTTCGTCCTTTTGATTCAACTGGTCATACCACAACGTTACCAGAGTGTTATGGGCAGGTACAGGGAGGCCGCCCCGGGCCTGCGACTAAAGTCGGCTGGCCCGGTGGTGGAGCCTTTGTCAGACTGGCCCCATGGTCACGGTGGAGCCTCTCATGTCACTTCTGTTCAATTTTGCCCGTCCACCGTTCGACGGCCTGGACGAGGAGGCACGCCAGCGGCTCGGTCAGCACCTCAGCATCTGCTACTTTCGCGCTGGCCAGACGGTGCAGCACGCCGAGGAGGAGCCCGCCGGGCTCTACCTCATCATCAAGGGGGCCGTGGAAGAGTCTGCCCCCCATCAATCCTTTGGCGACTATGGCGAGGGGGACATGTTCGACGTCCGTGCTCAGTTTGACGGGCACTGCCGCCACCGTTTCGCCGCCCTGGAAGATACCCTCTGCCAGCTCATTCCCCGCCCCGTCTTTCTGGCCCTGTGCGACGAGCACCCCCATATCGCCCGCTACTTCACCGCCACCCTGGCGGAGCGCCAGCGGGAGCAGGAGCGCCGCGGCCAGCTCGGACAGCAGAACCTGGCAGAGTTCATCCTGACCCGCATCGCTCCCGACCATCTGCAGGCGCCGCTCATCGTGGAAAGCAGCCTCTCGCTCTTGGCCGCCACCGAGGCCATGGTGGCCAGGGGCACCGACTGCCTGCTCTATCCCGGAGCAGACGGCAGCCTGAGCCTGGCCACCCGCAAGACCCTGCTCCACGCCCTCACCCTCAAGGGATTGCCGCTCAGTGCGCCGCTGGCGGTGCTGACTCCCACCCCGCTGACGGGTCTGCCACTGGGGAGCTATCTGTTCGATGCCCTGCTGCTGATGACCCGCCACCGCATCAAGCGCCTGGTCATCTGGCAGGGGCAGGAGGTGGCAGGCATCCTGCATTTGACCCAGGTGCTCGGGCTCTTCTCCACCCACTCCCATGTGTTGACCCTGCGCATCGCCCGCGCCGACTCCCCGGCCGCCCTCGAGGCGGTCGCCCGGGAGCAGCAGCAGCTCATTCGCTCCCTGTTTGCCCAGGGGATCCACACCCTGTTCCTGATGAAGCTCATCGCCACCATCAACGAGCAGTTGATCGCCAAGGCCTTTTCCCTGGTGATCCCCGCGGCGCATCAAGAGCAGGTGTGCCTGCTGATGCTGGGGTCGGAGGGGCGTGGCGAACAGATCCAGAAAACCGATCAGGACAATGCCCTGATCCTGCCGGATGGCCTGCCGTGGCCCACCCAGTCGGCGGATCTGGCCGCCTTCAGCGCCCTGCTGGCGCGCCTGGGTTATCCCCCTTGCCCGGGCAGGGTGATGGTCAACAACCCGGCCTGGGTGAAGCCGCTTGGCGGCTGGCTGCAAGGGATAGAGCAGGCCTGTGTGTGCGCCAGCGAAGCGGATCTGCTCTGGCTCGCCACCCTGGCCGATGCCCAGGCCATCACGGGAGATCGCGCCCGGCTCGCCCCCGTCGCCCGCCACCTGCGGGCCTGCCTCGCCGACCGGCCGGATCTGCTGGCGGAGATGGCAAGGGCCGCCGTCGCCTTTCACGCCCCCCTCACCCTCTTTGGCAGGCTGGAGCAAGCCCCGGAGGGGCTGGATCTCAAGCGGGGCGGCCTCTTTCCTCTGGTCCACGGCGTCCGGGTACTCTCCCTGGAGGCGGGGATCCTGGAGACCTCGACCACAGGACGCATCGAGGCCCTGGTGGGCCAGGGACGCCTCAGCCGGGACTATGGCACCAATCTGGCGGAGGCCTTCCGGCTGTTCATGCGGCTTCGGCTGCGCAGCCAGTTGCAGGAGGGAGACGGACGGGTGCGGGTGGCAGACCTCGGCCCCGCAGAGCGGGATCTGCTGCGCCATGCCCTGCACCAGGTGAAGAAGTTCCAGCAATGGCTCACCTTGCACTTTCGTCTTAGGCAATAGCGATGTGGATGCACTGGCGCCGCCGCTGGCTTGGCAGGACGTTTCGGGAGGGGGAGTTTGCCCCGCTCTTTGCCCGCCCTGCTGGCGACGAGTGGGTGGCGCTGGACTTCGAGACCACCAGCCTGGATCCGGCGCAGGCGGAGATCGTCTCCATCGGGGCGGTGCGCATCCGGGGCAACCGGATAGAGACGGGCGATGCCCTTGCCATCCGGGTCCAGGCTCCCGCCAGCCTGAGCGCCGGGTCCGTGGTGATCCACGGCCTGCGCCATCAGGATCTGCAACAGGGAATGGCACTGGAGCCCGCGCTGCGCGCGCTGCTGGAGTTCATCGGCTCCCGTGAGCTGGTGGGGTATCACATCGCCTATGACCTGCGCATTCTCAACCTCGCCTGCCAACGGCTGTGGGGGCTCACCCTGCCCCAGCGCGGCATCGAGGTCAGCCGCCTCTATCACGATCACCTCTATCGCCGCTATCCCGATGCCGCCATCGATCTGCACCTGGCCGCGATCTGTCGCCATCTGGCGCTGCCAGCCCTGCCCCCCCACGACGCCCTGAGCGATGCCGTCACCGCCGCCCTTGTCTTTGTTCGCCTGCATCAGGGCGGCCCGCTGGCTTATCCCAAAGTCTAATTGTCCGAAAATAACATTTAATTCACATTTTGCTTACATGGGCAGCCGTGCTGTCCGGTAGGGAACCCCTCATCCACCGCTGACATTCACTGTCATGGAGAACTGCAATGGAACAGCAACCGTATCTTCGGATCCAGCAAGATCCCAACTTCCAGGCACTGGTCGCCAAACGCCAGCGTTTTGCCTGGACCCTCTCCATCCTGATGCTGGGGCTCTACCTGGCGTTCATCCTGCTCATCGCCTTTGCACCGGGCTGGCTTGGCACCCCCTTGAGCGAAGGCTCCAGCATCACCCGTGGCATCCCGGTCGGGATTGGTCTCATCGTATCGGCCTTCGTGCTGACCGGTATCTACGTATTTCGTGCCAACGGCGAGTTCGACGAGCTGAACCAGAAGATCCTCAAGGGAGCGCAATCATGAAAGGCAAGTTTCTGCTGCCGCTGGCAGGTCTGATCTCCACCCCCTTGCTGGCGGCCGACGCCATCAGCGGCGAGGTGCAACGCCAACCCCTCAATATCTCGGCCATCGTGATGTTCGTGATCTTCGTGGCCGCGACCCTGTTCATCACCTACTGGGCCTCCAAGCGCAACCGCTCGGCCTCCGACTACTACGCCGCCGGCGGGCGCATCACCGGCTTCCAGAACGGTCTGGCCATCGCCGGTGACTACATGTCCGCCGCCTCCTTCCTCGGCATCTCCGCTCTGGTCTACACCTCGGGATATGACGGTCTCATCTACTCCATCGGCTTCCTGGTGGGCTGGCCCATCATCCTGTTCCTGATCGCGGAGCGGCTGCGCAACCTCGGCAAGTACACCTTTGCCGACGTGGCCTCCTACCGCCTCAAGCAGTCCTCGGTGCGCAGCCTCTCCGCCAGCGGCTCCCTGGTGGTGGTCGCCCTCTACCTCATCGCCCAGATGGTCGGTGCCGGCAAGCTCATCGAGCTGCTGTTCGGCCTCCAATACCATGTGGCCGTGGTGCTAGTCGGCATCCTGATGGTGCTCTACGTGCTGTTCGGCGGCATGCTGGCCACCACCTGGGTACAGATCATCAAGGCGGTGATGCTGCTCTCCGGTGCCTCCTTCATGGCCATCATGGTGATGAAGTCCGTCAACTTCGACGTCGGTACCCTGTTCAGCGAAGCGGTCAAGGTGCATGCCAATGGTGCGGCCATCATGAGCCCGGGCGGCCTGGTCGCCGACCCCATCTCCGCCATCTCCCTTGGGCTGGCCCTGATGTTCGGTACCGCAGGTCTGCCCCACATCCTGATGCGATTCTTCACCGTGAGCGATGCCAAGGAAGCCCGTAAATCGGTGTTCTATGCCACCGGCTTCATCGGCTACTTCTACATCCTCACCTTCATCATCGGCTTTGGCGCCATCCTGCTGGTCAGCACCAACCCGGACTTCAAGGACGCCACCGGCGCCCTGCTGGGGGGCACCAACATGGCGGCGGTCCATCTGGCCGATGCGGTGGGCGGCAGCCTGTTCCTGGGCTTCATCTCCGCCGTGGCGTTTGCCACCATACTGGCTGTCGTGGCCGGGCTGACCCTGGCGGGGGCCTCCGCGGTCTCTCACGACCTCTATGCTTGCGTCATCAAGGAAGGCAAGGCCAACGAGGCCGACGAGCTGCGCGTCTCCAAGATGACCACCCTGGTACTGGGTGTGGTCGCCATCGGCCTTGGCATCCTGTTCGAGAAGCAGAACATCGCCTTCATGGTGGGCCTGGCGTTCTCCATCGCGGCGAGCTGCAACTTCCCGGTGCTCTTCCTCTCCATGTTCTGGTCCCGCCTGACCACCCGTGGCGCCGTCTATGGCGGCTGGCTCGGTCTCATCAGCGCCGTGACCCTGATGATCCTGGGCCCCACCGTCTGGGTGAAAGTACTGGGTCATGCCCAGGCCATCTTCCCCTACGAATACCCGGCGCTCTTCTCCATGGGGCTGGCCTTCATCGGGATCTGGTTCTTCTCGGTCACCGACAAGTCCCAGGCAGCCTCCGACGAGCATGCGAAGTTCTTCCCGCAGTTCGTCCGCTCCCAGACCGGGCTCGGTGCCTCCGGCGCCTCCGCCCACTAAGTGGCATCCCACGCATCCAAGCCGGCCCAGTGCCGGCTTTTTTCATGACCGCCCCTCGCCTCCCCTCTGCAAGAGAGGCCGGAGCCCGTTGCCGGCCTGGTCGTGAAACCTTCCCCCCTGCAATGGGGCCAGATCACAGTTCCTGCTAAAACTTTCAGGGGATCTGTGCCATAATGCGCGCCATTTGACAGACCAACCGGGACATTCCAGTGCTTTCAAGCAACAACATCACCATGCAGTTCGGCGCCAAGCCGCTGTTTGAGAACATCAGCGTCAAGTTTGGCGGCGGCAACCGCTACGGCCTCATCGGTGCCAACGGCTGTGGCAAGTCCACCTTCATGAAGATCCTCGGCGGCGATCTCGAACCCACCGGCGGCAATGTGAGCCTGGATGTCAACGAGCGCATCGGTAAGCTGCGCCAGGATCAGTTCGCCTACGAAGAGATGCGCGTGCTGGACGTGGTCATGATGGGCCACACCGAGCTGTGGGCCGCCATCGCCGAACGCGATGCCATCTACGCCAACCTGGAAGCCACCGACGACGACTACATGAAGGCCGCCGAGCTGGAAGGCCTGGTCGCCGAATATGATGGCTATACCGCCGAATCCCGCGCAGGCGAGCTGCTGCTGGGTGCCGGTATTCCCATCGAGCAGCACAACGGCCCGATGAGCGAAGTGGCCCCGGGCTGGAAACTGCGGGTACTGCTGGCGCAGGCGCTCTTCTCCAACCCCGACATCCTGTTGCTGGACGAACCGACCAACAACCTGGACATCAACACCATTCGCTGGCTGGAGCAGGTGCTCAACGATCGTGAAAGCACCATGATCATCATCTCTCACGACCGTCACTTCCTGAACTCCGTCTGCACCCACATGGCGGATCTGGACTACGGCGAGCTGCGGGTCTACCCGGGCAACTACGACGAGTACATGCTGGCTGCCACCCAGGCCCGCGAGCGCCTGCTGGCCGACAACGCCAAGAAGAAGGCCCAGATCGCCGATCTGCAATCCTTCGTCTCCCGCTTCAGCGCCAACGCCTCCAAGTCCAGCCAGGCTACCTCCCGCCTCAAGCAGATTGACAAGATCAAGATTGAGGAAGTGAAGGTCTCCAGCCGTCAGAACCCCTTCATCCGCTTCGAGCAGGACAAGAAGCTCTACCGCAACATCCTGGAGATCGAAGGCGTCTCCAAGGGTTATGGCGACGGTCCCCTGTTCAAGGGGCTCAACATGATGCTTGAAGTGGGCGAGAAGGTCGCCATCCTGGGTACCAACGGGATCGGTAAGTCCACTCTGATCAAGACGCTGGTCGGTGCCCTGGCACCGGATACCGGCACCATCAAGTGGTCCGAGAACGCCCAGATCGGCTACTACGCCCAGGATCACGCCGAAGATTTCGACACCGATCTCAATGTGTTCGACTGGATGGCCCAGTGGAAGCAGGAGAACGAAGACGAGCAGGCGGTGCGCTCCGTGCTGGGTCGTCTGCTCTTCTCCCAGGACGACATCAAGAAGCCGGTCAAGGTGCTCTCCGGTGGTGAACAGGGCCGCATGCTGTTCGGCAAGCTGATGATGCAGCGCCCCAACATCCTGATCATGGACGAACCGACCAACCACCTGGACATGGAATCCATCGAATCCTTGAACCTGGCGCTGGAGATGTACAAAGGCACCCTGATCTTCGTCTCCCACGACCGCGAGTTCGTCTCCTCCCTGGCGACCCGCATCCTGGAACTGACCGAAGACGGCATCCGCGACTTCGGCGGCACCTACGAGGATTACCTGCGCACCCAGGGTGTGGTGTAATCCTCCGCTTTCAAGCAAAGCGATCAGAACCGGCGCCTCGTGCGCCGGTTTTTTTATGCCTCCTTGATCACGCCCCACAGCAAGAGAAGGATTGGGGATAGGGAGAGCAAGAGTACAGCGCGCTGTCATACACCTGTCCCGCTCATCCCCAGCCAGGATAGGCAGCACAAGCCCGTGCCTGGCCCTTCCCTCCTGCGCCCGCCCGCTCTGCCGGGCTGTCGATGGCACAAAAAAACGGCTCCATCATGGAGCCGTTTTCACACTTGGGGCCGTGAGGCTGACTTACTCGACAGTGGCTTCCACGTCGGTGAAGTATTCGATCTTGGCCGCCTTGCGCAGCTCGTCGATCAGCGACTTGTAGTCGGCCTGTGCCTTGCCCTGACCCAGCTGACCTTGCAGCAGGCTAACCATCTGGGACGGCTCCTTGATGACGTTGACCTTGTCCAGCGCCACCACCACACGATCACCGTTGGCTTCGGTCACCAGCTCGACGCTCGGCTTGCCATCGGTCGGATGGGGCATGCGGAACACCTGGGTCACCAGGTTCTGGTCCATCTCCTGGGCGAAACGGGATACGCCGGTATGGGTATCCACTTTCAGACCCAGCGCGGTCAGGTCGGCCTGAACGTTCTCACCGGCCTTGAGCTTGTCCAGCAGACCCTGGGCCTTGCCACGGGCCACTTCACTGGCCTTGTCGTGCTTGATGACGGTGATCACCTGCTCTTTCACCTCGGCAAGCGGCTTGGCCGCCTTCGGCTGGTGACCCATGATGTGCAGCACCAGCGCCTTGCCGTCAGCCAGCTCGATCACGTCGGAGTTGGTATTGTCATCGCGCAGCTGTTCGGAGAACGCCACGGAGAGCACCTTGGGATCATTGAGCGGTGCCGGCGCATTGGCCTGGCTGAAATAGCCGGTGGACTGCACCTGGAGGCCCATGGCTTCGGCGGTCAAGTCCAGGGAGTCCGGGTTCTCGAAGCTGCTGTCGGCCATCTTCTGCTGTTCGGCGAAGAACTGCTCCTTGGCCTTCTCAGACTGCAGACGGGCGATGGTATCGCTCATCACGTCCACGAAGGGCTTGGTCTTGGCAGGCTCGACTCCCAGCAGCTTGATGATGTGGAAGCCGAACGGGCTCTTCACCACGGCGGAGAGATCGCCGGCCTTGGCCAGCGCGAACGCGGCTTTCTCGAAGGCAGGATCCATCACCCCTTTCTCGAACCAGTCGAGCTCCCCGCCCTTCTTCGCGGAGAAGGTATCGGAGGAGTCGGCCTTGGCCAGCGCGGCGAAGTCGTCACCCGCCTTGGCCTTGGCCAGCACGGCCTCGGCTTTCTGCTCGGCGGCCTTTTCATCCTTGCCAAACGGGATCAGGATGTGCGCCACCTGACGGCGCTCGGGACGCTGGAACAGATCCTGATGCTGGTCGTAGTAATCCTGGGCATCCTGCTCGGTGACCTTGATGTTCTTGCCAAGGTTCGCGGCATCGAGCAGCAGATAGTCGACCTTGACCGTCTCGTCGTTCATGAAGCGAGCGCTGTTGGCCTTGTAGAACTGCTCCACCTCGGCATCGCTCACCTCGATCCCGTCCACATAGGCGGAAGCGGCCAGACGGATCAGGCGCAGGTCACGGGTCTGGTTGTAGAGACGATCCAGTTGCTCGGCTTCACCCTTGAGGGCGAACTCCGATCCCAGCACGGCGCCCATCAATTGCTGGCGCACCATGTCCTGGCGCAGGGAGTCGCGGAACATCTCGGGGGTCATGCCGGCACGGCGAATGAGCTGCAGGTAGCGGTCATTGCTGAACTTGCCGTTCTCGGCAAACTCGGGCATGGCGACGATGGCCTGCTTGATCTGCTCATCGCTGACGCGCAGACCCAGGGAGCGGGCCTTGTCATCGATCAGCGCCTGATCGATCAGACGGTCCAGCACGCCACGGCGGAACTGTTTCATGTAATCGGGATTGGCGGCCAGCTGGTTGAAGGCCTCACCCATTTGGGATTCCATGCGGGCCCGCTCATTGCGGTAGGCATTCTCCAGTGCGGGGGCACTGATGTCATTGCCGTTGACGGTGGCGGGGGCGGTACGTGCCGGGCCATTGAGGTAGCTGCCTACCCCGGCCAAGGCAAAGGAGAGGATGATCAGGCCCAAGATAACCTTGGCTACCTTGCCCTGCGCCCCTTCGCGTAGTTTATCCAACATCATGTTTGTACTTATGCTCCCGAACTCGATGGGCGTAAATAATGAAAAGGCGCACCGATTGCGATGCGCCTTGGTCAAGCAGTATGAGGGAGAGCCCTCTCACTTGTCTGGTCAGAGACCAAGGACGGTGCCGATAGATATCAGCGACCGGCTTAGTTGACCGCGTCTTTCAGGGCCTTGCCGGCTTTGAAGGCAGGAACTTTACCGGCAGCGATTTCGATGGTCGCACCAGTTTGCGGGTTGCGGCCGGAACGGGCTGCACGCTCGCGAACGGCGAAAGTACCGAAACCAACCAGAGCAACCTGGTCACCCTCTTTCAGGGCTTCGCCCACGGCATCGATGAAGGCATCCAGCGCACGGCCAGCGGCAGCTTTGGAGATATCAGCACCGTCTGCAATCTTGTCAATCAGTTGAGATTTATTCACTCTTATATTCCCCTTTTATCGAACATCGCTGCGGCGCTGATTTCCCTGGCCACAACAAGTGGAGGTTTTATAACAAGCCTCCTGATCAGTTGCAAGTGACAATCTGGCGCAAACCCGCGCCACATCACGCATTGCGACTCATCATGAGTACCCGATCGGTGGTCAAGGCTACTTCCGTTGTCCGGTGCATGCAAGCCTTAACCACCCCCCGAATGCGCCAAATTTGCGGCGCATCAACATTTACACGACAGAAACGCGTTCGAAACCTTGCGGATTGTCCTGCAACGCCAGTGCAAGCACCTCATCAATCCAGCGAACCGGATAGATTTCAAGATCTTGTTTGACGTTGGCCGGGATCTCCTCGAGGTCACGTTCGTTCTCTTTCGGGATCAGCACACGCTTGATGCCACCACGGTGGGCCGCCAGCAGTTTTTCCTTGAGACCACCGATGGGCAGCACCTCGCCACGCAGGGTGATTTCACCCGTCATCGCCACGTCGGCACGCACCGGGTTGCCGGTGAGGCTGGAGACCAGGGCGGTACACATGGCGATACCGGCGCTCGGGCCGTCTTTCGGGGTCGCCCCTTCCGGCACGTGCACGTGGATGTCGCGCTTCTCGTAGAAGTCGCCGTTGATACGCAGCTTCTCGGCACGGGCCCGCACCACCGTCATGGCCGCCTGGATGGACTCCTGCATCACGTCACCGAGGGAACCGGTGTAAGTGAGCTTGCCCTTGCCCGGCATGTTGGTGGTCTCGATGGTGAGCAGATCGCCCCCCACTTCGGTCCACGCCAGCCCGCACACCTGACCAATCTGGTTCTGGTCGGTGGCCTTGCCATAGTCAAAGCGCTGTACCCCCAGGAACTCCTTGAGGTTCTCCTGGTTGACCTGAACATGCTTGATGCTCTTGTCCAGCAGGATGCGTTTGACTGCCTTGCGACAGATTTTGGAGATTTCACGCTCCAGGCTGCGCACACCCGCCTCGCGGGTGTAGTAGCGAATCACCCCGATCAGCGCCGAATCCTCGATGGTGATCTCGGAAGGCTTCAGGCCGTTGCGCTGGATCTGCTTGGCCACCAGGTGCTGCTTGGCAATGTTGAGCTTCTCGTCCTCGGTGTAACCGGACAGACGGATCACTTCCATCCGGTCCAGCAGCGGACCCGGTATGTTCATGGAGTTGGAGGTGGCCACGAACATCACGTCCGACAGGTCATAATCCACTTCCAGATAGTGATCGTTGAAGCTGCTGTTCTGCTCGGGATCCAGCACCTCCAGCAGGGCGGAAGCGGGATCGCCACGCATGTCCGAGCTCATCTTGTCGATTTCGTCGAGCAGGAACAGCGGGTTCTTCACGCCGACTTTCGCCATCTTCTGAATGAGCTTGCCGGGCATGGAGCCGATGTAGGTACGGCGGTGACCACGGATCTCCGCCTCGTCACGCACCCCACCCAGGGCCATGCGCACATACTTGCGGCCGGTGGCCTTGGCGATGGACTGCCCCAGGGAGGTCTTGCCCACCCCGGGAGGCCCGACCAGGCAGAGGATGGGGCCCTTGAGCTTGTTCACACGCGCCTGCACCGCCAGGTATTCGAGGATGCGATCCTTGACCTTGTCCAGGCCATAGTGATCTGCATCCAGCACCTCCTGGGCCTTGCCCAGGTCTTTCTTGACCTTGGAGCGGGCCTTCCAGGGCACCTGCACCATCCAGTCCACATAGCTGCGCACCACGGTGGCTTCCGCCGACATGGGAGACATCATCTTGAGCTTGGCGAGCTCGGCCTGGGCCTTCTCGCGGGCATCCTCCGGCATCCCGGCCTCTTCAATCTTGCGATTGAGGGCTTCGAATTCATCCGGGCTGTCTTCCAGCTCACCCAGCTCTTTCTGGATGGCCTTCATCTGCTCGTTGAGGTAATACTCCCGCTGGCTCTTCTCCATCTGCTTCTTGACCCGGGAGCGGATGCGCTTCTCGACCTGCAACAGGTCGATCTCCGACTCCATCATGGCCATCAGAAACTCGATGCGCTCGGACACGGAGGCGATTTCCAGCACCTTCTGCTTGTCTTCGAGCTTGAGCGGCATGTGGGCAGCCATGGTATCGGCCAGGCGCGCCGCATCGTCGATCGCCGAAATCGAGGTGAGTACCTCGGGCGGGATCTTCTTGTTGAGCTTGATGTAACCTTCGAACTGGCCGATGGCAGAGCGCACCAGCACGTCCTGATCCTTCTCCTCGATGGGGGCGGACGCGATGTACTGGGCCTCCCCGACAAAGAAGTCGCGATCGTCGATCATCCGCTCAAGGCGGGCACGCTGGCCCCCCTCCACCAGCACCTTGACGGTGCCGTCCGGCAGCTTGAGCATCTGCAGAATATTGGCCACTGTCCCGACGGAGAAAATTTCCTCCACCGTCGGTTCGTCAGTCGACGCATCCTTCTGGGCCACCAGCAGTACTTTCTTGTCCTGCTCCATGGCCGCTTCCAGACAGCGAATGGATTTTTCCCGCCCCACAAAGAGTGGAATGACCATGTGGGGATAGACCACCACGTCACGAAGAGGCAGGACGGGAATCTCGATGCGTTCTGAACGCTCTAGGTTCATATATGTCCTCTCGGCTTGTTATACCGTTGGCAAAGGCTTGGCTGAGTATATGGGGGCGCAAAGATGAGATTCAATCGCCTTGGCCGTAAAAAGCATGAAAGGGGCAAAAAGCCCCTTTATGTGATTAAAAATCAGACAGTTACTCTGAGGCTGCGGCCTGAGTCTCGGGATTGTCGTAGATCATCAGGGGCGCGGAGTCTCCCTTGATCACCGTCTCGTCGATCACCACCTTGCTGACCCCTTTCAGGGAGGGCAGGTCATACATGGTGTCGAGCAGTACGGCCTCGACAATGGAACGCAGACCCCGGGCACCGGTTTTGCGCTCCATGGCCTTGCGGGCAATGGCATTGAGCGCGTCGTCACGAAACTCCAGCTCAACCTCTTCCAGGGCAAACAGCGCAGCATACTGCTTGGTCAGCGCGTTCTTCGGCTCTTTCAGGATCTGGATGAGGGCAGCCTCGTCAAGCTCGGTCAGGGTCGCGACCACCGGCAGACGACCGATGAACTCGGGGATGAGACCGTACTTGATGAGATCTTCCGGCTCCACCTTGGCAAAGTTCTCGCTCAGGGTTGCCTTGGCATTCTTGGATTTCACCTCGGCGCCAAAACCGATGCCGGTGCCCTTGACGGAGCGCTGCTCGATCACCTTGTCCAGCCCCGCGAAGGCACCACCACAGATGAACAGGATCTTGGAGGTGTCGACCTGCAAAAACTCCTGCTGCGGGTGCTTGCGACCGCCCTGGGGAGGCACGGAGGCGATGGTGCCTTCGATCAGTTTCAGCAGAGCCTGCTGCACCCCTTCACCGGAGACGTCGCGGGTGATGGAGGGGTTGTCCGACTTGCGGGAGATCTTGTCGATCTCGTCGATGTAGACGATACCGCGCTGAGCCTTCTCCACGTCGTAGTCGCACTTTTGCAGCAACTTCTGGATGATGTTCTCCACGTCCTCGCCCACGTAACCGGCTTCGGTCAGGGTGGTGGCATCGGCCATGGTGAAGGGCACATCCAGCAGACGAGCCAGGGTCTCGGCCAGCAGAGTCTTGCCGCTGCCGGTGGGGCCAATCAGCAGAATGTTGGATTTGCCCAGCTCCACGCCACCGGACTCGCTGCCGCTGCGAAGACGCTTGTAGTGGTTGTAGACAGCCACTGCCAGCACCTTCTTGGCGTACTCCTGACCGATCACGTAGTCGTCCAGATGGGCGCGGATCTCATGAGGGGTCGGCAGCTCGCTACCATCGCGCTTGGGAGAGATCTCGCGGATCTCTTCGCGGATGATGTCGTTGCACAGCTCGACACACTCATCACATACGTAGACGGAAGGGCCAGCGATCAGCTTGCGCACTTCATGCTGGCTTTTGCCGCAGAAAGAGCAATACAGCAGCTTGTCGCCCTCACCCTTGCGTTTCTCTGTCATTCAGCGACCTCGTTTTATCAATAGAGGATGGATCGTCCTGCTGAGTTTACAACAGGACGGGGTACCCTGCTCAGCCGCGCTGGCTCAGGATGCCGTCAACCAGACCATAGGCAACGGCCTGCTCGGCGGACATGAAGTTGTCACGGTCGGTGTCGCGCTCGATGGTGGCCATGTCCTGACCGGTATGGAACGCCAGACGATCGTTCAGGGTATTCTTGATTTTCAGGATCTCCTGGGCATGGATCTGGATGTCAGAAGCCTGCCCCTGGAAGCCGCCCAGCGGCTGGTGGATCATCACTCGGGCATTGGGCAGGCAGAAACGCTTGCCCTTGGCGCCACCGGCCAGCAAGAAGGCCCCCATGGAGCAGGCCTGCCCCATGCAGACGGTGCTCACGTCCGGCTTGATGAACTGCATGGTGTCATAGATGGACATACCCGCAGTGACGGCGCCACCCGGCGAGTTGATGTAGATGCTGATGTCCTGATCCGGGTTCTCGGACTCCAGGAACAGCAGTTGGGCCACCACCAGGTTCGCCATGTGATCCTCGACCTGACCGGTCAGGAAGATCACCCGCTCTTTCAGCAGACGGGAATAGATGTCGTAGGAACGCTCCCCTTTCGCGGTTTGCTCTACCACCATCGGGATGAGCGCATTGCGTGGGGATTCAGTCACATCGTTATAGTTCTTGTACATAAGGCATTGTCCCTAAAATAAAATGGCCCGAGTGGAGATCACACGAGCCATTATACTTAACAGTTTTGACCTTAAGTCAAATGTTCTTAGGCAGCGGCACCGGACTTGTTGATCACTTCGTCGAAGGCAACTTCTTTCTCGGTGACTTGCGCCTTGGACAGGATCAGATCGATGGCTTGATCTTCAATGGCCAGGTTGCGCACGCCGTTCAGCATCTGCTCGTTCTGCTGATAGTACTCGATCACTTCTTTCGGATCTTCGTAGGCAGTGGCCATGGACTCGATGATGCTGGTCACACGGGCGTCGTCAGCCTTGATCTCGTTGGTGCGGATGACGTCACCCAGCAGCAGACCAACGCGGACACGGCGCTCGGCCTGGGCCTGGAACAGCTCGGTCGGCAGCTCGGGGGCGTTGCCGCCCTGGAAGCCACCGAAGCGCTGCAGAGCCTGCTGACGCAGGGTGTCGATTTCCTGGGCAACGGCAGCCTTCGGCAGATCGATCTGGTTGGCTTCAACCAGGCCGTTCAGTACCTGCTCTTTCACGCTGTTTTTCAGGGCCTGGGCCAGTTCGCGCTCCATGTTCTTGCGCACTTCTGCCTTCAGCTCTTCAACGCTGCCGCTCTCGATGCCGAAACGCTTGACGAACTCTTCGGTCAGCTCGGGCAGCACCTGCTCTTCAACCTTGTGCAGCTTGGAGGCAAACTTGGCAGCCTTGCCCTTCAGGGCTTCGGCGTGGTAGTCAGCCGGGAAAGTCACCTCGATGGTGAACTCGTCGCCCGCTTTCTTGCCCAGGATGGCGTCTTCGAAGCCCGGGATCATGCGGCCAGCGCCCAGTTCCAGAGTGAAGCCTTCAGCCTTGCCACCGTCGAACTCTTCACCGTCGATGGAACCGACGAAGTCCATGGTCACACGCATGCCATTGGCGGCAGCCACAGCGGCTTCAGTCCAGGTGGCGTGCTGCTTGCGCAGGGTGTCGATCATGTTTTCCAGGTCGCTGTCCTTCACGGTGGCAACCGGCTTCTCGACCTTGATGCTCTCCAGACCGGCAACTTCGAACTCCGGATACACTTCGAAAGTGGCGGTGAACTCGAAATCCTGACCTTCTTTGATCTCTTTCGGATCCATGGTCGGGGCGCCAGCCGGGCTCAGTTTGTTCTCGATGATGGCCTTGATGAAGTTGTTCTGCATCATTTCATCGGCAACGCGGGCGTGAGCCATGGCACCGAACATCTTCTTGATGATGGCAACCGGAGCCTTGCCAGGACGGAAACCGTCGATGCGACGGGTTTTGGCCAGGCCATTCAATTCTTTGCGCACGGCGGCGTCAACGGTAGCGGCCGGTACAGTGATGGTAAGACGGCGTTCCAGACCCTGGGTTGTCTCTACAGAAACTTGCATTCTTTTACCTCGTTCAACTCAGCACTGCGTGCTGACCCTTTATTGCCCCCGGGCAAGCCCGGAGTCTTCCTGTTTATAAAGACAACGACTGTCTTTGTGATGAGAAAATATGACGCGACATTATAGCGGCGTGCAGTGGTCGCGTCGAGCCGCACATCCCCCATCCGGGGCACAGACAGCACAATTTGCGCAAGACTTTCTCCTATATGGGGAAGCCTTGCACCGAGTTCAAGCATTCCATCCGCAATAATTTGCACTGGCTCACTCTTTTTCACGGCGAACGGGCCATTTTGATCGCCATCCGCCGCCAATCAGGCACAAAAATGGCGTGCTGCGACCCAAATTGTCCACCTTCTCGCCTGTGCCATTGCGTCCCCCGGCCGGGCTCGCTATGGTGACAGCCAATTCACGTGCTGCTGGAGTCACCCACATGTCCTTTTTCCGCTTCTTGTTCAATCTGCTCTGGTTCGTGCTGGGAGGCGTCTTCATGGGGCTGGCCTGGTGGCTGGCGGGGCTGCTCTGCTTCATCTCCCTCATCGGGATCCCCTGGGGACGCGCCTGCTTCGTCATCGGCACTTTCACCTTCTTCCCGTTTGGCAAGCAGGCGGTGAGCCGCAAGAGCATGACGGGCCAGAGCGACATCGGCACCGGTGCCTTGGGGCTGATTGGCAACATTCTCTGGTTTGTGCTCATCGGGGTCTGGCTGGCCATCGGCCACATCGCCTCGGCGCTGGCCTGTTTCGTCACCATCGTCGGCATCCCGTTCGGCATCCAGCACCTCAAGCTGGCCCTCATCAGCCTTGCCCCCATCGGCCAGATGATAGTGACCAACCACGAGGCCGAATCGGGCCGCTACATCCGCTGACAGCCCATCTCAGGCTATCCTTGCGGGTGGAAAAAAGGGCAGACTAGGGTCTGCCCTTTTTCATTGCCCCATTCGAGGTCTTCCATGCTGCCCAGCCATTTTTTTGCCAACCTCGCCCGTATGCGCCTCATCTACCGCTGGCCCCTGATGCGCAACATCCAGCCCGAAAACATCGCCGAGCACAGCTTGCAGGTTGCCATGGTGGCCCACGCCCTCGGCCTTATCAGCAATCGCCTGTTCGGCGCTCAGGTGGATGCAGACCGGGCCGCCGTCATGGCCCTCTACCACGACAGCAGCGAGGTGCTGACCGGGGATCTGCCCACCCCGGTCAAGTACTTCAATCCCGAAATCGCCCGCGAATACAAGAAGATTGAGCTTGCCGCCGAGCAGCGCCTGCTGGGCATGTTGCCGCCTGAGCTGGTCGAGGACTTTCGCCCCCTGCTCGACTCCGGCGCCCAGGACGAGGCCCTCACCAGCCTGGTGAAGGATGCAGACACCCTCTGCGCCTACACCAAGTGTCTGGAGGAGCTGAGCGTCGGCAACCGGGAGTTCGAGCCCGCGCGAAAGCGCCTCGAGCAGATGCTGGACGCCAGGATGAACCCCGCCATGCGCTACTTCATCGATGTCTTCGTGGGGAGTTTTTCACTGCCTCTCGATGAGTTGAATGCCCATTGATGCCATCAACACGGCACCGGGCATCATCTCCTCCTGCGTATTGCCCCGATAACCGCCACTTCGGGGGTTTCCCCACAAAAGAGTGACAATAAAAAGGGCCCCGCAGGGCCCTTTATCACATCCATGGGCATCAATGCCCCAGTTCCCGGGATGGCACCAGGCCGCTCGCCCGCCAGGCGGGATAGAGGGTCGCCACCAGGCTCATCAGGATGGCTGCGCCGGTCACGATGAGCAAGTCCTGCATGTGCAGCTCGGTCGGCAGGAAGTCGATGAAGTAGATGTCCGGATTGAGGAAACGGTGCCCGATCACCCCTTCGATGGCGCTCAGGATCTGGGTCAGCTTGCTGGAGAGCAGGCCGCCCAGCAGGGCGCCTAGCAAGGCTCCCGCCACCCCGTTCACCATCCCCTGGATGACGAAGGTAAGCCGGATCTGGCCCGGGCTCGCCCCCATGGTCTTCAAGATGGCAATCTCGCTGCGCTTCTCGTTCACCGCCATCACCAGGGTGGAGACGATGTTGAAGCAGGCCACCGCCACCACCATCAGCATCACCACGTACATCACGGTGCGCACCATCTGGATGTCCTGATAGAGATAACCCTGGCGGCTCATCCAGCTGCTGATATAGACGTAGTGTGGGAATTTCTGGGCCGCCGCCACCGTGATGGACTGGGCCTTGAGCACGTCGCTCACCTTGAGGCTGAACCCCTCCACCGCGCTGCCCATGCCGGTGATGGCCTGGGCGTCCGCCAGGTGCATGAAGCCGAGCAGGCCGTCGAGCTGGCCACCGATCTCGAGCAGCCCTACCACGGTGAGCACCTCCCGTTTCGGGTTCTTGATGCCGGCGGCATCACCCGCCTGGGGCAGCAGCAGGGTGACGGTATCTCCCGTCTTGACCCCCAGCTTGTCGGCGATGATCTTGCCGAGGATGACCCCGTGTTCACCCGCCTGCAGCTCGCGAAGACCCCGACCCGTCATGAAGTTGCCCGCATCGGAGAGATTGGCTTCCAGCTCCGGCAGCACCGCACGCAGTTGGACCCCCTTGAGGGCGGAGCCGTGCTCCAGCAGGCCGTCCAGGCGAATGACGGGGGCAGCCGCCTCCACCCCGGGCTGGGCCAGCAGGTAGTCCCTGAGCCGCGGCCAGTCAGGCAGCGGCGCTTCCATGCCGATGAGCTCGCCGTGGGGGACCACGGAGAGCACCCGGTTCTTGAGCTCCCGCTCGAACCCGTTCATGGCGGAGAGGCCAAGAATGAGGGCCATCACCCCGAGGGCGATCCCGATGAGGGAGGAGGCCGAAATGAAGGCGATGAAGCCGTTGCGGCGGCGGGAGCGGCTGTAACGCAGGCCCAGGAACAGGGGCAGCGGCTTGAACATCAGGCGACCTCCGCCATGATGCCGCTCACCAGGGTGACCCGGCGGTGGAGCTTGGCGGCCAGGCTCAAGTCATGGGTCACCACCACGAACGCGGTGCCAAGCTCGCGGTTGAGCTCGCACAAGAGCTCATAGACGGCGGTGGCGCTGGCATGATCCAGGTTGCCGGTGGGCTCGTCCGCCAGCACCAGGCTGGGTTCGTTGACCAGGGCACGGGCGATGGCCACCCGCTGGCGCTCACCACCGGAGAGCTCGGACGGTCTGTGGTTGAGACGGTGGGAGAGCCCCACCCGCCCCAGCATCTTGCTCGCCTTCTCGGTGGCGCTGGCCACCGACTCACCGGCGATCAGCAGCGGCATGGCCGCATTTTCCAGCGCGCTGAATTCCGAGAGCAGGTGGTGGAACTGGTAAACGAAACCCAGCTCCTGGTTGCGAAACCTCGCCTGGGTGCGGCTGTCCCAGCCATGGATGTCCTGCCCCTTGAACAGCACGGCGCCGCTGGAAGGGTTGTCCAGCGCCCCCATCAGGTGCAGCAGGGTGGTCTTGCCGGAGCCCGAGCTCCCCACCACCGCCAGCATCTCCCCGGGGGCGACGTCCAGCTCGATCCCCTTGAGTACCTGGGTCTCCAGATTGCCCTCTTTGTAGACATGATTGAGGGCCTGGCAGCGCAGCAGCGGCTCGCAGGAGACGGATTGATTCATAACGGGGGCTCCACTTGCACCAGTAACAACAGAAGATGAATTATTCATAACGCAGCGCCTCCGCCGGTTTGACCCGGGCCGCGCGGGAGGCCGGGTAAAGGGTGGCACTGAAACTCAGCAGCACGGCGCCCAGCAAAATGGTCATGACCTGGGCCGGCTCGACGATGACCGGCAGACCGCTGCCCCCCGCCGCCATATAGAGGTTGAGCCCAAGGGCATTGAGCAGAGGATTGAGGCCAAAGCAGAGCGCCAGCCCCGCCAGCCCCCCGAACAGGGCGCCGATGACGCCGCTCGACGCCCCCAGCACCATGAAGATCTTAACGATGCCGGATTCGCTCATGCCCATGGTACGCAGGATGGCCACCTCCCCTTCCTTGTCGGTGACCACCATCACCAGGGCGGAGAGGATGTTGAAGGTGGCGACCGCGATGATCAGCACCAGCATCAGCCCCATCATCCGTTTTTCCATGGCCACCGCCTGGAACAGCTCGCCGCGCTCGCGGCGCCAGTCCTGCCACTCCAGCCCGTCCGGCAACGCGGTCTTCACCACCTCGTCGGCGGCGAAGGGATCGTCCAGCCAGAGGCGGATGCCGCCCACCTTGTCTGCGGGCAGGCGCAGCATGCGCTGGGCATCCCCCAGGGCAATCAGTGCCACCTGGCTGTCCACGTCGGCGCCGACCCCGAAAATGCCGGAGACGGTGAAAAGACGCTGGGCCGGCACCCGGCCAAAGGGGGTAAAGCGGGTACCTTCGGTCAGAATGAGACGCACCTGGTCGCCGATAGAGACCTTGAGTCGGCTGGCCACCCCCTGCCCCAGCACGATGTGGTATTCACCGGCCTGCAGGCTGTCAAGGCGCCCTCCCAGCATCTGGGCGTGCAGGATGTCATCCTTGGGCCAGCGGGCGGGATCGATCCCCTGCACGCTCACGCCGGTGAGCTGACCCGGGCTTTGCAGCATGCCTTCGCTGTCGAGCATGGGGGCCGTGGCCACCACGTGGGGCAAGCGGGCCAGATCGGGCAGACCTTCGGGATCGGCCTCGATGCGTCCGGCCTGATTGGTCACCACCACATGGGGGATCACCCCGAGGATTCGCCCCTTGAGCTGGCCTTCGAACCCGTTCATCACCGAGATCACCACCATCAGGGCGGCGACCCCGATGGCGATGCCAAAGGTGGAGAACAGGGAGATAAAGGAGACGAAGCGGTTACTGCGTCGCGAGCCTGCATAACGCAGGCCGATGGCCAGCGACAGTGGCTGAAAAAGTCCGGTCTTCAAGGATATCTACGTTGCCAACGAAATAAGATACCGGATAATAAAGGGAAACCGTCTATGACAACAAGGGATAGCCTCCATGCAGGAACAGTTCTTCAGCGTCACCCATGCCACGCCGGTCAATGTGATCCCCATGCCGGCCGACTTTCGTCTGCCGACGCTGGAGGCCCTGGAGGCCGAGTTGCCCGAGCCGTTTCGCATCGCCTCCGCCATCACCTCCATCGATCTGGTGAGCAGCCGGTTGCTGCGCAGCCAGAACGAGTCCATGCACGATCTGGTGGAGATCATCAATCAGCAGTCCCGCAAGATCGACATGATCATGGGCTATGTGCTGGCGGCCCAGGATCACCCCGAGCACCGCTTCCACACCCTGCGCTTTGGCGCCGGGCAGCTCACCTACCTGCACCCCCACCAGGGGCACGGGGAGGCCCCCGCCCTGCACCAGATAGTGCGGCTCAAGATCTTCCTGCGGGAAGAGGCCTCCGCCGTCTACTGCTACGGCGAGGTCGTGCAGCGGGACGCCGGAGAGCACGGCACCCACGTGGTGCTCGACTACGTGCGCATCCGCGAGGATGACCGGGAGCTGCTGGTGCGCGCCAGCCTGCATGTGCAGTCGAAACAGCTCAAGCTGCGTGCCCAGGAACGTCAGCGCTAACCCAGGTCCATGTCAAAAGAACGCCAACAGTAAAAGACTCCGATGATGCCAATGACCCTCCCCGCCTTGCCCGCCAAAGCGGGCCAGAAGACAACGTTCGGCCAGCTGGTCGGCAGCAGCCTGGCTCTGGTTGCCGCCCGCCTCACCCGGGAAGCCCGAAGACCCGTCCTGCTGGTCACCGCCGATACCCCGAGCGCCCTGCGCCTTGAACAGGAACTGGGGTTCCTGCTGGCGGATCAGGATTGCCCGGTGCTGCTGTTCCCGGACTGGGAGACCCTGCCCTACGACAGCTTCTCTCCCCACCAGGACATCATCTCCCAGCGCCTCGAGACCCTCTACCAGTTGCCGCAGATGCGCCACGGCGTGCTCATCGTGCCCATCTCCACCCTGATGCTGCGCACGGCGCCCCAGGCTTATCTCGACAAATACAGCCTGATGGTCACAAGCGGCCAGCGCCTCAACCTGCAGCAGTTGCGCGGGCGTCTGGCGGAGGCGGGCTACGTGGCGGTGGAACAGGTGCTGGAGCACGGCGAATTCGCCGCCCGCGGCTCCCTGCTGGATCTCTTCCCCATGGGGAGCAGCCGCCCCTATCGCATTGATTTTTTCGACGACGAGGTGGACTCCATCCGCCCGTTCGACCCCGAGACCCAGCGCTCCAGCGAGCCGGTGAAGTCGGTGAGCCTCCTGCCCGCCCGGGAATTTCCCACCGACGAGGGGGCCATCGAGCTGTTTCGTGGCCAGTATCGCGAACAGTTCGAGATCTCCCGGGCCGAGGGCTCCGTCTATCAGGAGGTGAGCAAGGGGCGCTGGCCCGCCGGCATCGAATACTACCTGCCGCTCTTCTTCCAGCAGACCGCCAGCCTGTTTGATTACCTGCCCGAAAACACCCTGCTGCTCACCGTGGGGGAGATCTACCCCGCGGCCCAGCGCTTCTGGAACGACATCGGCCAGCGCTATGAAGACAGGCGCTGGGACAACACCCGTCCCCTGCTGCCGCCCCAGCAGATCTATCTGCCGGTGGAGCAGCTCTTCGCCGCCCTCGGGGACTATGGCGCCGTGCGTCTGCAGGAGGCGACCGTTGACGGCGGAACGGGTCAGCACGATCTGCCCCTCGCCCCCCTGCCGGATCTGCAGCTCGACCACAGCAAGGAGCAACCCCTGCTGGCCCTTGACGGCTTCCTGCAAGGCTTTGCCGGGCGCACCCTGTTTGCGGTGGAGTCCGAGGGGCGGCGCGAGGGGCTCGGGGATCTGCTCGCACGGATCAACCTGCAACCCCGGGAGTTTGCTTCCCTCGACGCCTTCCTGGTGAGCGATGCGCGCCACGGGCTGCTGGTCTGTCCCCTGGAGCGGGGCTTCCTGCTGCAAGAGCCCGGCCAGACGCCCCTTGCCCTCATCACCGAAGCCGAGCTGCTCGGCGGCAAGATCCGCAGCAAGCGCCAGCGGGACAAGAACAAGAACCTGAGCTCGGATGCGGTGATCCGAAACCTGGGCGAGCTGACCCAGGGCCAGCCGGTGGTGCACCTGGATCACGGGGTCGGTCGCTACCTGGGGCTCGAGACCATCGATGCCGGCGGCCTGCCCACCGAGTTTCTGACCCTGGAATACGCCGGCGGCGACAAGCTGTTCGTGCCGGTCACCAGTTTACACCTGATCAGCCGCTACACCGGCTCCGACAACCCGCCCAGCCACAAGCTCGGCGGCGAGGCCTGGGTCAAGGCGCGGCGCAAGGCGGCGGAAAAGGTGCGGGACGTGGCGGCCGAGCTGCTGGATGTCTATGCCATGCGGGCAGCCCGTCACGGTTTTGCCTTCAAACACGACCGGGAGGCCTACCGCCAGTTTGCCGCGAGCTTCCCGTTCGAGGAGACCGAGGATCAGCTCAACGCCATCAATGCGGTGCTCGGCGACATGTGCCAGGCCAAGAGCATGGACAGGCTGGTGTGCGGCGACGTGGGCTTTGGCAAGACAGAAGTGGCGATGCGGGCGGCGTTTGTGGCGGTGCACGGCGGCAAGCAGGTGGCCGTGCTGGTGCCCACCACCCTCCTGGCCCAGCAGCACTACGACAACTTCCGCGACCGATTCGCCAACTGGCCGGTGCGGGTGGAGGTGCTGAGCCGCTTCCGCTCCGCCAAGGAGCAGAGCAGCGTCTTGAAGGAGATGGCCGAGGGCAAGGTGGACATCATCATCGGCACCCACAAGCTGCTCGGCGCCGAGCTCACCTTCAAGGATCTGGGCCTGCTCATCGTCGACGAGGAGCACCGCTTCGGGGTGCGCCAGAAGGAGAAGATCAAGGCGCTGCGCGCCGACGTGGATATCCTCACCCTCACCGCCACCCCCATTCCCCGCACCCTCAACATGGCCATGTCCGGCATGCGGGATCTCTCCATCATCGCCACCCCGCCCGCCAAGCGGCTCGCCATCAAGACCTTCGTGCGCCAGCACGAACCTGCGGTGGTGCGCGAGGCGGTACTGCGGGAATTGAAGCGTGGCGGCCAGGTCTACTACCTGCACAACGACGTGGAGAGCATCGAGAAGTGCGCCGCCGATCTTGCCGAGCTGGTGCCGGAGGCGCGCATCGGCATCGCCCACGGCCAGATGCGCGAGCGGGAGCTCGAGCGGGTGATGTCGGACTTCTACCACCAGCGCTTCAACCTGCTGGTGTGCACCACCATCATCGAGACCGGCATCGACGTGCCGAGCGCCAACACCATCATCATGGACCGGGCGGATCACCTTGGCCTGGCCCAGCTGCACCAGCTGCGGGGCCGGGTCGGGCGCTCCCACCACCAGGCCTATGCCTACCTGCTCACCCCCCATCCCAAGCTGATGACCAAGGATGCGGCCAAGCGGCTGGAGGCCATCGCATCCCTCGAAGATCTCGGTGCCGGCTTTGCGCTCGCCACCCACGATCTGGAGATCCGGGGCGCGGGCGAGCTGCTGGGCGACGATCAGAGCGGCCAAATTGAATCGGTGGGCTTCACCCTCTACATGGAGATGCTGGAGCAGGCGGTGGAGGCGCTCAAACATGGCAAGGAGCCGTCGCTGGAGCAGCTCATGAGCCAGCACACCGAGGTGGAGCTGCGCCTGCCCGCCTTGCTCCCGGACGACTACATCCCGGACGTCAACATGCGCCTCTCCATGTACAAGCGCATCGCCAGTGCCGCCGACGAGCAGGAGCTGCGGGAGCTCAAAGTGGAGCTCATCGATCGCTTCGGCCTCTTGCCGGAGCCGACCAAGACGCTGATGGAGCTGGCCGCCTTCCGCCAGCGCGCCACGGCGCTGGGCATTCGCCGGGTGGAGATGAGCGAGCGCGGCGGCTATCTGGACTTTACCCAGGAAACCAAGGTCAACCCGGCCTATCTGGTCAAGCTGCTCTCGGAGCAGCCGCGCATCTACAAGATGGACGGGCCGACCCGGCTGCGCTTCCAGGTACCGACCCAGGACAGGGCCATGCGCCTCAAACTGGTGGACGGCCTGCTGGCGGATCTCGCCCGCCATGCCACCCCCTGAGGGGAAGCATGACGTCAGCAGGGCGCGACCTGCCGCCTACAACAACGGGAGCCCCAGGGCTCCCGTTTCGTTGCTGGCAAGGGGCGGCATCTCGCCCCCGGCCCGCCTTCTTGCCTCCCGATGCCTCGGTTCGCCCTTCTGGCAGCACCATTTTGCCGCCGAATCCATCTGTTGATACGATGCATTGAGTCATAACCCATCTGAAAAACAGATGGATGTGGGGATGATCGTGGGCAAAAAACGGGTTCAACGCGCCTCGATAGCCCCGCAGATGGCCCGTGCCGTATTTATCCCGCCCACGTATCCAGACCAGATATCCCGGCCAGGCATCCCGGCCAGGGGGCCACCAGCCATTGCACCGCGACAACCGAGGCGCCGCGTCAGTCCATCAGTCCGTCAGTCCGTCAGTCCGTCAGTCCGTCAGTCCGTCAGTCCGTCAGCATATCAACCTGGCTACACCCGCCTGCACGCCAATAAAAACGGGAGCCCTGACGGCTCCCGTGACGAAGGGACGCTGGCCCGGGCTCAGCCCTGGTTGGCCGGATCCTCGTGGGCGGAGAACTCCCGCATGAAGGCCTCGGCCCGCTCCACCATCCTGGTGGACCCGACGAAGTAGGGGGTGCGCTGGTGCAGGGCGGTAGGCTGGATGTCCATGATGCGGCCAAAGCCATCGGACGCCTTGCCACCGGCCTGCTCCACCAGGAAGGCCATGGGGTTGCACTCATAGAGCAGGCGCAGCTTGCCGTTCGGGGAGTTGGTGCCGGACGGGTAGATGTAGATGCCCCCCTTGAGCAGGTTGCGGTGGAAATCCGACACCAAGGAGCCGATGTAGCGGGAGGTATAGGGCCTGTGAGTCGCCTCGTCACGCTCCTGGCAGTATTTCAGGTACTTCTTCACCCCGTCCGGGAACTTGATGTAGTTGCCCTCGTTGATGGAGTAGATCTTGCCCTCCTCCGGAATGCGGATGTTCTCGTGGGAGAGGCAGAAGCAGCCGATGGAGGGGTCATAGGTGAAGCCGTTGACCCCAAAGCCGGTGGTGTAGACCAGCATGGTGGAGGAGCCATAGACCACGTAGCCCGCCGCGACCTGACGGTGACCCGGCTGCAGGAAGTCCTCCAGAGTGACCCCTGCGCCCGGTTTGCTGACCCGGCGATAGATGGAGAAGATGGTCCCGACCGAGACGTTGACGTCGATGTTGGAGGAGCCGTCGAGGGGGTCTATCAGCACCACGTACTTGGAGTGACGGGAGAGCTCGGAATCGAAGGAGACGAAGTCCTCCTCCTCCTCAGAGGCCATGCCGCACACCTCGCCACGGGCCTCCAGCGCCGCCTTGAAGCGCTCGTTGGCGTAGACGTCCAGCTTCTGCTGCACCTCGCCCTGCACGTTTTCGGCGCCGATGGAACCGATGATGTCCGCCAGACCCGCCTTGTTGATCTCCCGGTTCACCACCTTGGCGGCCAGGCGGATGGAGCTGAGCAAGGAGGTCAGCTCGCCGGTCGCGGTCGGGTAGTCCGCCTGCTTTTTGACGATGAACTCGCCCATGGTGATCATGTTTCGCATTCTTGTTCCTTTAAGATCGTTTCCGTTGGCCGTTGAAAACGTTTGCAAGTGTCGGCAAAAAAAGTGCCGATCTCCGGCAGCGTTGTTTTGTAACCCAATGTAACGCCTGTTTTTTGTTTTTGCAGCGAATTAAGCCGTTCTTTAAATCACCAGAAAACCGCGCCACCACGGGCTTTCGGCGCGAAACAAGGGTGTCATGCGGCATCTTTTGGGGGGTTAATTCGTGACAAGAATGCATCCGGGCCGACGCGGCTGCCCGCCTTGCTCCCCCTGGCGCCCGGCAATGTTGCGCCAGAGGCTCCCCTCTTGAGATCTGCCCCCCAATCCCGCACACTGGCTGCGCTTTGGAAGCAAAAAAACATAAGGATATTCAATGAAAAAGTCGCTTATCGCCGGGGCGGTTGCCGCTCTGCTCACCCTCCCCGTCCTCGCCGCCCAGGTGCCTGAAGGCACCCAGCTTCTGCCAGCCGCCCAGCAAGTGTTCGTGCGCAACATCGGCACCGAGCCTGCCTCCATCGATCCCCAGATGGTGGAAGAGAGCGCGGGCAGCGACGTCGTCAACGATCTGTTCGAGGGGCTCTATACCCTGGATGGCAACGGCAAGCTGCAGGCGGCGGGCGCCCTTGGCTACGAGCTCGATGCCACGGGCACCGTCTACACCTTCAAGCTCAGACCCGATGCCAAATGGTCCAACGGCGAGCCGGTGACGGCGGCGGACTACGTCTATGGCTGGCAGCGGGCGGCGGACCCCAAGAACGCCTCCAACTACGCCTGGTTCATCGAGCTGACCGGCGTCGCCAATGCCAGCGACGTGGTGCAGGGCAAGCAGAGCCCGGATGCCCTGGGGATCAAGGCGCTCGATGACTACACCCTGCAGATCACCCTGAAAAACCCGGTCCCCTTCTTCCTCAAGACCCTCTCCCACTACACCACCTTCCCGGCGCCCAAGGCCACCATCGAGAAGTTCGGTCATGAGTGGGTCAAACCGGCCAACATCGTCTCCAACGGCGCCTTCGCCCTCAAGGAGTGGACCCCGAACGAGCGCCTCATCGCCGAGCGCAACCCCCACTACTGGGACAACGAGCACACCGTGCTGAACAAGGTGATCTATCTGGAGATCGTCTCCGATACCGCGGCCTACAACCGCTATCGTGCGAGCGAGCTGCACTACACCACCTATCCCCTGGAGCAGTATCAGCAGATCAAGCGCCAGAGCCCGGAGGAGCTGGTGAGCGCCCCCATGCTCGCCACCTACTACTACGTGTTCAACACCCAGCGCAAACCCTTTGACGACGTCAGGGTGCGCAAGGCTCTCTCTCTTGCCATCGACCGGGACACCATCACGGAGAAGATCCTGGGACAAGGGCAGCTCTCCGCCTTCAGCCTGACCCCGCCGAGCGTGGACGGCTTCGAGCTCAAACGCCCCGCCAGCGAGCTGATGAGCAAGGAAGAGCGCATCAAGCAGGCCAAGGCGCTGCTTGGCGAGGCGGGTTACGGCCCTGACAAGCCGCTGACGGTGGACATCCTCTACAACACCAACGAGGGGCACAAGAAGATAGCGCTCGCCATCTCCTCCATGTGGAAGCACAACCTGGGGGTCAAGGCGGAGCTCAACAACATGGAGTGGAAGACCATGGTGTCGGCCCTGAACGAGGGTGACTTCGGGGTGAGCCGCTACTCCTGGAACGGAGACTACAACGATGCCTCCACCTTCCTCGACATCATGACCTCCAGCAGCAGCGCCAACAGCGGCAAGTGGTTCAACAAGGAGTACGACGCCCTCCTGGCCAAGGCCCATGACGCCAAGGACCCCGCCGAGCGCAACCGCCTCTATCAGCAGGCCGAGGTGCTGATCGACGAGGAGGCCCCCATTGCCCCTGTCTACTTCTACGTGAAATCACGGCTGCTCAAACCCAACGTCAAGGGCTACCCCTACCAGAACCCGCAAGACCTGGTCTATGCCAAGGATCTCTATCTGACGGCGCAGTGACGCTGGGCACCGAACCAAAAAGACCGCCTCGAGGGCGGTCTTTTTTTATCCTACTTTTCCTGACAGCCCGCCACCGCGAGCCGGGCGCGTCTTCGCACCGTCACGGGCCTCACCAGCAACTGCGCCAGCAGCACCCCCATCAGGGTCATGCCGCCACCGATGAGGTGATAGCTGGTGAGCCGCTCCCCGAGCCAGCTGATGGCAAGGGCGGCCGTCATCACCGGCAACAGGTTCATGAAGATGGCGGTGCGGCTCGCCCCGAGCAGGGCAATGCCCTGCATCCAGAGCCAGGGCGAGAGGGCCGAGGTCGGGATCCCCGCATAGAGGATGAGCCAGAGGGCGCTGCCATCGGGCCAGTGCCCGTCCACCAGCAGATAGAAGGGGGTGAGGAACAGGAGGCTGCACAGCACCTGACCGTAGAGCATGGACCAGTTGTCCAGCCCCAGATCCCAGCGCTTGAGCAGCACGCTGTAGAGCGCATAGGTGGCCGCCGAGAGCAGCATGTAGACGGAACCGATATGGATGCCCTGGGTCAGCAGCCGAGCCGGATCCCCCTGCCCCAACAAAATCGCCAGCCCCAGAATGGAGATGGCGCCTCCCAGCAGCGCCCCCCAGGTGGGCCGCTCGCGCAGCAACCAGATGCTGAGCAGCACCGTCATCAAGGGGGTCAGTCCCATCATCAGGCCAATCTCGGTGGCCCCCAGGGTCTGGGCCGCGTAATAGCCAAAGGTCTGGTTCAAGACCATCCCGAGCAGGGCCAGCACCGCCAGCTTCGAGAAACCGGCCCGCAGCTTGCGGCGCTCGCGCCAGGCCCGGTGAGCCAGAAACGGGGTCAGCACCAGGGCCGCCACCATCCAGCGCGACCAGGCGAGCGCCGCAGGAGACAACACCCCGACCGCCAGCTTGCTGACGATGCCATTGCCGGCCCAGATGGCCATGCAGGAGAAGGGAAACAGGAAGGCAAGGGGCATTGCTATATCCAGAATAAAAAGGCGGGTATTGCGCGCGAGTATAGAGAGGCAATCAGGATAAGCAAGCCTGCCAACGCAGGAAGAAGCGCCATGACGCGAACGGTTGGCGCCGCGCCCAGGCGCCATCAACAATCATGCCCGCACAGGGGCGGGCATGAGGGGGACCAGGGTCAGCCTGAGGCGCCTCAGGCGGCATCCATGTGGAGCCTTGAAATCAGTTCATTGACCTCGAGCACCGTCTGGCGATGGGGAATGTCGGCTTGCAATGGCATCATCAGCAAGCCCGACTGGAAATCGAAGCGCCCCCTGCCGTGGATGTAAATCCGCCCCTTGAAGAAGGTTTTGACATGTTTTGCCACCATCAGTGGCAGGTACTTCTTGAACACTCTCATCGTTTGCAACCTCTTGAAGTTGTATCCGTATGACAGCAGCTTATGCGAAAAAATTCCGTTAAATTTATATAAAAAACCGGAAAATTCGACTCTCTCTTCCCCAAAAAACCAAACTGTAACTTATTATTAACTTTTACCGTATTGTATGCGGTCCTTCCAGCCAGAGCAAGACTCCTTTGCCATCTTGCCATTCGATGCAGGCCAGCCCGGACGTCGCGAACATGGGGGCCCCTGCCGCCGGGCAGAGACTCTGGACCAGATACCCCACCAGCGGCAGGTGGCTGACCATCAGGATGTTGTCATGCTCCGCCGCCAGCGCAGTGAGGTAGCTCGCCACGAAAGCCGGGTCCCCATAGGGGGTGATGTCGCCGCTCTCCTCGACCTTGAGGGCCTTGGGCAACTCGGGGGCGATGGCCTGCCAGGTCTGTCTGGCACGCAGGTAGTTGCTGTGGATCACCAGGTTCAGGGAGCCTGCCAATTGGGGAGCCAGCCAGCCAGCCATGTGGATGGACTCTTCGATGCCTTGCTCGGTCAGTGGACGCTGTTCATCAGTCTTTGCGTTCATGCCAGCCTGGCCATGACGCATGATGTAGATTTTCATTACAACCTCGCCCAAGGGGCCTGTTTAAATAGCGGGGGAATCTTACCCCGCCATGCCGGGGGAAACAATTGCGCCACCTCTCAGAAAAGGGTTTGCCTCGCAAGATAGCGGGGTCGATAATCATGTTTAAATTCAAATAAATTCACCGCGAGCCCCTCCCCAATGAGCCCATATGCCAGTCCCAATGACCATCGGCGGTATCACTATCTGGAGCTGGCAAACCGGCTCAGGGTCTTGCTGATCTGTGATCCCGAGACCGACAAATCCGCCGCCTCCCTGGCGGTGAATACCGGCCACTTCGACGATCCTGCGGATCGCCAGGGCATGGCCCATTTCCTCGAGCATATGCTGTTTCTCGGTACCGGCACCTACCCCAAACCCGGTGAATACCAGCAATTCATGAGCCGTCACGGGGGCAGCAACAACGCCTGGACCGGTACCGAGTTCACCAACTTCTTCTTCGACATCGACAACGGCTTCTTCGAGGCGGGGCTCGACCGGTTCTCCCAGTTCTTCATCTGCCCCACCTTTGCTACGGAGTGGGTCGACAAGGAGCGCAACGCGGTGGACTCCGAGTACCGCCTCAAGCTGCAGGACGATGTGCGCCGCAGCTACCAGGTGCACAAGGAGACGGTCAATCCGGACCACCCCTTCTCCAAATTCTCGGTGGGCAACCTCGATACCCTGGCGGATCTCCCCGGCCGGGATCTGCGCTCGGACCTCATTGCGTTCTACGAAACCCACTACAGTGCGGATCGCATGGCGCTGGTCATGCTTTCACCGGCACCCATCGAGACCCAGCTGGCCTGGTGTGATCGCTTCTTTGGTGCCATTCCGGATCGCCACCTCGGCCCTCCGGTCCTGAGCCATCCTCTCTACCGGCTCGATGATCTCGGCATTCGCATCCAGCTGACCCCGGTCAAGGAGACCCGCAAGCTGGCGCTGACCTTCCCGCTGCCGTGCGTGGATGAGTATTACGACAAAAAACCCCTCACCTTCCTGAGCCACCTCATCGGCTATGAGGGGGAAGGCAGCCTGCTCTCTCTGCTCAAGGGGCGAGGCTGGGTCAATCAGCTCGCCGCCGGCGGCGGGATCAGCGGCGCCAACTTCAAGGACTTTGGCGTGAGCTTTGGCCTCACCCCCCTTGGGCTTGAGCATGTGGACGAGATCATCGCCGCCCTGTTTGGCTATCTGAAGCTCATCGAGCGGGGTGGGGTGCAGGCCTGGCGCTATGAGGAGAAGCGCAGCGTGCTGGAATCCGCCTTCCGCTTCCAGGAGCGGGGCCGGGCCCTCGACACCGTCTCCGGCCTCGTGCTCAACCTGTTCAGCTACGGGCCGGACGATCTGCTCTACGGCGACTACATGATGCGCGAGTTCGATGAGCCGCTGATCCGGCGCTTCCTCGCCAAGCTGGCCCCCCACAATCTGCGGGTGACCATCCAGGCCCCGGAAGTGAGTACGGATCGCCTCGCCCGCTGGTACCAGACACCCTACAGCGTCCAGAGCATCAGCGAAGCCGAGAAGATCCGCTGGCAGCAGAGTGAACCGGATCCCGCCCTGCACCTGCCGGCGCCCAACCCCTTCATCAGCACCCGCCTCGACGCCCGTCTGCCGGCGCTGCCCGCCGACATGCCGTCCTGCCTCATCGACAGGCCCGGTTTCCGGCTCTGGCACCTGCACGAGCATCAGTTCAGCGTGCCCAAGGGCAGCCTTTACATCTCCGTCGACAGCGAACATGCGGTCAAGAGCCCACGTCACATCGCCATGGCGCGTCTGGCCGTGGAACTGCTCACGGATCACCTCAACGCCCTCACCTACCCGGCGGAGCTCGCGGGCCTTGGCTACCAGATTTATGCCCATCAGGGAGGCTTTACCATCAACCTCAGCGGCTTTGCCGACAAGCAACCGCTGCTGCTCGACATGATCCTCGGCAACCGCACCCTGGGGTATCCGGATCCGGCCCGCTTTAGCGAGATCAAGGAGCAGCTTATCCGCAACTGGGAGAACCAGTCCAAGACCCGCCCCATCTCCCAGTTGTTCAACCAGCTCACCAGTTTGCTGCAACCCAACAACCCGCCCTTCGAGCAGCTGTTGCGCCACCTGCGCACCGTCGAACTCGGGGAGATGCCCGGCTTCGTCTCCGAGCTCTTTGCCAGGGTGCATCTGGAGGCCCTGGTACACGGAGACTGGACGGCCGCCGAGGCCCTCGAACTCGCGGCCCTGCTGGAGCGCCACCTCGGTGCCAACAGCCAGCCCAGCGCCGAGACCCGCCGCCCCCTCATCTCCATCCAGGACAGAGGCACCCTCATTCGCGAGCAGGGGTGCGATCACGAGGACTCGGCGCTACTGGTCTACTACCAGTCGCGTACCACCCGGGCGCGGGATCTCGCCTGCTTCACCCTGGCCAACCACATCATGTCATCCACCTTCTTCCACGAGCTGCGCACCCGCCAGCAGCTCGGTTACGTGGTGGGAGCCGGCAACCTGCCCCTCAACCGCCACCCCGGTCTCATCTTCTATATCCAGTCGCCGGTGGCGGGGCCGCAGATCCTGCTGGATGCGGTGGAGGAGTTCATCGATCTCTTCCCGCTGGCCATGCTGGAGTTCACCGAGCAGCAGTGGCAGGAGAGCAAGGCGGGGTTGCAGGCCCAGCTCAGCGAGCGGGATGCCAACCTGCGCAGCCGCGGCCAGCGGCTCTGGGTCAGCATCGGCAACAAGGATCTGGGTTTTGATCAGCGTGAACGGGTACGCGAGGAGGTGGGCAGGCTCAGCCGTGCCGATCTGGTGCGCTTCATCACCCAGCTGAGATCCCGCACCTCGGATCGCCTCATCCTCTGCAGCTATGGCCTGGGCCACGAGCACGACGAGCGGATCACCGGCCAGTTTGTCGACGATCCAAGGGCATTTCGGCTCAACGCCGCCACCTTCGAAGGCTGACCTCCCCTGTTGGCAACGCGCAGGCAATAAAAAGCCGACCCTGTGGGGTCGGCTGGAAAAACCATAATCAATTGCGACCAGAGCCGCCAAAAGTGAACATGAGCGTGAAAATCAGACACTGGGTTGATGTTCGACCGGCGTTCAAACCAGAGCTCACCGGTCGGCACCAGCAGTGATTGAGAAACAGCCTCATCTTAGGCATTTCCCTGATTTTCCACGTTGATCTATGTCAAAGGAGGTAAAACAAGTGCCACTTCCCTCGTTGGCAACGGCCTCGCGTCCTCTCAGCCACGGCGGATCAGCCGGTAAGCCACCTCGTCGAAATAGGAGAGCTGCCCCGAGAGCACCCTGGGGTGATCCAGCTCCGCGCCACGCCCCAGCACCTCGACACCAAAGTCGCGCTCAAACAGGGTGCGCACCTCCATCTCCCCTACCGAGAACGGCGGCTGTTGCTGCTGCTCGGGCTGATATTCGAGGGTCACCAGCAACACCTGCCCCCCCGCCTCCACCAGGCGGCTCATCAGGGCGGCATACTGGCGGCGCATGGCGCCCGGCAAGGCGATGAGGGCCGCCCTGTCATAGACCAGGCGATAACGCTGCCCGAGCTCCGGGGCGGCGAAGAAGTCCCCCTGATAGATGCGCAGATCGGCGTGCCGGTGGCACTGATAGGGACCCACCTCGCTTTTCTCTGCACTCAGGTTGTTCTCGTCAAAAAACTGGGTGATGGCGAGCTCGGAGAGCTCGAAGCCATCCACCGGATGCCCCTGTTCACGCAGCCAGAGCATGTCCCGGGACTTGCCGCAAAGGGGCACCAGCACGGGGTCGCTCCCTTGCTGGGCCGACCACCAGGATTGCAGCCAGCGGTTGAAATCTGCCTGATGAAAGCCAATCCGGTTCTCTTTCCACTTCTGGTGCCAAAATGCCGCTTCCATCATCTTCCTCTCGTCATCTGCAATGGTGCATCACTATCACAACTTCACCGAAGTGGCGCAAGCCCCATGATCCCGCCCCAGTGCACGAGAAGGCCCACGATGGGCAGGCCTCAGGCCACGACCCCAGGCAGGCTTGTCGCCATCACTGCCAGCCGGGTCAGGATCTGCGCGAAGGTGGGTCGCCGGGAAGGCACCTCAAAGCCGCACTCCCTGGCCAGTCGATGAAGGGGGTCAAGGTCGGCGTCCCTCCCATCACAGCGCGCCAGCAGCTCGGCCAGCAGGCAGCCAAAGGCCCGCACTTCCAGGCGCTCCAGCCGCCCGGCCAGCACCTCATCGGCGCGGTCGTAACAGGAGGCGGCACCAAAGTCACCGAGCAGCACCCGGCCCGGTGCCTCCTGCGACGAGTGAGGCATCGCGGGCTGCAAGGAGTACAGCAGGTTGTGCGCGTAGAGATCGCCATGGAGGATGCCCCGCTCATGCAGGTGCCGGGCAGCCGCAGCCACCCCTTGCACCATGGCCATCACCTGGGCCGGAGTGAAGTTCAGATCCGCCCCATAGACATCCCGGGTGCAGGAGTCCAGGCTCGGGGGCCCCGCCAGGGTAGCGAAGGCGGGGTCTATCAGGGGCATCACCAGTGCCGGGATGCCGGAGGGATGATCGCTCACTCTCCCCATCACACCGACCAGGTTTGGATGGCGACCGGCGGCCAGGGACGCCCCCATCTCGCTCAGGGGCAAGCCATCGCTGGTGACGGCCCCCTTGAAGAGCTTGACCGCCACCGCCCCGGGCCCTTCGGCACTCGCCCACTCGGCGCGATAAATGACGCCGGATGCCCCCTCCCCGAGCACATCCCCCAGTGAGATCGCCTGCCAGGGGATCTCGGTAGTGAACTCCGATGTGCCGTTCAGACACGCCTGCTCATCACAGAAAGGGTTGCCCGCAAAGGCCAGCCAGGACAGGCGCGGCAGGGAGAGCAGCCACTCGGGAAGCGCCTCGAGCCGGTTGGCGGCGATGCGCAAAAGCTCCAAACGGTGGCAACCGGCAAGCGTCTCGGGAAGCTCATGTAGCCGGTTGCCCGAGAGCATCAGCTTTTGCAGGGCGTCGCACTGCCCCAGCTCGTCCGGCAGTCGTTCGATGGCATTGTCGGTCAGGATCAGCCAGCGCAATCTGGCGGGCAGGGAGGCGGCCGGGACTGTCGCGATGCGGTTGGCCTTGAAGCCCACCATGGTGAGCGCAGGGCAGCGCCCCAGCACCTCGGGCAGTTCGGTGAAGTTGTTCTCGGAGCAGAAGAGGATGCGCAGCTTCTTGCATTCGGCCAGCTCGTCAGGCAACTCGCTCAGCTGGTTGCCGGTGAGATCCAGCACCTCCAGGGTCTCCTTGAGGCTCAGGATCTCGGGAGGGAACACCGCGAGATTTTCAGCAAGTTTGAGGTGGCGGGCGCCACAGAGCTCGCCTGCGCGAAGCTGTTCCAGGGTATGCATGGGATCGTCTCTGTCAACATTCGGGCTTGCGGTGGCTCACTGCGGGGCACTCCCCCCAGACCACAAAGGAGGGGCATTATAGGGAATGACGGCCAAAGATGGCCGATTTTCTTGCAACGCCTTCTCTTGCAAAGGCCCCCCATCGCCACACTCCCGCTCTCCGTTGCCATGGACCATTCCGGTCGCGCGCTTGGGTGGTTGATCATTTGGTTGGCGCCATATAGTATGGCGCCATACAAAGTCATTCGAGACTCACCATCATGATCACGCTGGAACAGAAACACCTCGCCCTGCTCGAGGATGCAGAGCGCCGCAGACACGCAGACACCCAAAACATGCGCGTCTGCTTTGAGGTGTTGACCCTCGCCGCTGCCATCGATCAGGCGTGCGCGGCGCGCCTGGCTCCCCACCGCCTCTCCGAAGGCAAGTTCGTGCTGCTGTTTTTACTGCGCGACCTGCCAGAAGGGTTGGCTCCCCACGAGCTTGCCGACAAGGCGGGGGTCACACGGGCCACCATCACCGGCCTGCTCGACGGGCTGCAACGGGACGGCCTGTTGGCTCGCCACAGCGACAGCCAGGACAGGCGAAAGATCTCGGTGCGCCTGACAGAGCAGGGCCAGGCCCTGGCGCAACACCTGCTCGATGAGCACAGCCAGTGGATAGGCTCCCTGTTTGCCGGGTTCGATCAGGCAGAGCGAGAGACCCTGAGCGCCCTGCTCAAGCGGGCCTGGCTCAACGTCCTCTCATCCCGGGCAGGCTGCATTGAGGCCGCCACAGAGGAGCACCCATGACACGCAGCCGCATCACGGATATCGCCCCCTCACGCCTCGCCCAGCTCAACCGGGGAGAGGCTGAGGCAAGCAACCTGACCGAATGCCTGGCGGTGGATTTTGCCGCCCTGATGCAGTGTACCCTGCCTTCGCTCGGGCCCCAGGCGCTGGCGTCGATGCACGCCGCATCCGGGGAGGGCATTACCCGGCGCATGGCACTGGCCGCCAGGCTGCTCCTGACCGAGAACGGCACGAGGGATCTTGCGGCGCTCAGCCGTCATCCCTCCGATACCGTGCGGGGCTGGGCCTGTTTCATGGTGGGCGCGAGCGAGGGGCTGTCGCTCAGCGACCGCCTGGCCCTCATTCGCCCCCTCGCCGATGACCCGCACTTTGGGGTGCGCGAGTGGGCCTGGCTCGCAATGCGATCGACCATTGCTGCGCAGCTCGAGGTGGCCATTGCCGCCCTGGTGCCCTGGACGGCGGAGCCGTCCGAGCGACTGCGACGCTTTGCCAGCGAAGCGACCCGGCCCCGCGGCGTCTGGTGTACCCATCTTGCGTCCCTGCGACAAGCGCCGGAGCAGGCCCTGATGCTGCTCGAGCCCCTCAAGGCCGATCCCGCCCCTTATGTGCAGGACTCCGTAGCCAACTGGCTGAACGATGCGAGCAAAGACAGGCCACAGTGGGTCACTGACCTCTGCGCGCGCTGGTCTCGCGAAAGCCCCTGCCCCGCGACAACCCGGATTTGTCAACGCGCCTTGCGCACCTTGCGCAAGGGCCAACTCCCGAAGGAACCCCTATGACCCACTATCTGGCAGAGCTCTACACCCCCACTCCCGCCTGGCTGGCACTGAGCCAGACGGCTCGTCAGCAGTTCTTCGAGGCCATTGGCACAGGCATGGCCAACCTCGCCGCCCTCGGGGTGGAGCCCATCGCCCTGGGCGAGACCGATGCTGCCACCCTCCATGGCGCGCCCCACCCCTTCTTCGCCATCTGGCGCGGGCCGGATGCCGCAGCCATCGATGCCCTCGTCCAGGGAATAGCCGCATCGGGCTGGCACGACTACTTCGAGACGGTCAACGCCACCGGCGCCGGTGTCTCCCTGGGCGAGCACCTTGCACAGTTGGCCGCCCTGCCCTGCGCCGCCACATCCAGCCCCGCCCTGGCCTGATAACCCCTAAAAGAGCGTTATCCCACCAGGCCTTGCGTCAGTGCCGCCGACACCGGTGGCACTGTTTTCCATACCCTGCCCTTGCAAACCCAGGTCACCACCACCTGGGAAAGCGGCGCCACAACCCGCTCCCTCCCCACTCCCTTCATAAAACGCTGATATCTCCCGATGCCGTGATGGGCCATCGCCGATGGGACAAGTGAGCAAGATTCGGGTCGTCGTGACAAAGGTTCGCCGCCATAGTGCTTTCAAACCAACAGTGCTTTCAAACCAACAGTGCTTTCGACCTCCCAAGGGATTGAACCAAAGGAGGTTTGAACCAGGAGGGGGTTGAACCCATCCACTTGTCTGCCAATCCTGCATGAGCGTCGCCACCTGGCGCCATGCGCATTAGCGAGGGAACTGCCATGTCATTACTGTCCAACAAGGTCGCCATCATCACGGGCGCCAGCTCCGGTATCGGTCGCGCCAGCGCCATCCTGTTTGCAAGGGAGGGGGCCAACGTCGTCCTGGGTGCCCGCCGCCAGCCTGAGCTGGATCTGCTGGTGGAGGAGATCAGGGAATTCGGGGGCCAGGCGGTGAGCCTGGCGGGGGATGTGAAAAGCGAAACCTATGCCCGCGCCCTGGTGGATCTTGCGCTGACCCGTTTCGGCGGACTCGATATCGCCTTCAACAACGCCGGCACCACGGGGACGCCGGGCAGCGTGCCGGGGCTTGAACTGGCGCAGTGGCATGCGACCCTGGATACCAACCTCACCAGCGCCTTTGTGGGGGCCAAGTACCAAATCCCCGCCATGCAGGCGCGCGGGGGCGGCTCCCTTATCTTTACCTCCACCTTCGTCGGCCATACCCTGGGGCTGCCCGGCATGGCGGCCTATGCCGCGAGCAAGGCGGGCCTCATCGGTCTGACCCAGGTGCTGGCCGCCGAATATGGGGCACAAGGGGTGCGGGTCAACGCCCTGCTGCCGGGGGGCACCGACACCCCCATGGGGCGGGCCTTTACCGATACACCGGAGAGTCTCGCCTTTGTGCAGCATATGCATGCCCTCAAACGGCTGGCCCAACCAGAGGAGATCGCCCGCTCGGCCCTTTATCTCGCGTCCGATGCATCGAGCTTTACCACCGGCATTGCCCTGCTGGCCGATGGTGGGGTATCTATTTGTCGCACATGACCTTGTCGTACCCAAGATCCTGCGGCTGCAAACCTATCGTGAGAGCGCCTTATGTCTGATTACGCCCGCATCGCCGATGCCATCCGTTTTATCGCAAGCCAGGTGGCGCGCCAGCCCACCCTGGACGAGATAGCGGCGCACGTTCACTTAAGCCCCTTTCACTTCCAGCGGCTGTTCAGCCGCTGGGCCGGGGTGACGCCCAAACGCTATCTACAAGTGTTGACTCTGGAGCGGGCCAAGGCGCTGTTGCAGGAGTCGCGCCCGCTGCTCGAGGTAGCCGATACCCTGGGCCTGAGCAGCGGCTCGCGGCTCTACGATCACTTCGTGCAGCTCGAGGCGGTGACGCCGGGCGAATACAAACAGCGCGGGGCCGGGCTGGTGATCGATCACGGGGTGCACGACACCCCCTTCGGCAAGGCGTTCGTCGCCCTGACCCCGCGGGGGGTATGCAACTTCTCCTTTCTCGATGACCAGGCCCCACAGGCGCCGCTGGCCGCCCTCGCCCAGCGCTGGCCTGCGGCAGAGCTGCGAGAAGCGCCATCACGCACCCAGGGGGTCATCCACACCATGTTCGATGGCAGCAAGACGCCGAATCGCCCCCTCTCCTTGCACGTGAGCGGCACCAACTTTCAGATCAGCGTCTGGCGGGCGCTGCTCGCGATCCCGCCCGCCAAAGTGGTGAGCTACGCCCAGGTGGCAAGCGCCGTCGGCAACCCCAAGGCCGCCCGCGCCGTGGGACTGGCGGTGGGCGCCAACCCCGTCGCCTTGATGATCCCCTGCCACAGAGTCATCCAGCAAAACGGCAGGCTCGGCGGCTATCACTGGGGCGAGACCCGCAAACAGGCGATACACGCCTGGGAAGCGGCGAGGTATGAGTGAGGAACGGCCTTTCTGCTCTCCTTATAGGGAAAAACAAAGCTGTTGATCGTGAGTCAGCAGAAAATCAGGCAGCGCAAGACAAGCATGCGGCGATATAAAACGGGGGTATCTGAAGAATTGGGGCGCAGATCGCCCGTTTTGTTGCTTTTTCTTTAAGGACGTGGTCGGTTCGCATTTTTATTCCTATGTCTAACGTTTGGCCAAGGAGTGGAATTTAGCCCAACTAAATGAGCGAAGCGAACGATTTAACAAGTTATTATACGTCATTAACGATTACTTCTATGACTTGGGTTTTGACGTTGAGATATTCATACGTGGCTCTGGTTTTATGTATAAAGGCGGCATCCCGAGAGAATAGGAAATCTGAGAACGAAGCTATAGCTGCGTGTCCTGCATCACTCATTGCGGCAGTAAATCTTCTATCATGCTTCATCTTAGAATCTGGGTAGTAGCCAATAACATTTAATACATTGTATACAGATATCACCTTTTCGTGCAAATACATCTCTCTATTGTAAATTGGGTTTATTGATATACCTAAGAATTGCTCTATCGAAAAATCACTTTCCCTATAGCCATCAAGTGTCTTGTAGATGCTCCATATTTTCTCTATTACGCTTGGAGGTTGAATGTTATTCAGTTGAACTGGCCCGATATTCATATGGTTGCGATATGTCTGAACGCCAGAATAGTTTAATTCATCTTCTATGTGTTTACGCAACTCCGCTGTTGACTGGGCAAGGGCGTCGTTGAAGCTGTGTTGCATTTCCTTTGTATGGGCAGCGACTGCGGCCTCTATCCCTGGAACTAAATATTTTATCTCGTCAACCTGTTCAGAAATATATTTAATTAAGTTACTGAATGAATCTATTTGCTCTCTGTTAATGTCGTCAAAGTCGCTTCCTACTCGGCCACCATAGAATTTGAGCAATGATTGCGTCGTGGCTTTTTCCATCGCTTCATAAACCGGTTCAATGTTTTTGCAGTAATCTTCAAAAGCATCGAATGGGTTTCGTTTTTTTAATATGGCTTTATCCGTTATTTTGAAACTCTCAGTGAGTAATATTCGAACATGCATTGCCTCCATACTTTCAAGAACCTCAAGAAATTTTGAGCCACAACTTCCTGTCCTTTTAATTTCTTTGAGTGTCTCATCTGAATAAACAATTTGATATTTCTCCCTCAGCTCAGATGAGAATGGTAAATGTTTATTTTTTACAAATACATCAAGGATGTTGTGGTCTAAATATGCTGTTGGCTTTCCATCATAATTGTGATTCGAAGTTTCCACTCAATATCCTTATTATGTATAACAGTGATTAGATGGAAGGTGGTACTAATCCGATAGCAGAGCCTTCCGTATAACTCCGCTTCATCTTTATAACCACAACCAAAATTCATTTTAAACCATCACATTACAAAAATTTCACTGGTATCAGACCGCATTCGCTCCTATCCACTGCGCCCCCACTGGCGCTCTGCGTGCTCGCGCTATTTCCGAGTAACAACCAAGCTACCGTAGGGCAGCCTCCAGTTTGCCCCTTTTGACCCAAGTGGTGTCTCTGGCCTGGTTCATAGGTGACGACAAAGAGGCCATACCCAGACGGCTATCCTAGCGAGCGAGAGAGAGAGACAAGAAAAAGAGAAAGGTGGGCGTTTCCCAAACCAGATCAAGAAATTACCCCATCTTGGAGGCGTATCAGCCGCTCGCATCACCCTCTTGCATCAATATGGAGCATCGAAGCGGTGGGTATCCGGCTTCATTGCCCGTATCGTTCCTGACGAACAGGGTATGCTCCCCCTCCCCTGCCCGGAGAAACCACAGCCTGCCGCCCTATGTGGACGCGATAGATGACGCTCTGCCGATCGCCCCAGGCACTCACCACGACAACATTGGCAACAGAGCCCTCACCCCTTCGCCAGGAGCAAAATTTTCTCGCAAACGATTGGAAAAAGAAAAGGCGCCTCAAGGGCGCCTTTTTGACAGTTTTGCGTGATCGCAGGGAGAGGCGTTAACCGCTTATTCCCATTCGATGGTTGCGGGCGGCTTGCCAGAAACGTCGTACACCACGCGAGAGATGCCGTTGATCTCGTTGATGATGCGATTCGACACGTGGCCGAGGAAGTCGTACGGCAGGTGAGCCCAGTGGGCGGTCATGAAATCGATGGTCTCGACGGCGCGCAGCGCAATGACCCAGTCGTACTTGCGGCCATCGCCCATGACGCCGACGGAGCGCACCGGCAGGAAGACGGCGAACGCCTGGCTGACCTGGTTGTAGAGGTCGGCCTTGCGCAGCTCTTCGATGAAGATGGCGTCAGCCTTGCGCAGCAGGTCGCAGTACTCTTTCTTCACTTCGCCAAGCACCCGCACGCCCAGACCCGGGCCCGGGAAGGGGTGGCGGTAGAGCATGTCGTAGGGCAGGCCGAGTTCGAGGCCGACACGGCGCACTTCGTCCTTGAACAGTTCGCGCAGCGGCTCCACCAGACCCATCTTCATCTCTTCCGGCAGGCCGCCGACGTTGTGGTGGGACTTGATGACGTGGGCCTTGCCGGTCTTGCTGGCAGCGGATTCGATGACGTCCGGGTAGATGGTGCCCTGGGCCAGCCACTTGGCGTTCTTGAGCTTCTTGGACTCGTCGTCGAACACGTCCACGAAGACGCGGCCGATGGTCTTGCGCTTGGCTTCCGGCTCGTCGATACCCGCGAGGGCGGAGAGGAAGCGCTCTTCGGCATCGACCTTGATGATGTTCAGGCCGAAGTGATCGCCGAACATGTCCATCACCTGCTGGCCTTCGTTCAGGCGCAGCAGGCCGTTGTCGACGAAGACGCAGGTCAGGCGATCGCCGATGGCGCGGTGCACCAGCATGGCGACCACGGAGGAGTCCACGCCGCCGGAGAGGCCCAGGATCACCTCGTCGTCACCCACCTGCTCGCGGATGCGGGCAACGGCGTCGTCGATGATGGTGGCCGGGGTCCAGAGGCATTCGCAGCCGCAGATGTCCTTGACGAAGTGCTCCAGCATACGGGCACCCTGACGGGTGTGGGTCACTTCCGGGTGGAACTGCACGCCGTAGAAGCGCTTGGCTTCGTCGGCCATGGCGGCATGGGGGCAGGTCGCGGTCTGGGCGATGGTGGTGAAACCGGCGGGGATCTCGGTGACCTTGTCGCCGTGGCTCATCCAGACATCCAGCAGGGCATTGCCGTTGTCGGCAATGGCGTCTTCGATGTTGCGCAAGAGAGCGCTGGTCTTGCCGGACTGGCCCAGCACTTCGACCTGGGCGTAGCCGAATTCACGCAGGTTGGAGGACTGCACCTTGCCGCCGAGCTGCTCGGACATGGTCTGCATGCCGTAGCAGATACCGAACACCGGCACACCGGCGTTGAATACGTACTCGGGGGCGCGCGGGCTGCCCGCCTCGGTCACGGATTCCGGGCCGCCGGAGAGGATGATGCCGCTCGGGTTGAACTCGCGGATCTGCTCTTCGGTTACGTCCCAGGCCCACAGCTCGCAGTAGACGCCGATTTCACGAACGCGACGGGCGATGAGCTGGGTGTACTGGGAACCGAAATCCAGGATAAGGATACGGTGGGCGTGAATGTCTTTAGTCATTTTATTCCTGCATCAGGCTGATGTTGTCACAAAAAGCACGGGATAAAAAAAGGGTGGAAAAACGGGGCGCAGAGCCCCGTTTCATCAGCCCATCCGGTAGTTGGGGGCTTCTTTGGTAATGGTCACGTCGTGAACGTGGGACTCTTTCATCCCGGCGCCAGAGATGCGCACGAACTCGGCCTTGGTGCGCATGTCGTCGATGGTCGCGCTGCCGGTCAGGCCCATGGAGGAGCGCAGGCCGCCCATCTGCTGGTGGATGATCTCTTTGAGGCGGCCCTTGTACGGCACGCGCCCTTCGATCCCTTCCGGCACCAGCTTGTCGGCGGCGTTGTCGGTCTGGAAGTAACGGTCGCTGGAGCCCTTGGACATGGCACCCAGAGAGCCCATGCCGCGGTAGGACTTGAAGGAGCGGCCCTGATAGAGCTCGATCTCGCCCGGCGCCTCTTCGGTACCGGCAAACATGGAGCCCACCATGACGCAGCTTGCGCCCGCGGCGATGGCCTTGGCCACGTCGCCGGAGAAGCGGATGCCACCATCGGCAATCACCGGCACGCCGGTGCCTTCCAGGGCGTCCACAGCGTCGGAGATGGCTGTGATCTGGGGCACGCCCACGCCGGTCACGATACGGGTAGTACAGATGGAGCCCGGGCCGATACCGACCTTGACGGCGTTGACACCCGCTTCCACCAGCGCCTTGGCGCCAGCGGCAGTGGCGACGTTGCCGCCGATGATTTGCAGGTCAGGATAGGCTTCACGGGTCGCCTTGATGCGATCCAGCACGCCCTGGGAGTGGCCGTGGGAGGAGTCAATCAGCAGCACGTCTACACCGGCTTCCACCAGAGCGGCGACGCGCTCTTCGTTGCCTGCGCCGGCACCGACGGCGGCACCGACCCGCAGACGGCCACGCTCGTCTTTGCAGGCGTTGGGCTTGCGCTCGGCTTTCTGGAAGTCCTTCACGGTGATCATGCCCTTGAGCTTGAAGTCGCCGTTGACCACCAGCACCTTCTCGATGCGGTGCTTTTGCATCAGGGCCACCACCTCTTCACGAGGGGCCCCTTCACGCACGGTCACCAGACGATCTTTCTGGGTCATGATCTGTTCGACGGTCTGGGAGAGATCGATGACGAAGCGCACGTCACGGCCGGTGATGATGCCCACCAGCTGGTTGCCGTCAGTCACCACGGGGTAACCGGCGAAACCGTTCTTGTGGCTCAGCTCCTTGATCTGGGCGATGGTCATGTCAGGGCGCACGGTAACGGGGTCGCTGACCACGCCGCTCTCGTACTTCTTGACCTTGCGCACTTCGGCAGCCTGCTGCTCGATGGACATGTTCTTGTGAATGAAGCCGATACCGCCTTCCTGGGCCAGTGCGATAGCCAGACGGGCTTCGGTCACTGTGTCCATGGCAGCGGAGATCATCGGGATATTCAGCGTGATCGCAGACGTGAGCTTGGTACGCAGGTCGGCGGTATTGGGGAGAACAGTGGAGTGGGCTGGAACCAACAGTACATCGTCGAAGGTCAGCGCTTCTTTGGCAATCCTGAGCATGGCAATATCTCACCGTTGAGGAGTGGGGGTGTAAAATATTGCCGACAAATTTTACTCATGCATTGGGCAGTGGTAAAGAAGTTTTTTGAATTTTTTATGGCGTAGCCCGATTTAACGCCACCAACAGGGCAAAAAACCAATAAATTCAGCCGTAACCATGCCGTTTTTCCCGACAAGATGATCTTTTTTGCCGTTGAGCCCCTTTCTGCCGCCAGTCTCCCGGAACGGCCTTTTTCCCTCTCAGCCGTCAGCCAGACCGGCTGTCAGTTCCCCTGATAGCGGCCCGGCTTGTGCCAGTTCATCAGCATGGCGTTCATGGCCAGCGCACTCAGGGTTGACCAGAGCAGCAGGGGAAGCGGCAGGGTGAGCAGAGAGAGCGCAAACACCAGCACATCCAGCACCATCTGGCTCTTTCCCGCATTGATGCCGGTGCGCCGTTGCAGCCAGAGCGTCACCACGCCGGTGCCCCCCACGGAGGCATTGTGACGCGCCAGAGACAAGACCCCCATGCCGAGGAAGGTTCCCCCCACCAGGGCGGCAAACAGGGGATGGACATAGCTCACCGTCAGCAGCAGCGGCACCGCCTGGGTGGCCGCCGAGAGGGCGACGTTGACGATCAGCGTCTTGAGGGTGAAGGCGCGCCCCATGGTGACGTAGCAGAACACCATGAAGGGCAGGTTCACCAGGAAGAAGAGCACGCCGATGGGCAGGGTGCTGACATGGGCGATCAGCAGGGCGATGCCCGCGATGCCACCGGTGATCATGCCGGAACACTTGAGCAGATTGAGCCCCACGGCGATAAACATGACCCCGAGCACCATGCCGTAGACATCGTCCTTGAGGGTATGGGCCAGCCCCCTGCCCGCGGCCGCTGGCTGCATGGTCATTTCACCTTCCATATGACTCCTTAGATCCGATTTGATGGTGGCATCCGTTGCCCGACAACCAGGCCGCATTGGGGCTGATGGCGGCGACCCGTTCACCTTGCCGTCCCCCCCCCAATCTTGCGTCCCCCGCCCCCTAATGTCGCCATCATGGGGATGACAAGGCACAGCAAAAAGAGCGCCAATCAAAACAAGAGTCCGCAATAACAAAAATAATCAGATTTAAATTCTGATAAATACACAATATGCAGGTCGAATGCGCCACTTCAGTGATCGGCCATCACGGTGGCGCAGCATGTTTACCCGAGTCACCGAGAAAGGCCTCGTGGTATCCCCTTCACAGCCCGGTTTTTCGGCAGATCATGTCGATACGATGCCGCTTTTCAGCATGGATGATGCCTGTCATGGGGTAAGCCCGAGGGCGATACGGCGTGTTTCTTCGGGGCGGGCTCCAGGGGCGGATGTGGATGGAGCGCACCAATGAAGTGCAATTGCACCAATATAGATCAACCGAGTGGCACGGTTTGCCTTGCACCGCGGCGCAAAGGCGACATGGGCACCGCTTTGCTCACTGCCATGAGCACTGCAATATGCAGAGCATGGAGTGACTCGGGCAGCGGATGCACCACTTCCCTTCCCTCTAGCCCCCTTCCCATGAGCGTGCTGGTCGCGAGTCCACAGGTCTGCCCATCCACCAGCCCCTCCGCAGCCAGAGTCCCATCAGAATGAGGCATCCATTCAGGCATAGGCAGAAGGCAGAATAAAAAAGTCGGCCCGAAGGCCGACTCGCTGCACCCTGTGACAGGGCTTCCTTACTTGAGGTATTTGCCGTCAGCACCCACCTTGCCCGGGCCGTTCAGTACCCAGACCCGCGCCGAATAGGCGGGCACCGCAAAGCTCAGGCTGCCGTTGCTGACGCTCTGGCTCGCACCGGTTACCGCGTCCGTGTAGGTGCCGTTCTTCAGGCCACTCAGGTTTATCTGCTGGGCCGAGTTGGCCGCAAGGCCCACGGCAGCGTAGCTCCCTTGGGCGCTCAGATCACGCACGAAGCTGATGCCGCTCCCCCACTCGTTCACCTGGCTCATGGGCGCCTTTTGCAGGGCGGGCACCGCCTTGCGGATCTGGTTCAGGCGCTTGATGTGCTGATAGAGCGGGTGGCTCGGGGCGGCGGGGTTGTCCAGCACCTCCCCGTAATAGGCACGACCGGTCTGATCCACCGTCATGGTGGCCCCGTCGATGTCCTGGGGCTTGCCCGCCTGGAACATCACCTCCTCCCCGTAGTAGAGGGTCGGGATCCCCCGCGCCGTCCAGAGCAGGTTGTAGGTCATGGCCGCATTCCCCTCTTCCCCGCCGTAGCGGTACTTGAAGTCGTTGTCCGGCCCCACGTCGTGGTTCTGGAAGAAGGTGATGAGCTTGGTGGCATCCCCATAGACCCAATCCATGGCGAAGATCCCCCCTACCCCGCCAAAGTTCCCCCGGGTGACGTTGTCACGGAAGGTGGAGAAGAGGGAGAAGTCCAGCACCGAGAGGCCGGAATCGCCCCCTGCACGGGGATTGGCCGGGTTCGGCGTGGTGCGGGTATACCACCAGGGGCGGATCACCGCCGAGGCATTGTCGTTGGCCAGCTCAGAGCCCCATCCGGTGCCCTTGACCAGGTTTTCGCCAAAGACGAACAGCCCCGGCTTGTGGGCCTGCCAGTCATGGACATAGGTCAGCAGTTCGTCCCGCTCGATGTGTTTCAAGGTATCGATACGGATGGCATCGACCCCCATGTCGAGGTACTGACGAATGGCGCCGTTGAGGTAGTCCTTGACGTTCTGGTTGCCGGTGGCGAGATCGATGCAGTCCCCCGCCATGTGCTTGCGCTGCAGGGCGAGCGGGCTCTCCCAGTCACCGCCGGACATGAAACCGTCCAGGTGATACCAGGCGGGATCCAGGGTCTGGGCGTCGATGCCGAAGAAGCGGTTGGGGTTGTAGCCTGCGCTCGGCACGGTGGCGCCGGTCTTGGGGTCTACCAGGGGCTGGGTGCCCGCCGGATCGGACTGGCAGCGGGCCTTGTACCAGTCGGGAGCCGCCGGGTTGTCGTCGTCACAGCGGTTGGCACTGGCGTAGTCCCCAAGATTGCCCTGATAGGGACCATTGTTGATGAGTCCCTGGCTCGACCCCGCCGGTACGTAGTATTTGACGGGCAGGCGATCGATCCAGGTCTTGCCGCGAAGGCCGTACTGGCTCGAGTGGTTGAGCACCACGTCCTGGATCACTTTGAGCCCCTTGGCGTGGGCCGCCTGGATGAACTCCCGGTAACCCGCCCCCGGCGACTCCAGACGGGGATCGACCCGGTAGAAGTCGTAGGCATGGTAGCCGTGGTAGTCGAGGCCGGAGCGGTTCTCCACCGGCGGCGTCACCCAGATGGCGGTGAAGCCGAGATCCTTGATGTAGTCGAGCTTGGCGATCAAACCCTTGAAGTCGCCACGCCACTGGGGATCCCCCGCCTTGTAGCGATCCCGGTTGTAGTAGTTGTTGCTGGCATCGCCATCATAGAAGCGGGCAGTCAGCAGGAAGTAGATGCTCTCGGCACGAAAATCGCCGCTCGCCACCCCCTGCTCGCCGATGCGGTACTCGAAGCGCTGCTCGCGCTGATTACCGCTGGCGTCGATGGCAAGGGTGCGGATCACCAGATCGGTGCCACTCCCCTTGTCGCTCGCCACCAGGGGCTGGCCTGCATAGCGGGCCGATGCCGTGGTGGGCTGGCTGCCGTCCGTCGTGAAATGCACGGCGGGGGCGCTGTCCTGATCGTCGCTCACCCCCAGGGTGATGGACTGGCTGTCCACATAACTCCCCGGGGACGGGGTGGCCGTCACCGTGGGGGCCTGCAGATCGGCCCCGGCCAGCGTCTCCACCTCGATGGCCTTGCGCAGGCTGTCAAAGCAGATGCGATAACTGGTGTTGGCGCTGACCAGGTAATCCTGGGCCGGATACGCCTCGGTCCAGTCCCCCTTGTGGTCAATCTTGAAGCGGGGGTTGTTGCTGCCAAAGGCCTGCTCGGTGCAGAAGGTGGTGCCATCCTCACTGGTCATGGGGGTGAGCCCCCAGTTGTTGGCCGTGCCCCGGAAGTACCAGCTGTCACTGCTCTGTCCTGCCCCGACCACCACGCTCACGCTGCTGCTGCCCTTGGCGCCCTGATCGTCGGTGACCGTGAGGCCATAGGTGAAGGTGCCGGTCTGGGTGGTGTTGACGACGATGCTCTCCGTGGTCTCGCCGCTGCTCCACAGATAGCTCGCGATCTGGCCGTCGGGATCCGTGGAGTCGCTGCCGCTCAAGGTGAGCGACGCCCCCTGGGTCACGTTCACCGTCCCCCCCGGGGTGATGACCGCGAGCGGCGGCTGGTTGTCATCCCCGAGGGGGGTGATGCTGTAGGCCAGGGTCTGATCGTTGACCTGGATGCGCACCGTGCCCACGGCGCTCCAGAAGATGTCGCCGCCACTTTTCTCCAGCACGCCGTCGCCGTTGCTGTCGCCAAAGTTGACGGCCCAGTCCCCAGCCTGATCAAACTTGAGGCGCTGGCTCGCCTTGCCATCCAGGTAGGCTTCCACCTGCCACAGGTGATCCCCTACCAGGGTCATGGGGAGGCTGGCCCAGCCGTTGAAGGTGCCGCGCACGTTGAGCTGCGGCAAGGAGCTGGCAAACCCCGAGGCCTCGCAACTGGCCACCGCCGTCGCGCTCACCGCCTGGGTGCTCGCGTTGATGCGGATCTGGTACGCCGTGTTGACATTGACCCCGTAGTCGGCCGCCGGGTAGCTCTGCTGCCAGTTGCCGTACCTGTCTATCTTGAAGCGCGGGCCGCCGCTGGCATCCCCGCTCACGAAGCGCTGACAGGTATCAAAATTGACGCCGTCCGTCGACGTCATGGCGGTCGCCGCCCATCCATTCGCGGTGCCCCGGAAGAACCACTCCGCCGCCGTGCTCGGCGCCGTGATCAGGGTTCCCAACAATCCGGCCGCGAGTATCCATCTAGCCATTGATAGTCCTTTATTTTCATTGTTTGTGTGTGATGCCGGTGTGTCCCGGCATTCCCCCATCCGCAACGTCCCGCCTTCAGATGAGCCCGACCAGTCTAGAGTCCCCCATGACCATTTCATGGCCAATACGCGCAAAATGTGACCACTGTCGACCTCATCATGGGCTGTATGTGATTGATAGCGCTTTCATTTCCTGGCGCAGAAGTGAGGGGCGTCCCCATCGGGGAGAGCAAGATGGCCGCCCTCCGCGACCACCTCGGGCACAGGGTCAGCCCCTGCCTCCTGCACGGCGCCGTTGCCATCGGGGACACTTGCCACCATGATGCAATCCCACTTGCCATCTCGGGCAACAGGGCGGTTCATTCAGGGAGAAACGATGAGACCATCGGATTACGGGAGATTGCTCGCGCTGGCAGCCATCTGGGGTGCCAGCTTCTTGTTCATGCGCATCGCGGCGCCGGCGTTCGGCTCGGTCAACACCACCTTCCTGCGGGTCTTCTTCGCCCTCGTCGGGCTCGCCGCCATGCTCCTGCTGCTGCGCACCCCCATGCAGTTTCAGGGCAAGCTCAAATCCATCATGGTGCTCGGCATCATCAACTCCGGCGTCCCCTTCCTGATGTATGCCGTGGCGGCCCTCTGGCTGCCCGCAGGGTATTCCGCCATCCTCAACGCCACCACGCCCCTGATGGGCGCCCTCATCGGCTTCTCCTTCTTTCACGAGGCGCTGACCTTGCGCAAGTGGGCCGGGGTGATGCTGGGGCTGGTGGGCATCGGGCTCATCACCACCACCGGGGAGGTCGACCTGAGCGGCCAACTGGCCATCGGGGTGCTGGCCTGCCTCATCGCCACCGCCTGCTATGGCTGCGCCGGCTTCCTGACGAGGCGCTGGGTCACCGAGCGGGGAGGCCTGGACGCCAAACTGGTGGCCTTTGGCAGCCAGATAGGGGCCGTCCTCTTCCTGCTTCCCTTCTTCGGCTACACCCTGGCGACCGGCCCCGCCGTCGACTGGGCCCAGCCTGGGGTCTGGGCCAGCGTGCTGGCGGTCGGCTTCCTCTGCACCGCCTTCGCCTATCTGCTCTATTTCAGGCTGATCGCCGACATCGGCCCCCTGCGAAGTCTCACTGTCACCTTCCTCATTCCGCCCTTCGGCATCCTGTGGGGCTATCTGGTGCTGGGGGAAACCCTCACCGGCGGCTTCGTGTTCGGCGGCGCCGTGGTCTGCCTCGCGGTCTGGCTGGTGACCAGCCCCGCCAAAGCCGTCAAGCCGGCCAAGGCACAAGCCTAGGCTCCGCGTCATCTGCCGGGCCCATGGCTCGGCAGATGGGCGCAACTGGGGTAAGATGACCCCCATCGTTTCTCCCGCCCCGGCGGACACCACAGCAGGGCCAGCCTTGAATCACCTCGAACCCGCCAGTCAGAGCAGACAACAGCAGATCTTCACCGTCACCCGCCTCAACAGCGCCGTGCGCATGATCCTGGAGCAGGATCTGGGGCTGGTGTGGCTCACCGGCGAGCTCTCGAACCTCGCGATGCCAAGTTCCGGCCACTGGTACTTCTCCCTCAAGGACATGTCGGCCCAGGTGCGCTGCGCCATGTTCAAGGGCAACAACCGCCGGGTGCCGTTCCGTCCCCAGGATGGCATGCAGGTGCTGGTGCAGGCGCGAGTCTCCCTCTATGAACCCCGGGGCGACTACCAGCTCATCATCGAGTCCATGCAGCCCGCCGGGGATGGCATGCTGGCCCTGCGCTTCGAGGAGCTCAAGCGTCGCCTCGGGGCCGAAGGGCTCTTTGACGAAGGGCGCAAGCGCCCCTTGCCCCAGGAACCCCGCGCCGTCGGGCTGGTCACCTCCGCCACCGGCGCCGCCCTGCACGACATGCTGACGGTGCTTGAACGCCGCGCCCCGGACTTGCCCGTTTTCATCTACCCGACCCAGGTGCAGGGGAGCGCCGCCACCGCCCAGATCGTCTCGGCCATCATGCTTGCCAACCGCCGCGCCGAGGTGGATGTGCTCATCGTCGGACGCGGCGGCGGCTCCCTTGAAGATCTCTGGTGCTTCAACGAAGAGGCGGTGGCACGGGCCATCGCAGGCTCCGCCATCCCCGTGGTGAGCGCCGTAGGACACGAGGTGGACGTCACCATCAGCGACTTTGCCGCCGACCTTCGTGCCCCCACCCCCTCTGCCGCCGCCGAGCTGGTGGCGCCGGACAGGCGCACCCGCGCCCAGCGCCTCTTGCACCTGCGCCAGCGGCTCACCCAGGCCATGAGCCGTCACCAGGTCGCCGCCCGCCATGGCTTCGTCCTGCTGCAGAAGCGGCTCGATCATCAGGATCCCAAGCGACGGCTGGAGCAGCAGTCCCAGCGCCTCGACGAGCTCGACCGCCGCTTGCAGCAGCACCTGCGTGATCGCCTGCACCAGGGGGAGCGGCGCCTGGCGGGCCTCGCGATGCGCCTGCAGGCCAGAAGCCCCGAAAAGCGGCTGGCCATCGGCAAACGTCGTCACCAGCTTGCCGAGGAGCGCCTCCATACCCTCATCGCAAAACGCCAGGATCTCGCCCGCCACCGCCTCGCCATGCTGGGAGCCCGCCTCGACGGCATCAGCCCGCTGGCCACCCTGGGGCGCGGTTACGCCATCGTGCGCACCCCCTCCGGGGAGGTGATCCGCCGCACATCCCAGGTCAATGCAGGCCAGACCCTGATCACCACCCTCGCAGAGGGAGCGCTGCGGGTACGGGTGGACGAGGTCGACAACCGCTGACAAAAAGCGGGGGCTTGCACCAGGCCCCCGCCTCCTTTCTGTGCTCCGATAGCCCGTTATACCCGGGCATGACCGGCCATCTTGCCCGGGTGGCCGGATGGTGTCTCGCCCTCCTTGCTCCCCCCCGGTGGATTGCACCTCAGATACTCGAACAACCCGGCCTGCAAATTCACGTTCCAGAAACGCCCCGCCAGGGTGAGGGTGAGACGCTCGGCCGAGAGCCGTGCCAGCCCGTGTCGCTGCCAGGCCTCAAAGAGCGGCATCAGGTGGGAGACCAGCCCCTGTGGCAATTGCGACAACGCCAGCCATCCGGTATCGAGCCCCCCTCGCAGCAGCCCGTCGAGACGGGCATCGGGATTGGGCCTCATCACCATGCTGGGAGCACGCACGCCCCCCGCCTGCGCCTCATGCCAGGGCGCCAGATCCCGGCCATACATGAGGCCGTGGCCGTGAATGTTGCCTCCCGCCCCTGCGCCGAAGGGCAGGATCTCGGCGCCCCACTTGGCCATCTGGTTGTAGCGGCTCTGCTCGGCATCGGTGCGCCGCCAGTGGCTGCAGGAGAGCCGCTCCCAGCCCCCCGCCTCCAGCGTCCGTGCCCCGTCGGCATACATGACTGCCCGCTGCTGGCCATCGGCGGCCCAGCCCAGGGTGCCTTTCTCGTCGGCGCGCGCCAGGTTGGTGCCCGCCATGGAGATGAGTTGATAGAGATCCACCCCGTGCACCCCGCTCGCCATCACATCCGCGATATCCTGGCGCCACACGGCCTCATCCTGCCCCGGCAGACCGAAGATGAGATCCGCCACGATCACCGCCTCGTTGTGGCGGGTCAGCGCCGCCAGCCGGGACAGCAAGGTCTCCCTGTCATCGAAGCGGGCCGCCTGCTGGCGCACGCGGGTATCAAAACTCTGCACGCCGAACGAGAAGCGGTTGAAACCGCCCGCCAGGGCCGTCTGCCACTTCTCGTCATCAAAGCCGTTGAGTCGCCCCTCCAGGGTCAGCTCCGCATCCACGGTCAGGGGAAAACGGCGGATGGCGCTGGCCAGGCGGGCGAGATCGCCCGCCGCCATGTCGGTTGGCGTGCCGCCCCCCACATAGACCGCCGAGAAAGGCCGGCTCTGGGCAAGCGGCGTCTCGGCTGCCTGGCGCAGCGACCCGCAGAGTGCCTCCATGTAGCGGCTCATGCGCGCCGGATTGGCGCCGTTTTCGAAGAAGTTGCAAAAACTGCAGCGCTTGCGGCAAAACGGGATATGGATATAGAGCGCTCGGGCCTTGGCCTCGCTCTCCTGCTGCCACCAGGCTTGCCAGCCGGCATCGTCCAGCATCAGGGGGGCGGCCCCTCCCCGGCTGGCATGGGCCGACGTCTTGGCGGTGAAGGCGAATTTGAGGGGATCCGGGGTACAAAGCCCCGTCATGGTCGAAGAAAGCTGGAGAGTCGTCACTGGGGTTACCCTGCGTAAATAACGCAAATGATAACGAATATCAGTTGCAGGTATTTGTGCTGGATCAAGTCGGGAAGGATTGAGTCGTCACTCTGTCTCCATCAGGGCAACAGCGCGTCAGACAAGGAAGGCGTGAAACAACAAGGGAAGAGAGCCACTCTCCCACTGGAGAGTGGTGGCACACACAGGATCAGGCGGTTGATTCAAGGCTCCCGACGGGAGCGCCGCGCCGATACCGGCTGACGGGGGTCAGCCATTGCCGATGATGATGGCAACCCGGCGATTTTCCGCTCGTCCGGCAGCGGTCGCGTTGTCGGCGATGGGCGCCTCTTCTCCGCGGCCGCGGATATCCAGGTTCCCCTGGGGCATACCCACCGACACCAGGACATCGGCCACCGACCGTGCCCGCTTGAGGGAGAGTTGCTGGTTGTAGGCCTCATCACCGTTGGAGTCGGTATGACCGTCCACCCGGGCCCGATTCAGTCCTACCTCAATCAGGGCCTTGCCGAGTTTCTCCACCACCTGGCGGGTCTCGGGGTTGAGGGCCCCCACATTGTTGGCGAACAGCACCTTGTTGGAGATATCCAGGGTCCATCCCTCGTCGGTCAGGTGAAATCCCTGCTCCTTCAAGGCGGCGATCTGCTCCGCCGTGAGCCCCTGGGGAGGGCTCTGGCACGCCGCCAGCACACTCAGCAACAGTGCCACCAGGCCCGCTTTGATCGGGTTCAACATGCGCATTCTTATCATCCTTTCACTATTTCCGGTTCAACTTCACGTGCTCGTTTTTCGTGTTTCTCTCTCCTCCCTGCGTTGTCGTTTGGCTTGATACATGGCGTCGTCTGCCCATTGCAGCAGGGCATCCGCCGTCTTCCCCTGCTCGGGATAGCGGGCAGAGCCGATGCTGATCCCCACCCCGAGATGGCGACCGTCACTCAATACCACGGGGGTGTTCATGGCCTGCTGCACTCGTCCTATCACCTCGCGCACCTCGTCCTCCCCCTGGATCGGGGTCAGGAGGATGACGAACTCATCTCCCCCCAGCCGGCAGACCAGATCCAGGGGCCTGAGCTGATGCTGCACCCGCCGCGCCACGGCGATCAGCACTTCGTCGCCGATGCTGTGGCCCAGGTTGTCATTGATCTGCTTGAAACGATCGCAATCCAGATAGAGCAGGGCAAAACCTTCATGCCCCTTGTTGCCTGCCAGGATGGCCTGCTCCATGCGAGCCTCGAACAGAGCGCGGTTGGGCAGACCGGTCAGGGGATCATGGGTTGCCTGATGCAGCAGGCTGGCGTTCTCCCGCTTCTGGTGGGCCTGCCAGGCTTCCAGCTCGTCGAGCAGCGAATTGAAATCCTCGCCCAGCTCGTGCAGCTCGGCGATATTGGCCGCCGGCACCCGCTCCTTGAGGGCCCGCTGGCGGCTGACGTTGTAAGCCACCTCGGTCAGGGCCTTGAGGGGTGCCGTGATGGAGCGTTGCATCCGGCGCGCCACATGGAGTGCCCCGAGAATACTGATGAGCAGGCACACCAGGGTAGCCAGCAAGGTCTGCAATAGGAATCGCAACAGGTACTGGCCGTGACCGACCAGATGCACCCTGGCTATCTCCTTGTGCTCGCGCACCATGGGGAGCGCCACGGGCCCCGGCAGGATCAGGCGGGCCAGGTGCTGCTCCAGGGTGGTCCAGGGGGTAGTGATGTCCCGGCGCCAGCTCGCCAGCACCTGGCCGTCCGGCAGCACTATGCTGGCGCTGGCTATGTCTTCCCGGGAGGTGATGGTCTCCAGGGCATCCAGTGCCGCCTCCTTGTCATGGAAGACCACGGCCGCCTCAGTGGTGTAGCTGATGGCCCGCGCCACCAGCTTGAGGTTGTGATCCGCATAAAGGCGCAGCGCCAGCAACGCCGTGACGGTCAGAAACAACCCGGCCATGCAGACGGCAGTCAGGGAGATCATCATGTGGGTGCGCCCCAGACTCTGTCGCAGGGTAAGCCTGGGAGTGGCGTGATGGACCGTCATCGCAGCTCCTCATCGGCTCGCGCGAGCTTGAGCACGGCCGGGTGCACTCGCACACCGCTGCGGGCCAACGCATCCAGATTGACCCGAAAACGCACCCTCTCCTCCCCGGCCTGCAGACAGAAGACCGCATCGGCGATGCATTCGCGGCTCTGCTCACTGATGCTGAGGATGGCGTGACCGCGCAGGCGCTCGAACAGGGAGAGGCGCTGCGCCGGTGCCAGCACCCCCAGATAGATGACATCGCAGCGCTGGATCAGCGCCTCATCGTCCATGTCGTAGCGATGGACCTCCACCGGTCGGCCATTGGCCTGCCGTTCAATGGTCAGAAGGGATGACGCATATTCCGTGGGCGCCGTGATGCAGAGCCGAAGTCTGGCGGGCTCGCTGGGCCAGCGGGTGTAACTGAGGATATCGAGCACGGTCTGGCGCACCATGTCGCTGCGCGCCTCGGCGGAGGTCGCCGCCATGGCCTGGTTTGCCAGCATCAGCATGCAGCACAGTGGCGTCAGCCACATCAGTAACCGGAGGTAACAAAACATCTGCATGGTGCCCGCGAGAGTGTCCAGGTCGGCGCCGGGGTCACCCGACGCCCATGATGAGAGTGCCTGCATGGCACCGCACCGAGCTTACCAGCCGGGTGGCCAGCCCCCAGAGGCAAGTGGCACGGTTGCGTCACCGGGTGTCGCAGCCGTGCCTGCAAGGCGCTTAGTGTCCCTGGCAGACACCGTCCATCGACACTACTTCTTGCCAATCCCATATTCGCGCAGCTTGTTGGCGATAGCGGTATGGGAGACACCGAGCCGCTTGGCCAGCTGGCGGGTGGAGGGGAACGCCGGGTAGAGCCGCTCCAGCAGGCGGCTCTCGAAACGCTTCACCGCCTCATCGAGCCCCCCTTCGAACCACTCGTCGATGAGCGGCATGGCATCGGCCGCCACCGGCAAGTCCACGTGCTCGGGTCCAATCTCGTCCCCTTCCAGCAGGGTCATGGCGCGATAGAGGCAGTTGCGCAACTGGCGCACGTTGCCGGGCCAGCGGTAGGCGGTGAGGTACTCGGCCATGTTGCGGGTAAAGCGCGGGCGCGGGCGCTGCAGTTCGCTCGCAAAGCGCGACACGAACTGCTGGGCCAGGGCCATGATGTCCGCCTTGCGCTCGCGCAGCGGCGGCAGATTGAGGCTAAGCACATTGAGGCGGTAGTAGAGATCTTCGCGAAACTTCCCTTCATGGACCAGATCCAGCAACTGCTTCTGGGTGGTGCAGATGAAGCGCACGTTGACCCTCACCTCCTGCTCGTCACCGACCCGGCGAAACACGCCATCTTGCAGCACCCGCAGAAACTTGGTCTGCAGATGGGGGGACATGTCGCCGATCTCGTCCAGCATCAGGGTGCCGCCGCTGGCCAGCTCCAGCACCCCGCGCTTGCCCTCGGTGTTGTTGCCAAAGGCGCCGGGGGCATAGCCGAACAGCTCGCTCTCGGCCACGTTATCCGGCATGGCCGCGCAGTTGAGCGCCATGAAGGGGTGGCTGGAGCGCAGGCTGGCGCCGTGGCAGGCCCGGGCCAGCAACTCCTTGCCGGTGCCGGTCTCCCCCACGATGAGCAAGGGGGCGTCCTGCATCGCGAGCTTGGCTGCCTGGGCCAGCACCTCTTTCATCTTCTGGCTCTCGGCCTGGAGGTGCTCAAAGCCCCCCACTTCCACCGCGTGCAGGGCACTGAAGTGCATGCCGACCCGGCGGGCGGATTTGAGCACCACCACGGCGCCGGCCAGAGCCTGCTTGCCCTTCTCTTCGGCCACGAACAGCGGCATCAGATCGCCCAGGTACTCTTCGCCACCGAGGCTCAGCTTGCAGGTCTGGGGCTTGATCTCCCCCGACTCCAGCCAGCGGCCAAACGAGAAGCCCTTGACCAGGGAGGCGATCGCCACGCCGCGCACCTCGTCCGGTGGCAACGCCAGGGTGGTGAGGGCGGCCTGGTTGGCCTGGGTCACCCGCCCCTTGCTGTCGAGGGAGAAGACCAGGTCCGGCAGCGCCTTGAGCAGGGCCTCTATCTCGTGGTGCTCCCGCTCGGAGGGCATGTAGGGGATGGTCTTGACGTCATAGACGCCGGGAATGCGGCGAATTTCCGGCATCAGATGCTGAAAGTCACGGAACTCCAGCTCGGGAAAATTGAGATAGATGATGCCTGAGGTATCGATTTCGATGCCGCGCAGATCGATGTTGTGCTCCACCAGTCGGTCGAGCAATTCCCGGGTCAGGCCCAGACGGTCTTCACAGCTGACTTCAAGACGCATTCGGCACACACTTCCTAGCTAACATTCTGAATAACGGGATAATACAGACTCGATCCCGCCAGTGCGAGCGCTCCCCCACAAAAATGCGGGCCTGCCCCGCTTTCACCGGGCAGGCCCTGTCTGCGTTGGCGCCAGATGGCGGTTACTTCATCAGTCCGTCGGTGCGGGCTGCCATGATGAAGTCGTTGCGATGCAAGCCGCCTATCTTGTGGGTCCACCAGCTCACGGTCACCTTGCCCCATTCGAGCAAGATCGCCGGATGATGGAACTCCGCCTCCGCCAGTTCTCCGAGGCGGTTGGTGAACGCCAGCCCCTCCTTGAAGTTGCGAAATACAAATTCACGACGCAGTTGCAGCTCGCCGTTGACCACCAGGGGCTGCCAGTCGGGGATGAGGTGCATCAGCTCCCCCAGCTCCTGATCGCTCACCCTGGGGGCATCGGCGCGGCACGCCTCGCATCGTTGACTCGCCAGTTCAGTCATTCGGGACTCCTTTCATGAAACATCGTGGGAATGAATACGGGTCAGCTCGCCTGCTTGCCGGCAACGGGGGCAAAGCGGGGTGGACGCAGGCCAAGACGACGGGCCTCGGCCACGGCCGCCATGATCCCCTGCCCCTCCAGACCATAGAGGGTATCGAGACGAGGCAGCACGAAATAGGTCGGCTGCATGATGTCGATGCGATAGGGGGTACGCAGGATCTCCAGCAGATCGAAGGGTTGCAGCTCGGGCTTGCCCGAGAGGGCATAGGCGGTCTCGCCGATGGAGGAGAGAATGCCGCCGCCGTAGATGCGCAGCCCCTCCTCCCCCTGCAGGAGACCGAACTCCACCGTGAACCAGTAGAGCCGCGCCAGATAGACCCGCTCCTCCTTGCTGGCATGGAGTCCGAGCCGACCATACAGGTGGGTGAAGTGGGCAAAGGCCGGGTTGGTCAGCATGGCGCAGTGGCCGAAGATCTCGTGGAAGATGTCGGGCTCTTGCAGGTAGTCGAGCTCGTCCCGGCGGCGAATGAAGGTAGCGACGGGAAAACGGCGATCAGCGAGCAGCGCGAAGAAGTGATCAAAGGAGATGAGGGCCGGCACCGCCGCCACCGACCAGCCGGTGGCGGGCATCAGGGCGGCATTGATCTCGCCTAGCTGGGGGATGCGGTCCAGAGGCAGGTCGAGGCGTGCCAACCCGGCCTGGTATTCGTCGCAGGCCTTGCCATCGAGCGCCGCAAGCTGGCGTGCAATCAGGATCCGCCAGGTGCCGTGCTCCTCGTCCGTGTAGTGGATCCTGCCCTGCCCATCCGGTTGGCGGGCCGTGTAGAGACTTGCCATGAGTGCTCCCATCCTTCGGGTGCCAGCCGCCATCCGGGCGGTCACTGGCCGTTGAGTCATGGGATCACTGTAACGGTTTGCCCCTCAAAAAAGCAGCCGACCCCGGGGTCGGCTGCTTTTGACAATTGTAAATAATTTGTGACATCCATGTCGGGTGCCAGCCACCTCACGACTTGTTGAGATAACCCGCCAACTGGCCGATCAGCCGCTTGCGCAGCTCGCCCAGTTTCGGCTTCTCGTCGGCACACCAGGGGAGCGGACGACAGGCTTCCATGGTACGCATCCCGAGGCGCGCGGTGAGCAACCCGGCCCCGACCCCTTGGGCGGCGCGGGCGGAGAGCTTGGCGGTCAGCTCGGCCCCCAGCAGATCCATCCCTACCTCGGTCACCAGCTCGGTGGCCCCCGCATAGAGCATGTTGCGAAACACCTGACGAATGAGGCGGATGCGGCTCCAGTAGCCGAGCTCGATGGCGTAGACATCGGCGATGTCCTCGATCATCCGCAGGTTGCGCCAGAGCATCAGCATCATGTCGACGGTGGCGAGCGGGCTCAGGGCCACCAGCACGGCGGCCTCCCCCGACCATTTGGCGACGCAGGCCTGGGCCAGCTTGTCCCGCTCGGTGAGCACCAGCTGGCTGTAGAGGGTCAGCACTTCCCGATCGCTGTGGCTCTCGTCAAGCTGGGATAACCAGGTGCGATACCCTTCCCGCCCCTTGTCACCGCTCTTCTCGGCCAGGGCCTCGCAGAAGGCCTGCCCCTGACCGACCCCCTGATGGGCCAGCAGATCCTCGGCTCTTGAGCGCACATCCTGGCGCCGCTTCAAGGTGCGCAGCCGCAGCCATTCGCGCCCCGCCACCCCGGCGGTGCCCACCGCCACCAGGCCAGAGGCGAGCAGCCAGGCGCCGCCCCAGAAGGGGGAGGCGGCAAACTGATCCACCAGAAAAGCGCCAAACTGGCCAAGCGACAGCAGCCCCACCCCGCCCAGCCCCCAGGCCAGCAGACGATGACGACGCCGAGGCCTGACGGTAAGCGCGGGTTCCACCTCGGTGAGCTCGTCCAGCGCGTCCAGAGGCTCGAAGCTCTCCTCTTCCAGCCGCCGGGCCGGGGCGGGTGGCTGCGCTTCGCTTGCCATCGAAGGCGCGGGCTCCAGCGTCACCTTGCCTTGCAGGGGAGCGGCGTCATCGGTGCGCCATCTTGTCTGATCGTTCATCGCATTCTCTCCTGTGGGCGCCCCTCGAGCACAGCGGGCCACCCACCCGTTATTCGAGGTGATCCCCGAGCAGGAATTCCAGCGCCGCATCGAGCCGGATATGGGGGAGCGCCTGATGGGCGCTCATGGGCAGCGGGCGAAAGGCCTGAAAATCAAACCCTTGAGTTTTCCACCACTGCGCAGGCGGGATCTGGGCAGGCACCTCCCCCGGGAAGAGCAGCAAGGGCTCGCCCGAGAGGGTAGTGCCACGAATGGCGGGAAATTCCCGTCCGTCGGCCACCCCCTTGCCCACCTCGGTGGCCTTGATGGCGGCCAGCGCCAGGCATTCGGTCTCTATCCCCTCGAAACGGGCCTGACCCCGGCCACGGCTCACCAGGTGCTGCAGGAGCGACACCAGAGGCCCGTGCTGCTCCGGCGTGACGTGATCGGCCTTGCTCGCCACAAACAGCAGCTTGTCGATGCGCGGGGCGAACAGACGGCGCCACCAGTTGCTCTTGCCATAGGCGAAGCTTTCCATGATGCGGGCGATGGCCTGCTGCATGTCACCAAAGCTCGCGGCGCCGGCATTGAGAGGCGCCAGGCAGTCCACCAGCACGATCTGGCGATCGAAGCCTGCAAAGTGCTGCTCATAGAAGCCCTGTACCAGATGCTGCTTGTACTGCTCGAAGCGCTGCTTGAAGGTGGCGTAGAGAGTGCCGTCTTCGGGGGAGTGCGTGGGCATCTCCCACACCCAGGGCACGAATTGCAACAGCGGCGCACCGGCATACTCGCCGGGCAACACGAAACGCCCGGGCTGGATGAGGTGAAGCCCGAGCGCCTGCTTGCAGGCGTGCAGATATTCGGTGTAGCGGGCGGCCAGTTCGCTGGCGGCCCGCTCCTCGAAGGCTTGCTCCGCCTGCCAGAGCGGCGTCAGCCAGCCTGCCGCCAGGGCTTGCAGCTCGGGACGACGCAGTTGCTCCCGCACCTGCTCGCTCCACTGCTCGTAGTTCAGATCCAGCAGCGGCAAATCCAGCAGCCACTCCCCGGGATAATCCACCAGATCCACATAGAGGGTGGAGATCTCCCCCAGGTGCCGACGCAGCGGATGGCGGGTGCGATAACGGATCTCGAGGCGTACCTCGGCCACCCCCCGGGTCGGCGCGGGCCAGGCGGGCGGATCGCCAAACAGGGCATCGAGGCCCCGTTCATAGGGAAAGGTGGGAATGTGGGCGTTTTGCTGGGGCACCCGGCGAGCACCAAGGATGCGTCCCTGGCGCTGGGCGTCCCAGAGTGGCAGACGACCGTCGATGGCCGCGTGCTCCAGTTGATTGACCAGCGCCGTGATAAACGCGGTCTTGCCACTGCGAGAGAGGCCGGTGACCGCCAGCCTGATGTGGCGATCCCGGGCCCGGTTCACCGCGTCAACGGCCTTGTGCTGGAGCACCGACCAGGAGTGTTCGAGTTTGTTGCGTATCAAGGCGGGTCTTCTTCTCCTTGTGATCACATCAGAGAGACGGCCGCGAGGCAGTATCCTCGCGGCCCGGCACGATTAGAGCTTGCTGAACTCCCGTTGCAGGGTGAACTCCTTGGAGGTCACCAGCTTCTCGATGCGCTGCACCCTGGGCTCCAGTGCATCCAGCTCCTGGCCGATGCGGGCAAGGGCCTGATGAGGTGTGACGCCTGCCTGCCAGCTGCGCGCCTTCATCCGCACCTCTGCGAACTCGGCATCTTCCTGGGAGTAGAGGGTGACCGGCTTCTTGTCGAGCAAGAACCAGGCGGCAATATAGGCGGTGAAGGTGATGAAACCGGCGAAGATGAGACCACTGATGGCCAGCAGCCGCACGATCCAGGTCTCCACCCCGAAGTACTCTGCCAGACCGGCACAGACCCCGGCAATCTTGCCCCGCTGGGGATCCCGGTACAGGTTGCGCCCTTCACGACTGACACTGTTCATACCTTGTTCCTCCAACCGGGGACTTCCGCATCCAGAATCGACGCCAATACGGTTTCGGCCCGCTCCGGCTTTTTGCCACAGTCATGACATCTCTCATTGAAAACCGTCATACCTTGTTTCTCCAACCAGGAACCTCGGCATCCAGAATCGACTCCAGGGCGCCGACCCGTTCCTGCATCTTCTCGGCACGCACCAGCAAGCCCTGCAGCTGTTCACGCTCACCATCGGCAAGACCGGCGCCAATGCGTCCCTTGGCGCGGTAGTGCAGCACCAGCCAGATGGGGGCCACCACCACCATGAAGACCACCATGGGAACCATCAATACACCCAGCAGATCTTCCATCTGTTACTCTCCCTGTTTCGGTGCCGGATTGTGCTGGCCCAGCTTCTGGCGCATGGCTTCCAGCTCGCGGCTGATCTGGTCGTCCGCTTCCAGCTCGGCAAACTGCTGGGCGAGCGCCTTGTCGGACTGCCCCAGATCGGCGCGGGCTTCCATCTCGTCGATGCGGCGCTCCATGCGCTCGAACTTGCTCACCACGGCCTGACTGTCGCCACGGGCCACCTGGCTTTGCACATTGAGACGGCTGCTGGCGGCTTCGCTGCGAATGGCCATCGCCTTCTGGCGGGCACGGGCGTCTTCCAGCTTGGCTTCCAGCTGGCGGATCTCCTCCCCCAGCTTCTCGATGCCGCTGTCCACCGCCTGCTGTTCACGAGACAGGGCGTCGGCAAGCTCCGCCTGCTTGCTCTTCTCGATGAGGGCGGCACGGGCCAGATCTTCGCGCCCCTTGGTCAGGGCCAGCTCGGCCTTGCCCTGCCACTCGGCGACCCGCTCCTGATGGCGGCTCACCTGACGGCCGATCTCTTTTTGATTCGCGAGGAAGCGGGCCAGGTTGGAGCGCTCCTTCACCAGTTCATCTTCCATCTCCTGGATGATCAGACGCACCATCTTCTGGGGATCTTCCGCCTTGTCGAGCAGAGCCGTCAGATTGGAATTGATGATGTCGGCCAGGCGAGAAAAAATGCTCATGATTGTACTCCTGTGATAGGCATCGGGTTGTGTCTCCATTGACAATGGCAACTTGTGTGCCAATCTGGAACAATATTTAACTTGTTGATTTATATGGGCACCAAGAATGCAGTTCAAGTCCCGGGGAAACAAGTGATGATTAAAATAACCAACTTTTGGTAAGATTAACCAGATTTTTCAACTCACAGGGGCAGGGATGACCACGGCCACGGAAAGTCTGTTGGGTGAATCCAACGCATTTCTAGAAATCATCGAGCAGGCATCGCGCCTCGCGCCGCTGCGCAAGCCCGTGCTCATCATCGGCGAGCGGGGGACCGGCAAGGAGCTCATCGCCCACCGCCTACATTATCTCTCGGATCGCTGGGATCAAAGCTTTGTCACCATCAACTGCGCCACCTTGAGCGAGAGCCTGCTGGAGACCGAGCTGTTTGGCCACGAGGCGGGCTCTTTCACTGGCGCCGCCAAGCGTCATCAGGGGCGCTTCGAGCGGGCCGACGGCGGCACCCTGTTCCTCGACGAACTGGCCACCACCAGCGCCCGGGTGCAGGAAAAACTGCTGCGGGTCATCGAGTACGGGGAGTTCGAACGCGTGGGCGGTGCCAAGCCCCTCAAGGTGGATGTGCGGCTGGTGTGCGCCACCAACGAGGATCTGCCTGCACTGGCAGAGAAAGGACGGTTTCGTCACGACCTGCTGGACCGGCTCGCCTTCGACGTCATCACCCTGCCCCCCCTGCGGGAGCGGCGCGAGGACATCCTGATGCTGGCGGAGCACTTCGCCCACGGCATGACCCGGGAGCTGGGGTATCCGCTCTTTGCCGGCTTCTCGCGCAAGGCGACCCAGCTGCTGCAAGATTACCCCTGGCCGGGCAACGTGCGGGAGCTCAAGAACGTGGTGGAGCGCAGTCTCTATCGCCAGGGCAACCCCCAGTTGCCGCTGGCGGATCTGGTGCTCAATCCCTTTGACTCCCCCTGGCGCCCCCGTGCCCGAGGTGACGCCGCCCCTTCCACGGACGCGCCGACCTCGGCAGAGACGGCCCCGACCCCGACCCTGCCGCTGGATCTCAAAGGGGCGGTGGCGGAGTACGAGATTAATTTACTCAAGCAAGCGATGCAGCAATCCCAGTATAATCAGCGCAAAGCAGCCCAGTTGCTGGCCCTGAGCTATCACCAGTTCCGGGGGATGCTGCGCAAATATCAATTGCTGGACGGGGATGACAACAGTGGCAACCAGGAGGCGGGCTGATGCCTGGCACCGGGTCTGTGCGCACGGATAACGCGGCGCACGTCACCCCCGACGGGAGCGCCTGCCCGGCCGCCCCCCGCAACGCGCCCGCCCCCTGGCGGGCAACTTTGTCTGAAAACATGGTTCCAACATGAGAATGCTCACCCCCCTGCTGCTTGGTCTCCTGGTCCTGGTCAGCGGCTGTCAGAAACGCGATGAAGCCTCCAAAACCGGGCTCATCTATTGTGCCGAAGGGGCACCCCGAACCTTCAACCCGCAGCTTGCCAATTCGGATGCGACCCTGGATGCCAGTGCCCGTCCCATCTACGATCGCCTGCTCGAGGTCAATGCCAACACCCTCGGCATCGAAGGGGGGCTCGCCACCCGCTGGCAAAGCAGCGAGGACGGCCTCTCCTATACCCTGACCCTGCGCAAGGGAGTGACCTTCCACCGTACCCCCTGGTTCAGCCCGACCCGTCACTTCAATGCCGACGACGTCCTGTTCACCTGGCAGCGTCTGCTGGACGAACACCACCCCTTCCACGCCGTCTCCGGCGGCGAGTACCCCTATTTTTACAGCCTGGGGCTCGGCAACCTCATCAAGCGGGTCTACAAGAAGGGGCCCTATGAGGTGGTGTTCGAGCTGAACCGCCCCGATGCCTCCTTCCTCGCCACCCTGGCCAGCGACTACGCCATCGTGCTCTCCGCCGAGTACGGGGAGCAGATGCTAAAGGCCGGCACCCCGGCGCTGCTGGACAGCCGCCCCATCGGCACCGGCCCCTTCAGCTTCAAGGAGTATCGCCACAACGAGTTCGTGCGCTACCTGCGCCACCCCGGCTACTGGGGCGGCGAGGCCAGAATGGAGCAGCTCATCTACGACATCACCCCCAAATCCTCCAAGCGCCTTGCCAAGCTGCTGACCGGCGAGTGCGACGTGATGAGCACCCCCTCTGCCAGCCAGTTGTCGGTGATCGACAAAGACTCCCACCTGGATCTGTCGGTGCAGTCGGGGATGAACGTCGCCTTCCTCGCCCTCAATACCCGCAAGGCCCCTTTCAACAAGGTGCAGGTGCGCCAGGCCCTCGCCAGCGCCATCAATGTGCAGAATCTGCTGCAGGCGGTCTATTTCGAGACCGGCCAGAGCGCCGCCAGCCTGCTGCCGCCCCTCTCCTGGGGCTACAACCCCTCCCTGCCCCAGCGCAAGCCGGATCTCAAGCTCGCTCGCCAGTTGCTCAAGGACGCGGGCTACCCCAACGGCTTCGAGATGCAGGTGCTGGTGCAACCCGGCGCCCGTCCCTACAACCCGGACGGCCTCAAAACGGCGCAACTGATGCGCAGCGATTTCGCCAAGATTGGGGTGAGCCTCAAGATAGTGCAGCAGGCCTGGCCGGTCATCGAAACCCGGCTCGCCCATGGACAATATGACAGCCTGCTCTCGGGCTGGATCGCCGACAACGCGGATCCGGACAACTTCTTCCGCCAGTTGCTGAGCTGCGCCGCCGTCGAGCGGGGCAACAACTACAGCCGCTGGTGCAGCCCGGCGTTTGATCAGCTGCTGGACGATGCGGTGACTACCCCGCAGCTCGCCTTCCGCCTGCGCAACTATTACTATGCCCAGTCCCTGCTCAACGAGCAGTTGCCGCTCATTCCCCTGGCCCATGCCCTGAGAACCCAGGTGAGTCGCAGCGACATTCAGGGGCTGACCCTGATGCCCTTTGGCGGCACCACCTTCAACCAGGCCCATCGGGAGTGACCATGACAGATAACCACTCCATCGTCGGGCCATCGGCGCACCGTCCCCAGGAGGCATAAGCATGTTTTTCTATATCCTGCGCCGCATCACCCTGCTGGTGATCACCCTCCTGGTGCTGACTCTGGGGGCCTACCTCCTGGAGTTTCGCCTCATCACCCAGGTGCTGGATTTCTGGCACGGCTATCCTGACTTCCTCCAGCGCATCGCCGCCGGGGATTTCGGGCTCTCCAGCGTTTCCGGCCAGCCGGTCCTCGACGAGATCCGTCACTACTTCCCGGCGACCCTGACCCTCTGCCTCGCCGCCTTCGCCATCTCGCTGCTGGTGGGCATCCCCCTGGGCACCCTGGCGGCCCTCTATCAGGGGCGCAGCCCGGATCTCTCCATCATGGCCGCCGGCCTCGTCGGCTATGCCATCCCGGTCTTCTGGCTGGGGCTGCTGATGGTGATGTTCTTCTCCCTGGATCTTGGCTGGCTCCCCTCCTCTGGCCAGATCAGCCTGCTCTACGACGTGCCCTCCATCACCGGGATCGCCATCGTCGATGTGTTGATGAGCCAGGAGCCCTGGCGGGAGGCGGCCCTGCACGACGCCCTGCGCCATCTGGTACTGCCTTCTCTGGTGCTGGCCGTGGTGCCCACCACCGAGGTGATCCGCCACGTGCGCAGCTCCCTCATCGACGTGATGAAACAGAACTACATCAAGGCCGCCGCCAGCCGCGGACTCTCCCGCCGCCAGATCGTCTGGCGTCACGGGCTCAAGAACGCCCTGCCCCCCGTGTTGCCGCTGTTGGGGCTGCAACTTGGCAGCGTGCTCACCTCCGCCATGATCACCGAGGTGGTGTTCGACTGGCCCGGCATCGGCCGCTGGCTGGTGAGCAGCATCGCGCTGCAGGACTATGCCGCCATCCGCGGCGCCTTCCTGGTGGTGGCGAGCTTCGTCATCTTCATCAGCGTCAGCACCGATCTGCTGACCACCATCATGTATCCGGCACGGCGTAAAGAACTCTATGCAAGACAAGATTGATTGCGGTCTGTGGATGAACCACGGCGGCCCATGGGCCACCGGCGCACAGGCGTGTCCATCCCCTTGCGACCAGCACGGGAGCCTGCATCATGCACGATAAATCGAACATCTATCCAGAGCTCAAGATCCTCTCCCCCCTGGAGCAGACCTGGGCCTCCTACCGGCGCAACCCGCTGGCCATGGCGGGGCTCTGGTGCTTCGGTCTGCTGCTGCTGGTGACCCTCATCGGTCCCCTGGTGATCCCCTACGGCATCGACGATCAGCACAGCAACCACCTGCTGCTCGCCCCCTCCTGGGCCAACAGCGGCAACATCGATTACTTCCTGGGGACCGACGATCTGGGGCGCGACATCCTCTCCCGTCTGGTGGCCGGGGCCAGACTCACCTTCGGCAACGCCCTGCTGGTGGTGCTCATCGCGCTGGTCATCGGCTCGGCCATCGGCATCCTCGGCGGCATGAGCAAGGGGGTGAAGTCGAGCGTGCTCCATCACCTGCTCGATACCCTGCTCTCCATCCCGTCCCTGCTGCTGGCCATCATCGTCGTGGCCATCCTGGGGCCGGGTCTGTTCAACACCCTGATCGCCATCACGCTCGCGTTGATACCGCCTTTCATCCGGGCCACCTACAACGCGGTCCACGCCGAGATGCAGAAGGAGTACATCATCGCAAGCCGCCTCGACGGCTCTCCGCCCCAGCGGATCATGCGTCTGGCCATCTTGCCGAACATCGTCGAGACCCTGGTGACCCAGACCACCCGCACCCTCTCCGCCGCCATCCTGGACATCTCGGCGGTGGGCTTCCTCGGTCTCGGGGCCCAGTCTCCCCAGCCGGAGTGGGGTGCCATGCTGGCCGATTCGAGCGATCTTATCTATCTGGCCCCCTGGACGGTGACCCTGCCCGGGATGGCCATTCTGTTCAGCGTTCTGGTGACCAACCTGGTGGGCGAAGGCATCCGCGAAGCACTCAAAGAGGGGAACGACTGATGTTGCCAGCCTTGTTATCTATCCCCGCCCCCGGACGCCCTGAGCGACCCGGCTGCGCCCTGAACGGGAGACATTGCTGATGCCCCTGCTCGATATACGCAACCTCACCATCGAAATCGACACCCCCCAGGGCAAGGTCAAGGCGGTGGACAGAGTCAGCCTGACCCTGAACGAGGGGGAGATCCGCGGGCTGGTGGGGGAATCCGGCTCGGGCAAGAGCCTGGTGGCCAAGGTGATCGTTGGCATCCAGAAGGACAACTGGACGGTGCGCGCCGACCGGATGCGCTTCAACGACATGGACCTGCTGACCATGGCGCCCAAGGAACGGCGCCGCATCATGGGGCGGGAGATAGCGATGATCTTCCAGGATCCCATCAGCTGCCTAGACCCCTCGGAGGAGATAGGCACCCAGCTCGAAGAGGCCATCCCCACCAGCGCCTTCACCGGCAAGTTCTGGCAGCGCTTCCAGTGGCGCAAGAAGCGGGCCATCGCCCTGCTGCACCGGGTCGGGGTCAAGGATCACCGCAAGGTCATGCGGGCCTATCCCCACGAGCTGTCAGACGGCATGTGCCAGAAGGTGATGATCGCCATGGCCATCGCCAACCAGCCGCGCCTGCTGGTGGCGGACGAACCCACCAGCGCCATGGAGTCCACCACCCACTCCCAGATCCTGCGGTTGCTGGACAAGATGAACAAGCTGGGCAATACCACCATCCTCATCATCAGCAACGACATCGCCGCCATCGCGAACCTGACCGACACCCTCAACATCATGTATTGCGGCCAGATGGTGGAAGTGGGGACCCGGGACCAGATCCTGGAATCCCCTCACCACCCCTATACGGATGCCCTGCTCAAGTCCATCCCGGACTTTGACAAACTGGTGCGCCACAAGTCCCGGCTCGAGACCCTGCCCGGGGTGATACCGCCGCTGCAGCATCTGCCCATCGGCTGCCGCCTCGGCCCACGCTGCCCCTACGCCCAGAAGCAGTGCGTGCAGACACCGCTGATGAGCAAGGTCAAGGGGCATCAGTTCAGTTGCCACTTCCCCCTCAACATGGAAGAACCGAAGAAATGAACCGGCACCAGACCCTGATCCGGGGCACCTGCCCGCCCCGTCAGCCCCTCTATCCGGCGAGCGCACCCAAGGAGACCACGTCGTGACCGAACCTTCCCTGTTGCAGGTCAGGGGCCTGTGCAAGACCTACCAGAACCGCACCGGCCTGTTCAGGCGCCGCGCGGTGGAGGCGATAAAGCCCCTCTCGTTCGATCTCGAGGTGGGCCAGACCCTGGCCATCGTCGGGGAGGCGGGCTCGGGCAAGAGCACCCTGGCCCGCATTCTGGCGGGCATGATTGAACCGAGTGGCGGGGAGATCGCCATCGAGGGGCAACCCATGGTCCACGGCGATTACCAGACCCGCTGCAAGCTGCTGCGGATGATCTTCCAGGACCCCAACACCTCCCTTAACCGGAAAATCCGGGTCGGCCAGATCCTGGAGACCCCCCTTCGCCTCAACACGGCCCTGAGCGAGGAGGAGCGCCGGGAGAAGGTGATCCAGACCCTGCGCATGGTGGGCATGCTGCCCGACCACGCCCTCTTCTATCCCCAGATGCTCTCCGCCGGCCAGCAGCAGCGGGTGGGGCTGGCACGGGCGCTCATCCTCAATCCCAAGATAGTGGTGGCGGACGAGGCGCTCTCGACCCTGGATATTTCGGTACGCTCCCAGATCATCAACCTGCTGCTGGAGATGCAGGAGACCATGGGGCTGAGCTATGTGCTGGTGGCCAACGATCTGGGGATCGTCAGCCACATCAGCGACGAGGTGCTGGTGATGCACGAAGGCCGTGTGGTGGAGCGCGGCAAGACCTTGCGGGTCTTCGCCGATCCCCAGCACGACGTCACCCGCCGCCTCATTCAGAACTACAACAACGAATACCGCCGCTGATCCCGCGGCGCGTTTCCCCTTGCGCCAGACATAAAAAAACCCGGCCTGATGTCTCATCAGTCGCCGGGGGATTGCGCTCAAAAAGTGATTGCGTCGCTCGTAGTAGGAACAGGGGAATGGTAGGCAGCCCCCGTCACCTCAACAACTGTCAGATCTGACAGGCAGTCCGCTATGGAACCGGAATTGCGGATCCGGCGAACAGATGAGTTCGGCCTCCAGGCGACCGAAGAAGGCCACCCGCTCGCTGATGTCTTCGTCTGCGAACGTCTGTGCCAGGGCCAGGTAGTCCTGATAGTGACGCGCCTCCGAGCGCAGCAGGGAGACATAGAAGCGGCCAAGCTCCTCGTCCAGATGAGGGGCCAGCCTGGCAAAACGCTCGCAGGATCGCGCTTCGATATAGGCACCGATGATCATCTTGTCCACCACGGCCGCCGGCTCGTAGGTGCGCACATGGGTCAGCAGGCTGCGGGCATAGCGGGAGGCGGTGACGGGACCATAGGGGATGCCCCGTGCGGCCATGATCTCCAGCACCTGCTCGAAGTGGTGCAGCTCCTCCTGGATGAGGCGCACCATGGGGAACAGCAGGGGATTGCGCTCCAGCTCGGCAAACACGCTCCTGTCTGATTCGCCCATGGTGCGCTTGCCGAGGATCTCCGCCTTCTCCGGCAAGGCATCGAGCTCCCGGTAGAAAGTCAGCTTGGGCAGCAGGTGACGCTTCTCCTTGGGCAGGCAGTAGCGGCGCACCAGGCTGTGGGCGGTGAGTGCCGCCTTGTTCTCGCAGTTGGCGTGATCGATAAGCAGGGTCGGCAACTGGGCGGGATCCCGCGCCATTTCCACCCACTCATCCGGGGTCTCGCAATGCAGGAACTGGCGAACGGGGGCTAACAGGTCATCCATCTGAACTCTCATCTGTTGATACGACACGCGGCGCCTGGCGCCGGGGGGCCTATGCTAACGGATCCCGCCCGGCCTGCCCACCGCCATCATGGCTCAGCCCGTCAGACGCCTGAGGGAGTCGCGGCGGATCAGGGTGCCGCTGAAGGCGGGCAGTGCGTCCCGGCTCCCCTCCTCCACCATGGTGATCAGGCGGTTGATGGTCTCCTGGATCATCCCGTTCACCGGCATCTTGACGCTCGACAGCGCGGGAATGACGTAAGGGGCCAGGGGGATGTCGTCAAACCCCACCACCGAGACCTCGTCAGGCACCATCACACCGGCTTCGTGCAGCCGTTTGATGGCCCCGATCGCCATGTCATCGTTGCTGGCCACCAGGGCGCTGAAGCGAGCGCCTCGCGCCAGCAGGGTCGAGACGGCGGCCGCGCCACAGGCGGGGGTCCATTTGCCGGGGGCGATCAAGGTATCCTGCACGGGGATGCCGTGCCGGATCAGCGCCTGCCGGTAACCGGCCAGGCGCTCGGCGCCGGTGGGGGAATCCGCAGAGCCTGCAATGAAGGCGATCTCCCTGTGCCCCATGGCCACCAGCTTGTCCACCACCGCCTCCGCCGCTGCCTGCTGATCCGCATAGACGCAGTGGGCCGGATGGCGGCTCAGACGCCGGTTGAGCACCATGATGGGCTGCTCATGCTGCTCGATGATCTCGTCCATCTCCTCCACCCCAAGAAAGCGCGGATAGATGATGACGCCATCGCAACGGGAATCGAGCAGATACTGGATGGCCTGGCGCTCCTCGTCGGCGCTGTGCTTGCCGTCCGCCAGTATGAGCTGGCGCCCGCGATCCTCGGTCATCCGCGCCACCTGGGAGAGCAGCTCGCCGAAGTAGACGCCGTGGTAGAGGGTGTTGGTGACCACCAGTCCCAGGGTCCGGGTATGCCTGGTCGCCAGCTGCCTCGCCACCAGGTTGGGGCGATAGCCGCACTCCTCGATGGCCTGCTGCACCCGGTCCCGTGTCTCCTGGCTGGTGTAACCATTGCCCGACAACACCCGGGAGACCGTCGCCTTCGACACCCCTGCCCGCCTTGCCACCTCCAGCATCGTCGTCATTGTGTTCTCCCTTGCTCGTAACGGGGCGCAGTGTACTGCACCGCCCCCGGCTTGTCGTCGCACGAATGGCGTGCAGGCCCGGGTTCAGTGATCCCATTCACGGATCCGGACGCTCGCTGCACAAGGTGCTTGTCTCCCGCGCTCAGGCCGCGCACTCTATGTGGAACCGGTTCCACATTCAGTTTCATGCGCGTTCCCGCCCTTCGCGGCGGCGGGGGCGAGCAGGCCCACTTGGTTAAAAGGATCTACCTCGATGTCAAAAAACTATGCGGCTCTGGCCGGTACCGTCATCACCGCACTCGGCGGCGCCGACAACGTCGTCGCCGTGACCCACTGCATGACGCGGCTGCGCTTTGTGCTGGGCGATCCCGCCCGGGTCAATGGCCCTGCCCTCAAGGCCATCACGGGCGTGCTCGGGGTGGTGCAGGCGGACAACCAGTGTCAGGTGATCATCGGCAACACCGTCTCCCAGGCCTATCGCGAAGTGCTGGCCCTGCTGCCCCAGGGCGGTGGGCAGACTCCGCTTCCGGAGGCTTCCGCTGGCTGGAGCCTGCGCCGCATGGGCGCCGCCATCCTCGACGCCCTGATTGGCACCATGTCCCCCCTCATCCCGGCCATCATCGGCGGCTCCATGCTCAAGCTGCTGGCCATGGTGCTGGAGATGACCGGCGTGCTGGAGAAAGGCTCCTCGACCCTCACCATCCTCACGGTGGCCGGGGATGGGGCCTTCTTCTTCCTGCCCCTGATGGTGGCCGCCTCCGCCGCCGTCAAGTTCAAGACCAACATGTCCCTGGCCATCGCCATCGCAGGCGTGCTGGTGCACCCCAGCTTCATCGAGCTGATGGCCAGAGCCGCCGAAGGGGAGCAGGTGACCTTCGCCCTGGTCCCGGTGACCGCGGTCAAATACACCTACACCGTCATTCCGGCCCTGGTGATGACCTGGTGCCTCTCCTACATCGAAGGCTGGGTCGACCGCATCACCCCGGCGGTCACCAAGAACTTCCTCAAACCCATGCTGATCGTGCTGATCGCGGCGCCGCTGGCCATCCTCTTCATCGGCCCCGTCGGCATCTGGATTGGCACCGCCATCTCCGGCCTGGTCTACACGGTCCACGACTACCTGGGCTGGCTGTCGGTGGCCATCATGGGGGCGCTCTGGCCCCTGCTGGTGATGACCGGCATGCACCGCGTCTTCACCCCGACCATCATCCAGACCATCGCCGAGACCGGCAAGGAAGGCATGGTGATGCCCTCCGAAATCGGCGCCAATCTCTCTCTTGGCGGCTCGTCCCTGGCGGTGGCCTGGCGCACCCGAAACCCGGAACTGCGCCAGACGGCGCTCGCGGCGGCCGCCTCCGCCATCATGGCGGGGATCTCCGAACCCGCGCTCTACGGTGTGGCCCTGCGCCTCAAGCGTCCGCTCATCGCGAGCCTCATCAGCGGCTTTGTCTGCGGTGCCGTCGCCGGCATGGCGGGGCTCGCCAGCCACTCCATGGCCGCCCCCGGGCTCTTTACCAGCGTGCAGTTCTTCGATCCGGCCAACCCCATGACCATCGCCTGGGTGTTCGGCGTGATGGCCCTCTCGGTGGTGCTCTCCTTCGTGCTGACCCTGGTGATGGGGTTCGAGGACATCCCGGTCGAGAGCCCGGCCCCCCGCGCCGAGCCCGTGCAACCCGTCGCCACCAGCCAGGCGCAGGCCGGACTGTGACACCCCATTCAGACATGACAAGAGGTAACCAATGTCGTTAACAAGATTTCCCGAGGGCTTTCTCTGGGGCGGTGCCCTGGCCGCCAATCAGGCGGAGGGCGGCTATCTCGAGGGGGGCAAGGGGCTGACCACGGTGGACATGATCCCCCACGGCCCGCGCCGCATGGCGGTCAAACTCGGCCAGGAGAAGCGCATCACCCTGCAAGATGACGAGTTTTACCCAAGCCACGGGGCCATCGACTTCTATCACCGCTATCGGGAGGACATCGCCCTGATGGCCGAGATGGGCTTCACCGTGTTTCGCACCTCCATCGCCTGGGCCCGTCTCTACCCCAGGGGGGACGAGCGCGAGCCCAATGCCGAGGGCATCGCCTTCTACCGTGCGGTGTTCGAGGAGTGCAGAAAGTACAACATCGAGCCCCTGGTGACCCTGTGCCACTTCGATGTGCCCATGCACCTGGTGACCGAGTACGGCTCCTGGCGCAACCGCCAGATGGTGGAGTTTTTCACCCGCTACGCCCGCACCTGCTTCGAGCAGTTCGACGGCCTGGTGAAGTACTGGCTCACCTTCAACGAGATCAACATCCTGCTGCACAGCCCCTTCTCCGGGGCGGGGCTGGTGTTCGAGGAAGGGGAGCACCAGGATCAGGTGAAGTATCAGGCCGCCCACCACGAGCTGGTGGCCAGCGCCCTGGCGACCCGGATCGCCCACGAGGTGAACCCGGCCAACCAGGTGGGCTGCATGCTGGCGGGGGGCAACTTCTACCCCTACTCCTGCAAGCCCGCCGACGTCTGGACCGCCCTCCAGAAAGATCGGGAGAACCTCCTCTTCATCGACGTGCAGGCCAGGGGCGCCTATCCGGCCTATGCGCAGAGGGTGTTTCGTGACAAGGGGGTCACCCTGGTGAAGGGGCCGGAAGATGACGAGATCCTCAGGCACACCGTGGATTTCGTATCCTTCAGCTACTACGCCTCCCGCTGCGCCGCCGCCGACATGAATGCGGGCAACACCAGCGAGGCCAACGTGGTCAAGTCCCTGCGCAATCCCCACATCGAGGTGAGCGAGTGGGGCTGGGGCATCGATCCCCTGGGCCTTCGCATCACCCTCAACACCTTGCACGATCGCTACCAGAAGCCGCTCTTCCTGGTGGAAAACGGCCTGGGGGCGGTGGACGAGGTGGATCCGCAGGGGGAGATAGAGGACGACTACCGCATCGCCTACCTGCGCGCCCACATCGAGGCCATGGGGGACGCCATCGAGGACGGCGTGCCCCTGATGGGATACACCAGCTGGGGCTGCATCGATCTCGTCTCCGCCTCCACCGGCGAGATGAGCAAGCGCTATGGCTTCGTCCACGTGGACCGGGACGACGCCGGCCATGGCACCCTGGCCCGCCGGCGCAAGAAGTCGTTCTGGTGGTACAAGAAGGTGATCGCGAGCAACGGGGAGGATCTGGCCTGAGGACCCTTGTGTGGGTTGTCCAGGCGCTGCGCCGAGTGCACGAATACAAGATGGGGGCCTAGGCCCCCATCTTTTTTCATCGCGCTGGCAATCTGAAAACGTTTAACTGCCTTCGTTGAAGATCTCGAGGTTGCTGGTCCCTTCCTGCCACTCGCGCACGGCCTTGTTGTCGTCGCTGCGCAGGGCATTGAGGTGGTCCAGATAACCCTGATCCACGTCGGAGGTCACATAGTGACCGTTGAAGACCGAGGTCTCGAAGTGGCGCAGCTCGGGGTTGATCTCCCGCACCGCCTCTTCCAGATCTTCCAGATCCTGGAAGATGAGGCCGTCGGCACCGATAAGCTTGCACACCTCTTCCACTTCACGGCCATGGGCAATGAGCTCGTTGGCGGTGGGCATGTCGATGCCGTAGACGTTGGGGAAGCGAATTTCCGGCGCGGCCGAGGCGAAGTAGACCTTGGCGGCCCCCGCTTCACGAGCCATCTGGATGATCTGCTCGGAGGTGGTGCCCCGCACGATGGAGTCGTCCACCAGCAACACCTTCTTGCCCTTGAATTCGGAGCTGATGGCGTTGAGCTTGCGGCGCACCGACTTCTTGCGCTGGGTCTGGCCCGGCATGATGAAGGTACGGCCGATGTAGCGGTTCTTCACGAAGCCCTGACGGTATGGAAGGCCCAGGGTGTGGGCGATTTCCAGCGCCACGTCGCAGGAGGTCTCGGGGATGGGGATGACCACGTCCACGTCGAGATCGTCCCACTCCCGTGCGATCTTCTGGCCCAGCTTGCGACCCATGTTGAGGCGGGCGGCATAGACGGAGACCTTGTCGATGAAGGAGTCGGGACGGGCGAAGTAGACGTATTCGAAGATGCAGGGGTTCATCTGCGGGTTCTCCGCACACTGCTCGGAGAAGAGCTGGCCCTGCTCGGTGATGTAGATGGCCTCGCCCGGGGCGACGTCACGCACCGTCTCGAAACCGATGGCGTCGAGGGCCACGCTCTCGGAGGCGAGCATGTACTCCACCTGCCCCTGCTCGTCGACCCGGCGACCCAGGATCAGCGGGCGAATGCCGTTGGGGTCGCGAAAGCCGATGAGGCCGTGGCCGATCACCAGAGAGACCACAGCATAGGCGCCGCGGATCTGCTGGTGCACCTTGCGCACCGCCGAGAAGATATCTTCCGGGCGCAGCGCCATCTTGTCGCACAAGTCCAGCTCGTGGGCCAGCACGTTCAACAGCACTTCGGAGTCCGAGGTGGTGTTGATGTGGCGGCGGGCCACCTTGAACTGCTGCTCCTTGAGCTCCTTGGCGTTGGTGAGGTTGCCGTTGTGGGCCAGCACCATGCCGTAGGGGGAGTTCACGTAAAACGGCTGCGCCTCTGCCGCACTGGAGCTGCCTGCGGTGGGATAACGGACGTGTCCGATGCCGATATTCCCTTTCAGGCGCTGCATGTGGCGCACTTCAAACACATCCTTCACCAGACCGTTGGCCTTGCGTTGCCGGAAGTTTCCACTGTCAATGGTCACGATCCCGGCGGCATCCTGTCCCCTGTGCTGCAACACCGTCAAGGCGTCGTAGAGGGCCTGATTGACGGGGGTGGTGCCAACTATACCGACAATACCGCACATGTCTTTGCTACCTCGAAGTCACTGTACCTGTTGAAGAAAACTGGACGAGTTCATCATGAACCCGAAAAACCACTGGATCACCGGCTTGAACTCCGGCACCAGCCTGGACGCCACCCACCAGTCGCTCTGGGAGAGGCTGGTGAAGGTATCCATGAAAAACAGCAGGGCGCTGACGATCAGCACCCCGCGAATGGCGCCAAAACAGACCCCGAGCACCCTGTCGGTGCCGGAAAGCCCGGTCTTTTCCACCAGCAGGCCCACCACGTAGTTGACCACGCTCCCCAGGATCAGGGTCGCCACGAACAGGGCGGCGATGGCCAGACCGTTGCGAACCATGGCATCGGAAAAAGAGGTGAAATAGACGGCGAGATCGGGATAGAAATGGCTGGCAATGAAAAAGGCGACGAACCAGGTGACCAGAGACATGGCCTCCTTGAGAAAGCCGCGCACCAGGCTGATGAGGGCGGAGAAACCGACGATGCCGATGATGGCGTAATCAATCCAGACCATAGAAAAAGATGTCCTGCGAAATTGCGGCGCAGTCTAACAAAAACGATTGCGCAATGCTTGATAAAATTGTGTTACAGGCCCGAAGGGAGCTATCCCTTCCCCTTGCGGCGGGTTTCCCGGGCCCAGAATGCACAACGCCATGGCATGCCATGGCGTTGTCGTCTGCAACGAGCGCTTACCCGATGTGGGTCAGGCCGCCCATGTAGGATTGCAGCGCAGCCGGGATGGCGATGCGGCCATCTGCCTGCTGGTAGTTCTCGAGCACGGCCACCAGGGTACGACCCACCGCCAGACCGGAACCATTCAGGGTGTGAATGAGCTGCGGCTTGCCGTCGATACGCACGCGAGCCTGCATGCGGCGCGCCTGGAAGTCGGTGCAGTTGGAAACGGAGGAGATCTCGCGATAGGTGTTCTGGGCCGGCAGCCACACTTCCAGATCGTAGGTCTTGGCGGCGCAGAAGCCCATGTCACCGGTGGAAAGCGCCATCACGCGATACGGCAGCTCCAGCAGTTGCAGCACCTTCTCGGCGTGACCCACCATCTCTTCCAGGGCATCCCAGGATTTTTCCGGGTGCACCAGTTGCACCATCTCGACCTTGTCGAACTGGTGCATGCGGATGAGGCCACGGGTATCACGACCGTAGGAGCCCGCTTCGGAGCGGAAGCAGGGGCTGTGGGCGGTCATCTTGATGGGCAGCTCCTGCTCGTCGAAGATCTCGTCACGGGCCATGTTGGTGAGCGGCACTTCGGAGGTCGGGATGAGGGAGAACTTGCGCACCTTGCCTTCGTCTTCCCCTTCCCCTTCGATGCCGGTATTGAAGAGGTCCTGGGAGAACTTGGGCAGCTGGCCGGTGCCGTACAGGCTGTCCGGGTTGACCAGATAGGGCACGTAGCACTCGGTGTAGCCGTGCTGCAGGGTGTGCAGGTCCAGCATGAACTGGGCCAGGGCGCGGTGCAGACGGGCAATCTGGCCCTTCATCACCACGAAACGGGCACCGGAGAGCTTGACGCCGTTCTTGAAGTCGACCCCCTTGGCCGCCTCACCCAGATCGATGTGATCGCGCACCGGGAAATCGAACTCACGCGGGGTACCCCAGCGACGGACCTCCACGTTGTCGTTCTCGTCACGGCCCACCGGGGTGGTCTCGCTCGGCAGGTTGGGGATGGCGTCGGCGATCCCCTTGAGCTGGGCCAGCAGGGCCTCCAGCTCGACCTTGCTGGTCTCGAGCTCGTCGTTGATCTTGGTCACCTCGGCCTTGAGGGGGGCAACATCTTCACCACGACGGGCAGCCTCACCGATGGACTTGGAGCGGGCGTTGCGCTCGGCCTGCAGCTCCTGGGTGCGGGACTGCAGATCCTTGCGTTTCTCTTCCAGAACATTGACCGCCGCTACGTCCAGAACGTAGCCACGTGTCGCCAGACGAGCGGCAGCTTCGGTGATGTCGCTGCGCAGATATTTGGGATCCAGCATGGTTTACCTACTTTTTTTAATGGGATCTGGGCCCGGGTCATCGTGACCGGGTTGGGAAACAGATCCGGAAGTTAACATCGGTTGGCGCACCCCTTTGCCTTCGGAATCGGGCCTTCGAAATCAAGAAGATGGTGCAAGGCCAAGACAACCGGGGTCAGACGGGCAGTGTAGCAGACCGCCCCCCCGCCCGAACAGGGACTATTGCGCCCGTTTTTGCCGGGCCCCCCTCTCCTGATAGCCTTGCCGTGCGCTTTCCGGGCGAGGGGCTTGAAGGTCTTTCCTATCGCTTGCGCGGGCTCTGCTTGTCCAGCTCGTGCAGATAGTCGAGCTTCTGGGCTATCTGCTTCTCAAGCCCCCGCTCGGTGGGCTGATAGTACTGCTTGCCGGCAAGCTCCGGGGGGAAGTACTGCTCGCCGGCGGCATAGGCCCCCGGCTCGTCGTGGGCGTAGCGATACTCGGCGCCGTAGCCCAGCTCGCTCATGAGCTTGGTAGGGGCATTGCGAAGGTGCGGCGGCACCTCGAAGTCCGGCAGGTTCTTGGCGTCGTGAAGCGCCGCCTTCCAGGCGGTGTAGACCGCATTGCTCTTGGGGGCGCAGGCGAGGTAGACGATGGCCTGGGCGATGGCCCGCTCCCCTTCCGCCGGGCCGATGCGATGGAAGCAGTCCCAGGCCGAGAGCGCCACCTGCATGGCACGGGGATCGGCGTTGCCCACGTCTTCCGAGGCAATCGCCAGCAAGCGGCGGGCGATGTAGAGGGGATCGCAGCCGGCGCTCACCATGCGGGCATACCAGTAGAGGGCCGCATCCGGTGCCGAGCCGCGAATGGACTTGTGCACCGCCGAGATGAGGTCGTAAAAGTGATCGCCGCCCTTGTCGAAACGGGCCACGTGCTCCCCCACCACGGCGGCGAGCAGGGTACTGTCGATCACCCGCGCCCCTGAGCTGTCGGCCTCGGCCATGTCGGCCAGGAGCTCCAGATAGTTCAGAGACTTGCGCCCGTCCCCGTCCACGGCTTTCGCCAGCGCCTCCTTGGCCCCGGGGGCAAAGCGCAGGCTAGGGTCATTGAGACCGCGCGGGTCCTGCATCGCCTGATCGATCATGGCGAGGATGTCCTGCTCCTCCAGCCTCTTGAGCAGATAGACCCGGGCCCGGGAGAGCAGCGCATTGTTGAGCTCGAACGAGGGGTTCTCGGTGGTGGCGCCGATGAAGGTGATGGTGCCGTCTTCGATGTGGGGCAGGAAGACATCCTGCTGGCTCTTGTTGAAGCGGTGGACTTCATCCACGAACAGGATGGTGCGCACCCCGCGCCAGCCGTTCTCCTTCGCCTTGTCGAGGGCCGCGCGGATCTCCTTGATGCCGGAGGTGACCGCCGAGAGCCGCTCCACCTCCGCCTGGCAGTAGTGGGCAACCAGTTCTGCCAGCGTGGTCTTGCCGGTGCCGGGGGGCCCCCAGAGGATCATGGAGTGGCAGTGCCCCGCCAGGATCGCTTTTCGCAGGGGCTTGTCCGGCCCCAGGATATGCTGCTGGCCGATGTACTGCTCGAGGGTTTGCGGCCGCATCCGGGCCGCAAGCGGACGAAAGTCCGAGGAGAAATCCAGGGATAAATTGCTCATCTGCATTGACCTTGCATCTGATCGGTCATAAACAACACCCGGTCAGACGATAACGCCGGTAACGGCTGACTCATCAACGCTGGTCGTCCAGCTCGACCCCCTTCGGGATCTTGAAGACAAATTCGTTGCCCTTGAGCACCGGCTTGCGGTTGAAGCTGCTCAGGGTGAACTCGCTCCACTGCCCCTGCGCCTCTTTCACGTCGAAGCGACTGATGTTGTTCTGACGGTCGAAGGTGATGCGAAAGGAGGCGATCAGCTCGTCCTTGTTACGGCTGGTGACGGTATAGACATCCCCCTCCTGGGTCACGTCATAGTTCTTCCAGAGGCTGTTGTCGTTGCCCGCGATGAGCACGAAGGGGGTGTTGAGCACCGCATCCTTCATCTTGAGGGCGGTGACCTGCTCGACGAAGGGGTCGTACACCCACACATCCTTGCCATCGGCCACGATCAGGCTCTCGTCCGGGGAGGTAGTGTGCCAGTTGAAGCGGTTGGGCCGCTGCACCAGCAGGGAGCCGCTCGCCTTTTGCAGCTCCTTGCCCTTGCTGTCATAGACTGTCTGGGCAAATGTGGCGGAGAAGACATTGACGGAGGAGAGCTTCTCCTTGAGATCGCTGGCCGCATCGGCCCACACCTGGCTGCTGGCAACCAGCAGAATGGAACCCATCAACAGTTGTTTTTTCATCAGGCTCTTCATAGGGAGGTTCTCGATAAAAGGCCACGCCCGCAGAGGGCATGGCCAGAATGATACAGGAGTTAGGCTTAGTCACGAACCGGCGGCGGTGCCAGCACGTCGCGCTGGCCGTTGCCACCCGGGGCGCTGACGATGCCCTGGTTTTCCATCTGCTCGATGAGACGGGCCGCCCGGTTGTAACCGATCTTGAACTTGCGCTGGACGCTGGAGGTGGAGCCACGTCGGGATTCCACCACGAAGGCCACCGCCTCGTCGAACAGGGGATCGAGCTCTTCATCGCCGCCCCCGCCGAAGTCGCCACCGCCGCCCTCGCCGTCCGACTCGCCGGAGAGGATCTCGTCGATGTAATCCGGCTCGCCACGCAGTTTCCAGTCCGCCACCACCTTGTGTACCTCGTGGTCATCGACGAAGGCACCGTGGACACGGGTGGGGTTGGAGGTACCGGCAGGCATGTAGAGCATGTCACCCATGCCGAGCAGGGATTCGGCGCCCCCCTGGTCCAGGATGGTGCGCGAATCGATCTTGCTCGACACCTGGAAGGAGATACGGGTCGGGATGTTGGCCTTGATGAGGCCGGTAATGACATCCACCGACGGACGCTGGGTCGCGAGGATAAGGTGAATACCAGCCGCCCGCGCCTTCTGGGCGATACGGGCGATCAGCTCTTCCACCTTCTTGCCGACGATCATCATCATGTCGGCGAACTCGTCCACCACCACCACGATGTGGGGCAGTTTTTCCAGCTCCGGCGGCATCTGATCCATGGAGTCGCCCGGACGCCACAGGGGGTCGACCAGGGGATCCCCCGCCTCGATGGCGGCCAGCACCTTGTCGTTGTACCCCTTGAGGTTGCGCACCCCGACCGCGGACATCAGCTTGTAGCGACGCTCCATCTCGCCTACGCACCAGCGCAGGGCGTTGGCGGCATCCTTCATGTCGGTGACCACCTCGGTCAGCAGATGCGGAATCCCTTCGTAGACCGAGAGCTCCAGCATCTTGGGGTCGATCATGATGAAGCGCAGATCCTCGGGGGAGGATTTGTAGAGCATGGAGATGATCATGGTGTTCACCCCTACCGACTTGCCCGAGCCCGTGGTACCCGCCACCAGCAGGTGAGGCATCTTGGCAAGGTTCACTACCACGGGTTCCCCCGCGATGTCCTGACCCAGCCCCATGGTGAGCGGATTGCGGCTGGCCGCGAACGCCTCGCAGTCCAGGGTCTCCCGCAGGTAGACGGTCTGGCGTACCCGGTTGGGCAGCTCGATCCCGACGAACGTCTTGCCCGGGATCACTTCCACCACCCGCACGCTGCTGGCAGAGAGAGAACGGGCAAGATCCCGGGAAAGATTGGTGATCTTGCTCGCCTTCATGCCCGGCGCCAGGTCCAGTTCGAAGCGGGTAATGACGGGACCGGGATAGACGCCCACCACCTTGGCCTGCACGTTGTAATCGGCGAGCTTCGCCTCCACCAGCCGGCCCATGCGCTCCAGCTCGTCCTTGCTCATCATCTGGGTCTTGGCGGGCGGTCTGTCCAGCAGATCGATGCTCGGCAAAGGGGCCAGACCGGGCTGGGGACGGCGCTTGGCTTTCACCGGAGCAGCGGCAACGGGAGCATCGGGTTCGTCATCCCCCTCCGCCCAGGGCAAGTCGAGGTCATCTTCTTCCTGGCGCACGGCGGGACGCGGACGGCCATTGGCCACGCGCTTGCCCTTGGCGGCAGGCGCCGGAGCCTCGTCCTCTTCGTCGTCAAACTGCGGATCGAACTGGAAGGTGTCTTCGTCAAGCTCCGGCAGCCATTCGTCAGCTTTTGTCTTTTGAGCGCGATTCTTCGCCTTGGGGTTGCGTGTCCAGCTGCTGTGGGGGTCTTCGTCATCCTCTTCCTGATCGAAGCTACCCACGCCCCCTTCCAGCAGGGGATCCGGCCCCTCATAGCGAGGCTGGCGCCAGCCACCGGTGAGCCAGCGGCCCAGAGTGGTGGGGAAATGGTAGATGGCGCTGACAGAGCCGGTGCAGGCGGCACCGATGCGCTCGACAATGGTGAGCCAGGACCAGCCGGTAAAGAGGGTGATGCCGGTCGCCACGAAGCAGAGCAGCATCAGGTTGGCCCCCACGCCGCCAAACAGCGGCACCACGGCGGAGGCGATCACATCCCCCACCAGGCCGCCGGCGGAAAAGTTCTGCAAGTCGTTGAAGTTCATGCTGGCGATGGCGGACATGCCAAGCACCGTCAGCACGAAGCCGATGATCCGTACCGACAGGGTGAGGTAATCCACTTCCAGCAGCTTGCTCGGGCGCCAGAACAGGCTCCAGCCAAGCAGCACTACCAGGGGGGGCACCAGATAGGAGAAGGCCCCGAAGGTAAACATGGTGATGTCGGCGAGCCAGGCACCGGCGCTGCCCGCGAGGTTTTTCACCTCCCCTTGCCAGGAGGTTTGCGACCAGCCGGGATCGGCGGGATGGTAGGTCAGCAGGGCAAGCAAAAGATAGGCAGCCATCAGGGTGATGGCGATCAAGACGGCCTCGAAGATCCGTTGTGTACCTGATAAAGGAGTAAACAGCTTTTTATCGGCCAAACTCCGGCTCCTTTGTGAAAACATGAATGCGGGGATAGGGGGCCTAGTATCCCTGAAAAGCCCACCGATTGTCAGCCAGTGCCTGAGGGCGGGCCTGAAACTCTCTATAAGAAGAAACGAGCGGACCGGCCGCTCGTTTCTGACTATCGTGACTCGTCATGGAACTTGCAAGTCACAGCACAACCCCGCTTATCGGGTGCTGATCACCAGACGACTGCTCTGTTTGACCTCTTCCATCACCACGTAGGTGCGGGTGTCGTTGACGCCCGGCAGACGCAGCAGGGTTTCACCCAGCAGGCGGCGGTAAGCGGACATGTCGCTGACGCGGGTCTTGAGCAGATAGTCGAAATCACCGGACACCAGATGGCACTCCTGGATCTCTTCGAGCACCTGAACAGCCTTGTTGAACTGCTCGAACACATCGGGGGCGCCACGATTGAGGGTAATTTCCACGAACACCAGCAGAGACGCGTCCAGATAATGAGGGTTCAGAATGGCGGCATATCCTTCGATATACCCTTGTCGCTCCAGGCGACGAACCCGTTCCAGACACGGTGTGGGACTCAGGCCAACTCGTTTGGACAACTCAACGTTCGAAATCCTGCCATCCTTTTGCAGTTCATTCAGAATGTTGCGGTCAATCCTGTCCAAATCCTTTAGCCGACTCTTAGCTTCCATCATTTAATTCCATCCTTTGGCTATTTTTTGGTAAGAATCACCAGTCATTTTATAATAATGGTCACAAATCCTGTCAATACCTGAATATACTAGGCGCAAATGTCGCTTAACATCTAGGCAACATAAACCACCAATCGATAGACGAGGGATAGCATGATTATCGGTGTACCTAAGGAAATAAAAAACCATGAATATCGCGTAGGCATGGTTCCGGCCAGTGTACGTGAACTGACAGCACGAAACCATACTGTTTTCGTCCAAAGCGGCGCAGGAAATGGCATTGGGTTCAGTGACGCAGATTATCTGGCTGCCGGAGCCGAGATCCTGGCCTCCGCTGCCGAAGTTTTCGCCAAGGCGGAGATGATCGTCAAGGTCAAGGAACCCCAGGCAGTGGAACGGGCCATGCTGCGTCCTGGTCAAACCCTCTTTACCTATCTGCATCTGGCGCCGGACCTGGCCCAGACCCAGGATCTCATCGACAGTGGTGCCGTCTGCATCGCCTATGAAACCGTCACGGACGGTCGTGGCGGTCTGCCCCTGCTGGCCCCCATGTCGGAAGTAGCCGGACGCATGTCTATTCAGGCCGGTGCCCAGGCACTGGAGAAATCCCGTGGCGGCAGCGGCGTGCTGCTCGGTGGTGTGCCCGGAGTGGAACCGGCCAAGGTGGTGATCATCGGTGGTGGTGTGGTGGGCTCCAACGCAGCCCGCATGGCCGTCGGCCTGCGTGCCGACGTCACCATCCTCGACAACAACGTCGATACCCTGCGCCGTCTCGACAGCGAGTTCCAAGGGGCTGCCAAGGTGGTCTACTCCAACCGCGAGACCCTGGAGCGCCATCTGCTGGCGGCGGACCTGGTCATCGGCGGCGTGCTGGTGCCTGGTGCCACTGCGCCAAAACTTGTCAGCCGTGACCACATTGCTCGCATGAAACCCGGTGCGGCCATCGTTGACGTGGCCATTGATCAGGGCGGCTGTGTCGAGACCTCCCATGCCACCACCCATGAAGATCCCACCTTCATCGTCGACGAGGTGGTGCACTACTGCGTGGCCAACATGCCGGGTGCCGTGGCGCGGACCTCCACCGTGGCCCTGAACAACGCCACCCTCCCCTTCATCATCAAGCTGGCCGAACAGGGCTATCGCAACGCTCTGCTCGCCGATCCCCACCTGTTGCACGGCCTGAACGTGATGGCGGGCAAAATCACCTGCAAGGAGGTTGCCGTGGCCCACAATCTGGCTTACACGGATCCCCTGACCCTGCTGAACTGATCGCGTCCCTGCAAAGGGAGGTAGATGAGTGAAAATCCGCCCGCGATGGGCGGTTTTTTTATGCCTGCCATCCCCGGCTCACCCCTCTTGTTGGCGATTGCCCCAATCGATGCGCTGGCCTTTGACCACGGATCACGAATTACCTACAATCGCGCAAACTCATCACGTCTCGGAAATCACATCATGAGCCAAGTCACTCACAGCAAACTGCTGATCCTGGGATCCGGTCCGGCAGGTTACACTGCGGCCGTCTATGCCGCTCGCGCCAACCTCAATCCCCTGCTCATCACCGGCATGCAGCAAGGTGGTCAGCTGACCACCACCACCGAAGTGGAAAACTGGCCAGGGGACGCGGAAGGGCTGACCGGCCCGGCCCTGATGGAGCGCATGAAAGAACATGCAGAGAAGTTCGATACCCGCATCCTCTTTGATCACATCAATGAAGTGACGCTGACCGAGCGTCCCTTCCGCCTCAAGGGCGACAACGGGGAATACACCTGCGATGCGCTGATCCTCGCCACCGGCGCCTCCGCCAAATACCTGGGTCTGCCCTCAGAAGAGGCCTTCAAGGGCCGCGGCGTCTCCGCCTGCGCCACCTGTGACGGCTTCTTCTACCGCAATCAGGAAGTGGCCGTGGTCGGTGGCGGCAACACCGCCGTGGAAGAGGCTCTCTATCTGGCCAACATCGCCAAGAAGGTGCACCTCATCCATCGCCGCGACGAGTTCCGCGCCGAGAAGATCCTGATCAAGCGCCTCAACGACAAGGTCGAGAGCGGCAATATCGTCCTGCACACCCATCAGACCCTGGACGAAGTACTGGGTGACGACATGGGCGTCACCGGCGTGCGCCTGCGCAGCACCCGGGATGACACCACCTCCGAGCTGCCGCTGATGGGGGTCTTCATCGCCATCGGTCACCAGCCCAACACCCAGATCTTCGAAGGGCAGCTGGCGATGGAAAACGGCTATCTGAAGGTGCGTGGCGGACTGGAAGGGTTCGCAACCCAGACCAGCATCCCGGGCGTGTTCGCCGCCGGCGACGTGGCCGATCACGTCTACCGCCAGGCGATCACCTCCGCAGGGACCGGCTGCATGGCCGCCCTCGATGCTGAGCGATATCTGGACGCACAATAATCGGAAGGATATAAAGGGCATGCCAGTTGGCATGCCCTTTTTTATTGCAAGGAGCAGGATGAAACGAAAAATAATGATAGTGGAAGACAGCCTGACGGTACGCCGTATGCTGACCCAAGCCATTGCGCAGCAGACCGGGCTGGAAATCGACGCGTTCGATACCCTTGAAGGGGCTCGCGATTGCCATGGGGAAGATTATGTGGTCGCCCTGGTGGATCTCACCCTGCCGGACGCCCCCGGCGGAGAAGCTGTCAATGTGCTGAGGGAGCGTGGGTTGCCGGTGGTGATCCTGACGGCCGACATCAGCGAAGAGAAGCGGGAAGCCTGGCTGGAAGCCGGGGTGCTGGACTATGTGATGAAGGATTCACGTCACTCCCTGCAATATGCCGTCGGTCTGGTGCACCGCCTCTACCTCAACCAGGCCATCGAAGTCTTGGTGGTCGACGATTCACGCACCTCCCGTCACCGCACCGCGGCCCAGTTGCGCAAGCAGTTGTTGCAGGTGCACGAGGCCAATTCAGCCCGCGATGCGCTGGCGCAGCTCGAGCAGCACCCCGCCATTCGCCTGATGCTGGTGGACTACTACATGCCGGAGATCGACGGCATCAGCCTGGTGCGAATGCTGCGCGAGCGCTACAGCAAGCAGCAGCTCGCCATCATCGGCATCTCGGTGTCGGACAAACACGGCCTCTCGGCACGCTACCTCAAGCAAGGGGCGAATGATTTTCTCAATCAGCCCTTTGAACCCGAGGAGCTGCAGTGCCGGGTCAGCCACAACCTGGAGGCCCTTGAGCAGTTCAACAATATCCAGGAATCGGCCAACCGAGACTACCTGACCGGGCTTTACAACAGACGCTACTGGTTCAACGAGGGTCAAAAGTGGTTCGAGGAGCATCAGCGCCATCAGGCGCAGCTCTCCCTGTGCGTGCTCGATGTGGATCACTTCAAGCAGGTCAATGATCACTGGGGGCACGCCATCGGCGATCAGCTGCTCTGTCACCTGGCCAGGCTGCTCACCCAGTTCTTCCCGGATGCCATGATAGCCCGATTCGGTGGCGAAGAATTTGCCCTGATGGTGCCCCACTGCCCCGTACCCGTGCTGCTCAAGCGGCTGGAAGGGCTTCGTCTGCAAATGCGCCAGCAACCGCTGTCGCGGGAGATATCGCTCTTTGTACGCGCCAGTTTCGGCGTCATCAATGTCGGGCGGCTCTCCATGGACGAGGCGCTGAGCGAGGCAGATCGCCAGTTGTATCAGGCAAAGAATACCGGGCGAGACAAGATAGTCTGTCAGGACGTCTGAGCAAGCATCAGCAGAGGCACTCCGTGTAGTACCGCCCGGCGCCCCTTGTGTGGTGGCCGCCGGGTCAATCCCTTCTTCACCGTTCAATAGGTCTTGTCGACCCGCACCCCATCGCTGAAATAGAGGATGCGCACCTTGTCGCCCTGCGCAAAGACCATGGCCGGATCGTAATCCTGGATCACGTTGATGAGCCCGTTCTGCTCGTTGCGGATCAGCAGCTCCACCAGCTTGTTCTCCACCACGCTGCCCCCTGACTGAAACTGCTGCACCGCCGCCGCTCCCGCCAGCGCCCCGACCGCTGTGGCAATCTCCCGCCCGTGCCCACCGCCAAACTGGTTGCCGAGCAGCCCGCCAAGCACGGCCCCTCCCAGCGTTTTCCAGCCGGAATGCTCTGATTCCACCATCTGGCGCTGGGTGATGTTGCGCACCGTATCCACCTGGCCGAAGACCACCTGCTCCACCGGACGCGCCGTGTTGCGTTCATACACCGCACTCCAGGCCGGCGCCGTGACAAAGCCAAGCAAGCTGGATACTATCAGGATAATGGCCTTCATCTATGAACCTCTGCCTTATGTCTCGCTATCTTACCGAACTGGATGATGAGCTGTGCTGGTTTCCCTCCCCCAGCCATGCGCTGGAAGAACCCAACGGGCTGCTCGCGATTGGGGGAGATCTCTCCCCCGCTCGATTGCTGGCAGCTTACCACAGCGGGATCTTTCCGTGGAATGAACCCCATCAGCCACTGCTGTGGTGGTCACCGGACCCCAGGGGAGTCATCGTGCCCGAGGAACTCCACATCGGCCGCAGCCTGCAGAAGTGTTTGCGCCGCACCCCCTTCGAGATTTACATCAATCGCGCCTTTGATGACGTCATTGCAGCCTGCGCCGCGCCTCGTCGCACCGCCAGCGGCACCTGGATAAGTGCCCCCATGATCGACGCCTATCGGCGCCTTCATCGCCTCGGTCATGCCCACTCCATCGAGATCTGGCAGGATGATCAGCTGCAGGCAGGTCTCTATGGCCTCTCCCTGGGCCGACTCTTTTGTGGTGAATCCATGTTCAGCCGCATCGACAATGGCGCCAAACTGGCCATGGTGGCCCTCTGTCGCCACTTTGCAGGGCACGGCGGTGCCCTCATCGACTGCCAGATGCAAAACGACTTTCTGGCCACACTGGGCGTTCAGGAGTGGCCAAGGCAGCGCTTTCTGACCACCCTGGCCACCCTGACCCGGCAACCGTTGCAAGAGGGATGCTGGCAACCGAGGAGAATCAGCCTATGAGTGAAGAAGTGATCCTCAAGGTCGGGCTGACCCCCAGGCACCCGTGCAGCTACCTCGGTCACGAGCAGGAGCAGTTGCTGGTCCTGATGGACCATGAACTGCTCAACGCCGCCGGGTACGAACGGCTGCTGACAGCAGGATTCCGGCGCAGTGGCAACGACATCTATCGTCCTCACTGCCCCGCCTGCAGCGCCTGTCAATCCTTGCGCATACACAGTGAACGCTTCACCCCGAGCCGTGGGCAGAAACGCATCCGCCAGTTGAACCGGGATCTCGAACTCGTACTGAGCTATGACGACAAGCCCGAGTATTACCAGCTCTATGAACGCTATATCCGTGAGCGTCATCGGGATGGCAGCATGTATCCTCCGAGCCGGACCCAATACAAGGGGTTCCTGCACTGCGACTGGATGCCCCCCCTTTATCTGGAGATACGCAAGGAGGGACGCCTCATCGGCGTGGCCACCACGGACCTGCTTCCCCACTCTCTGAGCGCCATGTACACCTTCTTCGACCCCGACTATGCCGACCGGTCGCTCGGCACCTTCGCCATCCTGAGCCAGTTGGAACTGGCCAGACGTACCGGTCGTCAGTGGCTCTATCTGGGGTATCTGGTGGAGGAGTGCCGCAAGATGAATTACAAGCGCCAATACCTGCCCCATGAGCTGCTGGTACAGGGCGAATGGAAAAAAATCGACACCAAGCCCGAGTAAACTTTACACATAGCCTTAAATCCGGCATGATCCAGCGGTTTTTTGTTGTGGCTTATCAAGAGGATTCAATGGCTAAAGAAGACAGTATTGAGATGCAGGGTACCATTCTCGAAACCTTGCCCAATACCATGTTCCGTGTGGAACTGGAAAATGGTCACGTGGTTATCGCTCATATTTCCGGCAAGATGCGCAAAAACTACATCCGTATCCTGACTGGGGACAAAGTAACGGTGGCTCTGACTCCGTACGATCTCTCCAAGGGACGTATTGTTTTCCGCTCTCGCTAAGCCAGGAATTCAGCAAAAAACCCCAGCCTCTCGGTTGGGGTTTTTTGTCATTTCCGGCCTTGCTCACAGTCAGTGAGAGACAGCTTCAACGTTGACCTGAAAATCAAAGCTGAGGCTGTTGTTCACCAGCTCGACCTTCACAATGCCGCCATCGACCAGGGAACCGAACAGGATCTCGTTGGCCAGGGGCTTCTTGAGGTGCTCCTGAATGACCCGGCCCATGGGTCTTGCCCCCATTGCCCTGTCATACCCTTTCTCTGCCAACCAGTGGCGCGCCTCTTCAGACACCTCCAGTGAAACGCCCTTGGCATCCAGCTGAACCTGCAGCTCGACGATGAACTTGTCGACCACCTGATGGATCACTCCCATGTCGAGATGGTTGAACCAGATGGTGTGATCGAGCCGGTTGCGGAACTCCGGACTGAACGTCTTGTTGATCACCGCCATGGCATCGTGGCTCATGTCCTGCTGCTGGAAGCCGATGGACTTGCGCTGGGTTTCCTGAACCCCTGCGTTGGTGGTCATCACCAGGATCACATTGCGAAAATCTGCCTTGCGCCCGTTGTTGTCCGTCAGGGTACCGTTGTCCATCACCTGCAGCAGCAGGTTGAAGACATCCGGGTGCGCCTTCTCGATCTCGTCAAGCAGCACGACGGAGTGCGGATGCTTGAGGACGGAGTCGGTCAACAGCCCTCCCTGCTCGAATCCCACGTAACCGGGAGGAGCCCCGATCAACCGGGACACGGTATGGCGTTCCATGTATTCCGACATGTCAAATCGCAATACCTCGACCCCGAGCGCCTTGCCCAGTTGCTGGGTCACTTCGGTCTTGCCCACCCCGGTCGGGCCGGCAAACAGGAAGCAGCCCACAGGTCGGCGTTCGTTGCCAAGCCCTGAACGTGACAACCGAATGGCATCGGTCAGCACCTCGATGGCCTTGTCCTGCCCGAACACCACCATCTTGAGGTTGCGCTCCAGATTCTTCAGCACCTCCTTGTCGGAGGAGGAGACAGATTTCTCTGGTATACGGGCAATCTTGGCAACAATGGCCTCGATTTCCGGCACATTGATCACCTTCTTGCGCTTGCTGACGGGCAAGAGGCGTTGCCCTGCCCCCGCTTCGTCGATGACGTCGATGGCCTTGTCAGGCAGATGGCGATCATTGATGTACTTGGCGGAAAGCTCCACCGCCGCCCGGATCGCCTTGACGGTGTAACGCACGCCATGGTGAGACTCATAACGGCTCTTGAGTCCCATCAGAATGCGAGTGGTGTCGTCTACTGTGGGTTCGACGATGTCGATCTTCTGGAAGCGACGAGCCAGAGCCCTGTCCTTCTCGAAGATCTGGGCATATTCCTGGTAGGTGGTGGAGCCCACGCAGCGCAGCAAACCATTGGAGAGCAGCGGCTTGATGAGGTTGGCCGCATCCAGCTGGCCACCGGAAGCCGCACCGGCCCCAATGATGGTGTGGATCTCGTCGATGAAGAGGATGGCCCCCTCCTGACGTTCAATCTGCTTGAGCAGCACCTTGAGGCGCTTCTCGAAGTCACCACGATACTTGGTGCCCGCCAGCAGGGAGCCCATGTCCAGGGAGTAGATGGTGCTACCCGCAATCACCTCGGGCACATCCCCCTTGACGATACGGTAGGCAAGCCCTTCGGCGATGGCGGTCTTGCCCACGCCGGCTTCCCCGACCAGCAAGGGGTTGTTCTTGCGGCGGCGGCACAATACCTGAATGGTGCGATTGAGCTCCTGATCACGGCCGATGAGCGGATCGATGCGCCCCTCCAGCACCAGCTGGTTGAGGTTGGTGGCAAAGCTTTCTATCTGGGCAGAGGATACCTCGTCATCAGATTCCGCATTGTTGCCACCACTCTCGGGCTTGTTGTCCTTGCGCACCCCGTGGGACAGGAAGTTCACCACATCCAGGCGGCTTATTTCGGCTTTTTTCAGGAAGTAGGCGGCCTGGGACTCTTGTTCGCTGAAGATGGCGACCAGGACATTGGCACCGCTCACCTCGGTATTGCCGGACGACTGGACATGGAAGACGGCACGTTGCAGCACGCGCTGGAAGCCCAGCGTCGGCTGGGTTTCCCTGTCTTCGTCGTCACGGGGGATGAGCGGGGTCGTTTGATTGATGAAGGCGCGGATCTCTTTGCGCATCTGTTCCACATCCGCACCACATGAACTCAGCGCCTCATGGGCTGAGCTGTTATCCAGCAGGGCCAACAACAGGTGCTCGACGGTCATGAATTCGTGGCGCTCGTCACGGGCCAGTTTGAAAGCCTCGTTCAGCGTCTTTTCTAGATCTTTGTTCAACATAGGCACCTCCCCTCAGTACAGCAACAATGCGGTGTCGTTATCGCCATCAAGTCATCAGATTCAAGCCTTTTCCATGGTACATAGCAGTGGATGTTCGTTGTTACGTGAATAGGTGTTGACCTGGACCACTTTGGTCTCGGCAATCTCGGCGGTAAATGTGCCGCAGACTCCCTTACCACTATAATGCACGCTCAGCATCACCTGAGTGGCCTTCTCCAGATCCATACCAAAGAACCTTTGCAGCACCTCCACCACGAACTCCATCGGTGTGTAGTCGTCGTTGTTCAGGACGACCTTGTACATGGGTGGCGGTTGCAGCTTCGTTTTCTCTGCTTCTGCAATCTCTTCATTAGCAAAGAGTTCTTTCTGCTTGCTCATAGTTGCGCTTTGGTACCTCTAGATTACTACCGTGTCGCTCAAGATTGTCAATAGACTTGTTAACCAGATCACATCGGTTGTTAACAACTTCTTGACTCGCTTAAAAGTTGGACTAGATTGGTTACTTGCTAATCGGCGCCCGTCTGCTACGGGGTCATGCCCTAGTTATATAAGGCTGGCGCAGGTTACTCAACGACTTCAGGGTAATCAATAAAAGGATGTAGATGTATGGCAACCGGAACAGTCAAGTGGTTCAACAACGCAAAAGGATTTGGGTTTATCTGTCCGGAAGGCGGTGGTGAAGACATCTTCGCTCACTACTCCACGATTCAAATGGAAGGTTACAAGACCTTGAAAGCAGGTCAGGCAGTCAACTTTGAACTGCAGCAGGGGCCGAAAGGAAATCATGCCTCTGTCATCGTGCCAAACGAAGCACAGAACATCTAAGAGTCAAACTGGATAAATTAAAAAGCGGCATCCCAAGGGATGCCGCTTTTTTATGGACAGACACGAAGAGGGGAACAAGAAAGGCAAGGCCTTCCCTGTTCCCTGCTGCCGCTACCTCAGCGGGCCAGCAGGATGTTGAGCATGCGGCGCAGCGGCTCGGCGGCGCCCCACAGCAGTTGGTCACCCACGGTGAAGGCGGCCAGGTACTCCGGGCCCATGTTGAGCTTGCGCAGACGACCCACCGGGATGCTGAGGGTGCCGGTGACGGCGGCCGGGGTCAGCTCGCGGGCGGTGATGTCGCGATCGTTGGGGATCACCTTGACCCAGTCGTTGTGGGCAGCCAGCAGGGATTCGATTTCGGCCAGCGGCACGTCTTTTTTCAGCTTGATGGTGAAGGCCTGGCTGTGGCAGCGCAGGGCGCCGATGCGCACGCACAGACCATCCACCGGAATGGCGGCGTTTTCGATGCCCAGGATCTTGTTGGTCTCGGCCTGGCCCTTCCACTCTTCACGGCTCTGGCCGTTGTCGAGCTTGGTGTCGATCCAGGGGATGAGGCCACCGGCCAGCGGCACACCGAAGTTGTCCACCGGCAGGGTGCCGGAGCGGGTCTTCTCGGTGATCTTGCGCTCGATGTCGAGGATGGCGGAGGCTGGATCCGCCAGCTCCACCGCCACTTCATCCCGCAGCATGCCCATCTGGGTGACCAGCTCGCGCATGTGGCGGGCACCACCACCGGAGGCCGCCTGATAGGTGGCCACGCTCACCCACTCCACCAGATCGGCCTTGAACAGGCCACCCAGGGCCAGCAGCATCAGGCTGACGGTGCAGTTGCCGCCAACGAAGGTCTTGATGCCGTTGTTCAGGGCATCCTCGATGACGTCGCCGTTGACCGGATCCAGGATGATGACAGCGTCCTTCTCCATGCGCAGGGAGGAGGCGGCGTCAATCCAGTAGCCCTGCCAGCCGGCGGCTTTCAGACGCGGATAAACATCCTTGGTGTAGTCGCCGCCCTGGGCGGTGATGATGACGTCCTGTGCGGCCAGCGCCTCGAGATCGAAGGCGTCCTGCAAGGTGCCGGCATCGACACCAAAATTGGGGGCGGCCTCACCGGCCTGGGAGGTGGTGAAGAAGGTGGGTTGAATGCGGGCAAAATCCTTCTCTTCCTGCATCCGGCTCATCAAGACCGAACCCACCATGCCACGCCAACCGACCAAACCTACTTTTTTCATAATGTCCTACCCTGGATAGCTGCTTATAGAAATCGTGTGTGGTACCCGTGACCCCTGCCTTGGCGCCAGCCGTTTACAAGGGATTCACAATATATGAGTTGCAAAAAATGCGTCTGTCCACATTACGGATTGTGACGGCGGGCGCAAGTCGAATTGCGCAATATTCTGTGCCATTCGCTGCAATATCCGTCGGCCTGGCCGACCTGCGGGCAGCCGGTTGGCATCCTGCCTCCAGTTGGGGCATCATTGAGACCGACCGGCAGCCCCGCTGCCCCTCGGGGACGGCCCCGAGGCCTCCTGATACGCAGGGACGACCCTGCTTCCTGCGGAATCTGCCTTATGTCCTGGTTGCTATTGCTGTTGGCCGGCCTTTTCGAGGTCGCCTGGGCCATCGGCCTCAAATACACCGACGGTTTCAGCCGTCCCCTCCCCACCCTGCTGACCCTGATCGCCATGGCCGTGAGCGTGCTGCTGCTCGCCATGGCGGTCAAACAGCTGCCCCTTGGCACCGCCTATGCGGTCTGGACCGGCATCGGCGCGGTCGGCACCGTGCTGATGGGGATCTGGCTGTTCAACGAACCGGCCACCCTCGCCCGGGTGCTCTGCCTGCTGCTGATCATCGGCGGGATCCTGGGTCTGAAATTCATCGGTTAGGCGCGCTGAAAGGGCCGGGTACACCGGCCCCGACGTGGCAAGCTCCAGGGGGCGATGTCAGCCCGGCGTGTTGCGGTGTTCCTCTGCTTGCTGATGTGTTCGCAGACGGTGGGTAAAGGCGGGTGGCACAGACGTGGCATGGCGAGCAAGCTCCGCCCCATGACCGCCCGGGCGAGCATGAGGCGCCTCCTTTTATCTTTTCGTCTGCTCCTTCAATCACTCCACCAGCGTCTGCTCGATGCGGGCCCCAGGCATCATCTGCGTGAGACCAGCAATCAGCCTGTCACCGGCCTCCCACAAGGCCGTGCGTGGCATCGGCGGCAGACACTCCAGAATGAACCACATCCGGGGGGAAGAGAGGCTCAGGCGAGTGCGGATCCCCTGGCGCCAGTTCCAGCGGCGACAGGTGACGCCGAGATCGTCCCGCCACACCACCTCTCCGGGAGCCGGTACCTCCTGGGTTGGCAGCCCTTCTTTGAGGGTGTCAAAGCATTCGCTGCCATCGGCAATCACCAGGCGCGGCGTCCCCACATAGGCCGCCAGATCCTCCCCGCCCACGGGAATGGCATACTCGATGCTGATGGCGTTGTAGAGATCGACCACGGGATCAATGGCGGGCAAGACGCCATCGCGCAGCACCCGCTTGCGCAGTGCCTGGGCCGAGCAGGGCGTGCGGGCAGGCTTGGCGCCAAACCCCTTGAACACCTGATCCCAGGCGGCCAGATGTTCAAGGGCCCAGGGGGCCTCGTCGGTGCCAAGGGCCGCACATGCCCGGGCCAGGGCCCGCTCCCCCACCAGAGTGTCAATCACGGGGGCGGCTTCCACCACGATGCTGAGGGCACAAAAGCCCGGCGCCAACCTGGCTATCTCGGGGTCGATACGGGGGATCATCGGGAACATTCAGCACTCCTGGTCAAGGCTCATCAAGACGGGGTGGCGGAACGGGCACGGGCGTTCCCCTCTTTTCCTTCCCCCGCCAACGGTTGACGCCATGATGAAGGGCACAGGGTCATAATAAAATTTACTTTATCTTAATTATGTTAAGTAAAACTGATGACCCAACCCTCTTTCCCATGAAAAATCGCCGCCCCGCAGCGCACCGCCCGGCCCCACTACCACACCCCGACCCTCCAATGCAGACCTGGGCAAGCCCACACCATTGCCCTGGCCGCTTTCCCCGTCACTCATGCTATTATCTGCGTCCAAACATGAGCCCATAAAATCAGGACATTGTGATGACCGACCACACTTTTATTCCCGGCAAGGACGCAGCGCTGGAAGACTCCATCGAACGCTTCCAGACCAAGCTGCAAGCCCTGGGGTTTGATATCGAAGAGGCCTCCTGGCTCAACCCCGTGCCCAACGTCTGGTCCGTGCACATCCGGGACAAGGAGTGCGCCCTCTGCTTCACCAACGGCAAGGGTGCCAGCAAGAAGGCGGCGCTCGCCTCCGCCCTTGGCGAATATTTCGAGCGTCTCTCCACCAACTACTTCTTCGCCGATTTCTACCTGGGCGAGCAGGTCGCCAATGGCGACTTCGTCCACTACCCGAACGAGAAGTGGTTCCCCATCGAGGGGGATCAGCTGCCCGCCGGGCTGCTCGACTCCTTCACCCGCAAGTTCTACAACCCGGACGGGGAAGTGACCGCCGACATGCTGGTGGACCTGCAATCCGGCAACGAGGAACGCGGCATCGTCGCCCTGCCCTTCGAGCGCCAGTCTGATCACCAGACCGTCTACATCCCGATGAACATCATCGGCAACCTGTATGTTTCCAACGGCATGAGCGCCGGCAACACCCGCACCGAAGCCCGCACCCAGGGGCTGTCGGAGGTGTTCGAGCGCCACGTGAAGAACAAGATCATCGCCGAGGCCATCAGCCTGCCCCAGATCCCGGGCGAGGTCATCGCCCGTTACCCCGGCATCAAGGCGTCCATCGATGCACTGGAGGCCGAAGGCTTCCCCATCTACAGCTTCGATGCCTCCCTCGGCGGCCGTTATCCGGTCATCTGCGTGGTGCTGCTCAACCCGAACAACGGCACCTGCTTTGCCTCCTTCGGCGCCCACCCGCGCTTCGAGGTCGCCTTCGAGCGCACCGTCACCGAACTGCTGCAAGGGCGCAGCCTCAAGGATCTGGACGTCTTCGTGCCGCCGTCGTTCGACAACGAGCAGGTGGCGGATCACCACAACCTGGAGACCCACTTCATCGACTCCTCCGGCCTCATCAGCTGGGATCTGTTCAAGGAAGAGTCCGACTTCGAGTTTGCCGACTGGGACTTCCGTGGCACCTCGCAAGAGGAGTTCGACCACCTGATCGGCATCTTCCACGAGCTGGAGCAGCCGGTCTACATCGCCGACTATGAGCACCTGGGTGTCTACGCCTGCCGTATTCTGGTGCCCGGCATGTCCGACATCTATCCGGTGGAAGATCTGCTGCTGGCCAACAACACCATGGGGGCCCACCTGCGGGAGACCATCCTGGCGCTGCCGGCGCTCGAGTGGGACGCAGAGCAGTACATGGCCCTGTTCGACCAGCTGGATGAAGAGGGTCACGACGAGCGGACCCGGGTGCGCGAGCTGCTCGGCATCGCCGCCGCCAAGGGCACTGCCCTGCACACCCTGCGCGTCGGTGAGCTCAAAGCCATGCTGGCGCTGGCCGCAGGCGACCTGGAGAGCGCCCTCGACCTCATCGACTGGACCATGGAGTTCAACCAGTCGGTGTTCCCGGCAGATCGCGCCGCTTACTACCGCGCCCTGCGCGCCTGCGTCGAGCTCTTCCTCGACGAGGATCGCGACCCCGAGCAGTACCGCCCGGTGTTCGCCCGCATGTTCGGGGAAGAGACCCTGGCGCAGGCGTGGGCCAACGCCCGCGGCGAGGCGCGCTTCCACGGTCTGGAAGCCGCCGATCTCTCCCTCTCCCAGTTCCCGCTGCACCAGAAACTGCTGGCCGCTTACGAGAAATTGCAAAAAGCCAAACGAATCCACACCTGGAACTGATATGCTGATATGACGAAGGGGCCCTGAGGGCCCCTTCTGTTTTATGGTCTACGCTTTGGCTGGCCGTGCCACAAGATGAAATAAAAGACAAAAAATACCTCTTAGGGGGTTGTTAATTTGGCACTCATGGTGCAGTGCGGCCGCAAAGGTGCCTGGCCGGTACTTTTTTAAGGTTGTCCTTTATAAGTTCTTAAAAATCATAAAATTAATAACAGACTCATTTCTGTTTCACCTGAAACCTGGTGTAAAGAAACGCTTCCGGATGGCGAAAAATTCTGTAGTAAAATTACATTCACAATCTGTAATTCTTGATCGGAGTCAATTTTGGGGATCAGCCCCTTTGTTATGATTTCCACAGGCAAAATATGCAGGTACTGAGAATTGAAAGCAGAATCTCCCTTTGATTGTCTGAAGCCCGAAGCCATCGCCGCCCTGGCCGAAGACATTACCTATGCCAAGGCCACCAAGCCCGCATACAAGGTCATTCCCCTGGCCATCACCGCTGGCGCCTTCATCGCCATCGCCTTCGTCTTCTATATCACCGTCACCACGGGCTCAAGCGGCATGGCCTGGGGCATGTCCAAGCTGGTGGGCGGCATCTGCTTCTCCCTCGGTCTCATCCTCTGCGTCCTGCTCGGCGCCGAACTGTTCACCTCCACGACCCTCACCCTGGTAGCCAAGGCGGCGAATCGCATCAGCTGGGCCCAGCTGCTCAAGAACTGGGGACTGGTCTACTTCGGCAACCTCATCGGCGGTCTCATCATCGTCGGCCTCATCATCATGTCGGCGGAATACACGGCAGCGGATGGTCAGTGGGGGCTGAACGCCATGAAAGTGGCCCAGCACAAGATCCATCACACCTTCTTCGAGGCCGTGGCCCTTGGCATCCTCTGCAACCTCATGGTGTGTCTCGCCGTGTGGATGGCCTTCGGCGCCCGCAGCGCCACCGACAAGGTGATGGTGATGCTGCTCCCCGTCGCCATGTTCGTGGCCTCCGGTTTTGAGCACAGCATCGCAAACATGTTTATGATCCCGGTCGGTATCGCCATCCACAGCGTCGCGAGCCCGGAATTCTGGCAGGCCATCGGCCAGGATCCGGCGACCTTTGCCGACCTGACCGTGTCCAACTTCGTCCTGCACAACCTCATCCCTGTCACCATCGGTAATATCATTGGTGGTGGCGTCATGGTTGGGCTGACTTACTGGTTTATCTTCCGTCGCCATCATTAAGGATGGCGGCAGACACATAAATACCTTGAGAGGTAATGAAAATGGCAGAACTTAACGAACAGTTCCAAAAAGCATGGGAAGGCTTCGCAGCCGGTGAATGGCAGACCTCTGTCAACACCCGTGACTTCATCCAGAAGAACTACACCCCGTATGAAGGTGACGAGTCCTTCCTGGCTGGCGCGACCGAAGCCACCACCAAGCTGTGGGACAAGGTCATGGAAGGCATCAAGATCGAGAACCGCACTCACGCGCCGGTCGATTTTGATACCGACCTGCCCTCCACCATTACCGCTCACGATGCCGGCTATATCGACCAGAGCCTGGAGCAAATCGTTGGTCTGCAGACCGACAAACCGCTCAAGCGCGCCATCATCGCCAACGGCGGTATCAAGATGGTCAAGACCTCTTGCGAAGTGTACGGTCGCCAGCTTGACCCCATGGTCGAGAAGATCTTCACCGAGTACCGCAAGACTCACAACCAGGGCGTGTTCGACGTCTACACCAAAGACATCCTGAACTGCCGCAAGTCCGGCGTCATCACCGGTCTGCCGGATGCCTACGGCCGTGGCCGTATCATCGGTGACTACCGTCGTGTTGCCCTGTACGGTATCGACTTCCTGATGGCCGACAAACTGGCTCAGTTCAAGTCCCTGCAGGCTGACCTGGAAAACGGTGTCAACCTGGAAGCCACCATCCGTCTGCGCGAAGAGATCTCCGAGCAGCACCGTGCCCTGGCACAGATGAAGGTGATGGCTGCCAAGTACGGTTGCGATATCTCCGTACCGGCCAAAAACGCCAAAGAAGCCGTCCAGTGGACCTACTTCGCCTACCTGGCGGCGGTCAAGTCCCAGAACGGCGCGGCCATGTCCTTCGGTCGTACCTCCAGCTTCCTGGACATCTACATCGAGCGTGACCTGCAAAAGGGTCTGATCACCGAGCAAGAAGCCCAGGAGCTGATGGACCACATGGTCATGAAGCTGCGCATGGTTCGCTTCCTGCGTACCCCGGAATACGATTCACTGTTCTCCGGCGACCCGATGTGGGCTACCGAGACCCTGGCCGGTATGGGCGTTGACGGTCGTACCCTGGTCACCAAGAACAGCTTCCGTATGCTGAACACCCTGTACACCATGGGCCCGTCCCCTGAGCCGAACCTGACCATCCTGTGGTCCGAGAAGCTGCCGGTCGGTTTCAAGAAGTACTGCGCCAAGGTATCCATCGAGACCTCTTCCGTTCAGTACGAGAACGACGACCTGATGCGTCCGGACTTCAACAACGATGACTACGCCATCGCTTGCTGTGTGTCCCCGATGATCGTCGGCAAACAGATGCAGTTCTTCGGTGCCCGTGCCAACCTGGCCAAGACCATGCTGTATGCAATCAACGGCGGTATGGACGAGAAGCTCAAGATCCAGGTCGGTCCGAAGACCGAAATGGTCACCTCCGAGTACCTCGACTACAACGACGTGATGGACAGACTGGATCACTTCATGGACTGGCTGGCCAAGCAGTATGTCGCCGCCCTGAACATCATCCACTACATGCACGACAAGTACAGCTACGAAGCCTCCCTGATGGCGCTGCACGACCGTGACGTCTATCGCACCATGGCCTGTGGTATCGCCGGTCTGTCCGTAGCCGCTGACTCCCTGTCTGCCATCAAGTACGCCAAGGTCAAGCCGGTACGTGATGCCGATGGCGTCTCCATCGACTTCGAAATCGAAGGCGAGTACCCGCAGTTCGGCAACAACGACGCTCGCGTCGATGACATCGCCTGCGACCTGGTCGAGCGCTTCATGAAGAAGATTCAGAAGCTGAACACCTACCGTGGTGCCGTGGCTACCCAGTCCGTGCTGACCATCACCTCCAACGTGGTGTACGGCAAGAAGACCGGTAACACCCCGGATGGCCGTCGTGCCGGTGCGCCGTTCGGCCCGGGTGCCAACCCGATGCACGGTCGTGACCAGAAGGGTGCCGTTGCTTCCCTGACTTCCGTTGCCAAGCTGCCGTTCGCTTACGCCAAAGATGGTATATCCTATACCTTCTCCATCGTGCCGAACGCGCTGGGTAAAGACATGGAAGCCCAGAAAGCCAACCTGGCCGGCCTGATGGATGGTTACTTCCACCACGAAGCCAACCTGGAAGGTGGTCAGCACCTGAACGTCAACGTGATGAACCGTGAAATGCTGCTGGACGCCATGGAAAACCCGGAGAAATATCCGCAGTTGACCATCCGCGTATCCGGTTATGCCGTTCGCTTCAACTCCTTGACCAAGGAGCAACAGCAAGACGTCATCACCCGTACCTTCACCGCTTCTCTGTAATAGAGTCTCGGAGAACAAAAACCGGCGCCCAGGCGCCGGTTTTTTTATGCCTGATAGTCAGGGAGCATCGGCCTGAACCTGCCGGCAAGACCGGCTCTCCCCTCCTCTCATCCCGCCTTGTTCAGGGCCGCTCTCCTGCCGCCAGACGGCGGTTGATATCGGCGATAACCGGGGCGATGTCGGCCAAGGTATCAATCACATAGTGCGCCCCCGCCGCCCGCAGTTTGGCCTCGGCCGGTGCGCGCCTGGCGGCTATCTCCGCCTCGTTCATGGCGGAAAACGCTTCCCAGGTGGCGCCAAATTCGTTGCCGGCAACCGACAATCCCACCGTCCACATGCCCGCGTTAAGCCCTTCGCTGATGCCGGGTACGGCGTCATCCACCTTGATGCAGCGATGCACGGCGCTCACTCCGAGCTCAATTACGTTGGCCAACGCCATCCAGGGGCCGGGGCGACCACCAGCCTTGAGATCGTCGGTGGCGACCCAGTGATCCGGGCGGTAGCCGTGATCGGCCGCCGCTGGCACCAGCGCCTCCATCACCGGACGGGGATAACCGGAGCAGGAGCCGATTTTCATCCCCTGCCCCCGCAGAGCGTCCAACACCGGCAGCACACCGGGGATGGGGGCGGCAAAGCGGGTCACGGCGGCGATCTGCAGCGGCATAAAGGTGTGATAGAGGTGGTCCACCTCGGCGTGGCTCATAGGATGGCCGAAGCGGGCCTGCCAACGCACATCCACCGAGGGCAGACGGCCCAGCGCGGCGATATGATCCCACTTGCCAAGGCCCATGGGCTGGCGTGCTTCGTCAAGGGTCACGGGAAAGTCATAGGCGCGGGCGAAGGCCTCGACGAAGATGGAGGTGGGGGCGAAGGAGCCGAAGTCGACGACGGTGCCGGCCCAGTCGAGGATCAGCGCCTCCACGTCGGTGGTCGGGTGGATGGCAGTCTGCAAGTCAGTCATGGTGGTGTTCCTGTTTCGGTGAAAGTGCGATCTCGCCCAATGCGCGATCGAGAATGGAAATGGCGCGCACCAGATCGGCGCGGGCGATATTGAGCGGTGGCGAGAGCTGGATGACGTTCCCTTGGGAGACCTTGAAGCTGAGCCCCAGCTCCAGACAGCGGTAGAGCAGCCGTTCGGCGGCCTGGATGTTGCGGGTGCGACTCTGGTGATCGACCACCAGATCGAGCGCCCAAAGCATACCGATACCGCGCACCTGCCCGATCAGCGGGTGACGCTCGGCAAGCGCAGCGAGCTCTGCCGCCATAAAACGGCCATCCTCCTGCACCTTGGCCAGCAACCCCTCTTCACGGATGGTACTGATGGTGGCAAGGGCCGCCGCGCAGCCGATGGGGCTCTTCTCGTGGGTGTAGTGACCGAGCGAAATAGCTGCGGCCTGATTGAAGCGGTCACGGGTGATGAGCGCCGCAAACGGTACCACCCCGCCCCCCAGCCCCTTGCCCAGGCAGATGATGTCGGGCTCGATGCCGAACTCTTCAAAGCTGAACCAGTGGCCGGTGCGCCCCATGGCATTGGGGATCTCGTCGACGATCAGCAGCACCTTGTGGCGATCGCAGATCTCCCGCACCCGCTGCCAGTAGGCTTTCGAGGGCACCTGTACGTCGGTGTTACGGATGGGCTCGGCGATAAAGGCGCCTATTCCTCCCTCCTTCTCGATGACGTACTCCAGATAATCGGCGTAGTGCAGGTCATCCCCCTCCCCGCGATACCAGACGCCGCGATAACGGGTGGGCGGCGGGATGCGCTCCACTCCGGCCATCAAGGGGCCCATACCGGCGCGAAAGCAGGCCTCGCCGCCGACCGAGATGGCATCGAGGGAGGCGCCGTGAAAGGCATCCCACAGGGACACCACCTTGCTGTTGCCTGTGATAAAGCGGGCAAGCTTCAGAGCAATCCCCACCACCTCGCTGCCACCGGGGGCGAACAGCACCCGGTTAAGATCGCCGGGGGCCAGCTCGACCAGGGTGCGGGCGCAGTCGATGGCAACCTGATGGGTGTAGCGCCGGGGCGCAAACGGCAGATCGGCGAGTTGCTGCTGCACCGCGGCCACCACCCTGGGGTGGCCGTGGCCCAGCTGATGGACGCTGTTGCCGTGAAAATCGAGGTAACGCTTGCCCGATACGCTGGTCAGCCAGCTCCCCTGCGCCCCCTCAAGCAGATCGAGACAGGGGGTGGAGAGGGCCTGATGGAGGAAGTAGCGGCTATCCTCCGCCAATCCGGCCTGTACCTCTTCGCTCTGACCTGCCCACCAGCGCGCCCGACCCTCGCCAAGGTTGATATCCCCTTCGCTGTCGGCGCGGCCGCTGCCGTGCAGCTTATGCTCGTGCTGATCGCAACCGTGAGGCGCTTGGCTCGTCATCGCGCGTCCCCTTGCCAGTAACAGGCGCTGGCCATGGCGGCGAGCAGGTCGCGCACCCGCTCTGGGGTCACATCACCGATATTGCCGATACGGAAGCAATCGGCCTGCGAGACCTTGCCCGGGTAGATGACAAAACCCTGAGCCTTGAGTCGCTGGTAGAAGTCGGCGAAGCGGTAATCAGGGTGGGCCGGAGAGTAGAAGGCGGTGATGATGGGGGATTGCCACTGTTCTGGCAGCAGCGGCGCGAAGCCGAGAGCGGCCATCCCCGTCACCAGGGTGCGCTGATTCTCGCTGTAACGCTGATAGCGGGCGTCGATCCCGCCCTCCTCTTCCAGCTCACGCAGCGCCTGGGCAAAGGCGAGCACGGTATGGGTGGGCGAGGTAAAGCGCCACTTGCCCCCCTGCTGCTCCATGGTCTGCCACTGGGCATGCAGGTCGAGGGAGACCGAGCGGGCGCGACCGGCGCAGGCCGTGAGCGCCACGCGGCGGGCGATGACGAAGCCAAAGCCCGGCACCCCCTGAATGCACTTGTTGGCCGAGCTGATAAGAAACTCGATGCCAAGGTGTCCCATGTCGATGGGGATACCGCCAAAGCTGCTCATGGCATCGACGATCAGGCGAATGCCGCGGCGCTGGCAGAGCGCAGCCACCTCATCGAGCGGATTGAGCATGCCGGTGGTGGTCTCGCAGTGCACCATGGCCAGATGGGTGATCTCGGGGTGGCGCGCCAGCATCGCCTCGATGGCGGCGGGTTCGGGGCGGTTGGTCTCGCCGCAATCCAGCTCGTGGTGGCGCAGGCCAAGACAGCGGGCCATCTCCCCCATGCGGGCACCGTAGGCGCCGTTGTTTATGATCAGCAGACACTCATCGACGCCTATCGCCGAGCCCAGCACGCTCTCCACCACATAGCTGCCACTCCCCTGCAGCAAGACGACGCTGTAGTCACTTTGATATTCCGGGCCAGTGGCGAGGCGCACCAGCTCGCGGCGGATGGGCTCCACCACGCCCTGGTTGTAGTCCGTATCCCAGGTACAGCTGTCTTGCAGCATGGCGGCGCGCACCGTGGCGGTGGTCGAGAGGGGGCCCGGGGTCAGCAGCAGGTAATCGACGGCGGCGGGGGCCGCAGGAATATGGGTCATGACTTCGCTCCTTTTTGGTATATACCAGAATGAGCGCATTGTGGATAACTGCCCCGCCAAGGTCAAAGGCGTGGCACTACATGCAACAAAAAATTCATTTTCAGCGCCGGGATCGCGATAATCTAGGAAGCCTGAACAGCAGGGGTTATTCTGGTATCTACCAACGCATGTTGATGTCGCCGTTTAACGACCGGGCAGATGACCTGCCCTGTGCCCAGCCTATTGCCCAACTCATTGCACAACTTATTGCAAAACCAGGGATTTTCATGAGCAAACCCCAATACCTGCAGATCAAGGATGCCCTCGCCAACCAGATCCTGGCGGGGGGCCTGGCCCCCAACGACAAGCTCCCCTCCGAGCGGCTGCTGGGGGAACTCTATGGCACCACCCGGGTTACCATCCGCGAGGCGCTGGTGCAGTTGGAGGCGAACGGCCTTATCTATCGGGAGGATCGCCGCGGCTGGTTCGTCACCCCGCCGCGTTTCAGTCTCAACCCCAGACGCACCTCCAACTTTCACCAGATAGTGCGGGAGCAAGGGGGCGAGCCGCGCACCGAGCTGCTGGAAAAAAGCCGCCAGGCGGTGCCGCCCGCGTTGATGGCGCAGTTGCAACTCAAGCCGTTTGACAGCCTCTTTTTGCTCAAGCGACTGCGCTACGCCAACGGGCGCGCCATCTGCTACTGCGAGAACCACTGCCTGCCAGAGCGGGTGCCCGGCCTGCTGGAGCTGGATCTCAACGGCAGTCTGACCGAGATCTACCAGGCCCATTACGACCTCCACTACGCCCGCATGCAGGTACGCTTCTTCCCCACCGCCCTGCCGGACGAAGTGGCCAAGGCGCTCGGGGCCACCGCCGGTCTGCCCGCCCTGCGCCTCGAGCGACTCAACTTCGATCAGCACGGCCGGGTGCTCGATTTCGATCTGGAGTACTGGCGCCACGACAGTCTGGAGATCGAGGTGGATACCCAGGATTAGTCACGGACAAATCAGGGACGGCAAAACGTCACAGGGCTGTCACGGTCACGTCATAAAGATCCCCTAGCCTCTCTCTCGACCAATCTGGTTTATACCAAACCAATTTAACTGGAGAAGAGGATGAAACAGGGAACCCATCTGCTGGCCGCCGCCGTACTGGCTGCCATGACCGCCCCGGCACTGGCCGCGACCGACCTCACCGTCTACACCGCCTTCGAACCGGAGCAGCTCAACGAGCTGAAAACCGCGTTCGAGCGCCAGCATCCGGATATCAACATCAAGTGGGTGCGTGACTCCACCGGCGTGGTCACCGCCCGCTTGCTGGCAGAAAAAGCCCAGCCCAAAGCGGATGTGGTATGGGGACTGGCGGCGACCAGCCTGATGCAGCTCGATCAGCAGCAGATGCTCAATGCCTATGCACCGAAAGGGCTGGACAAGCTCGACAGCCGCTTTCGCGACAGCAAGGCCGAGCCGCACTGGATCGGTCTGGACGCCTTCTTCAGCGCCATCTGCTTCAACAAGGTAGAGGCGGAAAAGCAGGGGATCCCGGCGCCCACCAGCTGGGCCGACCTCACCAAGCCCATCTACAAGGGCAAGGTGATCATGCCCAACCCCAGCTCCTCCGGCACCGGTTACCTGAGCGTCGCTGGTTGGCTGCAGACCATGGGTGAGAAGCAGGGCTGGCAATTCATGAACGGCCTGCACCAGAACATCGACCGTTACACCCACTCGGGCTCCGCCCCCTGCAAGCTGGCCGCCAGCGGCGAGACGGTGATCGGCATCTCCTTCGACTTCCCGGCCACCAGCCTCAAGGCCAAGGGGGCCCCCATTGAGGTGGTGTTCCCGAAAGAGGGGTCGGGCTGGGATATGGAAGCCGCCGCCATCATCAAGGGCACCCCCAAGCTGGAAGCCGCCAAACAGCTGCTCGACTTTGCCGCCACCGAACAGGCCAACGCCCTCTACAACAAGTCGTTCGCAGTGGTCGCCATCCCCGATGTAGCCCAACCGAGAGCGGGCTATCCGGCTGATATCAAAGGCCAGATGATCGACAACGACTTTAGCTGGGCAGCCCGCGAGCGTAACGCCATCCTGGCCCAGTGGAGTGCCAACTTCGACGGCAAGACCGAAGCCAAGCAGTAAGCGTGAAGGGCTGCGGTTTGTTCACGCCCCACACACAACCACCAATGAACTGCCAGTCGAAGGCCAACAGGTGTTGGCCTTCGCTTTTTGGTTTTAACTTCCCGAGTTTGTATTGCCTTCAATTAGCGACGCTTCGCCCATCCACACAGGGCCCAACCACTTGCTGGTGACCCTTCGTCATCTGACTGTCATCAAGCTGTCATCCCCCGGTCACCTGACCGTCACACTTCACTCGCAGACTGGTATATACCAAATCAGTAGCGAGTCGAACCATGACCCAGCCCTATCTGGACATTCAACATCTCAACAAGCAGTTCGGTGCGTTTCAGGCCCTTAAAGGGATCTCTCTGACCATTGAGCCGGGGGAGTTTATCTGCTTTCTCGGCCCCTCCGGCTGCGGTAAAACCACCTTGCTCAGAGCCATCGCCGGGCTGGATCTGCCGGACAGCGGCGAGATCTGGCAAGGGGGGCGCAACATCTCCCGCCTGCCGCCCCAGCAGCGCGACTTTGGCATCGTGTTTCAATCCTACGCCCTCTTCCCCAACCTGACGGTGGCCCAGAACATCGCCTTCGGCCTTGAGAATCAGGGGCTGGCACGGGATCTCATCAAGGAGCGGGTCGATCACTGGCTGGGGTTGGTGGATCTCACTGCCCAATCCCACAAATACCCGAGCCAGATCTCCGGCGGCCAGCAGCAGCGGGTGGCGCTGGCCCGGGCACTGGCCCTCTCCCCCGGCCTGTTGCTGCTGGACGAACCGCTCAGCGCGCTGGATGCGCTGGTTCGCACCCACCTTCGCAGCGAGATCCGCGCCCTGCAGCAGCGCCTTGGCATTACCACCATCATGGTGACCCACGATCAGGAAGAGGCGCTGACCATGGCCGATCGCATCGTGGTGATGGAGGGCGGCCGCATCGTGCAGGTGGGCACCCCGCAGGAGATCTACCACCAGCCTGCCAGCCGTTTCGTGGCAAGCTTTGTCGGCACCATGAACTTCCTCGACACCCTGGTGCTCAGCCCCACTCAGGTGCGCCTAAACGAACAACCGCTGACACTTGCCAACCGGGCCGCGGCCGGCAGCAAATTGCAGGTGGCAATCCGCCCCGAGGCGATCACCCTGAGTGCGCCGAGCGAGCCGTATCTTGGGCAACATGGCATTGAAGCAACCATCGATCAGGTGGAGTTTCTCGGCGCCGCTCAGCGCCTGATCTGCACCGCCGACACCTATCTGGGCCCGCAGCAGATCCTGGTGGAACGCCCGACCCACGAGCTGCCCCGCCACGAACAGGGGGGCTGGCGCAGCGGCATGCGCTGCTCGCTGCACTGGCCCGCCGGAGCGATGCAGCTGTTTGAAGGAGAGCGCCCATGACAGCCCCCCTTGCGACCTCCTCCCTGTTGCCGCCAGCGACAGCCCGCCAAGACTCTCGTTGGTCGCGGCTTTGTCGCGGCTGGAGCCGGGATCAGCTGCTGCAACTGACCCTGCTGGTGCTCGGCATCGCCCTGCTTATCGGCGGCTTGCTGCTGCCGCTGCTCACCATGCTGCAAAAGAGTCTGCAGGATGAGAACGGCCTCTGGGTGGGGCTTGCCAACTTCAGCGCCTACTTCGACTCCCCTCATCTGGGGCGCACCATCGGCAATACCCTCTGGCTCGGGGTGCTGATCACCGCGCTGGTGGTGACCATCGCCTTTGGCTACGCCTATGCCCTCACCCGCACCTGCATGCCGGGCAAGCCCCTGTTTCGCCTCATCGGTTTGATCCCGCTGTTGATGCCCTCCCTGCTGCCCGCCATCAGTCTGGTCTACTGGTTTGGCAATCAGGGGATCGCCAAGGGGCTGCTCGGCGGCGAGAGCATCTACGGCCCCATCGGTATCGTCATTGGTCTGGGCTTCTGGTGCTTCCCCCACGCCCTGATGATCCTTATCACGGCGCTCGGTCAGAGCGACGCCCGCCTCTATGAAGCCTCCCGGGTGCTCGGCAGCAGCGGCTGGCGCACCTTTGTCACCGTCACCCTGCCCACCGCCCGTTATGGCCTGCTCAGCGCCGCCATCGCGGTCTTCACTCTCACCATCTGCGACTTCGGGGTTGCCAAGGTGATTGGCGGCCAGTACAGCGTGCTGGCTACCGATATCTACCGGCAGGTGATCGGGATGCAGAACTTTTCGCTGGGCGCAGTGGCTAGCGTCACCCTGCTGCTGCCGGCGCTCATGAGCTTTGCGCTGGAGCACAGGGTGCGCAGCAAGATGCAGGAGCAGAGCAGCACCAAGGCGGTGCCCTATCAGCCCAAACCCCATCGGCTGCGGGATCTGCTGGCGCTCGGCTGGTGCACGCTCTGGGCCCTGCTGTTTCTGGCGCTGGTGGGGATGGCCGTTTACGGCTCGCTGGTACAGTTCTGGCCCTACAACCTCGCTCTGACGCTGGATCACTACGCCTTTGACAGCAACAGCGTCTATGGCTGGCAGCCCTTTACCAACACCCTGCAGCTGGGCCTCTATACCGCGCTGATCGGCACCGTGCTGGTGATGGTGCTGGCCTGGGCACAGGAGAAGGGGCGCCACTTCCCATGGCTGCGCCAGCTGTTGCATCTGCTCGCCATGCTGTCGCTGGCGGTACCCGGCATGGTGCTGGGGCTGGGTTACATCTTCTTTTTCAACGGCAATCCGCTCTTTGGCAGCCTCTATGGCACTCTGCCGCTGATGGTGCTCTCCTGCGTCATCCACTACTACACGGTGGGCCATATGACGGCGCTGACCAGCCTCAAGCAACTGCCCAAGGAGCTGGAGCTGGTGGCCATCTCATTGCGCATTCCGCTCTGGAAGGCGTTCTGGCGAGTCACCCTGCCCGCCTCCCTGCCCGCGCTCTTGGAGATCTTTATCTATCTGTTCGTCAACGCCATGACCACCACCTCGGCGGTGATCTTCCTCTATTCGAGCGACAGCGTGCTCGCCTCCATCGCCGTGCTGAACATGGAGGATTCCGGCGATACCGCCGCGGCCGCCGCCATGGCCACCCTGATCCTGCTGGCCGCCGCTACCGTCAAGCTGCTCCAGCTCTTTTTGAGCCGCGCCCTGCTGGATCGCACCCAGCGCTGGCACCACCCATAACCTTGTGGAGGAGTCATGATGTCCACTCTCCCCTTCTGGCTGGCCGAAGCGCTCGCCGCCGAACAACCCGCGGCCCCCACGCCCCTCGTCGGCCACCACGAGGTCGATGTCTGCATCGTCGGTGGCGGCTTTACCGGGCTCTGGAGCGCCATCGCGCTCAAACAGGCCGAGCCACACTTGCGCATCCTGGTGCTGGAGAAAGATCGCTGCGGCAGCGGCGCCTCCGGGCGCAACGGCGGCTGCCTGCTCACCTGGTCGGCCAAATACCTGACCTTAAAGCGCCTCTTTGGCGAGCAGCAGGCCGCCTGGCTGGTACAAAGATCCGAGCAGGCGGTGCACGAGATTGCCCGCTTCTGCGAACAGCACAATATTGAGGCACAGCTGAGGGTCGAGGGCACCTGTTACACCGCCACCAGCGAGGCGCAGCGCGGCCTGATGGAGCCGGTATTACGTGAGCTACAGCGAGCCGACCTTAACCAGTGGCAGGCGATTGCGGAGGGTGAACTGGCGAGCCAGAGCGGCTCTCACGTTCATCTGGAGGGGCTCTACAGCCCCCACGCGGGCTCGGTGCAACCGGCACTGCTGGTGCGCGGCTTGCTGCGGGTGGCGCGGGAGCTGGGGGTCGAGGTCTATGAACACTCCCCCATGCAGCGCCTTGAGGCGGGCCAGCCGGCGCGGGTGCAAACGCCGCAGGGCGAGGTGCGTGCCCGCAAGGTGGTGCTGGCCCTCAACAGCGCCATGACGGCGCACTTTCGCGAGTTTCGCCGCAGTATCGTGCTGGTCTCCTCCGATATGGTGATCACCGAGCCGGCACCACAGGCGCTTGCCGCCCAGCAGCTCAATCACGGCCGCACCGTGGTGGATGGCCGCACCTTTGTGCACTACTACCGATCCACCGCGCAAGGGCGGCTGATGCTGGGCAAGGGGGGCAACACCTTCGCCTTTGCTAACCGCCATCTGGCCGAGTTCGATGCGCCGAGTCGTTATCTTGCCCCCCTCACCCGCACCCTGCGCCGCTTCTTTCCGGCGCTCAAAGAGGTCCCCATCGCCGCCAGCTGGTGCGGCGCCTCCGACCGCTCGGTGGATGGCCTCCCCTTCTTCGGCCACTGGCGAGGGCAGCCCAATATCGTCTATGGCCTCGGCTATTCCGGCAACGGGGTGGCACAGAGCTGGATGGGTGGCCAGATCCTGGCGGCGTTGGTGAGAGATGAGGTGCGGGAAGAAGACAAGCCGTGGCGCGACTGCGCGCTGGTGAGCGGCCCACGCGGCTACTTCCCGCCAGAGCCGTTTCGCTGGCTGGGCGCCATGGCGGTGCGCAACGCCATCCGGCGCAAGGAGCGGGCAGAGGATGAGAACCGCCCGGTGGCCTGGTATGACAAACAGCTGGCCAAACTTGCCGATGCGGCCGGCAAGGCGGACAAATAGGCGCCTTCACGGCGCTTCGGAAGGAGCCCAGAAGCCGAAGGGGCAGGAGAGTGATGACTCCCCTGCCCCTTTGCAGTTGGTACGGCTCGCGGCTGGCCCGATAGGCGGGCCTGGCGTTAGCTGGCCCAGGTAATGATGTGATCGATCCAGTCGCCGGCATCCACCTCGTGCACCACCTTGCCGCGCACCGACTGGCCGGCCTGGTGCATGGCGCTGCGGCTGCCGGTGATCAGCGGATGCCACTCTGGCAGGCTCTGCCCCTCCGCCAGCAGGCGGTAGGCGCAAGTCGACGGCAGCCAGTCATATTCGGCAATCTTGTCGTGGGTGATCTGCAGGCAGTCCGGCTCTTTTTTAAAGCGGTTGCCGTAGTCGGAGCACTGGCAGGTCTTGGTATTGAGCAGGTTGCAGGCCACGTTGGTGAACACCAGCTCCTCGGTGTCCTCGTCGATCAGCTTGTTCAGGCAGCACTTGCCGCAGCCGTCGCACAGGGACTCCCACTCGGTCATAGTCATCTGCTGCAGGCTCTTCACCTGCCAAAAGGGGGCGTTCTGCACGGGTTCACTCTGCTGCATAAAAATTGGCTCACTCAATACACTGACAAGCGCGTGGTTATACGCCCTATGGCCTGATTTTTCAAGGTTGGCAGAAGAACCTTGCTCGCCTACTCACTAGTAGCTGTCGGTAAAACAAGGGGAGACAAATAGATACAAGACAATAAATTTTGAAATTCTAATGTTCCCATGATGGGTTGAATTGCCCTATTGAGTATGAGTATCAGACTTTCTTGGTCAAGGCATTACTCTATCAATAGCCACATCAAACAATTGCAATGTCAAAAATGGCATTTCACTCGAATAAATTGGAAAGCATCAACAATGTTTTTCAAGCATCCAATTACACTGCGATAATACAACCACAAAAACTGTCAAAATATATTGAAAAAAGTTGTTAAAATGACTCTGTGGTTCACAAACCAAACTATAAAACAACCATATATAATCACACTGCATATGCAGATATGGTCTGTAGGTAATTTACTATTTTCTCTCAATCATTTTTTTAAGCTCATCTAATTTTGTCATGGTTGCATAGAAAGTTTGATATCCATGGTCTTCTATCTTACCTGTTGTATGCCACGTCGGAACATCTTTAATGTTTTTATTTACAGTGTGAAATTGACCTTCATTACTCAGGCTACTTACATAATTGAAAGCTGCTGCCAGTTGTATTTTCTGAGCGCCAGACAAAGTGCTTATTATGTCACTAAATTGAGTGGGCGTTAGCCCTAAACGAGCTTGCACCGTAGCACTAATGCTTCGAGTACTTATATATGCAATTCCTTGTGCCTGCATGACAAATGTTGCTAATTTAGTATCCTTTGGCAAATTCTGATAAATACTGCTGATATCATTTCCCACTAAAAATTGGGATATGCGTAAACCAGACACGATTGTAATTCCACTATTCTGATAGCCACCCTGCCCATCAATTTTCCCATAGGGGTCAGCTTCTACATCGAATCCACCACCGGCTGTGCTGCTCCACTGAAATATAAACGTATTACCATCTGACAACTTTGATAATACTTCCGCCTGTAAAGATTGAAATTCTGACTGAGCAGTAGATGCACTCTCAATCTCCGCTGTGCACTCTTCTTTTCCTGCATTTTTGCAAGTAGCCTTAACAAGCAATTTGGTAACTAAGTCTTGTGATTTTTTCTCTAAATTAGTGAGGCTGTTTTTAATGTCTTTTATTTTTTTACCAGGATTTCCTGTCACGGGGTAGTCATATTCGATGACTTTCGACTTATCTGTACTCAGACATATCATTGAATATGGCACACGATAACTACTCGCAACGCAAGGCATTCCAACAGTATCTATAGGAAGTTGGCCATTTATTGCAAGAAAGCGACTTTGAAATGGAATGTCATTAAAGTAAGATGAAATACCGCCATCATTTTGAGTCGAGCTAGTCAGTTTATCTACTGCACTTAGATTACTAGAACAGCCAGAAATAAGTGCAGAAGAAAAACAAAATAAAAACATACTTTTCGAAGTCATCATATTACCCTCCCCAGCAGTATTGACACTGATATCATTTGCAAGCCATAAGAATATAGCCCGCCATTCAGCATGTGCAAATTTTATTATTATGACTGTATTGTTTACATAATGGTCTTCAATTCATCGCACGCAGAGACCAGCGCCTTCATCGCGCCCCTTTGAGCTGAGATGTGTACTGAATTAAGTTACGCAGGCGAAAAAGCAAACTATCCCCATAAAAAATGCCGCCCCAAAGGGCGGCATTTTGCTATCCGAGATAACAGGCTAAAGAACTTACCAGCCAGTTACTTCACGCAGGGCCTTGCCGATGTCGGCCAGGGAGCGCACGGTTTTCACGCCAGCATCTTCCAGGGCGGCAAATTTCTCGGCCGCGGTGCCTTTACCACCGGCGATGATGGCGCCCGCATGACCCATGCGCTTGCCAGCCGGGGCGGTGACACCCGCGATGTAGGAGACCACCGGCTTGGTGACGTGGGCCTTGATGTAGGCCGCCGCGTCTTCCTCGGCGTTGCCGCCGATTTCGCCGATCATCACGATGGCTTCGGTCTGCGGGTCATTCTGGAACATCTCGAGGATGTCGATGAAGTTGGAACCCGGGATGGGGTCACCACCGATACCGACGCAGGTGGACTGGCCGAAGCCCTCGTCCGTGGTCTGCTTGACCGCTTCGTAGGTCAGGGTGCCGGAGCGGGAGACGATGCCCACCTTGCCCGGCTTGTGGATGTGGCCGGGCATGATGCCGATCTTGCACTCACCCGGGGTGATGACGCCCGGGCAGTTGGGGCCGATCATGCGCACGCCGGTTTCCTGCAGCTTCACCTTGACGTCCAGCATGTCCAGGGTCGGGATGCCTTCGGTGATGGTGACGATGAGCTTGATGCCGGCATCGATGGCTTCCAGGATGGCGTCCTTGCAGAACGGCGCCGGCACATAGATGACGGAGGCGGTGGCGCCGGTGGCTTCCACGGCGTCACGAACGGTGTTGAACACCGGCAAGCCCAGGTGAGTGGTGCCGCCCTTGCCCGGCGACACGCCGCCGACCATCTGGGTACCGTAGGCAATCGCCTGTTCGGAGTGGAAAGTGCCCTGACCGCCGGTAAAGCCCTGGCAGATCACCTTGGTGTCTTTGTTGATCAGAACGCTCATTATTTGGCCTCCGCTGCTTTTACCACTTGCTGAGCTGCGTCAGTCAGACTCGTTGCGGCGATGATATTGAGGCCGCTGTCGGCCAGTTTACGGGCACCCAGTTCGGCGTTGTTGCCTTCCAGACGCACCACCACGGGCACTTTCACCCCCACTTCCTTCACGGCGCCGATGATGCCTTCTGCGATCATGTCGCAGCGCACTATGCCGCCAAAGATGTTGACCAGCACGGCTTGTACCTTGCTGTCGGAGAGGATGATCTTGAAAGCCTCGGTCACGCGCTCCTTGGTGGCGCCGCCGCCGACGTCCAGGAAGTTGGCCGGGGAACCGCCGTGCAGGTTGACGATGTCCATGGTGCCCATGGCCAGACCCGCGCCGTTGACCATGCAGCCGATGTTGCCATCGAGGGCCACATAGTTCAGCTCCCACTGGGCGGCGTGCGCTTCGCGGGGGTCATCCTGGGACGGATCGTGCATCTCGCGCAGCTTGGGCTGACGGTACAGGGCGTTGGCGTCGATGTTGATCTTGCCGTCGAGGCAGTGCAGGTTGCCCTTGTCGGTGATGACCAGGGGGTTGATCTCCAGCAGGGCGAAGTCGCAGTCCAGGAACATCTGGCCCAGGCCCATGAAGATCTTGGTGAACTGCTTGATCTGATCGCCGACCAGACCCAGCTTGAAGGCCAGCTCGCGGGCCTGGTAGGGCTGCGGGCCTACCAGGGGATCGATGGCAGCCTTGTGAATGAGTTCCGGGGTTTCGTGGGCGACTTTCTCAATCTCCACGCCACCTTCGGTGGAAGCCATGAAGACCACGCGGCGAGAACCACGGTCGACCACGGCGCCCAGGTACAGTTCCTTGGCGATGTCAGTGCAGGACTCCACCAGGATCTTGGTAACCGGCTGACCGTTGGCGTCAGTCTGATAGGTCACCAGGTTCTTGCCGAGCCAGTTCTGGGCGAAGGCGCGGATCTCGTCCTTGCTCTTGGCCAGCTTGACGCCGCCCGCCTTGCCGCGGCCACCGGCGTGGACCTGGCACTTGACGACCCAGGTGTTGCCGCCAATCTTGTCGGCCGCTTCGGCCGCTTCCTGCGGGGTGGCACAGGCATAACCTTCGGAGACCGGCAGGCCATACTCGGCAAACAGCTGTTTTGCCTGATATTCATGCAGATTCATAGATGCTCTATCCGTGTTGTAGGTATTTCCGTCCGGGGCTCGTGTTTCTCAATCCCCTGTGAATGGGGGCCTGGGCGGCCCCTCGTTATCTTTCAGTCACGCTTGCTCAGACATCCAGCAGCAGACGGGTCGGGTCTTCCAGGAGCTCCTTGATGGAGACCAGGAAGCCCACGGACTCGCGGCCGTCGATGATGCGGTGATCGTAGGAGAGTGCCAGGTACATCATCGGCAGGATCTCGACCTTGCCGTCAACGGCCATGGGGCGGTCCTGGATCTTGTGCATACCCAGAATGGCGCTCTGGGGCGGGTTGATGATGGGGGTGGACATCAGGGAGCCGAACACGCCACCATTGGTGATGGTGAAGTTGCCGCCGGTCAGTTCATCCACGGTCAGCTTGCCGTCACGGCCCTTGCCGGCCAGGTCTTTGATGGCCTTCTCGATGTCCGCCAGGCTCATGTTGTCGCAGTCGCGCAGCACCGGGGTCACCAGACCACGGGGGGTGGAGACGGCGATGCTGACGTCGAAGTAGTTGTGGTAGACGATGTCGTCACCGTCCAGCGCCGCGTTCACTTCCGGGTAGCGCTTGAGGGATTCGACCACGGCCTTCACATAGAAGGACATGAAGCCGAGCTTGATGCCGTGCTTCTTCTCGAAGATCTCGCCGTACTGCTTGCGCAGCTTCATGATGGGCGCCATGTTGATCTCGTTGAAAGTGGTCAGCATGGCGGTGGTGTTCTTGGCCTCCAGCAGACGCTCGGCGATGCGCTTGCGCAGACGGGTCATGGGCACGCGCTTCTCGGTGCGACCGGCCAGCGGCGCAACCGGTGCGGCAGCCACGGGAGCGGCAGCAGTCGGCGCAGCCACGGGAGCCTTGCCCAGATTCTTGATGAAGGCTTCCACGTCTTCCTTGGTGACACGACCACCCTTGCCGGTGCCGGTCAGCTTGGCGACGTCGATGTCGTGTTCGGCCACCATGCGGCGCACGGAAGGGCTCAGGCCATCGGCAGCGTCATCGGCCACAGCTTCCACCGGCTTTTCGCTGGTCGCTTCACCGGCAACGGGGGCCGGCTTGAGCATGGCGATCAGCTGGCGGGAGAGCACGGTGGCCCCTTCGCTCTGCAGGATGTCGCCCAGTACGCCGGCTTCCGGCGCGGGCACTTCCAGCACGACTTTATCGGTTTCGATGTCAACCAGCACTTCGTCACGGGCAACCAGATCACCCGGTTTCTTGTGCCAGGTCGCGATGGTGGCATCCGCCACTGATTCCGGCAGGTCCGGTACCTTGATCTCGATAGTCATGTAATCAGTTCCTTGTTACTTCTTGGCCAGCAGGCTTGTTCCAGGTCAGAGAGGGTCCCGACACGGGCCCTCTCATCCACAACTCGTTATTCCAGGGTAAGGGCGTCTTCCACCAGGGCTTTTTGCTGCTTGGCGTGGACGGACATGTAACCGACGGCCGGTGAGGCCGAGGCCGGGCGACCGGCATAACGCAGACGGGCATGGCTTGGCAGCACGCTGTCGTAGTGATGACGGGTGCTGTACCAGGCGCCCTGGTTCTGCGGCTCTTCCTGACACCAGACGAAGTCGGTGACATGGCTGTAATCGGCCAGGATGGCGCGCACTTCCTCTTCCGGGAAGGGGTAGAGCTGCTCGATCCGTACCAGGGCCACGTCCTGCTGCTCGGCCTTGCGACGGGCATCGAGCAGGTCGTAGTAAACCTTGCCGGAGCAGAACACCACGCGCTTGACGCCTTTGGGATCCAGCGCATCGATTTCGCCGATGGCGTTCTGGAAGGTGCCCTCTGCCAGCTCTTCGAGCTTGCTCACCGCCAGCGGGTGGCGCAGCAGGGATTTGGGCGTCATCACGATGAGCGGACGGCGCATGGGGCGTACCACCTGGCGACGCAGCATGTGGAACACCTGCGCCGGGGTGGAGGGCACGCACACCTGCATGTTGTGCTGGGCGCACATCTGCAGGTAACGCTCCAGACGGGCAGAGGAGTGCTCCGGGCCCTGGCCCTCGTAACCGTGGGGCAGCAGCATGGTCAGGCCGCACATCCGGCCCCACTTCTGCTCGCCGGAGGAGAGGAACTGGTCCACCACCACCTGGGCGCAGTTGGCGAAGTCACCGAACTGGGCTTCCCAGATGGTGAGACCGGCCGGCTCCGCGCTGGCGTAGCCATATTCAAACGCCAGTACCGCGTTCTCGGTCAGCACGGAGTCGTACACCTCGAACGGGCCCTGCTCGTCGTGCAGGTTGCACAGCGGGGTGTAGGTGCTGGCATCGGTCTGGCTGTGCAGCACGGCGTGGCGGTGGAAGAAGGTACCGCGGCCGGAGTCTTCCCCGGTAAAGCGAATGCGGGATCCCTTGTCCACCAGGGTGGCGTAGGCCAGGGTCTCGGCAAAGCCCCAGTCCACCAGCTTCTCACCGGCGGCCATCAGGCGACGGTCTTCGTAGATCTTCTCGACCTGGCGTTGCAGCACATGGGTGGCCGGGTACTGGCTGATGCGCTCACCCAGGGCCTTCAGGTGATCCATGGGCACAGTGCTGTCATAGGCCATGGCCCAGTCGTGACCCAGATACGGCGTCCAGTCCACGGAGTGCAGCTCCATGGGGCGCCACTCCTTGCTCACCCGCTCGCCCCGATCCAGGGTGTCGCGATAGTCGTTGACTAGCGTGGTGGCCAGCTCCGGCGCGATGGCTCCTTCGGCGATCAGCTGATCGGCGTAGATCTTGCGCGGGGTCGGGTGCTGCTTGATCTTCTGATACATCAGGGGCTGGGTCGCGCTCGGCTCGTCAGCCTCGTTGTGGCCGTGACGACGGTAGCAGACCAGCTCGATCACCACGTCGCGCTTGAAGGTGTTGCGGTAATCCAGGGCAATCTGGGTCACCAGCACCACGGCTTCCGGGTCATCCCCGTTGACGTGCAGCACAGGGGCCTGCACCGCCTTGGCGATGTCGGTGCAATATTCGGTGGAGCGCAGGTCACGGATATAGGAGGTGGTGAAGCCCACCTGGTTGTTGATGACGATGCGCACCGTGCCGCCCACGCCATAGGCACGGGTCTGGGACATGTTGAAGGTCTCGGCAACGACCCCCTGCCCCGCGATGGCGGAGTCACCGTGGATGGTGATGGGCAGGACGCTGGAGCCGTCCTTGTCACCGCGGCGGTCCATACGGGCACGCACGGAGCCGATGACCACGGGGTTGACGATCTCGAGGTGCGACGGGTTGAAGGCGAGCGCCAGGTGGACGTTGCCGCCCGGGGTGGCGAAGTCGGAGGAGAAGCCCATGTGGTACTTCACGTCCCCTGTGCCCCAGGATTCGCCGTGCTTGCCGGCGAACTCGTCGAACAGGTCCTGGGCGCGCTTGCCCAGCACGTTGATGAGCACGTTGAGGCGACCGCGGTGGGCCATGCCGATGACGGCTTCCTTGCAACCCTGCTCACCGGCGCGACGGATCAACTCTTTGAGCATGGGCACCATGGCATCGCCCCCTTCCAGGGAGAATCGCTTGGCCCCCGGGAACTTGGCACCCAGGTATTTTTCCAGCCCTTCGGCGGCGGTCAGGCTCTCGAGGAAGCGGGTCTTCTCTTCGAGGGTATAGTTGCCCGTCCCTTCGATGGATTCCAGCCTGTCTTGCAGCCAGCGCTTCTCCTCGGTGGAGGTGAGGTGCATGTAGTCGGCGCCGATGCTGCCGCAATAGGTTTTCTTCAGCGAGGCATACAGATCGGAGAGCACCATGGTCTCGCGACCGATGGCGTAGGAGCCCACATTGAAGGTGGCCTCCATGTCTGCACCTTGCAGGTTGTGGAAGGCCGGATCCAGCTCGGCGACCGGCTCGCGCTGCCACAGACCCAGGGGGTCCAGGTTGGCGTTCTGGTGACCGCGGAAGCGGAAGGCGTTGATCAGTTGCAGTACGCGAACCTGTTTGGCATCCACCTGGGGATCGGAGACGGGAGCGCTGTAACGGGAGGAGTCCTTGGCCAGGCGGCGGAAATAGTCGCGAACCTGGGAGTGGGGTTGTTCTACTGCATGTCCGTTGACCTGGGGCAGCGACTGGAACAGGCTGCGCCATTCGTCGGCAACGGAGTCGGGGTTTTCCAGGAAGGATTCGTACAAATCCTCAATGTAGCTTGCATTCGCACCAGCCAGGTGAGATGACTCCAACCAGGCCTTCATCACGCCGTTATGCATTTCTATCCCTTGTACATCTTGTTCGCTGCACTGCAGCTTGTAGGGTCATAGCCATCCCGGAGCGGGATGGCTATCCAGAGGTCGGGCCCGGCGCAAGGCGCCCTGGCCCCGATACTACACGGCCCGGTTGAGCAACATCGACTTGATCTGACCGATGGCCTTGGTCGGGTTCAAGCCCTTGGGACAGACGTTCACGCAGTTCATGATGCCGTGGCAGCGGAACACGCTGAAGGCGTCATCCAGGTTGCCCAGTCGCTCACTGGCCGCAGTATCGCGGCTGTCCGCCAGCCAGCGATAGGCGGCGAGCAGGCCGGCCGGACCGATGAACTTGTCCGGGTTCCACCAGAAGGAGGGGCAAGAGGTGGAGCAGCAGGCACAGAGTATGCACTCGTACAGGCCATCCAGCTTGGCGCGCTCTTCGGGGGATTGCAGGTGCTCACGCACGGGCGGCAGTTTTTCGTCGTTGATGAGGAAGGGTTTGACCTTCTCCCACTGGGTGTAGAACTGGGTCATGTCGATCACCAGATCCCGGATCACCGGCAGACCGGGCAAGGGCCGAATGACGACCTTGCTGCCCTTCTTCAAGAGATCCGAGAGCGGCGTGATGCAGGCCAGACCGTTCTTGCCATTCATGTTGAGACCGTCAGATCCACAGACCCCTTCGCGGCAGGAGCGGCGGAAGGCGAGCGTGGGATCCAGCTCCTTGAGCTGGATCAGTGCGTCGAGCACCATCATGTCGGAACCTTCAGGAATATCAAGACGATAATCCTTCATATACGGGACGTTATCAACGTCCGGATTGTATCTGTAGACAGAGAATGTGACGTTCATTGTGCTTGGCTCCGCAATCAGTAAGTCCGGACCTTGGGCGGGAACGCCTCACGGGTCTTGGGTGACATGTTGACAGCGCGACGGGTCATGGACTCGGTGTCCGGATGATAGAGGCTGTGGCACAGCCAGCTCTCATCGTCACGCTCCGGGAAGTCGAAGCGGCTGTGGGCGCCACGACTCTCGGTACGGAAGTTCGCCGCCACCGCGGTGGCATAGGCGGTCTCCATCAGGTTGTCCAGCTCCAGGCACTCGATGCGCTGGGTATTGAACTCCTTGGAGGTGTCGTCCAGACGGGCGTTCTTGAGACGCTCGCGGATGAGTTTCAGCTCGGCCAGCCCTTCTGCCATGGCATCCCCTTCCCGGAACACGGAGAAGTTGTTCTGCATGCAGCGCTGCAGGTCCTTGCGGATCTGGGCCGGGTCTTCCCCGTCACGGTTGTTTTCCCAGCGGTTGAAGCGCTCCAGTGCCTTGGCGATGTCGGCGTCGGTGGCTTCCACGCCGTGCTCCATCGAGCCAAGGGTCTCCACCAGGTGCATGCCGGCAGCACGACCGAACACCACCAGATCCAGCAGGGAGTTGCCGCCCAGACGGTTGGCACCGTGCACGGAGACGCAGGCGATCTCGCCCACCGCGAACAGACCGACCACCGGCACGTCATTGCCATCCTTGTCCTGGGTCAGGCACTGGCCGTTCACGCTGGTCGGCACGCCGCCCATCATGTAGTGGCAGGTCGGGATGATGGGGATGGGCTCTTTGACCGGATCCACGTGGGCGAAGGTGCGAGAGAGCTCGCAGATGCCCGGCAGGCGGGATTCCAGCACCTCTTTGCCCAGATGATCCAGCTTGAGCTTGATGTGCGGGCCCCAGGGACCGTCACAGCCACGGCCTTCGCGGATCTCGATCATGATGGAACGGGCCACCACGTCGCGACCGGCCAGATCCTTGGCGTTTGGCGCATAACGCTCCATGAAGCGCTCGCCGTCCTTGTTCAGCAGGTAGCCGCCTTCACCACGGCAACCCTCAGTCACCAGTACCCCTGCCCCGGCAATACCGGTGGGGTGGAACTGCCAGAACTCCATGTCCTGCACGCCGACCCCGGCGCGCAGCGCCATGCCGACGCCGTCACCGGTGTTGATGTGGGCGTTGGTGGTGGACTGATAGATGCGACCGGCGCCGCCGGTGGCGAGCACGGTGGCCTTGGCCTTGAAGTAGACGACTTCGCCGCTCTCCATGTCGATGGCGGTACAGCCGACGATATGGCCATCCTGGTTCTTCACCAGATCCAGGGCATACCACTCGGAGAAGACGGTGGTCTTGTTCTTGACGTTTTGTTGATACAGGGTGTGCAGCAGGGCGTGACCGGTACGGTCGGCTGCCGCCGCAGTGCGGGCAGCCTGCTCGCCGCCGAAGTTCTTGGACTGACCGCCGAACGGACGCTGGTAGACGGTACCGTTGTCAAAGCGGGAGAAAGGCAAGCCCATGTTCTCCAGCTCATAGATGGCCTCGGGGCCGGTCTTGCACATGTATTCGATGGCTTCCTGATCACCGATATAATCGGAGCCCTTGACGGTGTCATACATGTGCCACTGCCAGTTGTCGTCGTGGGCATTGCCCAGGGCGACCGTGATCCCGCCCTGGGCGGAGACCGTGTGGGAACGGGTCGGGAAAACCTTGGATAACAGGGCGCAGCTCTTGCCGGACTGGGCAATCTGCAGCGCGGCGCGCATACCGGCGCCACCGGCACCGATCACGACCGCATCAAATTCACGAGTTGGAATAGTCACCTTACACACCCCACAGCACGACGAAACCAGTCATCACATAGACAAACAGCACCACCACCAGCACAAACTGCAGCGCACCGCGCAGTCCGACCGGCTTGATATAGTCGGTCAGCACCTGCCACAGACCGATCCAGGCGTGGATCAAGACGCATACGAGCGTCAGCAGGGTGAAGACCTTGGTGAAGGTGTTGGAGAAGAAGCCGGTCCACACCTCGTAGGTGATGTCGTTGAACGCGACAAAGCCAACCAGATAGAGGACGTAGCACGTCATGATGAGGGCGGTGGCGCGGATCAGGATGTAATCATGAACACCGCTGCGCCCGAAAGTTGCAGAATTGGTTACCATACCAGTACCCCCGCCAATACCGCCAAAACCGCGGTGATCACGAAGGCCACACGGGCACTCTGATTACCGGATTCCAGCTCTTCCCAATAGCCCATGTCCATGACCAGGTGCCGCAGACCGCCCACGATGTGGTAAGCCAGCGCGGTCAGGATCCCCCACAGCACGAACTTGACCAGGAAGTTGTCCATGATGGCAACGACCGATTCAAATCCTTCGGGAGAGGCGAGTGAAGTACCAAGCATCCACAGCAAGATGGCCAGTGCCACAAAGGTGATGACCCCTGAGACACGATGCAAGATGGAAGCGATGGCGGTGACAGGAAAGCTGATCGTCTGTAGGTCGAGGTTTACAGGTCTCTGTTTGTTTTTCACGGCTTTGCCCACTCAGCTCCATTGAGCACGTTAGTTATTGTTTTCACACGCTTTGAGGGCGAGGAGTGGCATTTGTTAGGTTTTTGTTACCAAAACAACTCAGGAAAGCCAAAAATAACATTTTCGATATCACATCTGGCTTTGCGAAAGCGTTTCAAACACCGACGACCATCACCCACGTGGCGCAGTATATCGGCGGCCTTAACCAATGACAATCAAATAGCTACACAGAAAATCCAAAACCGTAAACCAGATCTCACAACAGCTTTAACAAGTCATTAATGATCATCCAGAAAAATTGACAAAGACATGGTTCTCTGGTTCAAATAAGGCGCTCCAGCCGCCGTGGTACGGGTAAGAACCTTTGCCAGCGTCATAACAGTCGTAATAAAGTAGGGCTGGAACCAAATTATAAAAGAGCAAAGGAGACGTGCTATGGCTGATAAGATAGCCACCCTACATCTGCCCGGAAAAGAGCCGGTTGAACTGCCGATCCTCTCCGGTACCGTTGGACCCGATGTGATCGATGTCAGAAAGCTGGGCACGCAAGGATATTTCACCTTCGACCCCGGCTTCATGGCCACCGGTTCTTGCAAATCTTCCATCACCTACATCGATGGCGACCAGGGTGTCTTGCTGCACCGCGGTTACCCCATCGCCCAGTTGGCCACCCAGGCCAGCTACCTCGAAGTCTGCTACATCCTGCTGTACGGCGAGGCCCCCACCAAGACCCAATATGCGGAATTTGAACGTCTGGTCACCCGCCACACCATGGTGCACGAGCAGATCGCCTTCTTCTTCCGCGGCTTCCGCCGCGACGCCCACCCCATGGCCGTCATGTGCGGCGTGGTCAGCGCGCTGTCCGCCTTCTATCACGACGCCCTCGACATCAACAACGAGGAGCATCGCGAGATCTGTGCCTTCCGTCTGCTCTCCAAGATGCCGACCCTGGCCGCCATGTGTTACAAGTACTCCATCGGCCAGCCCTTCATGCAACCGCGCAACGCCCTCTCCTATGCAGGCAACTTCCTGCACATGATGTTTGGCGTGCCGACCGAAGAGTACAAGGTCAACCCCATCGTCGAGCGCGCCATGGACCGCATATTCACCCTGCATGCGGATCATGAGCAAAACGCCTCCACCTCCACCGTGCGTCTGGCCGGTTCTTCCGGTGCCAACCCGTTTGCCTGTATCGCCGCGGGGATCGCCTCCCTGTGGGGCCCGGCCCACGGTGGTGCCAACGAAGCCTGCCTCAAGATGCTCGAAGAGATTGGCTCCGTGGATCGCATTCCCGAGTACATCGGCCGCGCCAAGGACAAGAATGATCCGTTCCGTCTGATGGGCTTCGGTCACCGGGTCTACAAGAACCACGATCCCCGTGCCACCGTGATGCGCGAAACCTGCCACGAGGTACTGACCGAGCTGCAGATCAAGGATCCGCTGCTGGACGTTGCCATGGAGCTGGAACGCATCGCGCTGTCCGACCCCTACTTCATCGAGAAGAAGCTCTACCCGAACGTGGACTTCTACTCCGGCATCATCATGAAGGCCATCGGCATCCCCATGTCCATGTTCACCGTGATCTTCGCCATCTCCCGTACCATCGGCTGGATTGCCCACTGGAACGAGATGCACTCAGACCCGGATCAGAAGATCGGCCGTCCGCGTCAGCTCTACACCGGTCAGCCCCTGCGCGAGTTCGTGCCCCTCGACCAGCGCTGAGCCCGATCTGTCATGGTTTGTTACAAAGGCGGTCATTGACCGCCTTTTCTTTTGCAGGTTTAATCGCGCCCTTTTACGCCAAGGACACTCATCATGAAATCTCCCCTGCTCCTCAGCTCCGCCCTCCTGCTCAGCGCCTGCCAGAGCGCCCCGACCACCGAAACCCTCTATATCCAGGACAAGCTGGCAGACTGCGTCGGTGTCGCCCCCATGAAGTGCATGCAGGTACGCAGTCAGCCGGGCGAGAGCTGGAGCCTCTTCTATCAGCAGATCGAAGGCTTCACCTTTGAACCGGGCTTTCGCTATCAACTCGAAGTGAGCAAGGAGCAACTTGCCGATGTGCCGGCCGATGCCCCTTCCTTGCGCTACCAGCTGATCAAGGTCGTGAGCAAAGAACCGGTTCGCTGACGAGTCGCTGGCAGGTGACCCGGTTTCGTTTGTGTGCTCTCTGGGGTATGCTGTCACCCCTTTTTGCCACGGTTTGAGTACGGACTCGACCCGCATCATGATCACCATCCGCACCATCCGCACGCCAGACTGGCCCGCCATCATGGCCATCCAGCACGAGTGTTATCACCAGTTCGAACCCGAGCCCCTCGAGGTGATGCAGAACAAAACCGAGCTGGCCCCCGCCTGCTGCTGGGTGGCCGAGCGTCAGGGCAAGGTGCTGGGTTACCTGCTCTGCCACCCCTGGCGTGCCCACCAGCCCCCGCCCCTCTCGGTGCAGATGAAGGCGCTGGCCAGTCACGACGAGTTCTATCTGCACGATCTCGCTGTCTCGAGCAAGGCACGCGGCCTGGGTGTCGGACAGCGACTGCTGGCAAGGGCGCTCGCTTTCGCGAGCCATGCAGGATATCGCCATGCAGGCCTGGTGGCGGTTCAGGATGCCCCCGCCTTCTGGCGCAAGCAGGGGTTTGTGCCCGCCGACACCGGCAAATCGCTGGTGGAGTATGGTGACGGGGCTGTCTATATGCGGTTGCCCCTGGCAGACAGCGGTCCAGAACCGGGAACCATCAGCAGAGTTCAATAAAAAGAGTTCAATAAAAAAGGCGCCTTTCGGCGCCTTTTTCTATTTCGCGTTGCGCTCCCCACAGGGAGATCAAGCCTTGAACTTGCTGAACACCAGAGAGGCGTTGGTACCGCCGAAGCCGAAGCTGTTGGACATGACGGTATTGAGATCCGCGGTTTCGTACTCGCGTACGATGGGCAGGCCCACGGCCTTCTCGTCCAGGTTCTCGATGTTGATGCTGGGGGCGATGAAGCCGTGTTCCATCATCAGCAGGGAGTAGACGGCCTCGTGCACGCCGGCGGCGCCCAGGGCATGACCGGTCATCGCCTTGGTGGCGGAGAGCTTGGGTGCATTGCTGCCAAACAGGGTCTGAATGGCTTCCAGCTCCTTGGTGTCACCAACCGGAGTAGAGGTACCGTGAGTGTTGATGTAGTCCACCTTGCCGACACCCTGCATCGCCATCTTCATGCAACGCACGGCGCCTTCACCGCTCGGGGCCACCATGTCGTAGCCGTCGGAGGTCGCACCGTAACCGGTGATTTCGGCGTAGATGTGGGCACCACGGGCCAGGGCGTGTTCCAGCTCCTCGACCACCAGGATGCCGCCGCCACCGGAGATGACGAAGCCGTCGCGGTCCGCATCATAGGTGCGGGACGCTTTTTCCGGGTTGTCGTTGTACTTGGTGGAGAGCGCGCCCATGGCGTCGAACTGGATGGTGGAAGACCAGTCCAGCTCCTCGCCGCCACCGGCAAAGATGATGTCCTGCTTGCCAAGCTGGATCAGTTCCAGGGCGTGACCGATGCAGTGAGCAGAGGTTGCACAGGCGGAGCTGATGGTGTAGTTGACACCCTTGATCTTGAATGGGGTGGCAAGACAGGCGGAGGTGGTGGAGGACATGGTACGCGGCACCATGTAGGGACCCACCCGCTTGACGCCCTTTTCACGGGCGATATCGGCAGATTCGGAGGTGTTCTTGCCGGAGGCGCCGCCGGAACCGGTCACGATGCCGGTACGCTCGTTGGAGACCATCTCTTCCGGCAGGCCGGCATCTTCGATGGCCTGCTGCATGGAGAGGTAGGCGTAGGCCGCGGCATCACCCATGAAACGCATGACTTTACGGTCGATCAGTTCAGACGGATCGAGTTTGATGTTACCCCAGACACGGCTGCGCAGGTTGTACTGCTCGAACTGCTCGGAATAGGTGATGCCGGATTTGCCTGCTTTCAGGGAGGCCAGCACCTCTTCCTTGTTGTTGCCGATACTGGAGATGACGCCGATACCGGTGATCACTGCTCTTCTCATTAATTCATCTCGTCTGGAAAAACTGGCACCGAGTCTACCCGCTTTCGGCTGCCAAACTGGTCTGCTTTCACGTAGAATGCCCGCGATTTTGTGACGCGAGCCGAGGAAAACGTGAGTCAAACATCCTTACATCATGCCCGATTGGACTGGAACGAAGCGGGAACTCCAGTCTCCAGTGAGTTCGGGGATGTGTACTTTTCCAATGATAACGGTCTAAGTGAAACCCGCTACGTCTTTTTGCAGCAAAATCGACTGCCAGAGCGATTTTCGCACCACGATAGTGACAGTTTCGTGATTGGTGAAACAGGTTTCGGTACAGGACTTAACTTTCTGGCCACAATGGCCGCCTTTCTGGAACAGGCCCCCCTGTCCGGCAACGGATCCCGGCTGCACTTCATCAGCGTCGAGAAATACCCTCTTACCCAGGCCGATCTGCGCAAGGCCCTGGCCGCCTGGCCCGAGCTTGCCCCCTTGAGCCAGCCTCTCATCGACCAGTGGCCATTGCCGGTCTCCGGCTGCCATCGCCTGCTCTTTGCCGATGGCCGCATCCGCCTCGATCTCTGGTTTGGCGACATCAAGGAGATGCTGCCCCAGGTGCCCCATCCGGCAACCGGTCTGGTGGACGCCTGGTATCTGGACGGTTTCTCCCCTGCCAAGAACCCAGAGATGTGGACCCAGGATCTCTTCGACGATCTCGCTCGCCTCGCCCGACCCGATGCCACCCTCTCGACCTTTACCTGCGCCGGTTTCGTGCGACGAGGGCTGATTGCCGCCGGCTTTGCCATGAAGAAGGTGAAGGGCCACGGCAGCAAGCGGGAGATGCTGGCGGGTGTTCGGGAAGGCAAAGTGCCGCAGCAGAGCATCGCCCCCTGGTATGCCCGCCCCGCAGGGCGGGAGGGAGAGGTGCTCATCATCGGTGGCGGCATCGCTTCCGCCATGACGGCGCTCTCTCTGGTGGAGCGGGGTCGGCACGTCACCTTGCTGTGCGAAGATGGCGAACCGGCCAGCGGCGCTTCCGGCAATCGACAAGGAGCCCTCTACCCCCTGCTCAACGGCGAGCACGATGCCCTGTCGCGCTTCTATTCGCTGGCCTTCGGCTTTGCCAGAAACCGGCTGCTGGCCCTGGCAAAGCGCCACCCCGTCGCCTTCTCTCTGTGTGGTGTCACCCAACTCGGCTACGACGACAAATCCGCCGCCAAGCTTGCCAAGATGGGTCAGGGACCCTTCCCCCCCGAGCTGATGCACCCACTCTCGGCAGCGGAGGTTGAGCAGGTGGTCGGCCTGCCCTGCGATGCGGATGGCGTGAGCTATCCCCTGGGGGGCTGGCTCTGTCCGGCGGATCTCACCCGCGCCGCCATCAGGGAGGCGCAGGCCAGCGGGCGGCTGGAAGTGGTGTTCAATGCCGCTGTGACCCGCATTGCCGAGGAGGACGATGGCTGGCGGGTGGAGAGCCAGGATGGCCGAGCCTGGCAGGCGCCAAACCTGGTGGTGGCCGCCGGTCACAAGCTGCCCGCCCTGCTCCCCTTCGCGGAGCTGCCGCTCTATCCCGTGCGCGGTCAGGTGAGCCATGTGCCAACCACGGCTGGCTTGAGCCAGCTCAAGACCGTGCTCTGCTACGACGGCTACCTCACCCCGGCCCACAACGGCGCGCACTGCATCGGGGCCAGCTATGGCCGCAACCAGACCGACCTTGCCTACCGCGCCGACGAGCAGGAGCAGAACAGGGCACGGCTGCAAGCCTGTGTGCCCCAGCAGCGCTGGCCTGCCGAGGTGGATGTGAGCGGCGCTCAGGCCCGTGTCGGGGTGCGCTGCGCCAGCCGGGATCACCTGCCGGTCGCCGGGCCCGTCGCCCGGTTGGCGGCGCTGGCGGATCATGACGTCAACGCCCCCGCGGATCAGCAGAGCGCGCTGCCCCTGCACGCCGGCCTCTACGTGCTGGGGGCGCTCGGCTCCCGGGGTCTGTGCTCGGCGCCCCTGTGCGGCGAGCTGCTGGCCAGCGAGATCTGCGGCGATCCCCTGCCGCTGGCCGCCGATCTGCTGGAGGCGCTCCACCCCGCCCGCTACTGGGTGCGAAGACTGCGCAGGGGCAAGCCACTGCGCGACTAGCCACCCAGGAGCCGGGGCTGCCGGCCTCCACGCTATTGGCGCACCAACAAAAAAACGGGCTCAATCAGCCCGTTTTTTTATGTTTCCCATGAGTGGCCATGGGCCTGTACACGTGTTATCAGCCAGCCCTGGGCCAGACGACCCCCAGCTTGCGCCCCTGATCGGTCTGGCTGGCCAGGGTGTCGAACCGCGCCCGGGTTGCCTCCAGCACCGCCTGCCCTGCCTGCCAGCCCTGATGCTCCAGGGTTGGGCAATCCCGGGTCACCGGCAACTGGGCGAGGCGCGTGCCAAGCTGGCTCACGCTCTCCAGCAGAATATCCTTGTGACGGCTCTCATAGTCAAACATGGCGGCCACCAGCTTGTCCCACTTCTGGCGCTCCTTCGCGGGCGCACGGGCCTTGTCCATCCAGTTGGGCACCCTGATCTGGATGCGGGCACGAACGCTGGCCTGCTCCAGCTCGCAGCGTGTCACCGTCGCCTTCGTCTGCAACTGCCAGGAGAGCTGATAGCTGGCCTTCCCGATGTGCCCGTCCGCCTGGGTGGGGGACAAGGCGGTGATCTGGCGCATCACGGCCCCCACATCGGCCCCGGAGACCCGATAGAACTGGAAGTCGACCTTGATATCGGGGGCGACCTTCACACCGGCATAGTGGGAAGGTACAGCACCGATTGAGGCGGCATAAATGAGGGCCACCGTCACCCCTGTCTTGCTGAAGAGTCCCATCTGTCCGCGGCTTTGCTCCTTGTGAGTCCCGGCTTAATTTCAATTAATAATCAATGAATTAATAACCCGATTGGGAGATTACCCCTGATCCAGCCCCCTGTCATCCGCTCTTGGCACCCGGTTGCTGCAAACGTGCGAGTCATCACCCCGGCTCAGGCGGGGATTTGCAGTCGAGATCACAAGCTGCCATCGAATGGATGGTGAAATACTCCTTAGTGGGTAATATCCGCAGTGTTTTTGTTGGCCGATGCCGGATAGTCCAGCGCAACCCTCTGGTGAGCCCTGGCAGGCCACCCCCTCATTTCAACTCTTGGGAAGGTTTTATGATAGAACTCCTGATCGGCACCCTGGTCACCCTGGCCGTGGGTCGCTACATCTTCAAGGGCTACTCCGCCACCGGGGTACTGCTCAGCGGCGGCCTGCTGCTGCTGGCGATCACCGCCCTGATGGGCAAGGCGGTGCTGCCGGCGAGCGTCCCCTCCACCGGCCACATGGCCACCGACATCTTCGAATACGTGCGCTTCCTGCTGGTCGACAGGGGGGGTGGCCTCGGCATGCTCATCATGGTGCTGTGCGGCTTTGCCGGCTACATGAGCCACATCGGCGCCAACACCATACTGGTGAAGCTCGCGAGCAAACCCCTCGGTGTCATCAAGTCCCCCTACATCCTGCTGGTGGCCGCCTATCTGGTCGCCTGCGCCATGTCGTTGGCGGTGAGCTCCGCAACCGGCCTCGGGGTTCTGCTGATGGCCACCCTCTTCCCGCTGATGGTCAACATGGGGATCTCCCGTGGCGCGGCGGCGGCGGTGTGCGCCTCGCCGGCCGCCATCATCCTCTCACCCACCTCGGGGGACGTGGTGATGGCAGCCCAGGCCGCGAACATGGAGCTCATCGAGTTTGCCTTCAAGCTGACCCTGCCCATTTCCCTGGTGGCCATCGCAGCCATGGCGGTGACCCACTTCTTCTGGCAGCGTTATCTGGATCAGAAGGCCGGGGAGCACAACGCCGCGGTCGCCCCGAGCGATCTCGTCACCGACGCCCCCGGCTTCTACGCCATCCTGCCCTTCACCCCCATCATCGGTGTGCTGCTGTTTGACGGCAAACTGGGGCCCAAGCTCGACATCGTCACCATCATCGTCATCTGCCTGGTGCTGGCTGCCCTGCTGGAGCTGGTGCGCAAGCGCAACGGCCGCGAGCTGCTGGACGGGCTGCAGGTGTGCTGGCGCAACATGGCCGACGCCTTCGCCGGCGTGGTGATGCTGCTGGTGGGTGCCGGGGTCTTTGCCCAGGGTCTGATGGGACTCGGTTTCATCGCCAACCTCCTGGATCTGGCCCAGAGCTTCGGTACCGGCGGCATCGTCATCATGCTGGTGCTGGTGGTCATCACCACCCTGGCGGCCTTCACCACGGGTTCCGGCAACGCCCCCTTCTACGCCTTCGTGGAGCTCATCCCCCATTTGGCCACCAGCCTCGGCGTCAACCCCGCCTATCTGGTGATCCCCATGCTGCAGGCATCCAACCTCGGCCGCACCATCTCGCCGGTCTCCGGGGTGGTGGTCGCCTGTGCGGGGATGGGCAATCTCTCTCCGTTCGAGGTGGTCAAACGTACCTCGCTGCCGGTGGCCGTCGGCCTGCTGGTAGTGATCCTCGCCACCCAGATCATGGTTCCCGCCTGACTCTTTACCGGCCCGGCTGCCGCCGGGCTGGTATCCCCCCCACCCCATGCAGTAGACTCGGTGCTCTTTTTTCCTAAGGAGGACCGAGCCTTGAGTATGACGGTTCAACTTGCCCACTTCAGCGACTGCCACTCCCATTTCGATGGCGCCCCCATGCGCTTCTCCCCCGATGGCGAGTCCGAATGGCGCACCCAGTGCGGCGGCTATGGCCGCATCCTGACCCGGCTCACCGCCCTGCGCCAACAGGCCGAGGCAGCCGGCCAGACCTGCCTGCTGCTGCATGGCGGCGATACCTTCCAGGGGTCACTTTACTTCAACCGTTTCAAAGGGCGGGCCAATGCGGACCTGCTGGCCCTCTTGCGACCGGATGCCATGGTGATCGGCAACCACGAATTCGATCTGGGCAACGGGCCGCTGGTGGAGTTTTTGCGCCAGCTCGATTTCCCGGTGCTCGCCGCCAACATCGACAACCGTCAGGAGCCCGCCGATGCCCCGCTGCGGCTGCAGGGACTGCTGCAGCTGTTTGACGCGAGCCGCCCCTGGCACAAGCGCGTCATCGACGACGTGCCCTTCGCCCTGCTCGGCATCACGCTGCCGCAGATGGCCGCCATCGCGAGCCCCGATCCCCACACCCGTTTCCACGGTATCGAAGAGACCTTGAGCCGCGCCCTCGAAGAGATCAAGGCCGCCGGCATCCAGCACATCATCCTGCTGAGCCACCTGGGTCTGGCGCAGGACAGACGTCTGGCTGAACGCTTCCCCGAGCTCAGCCTCATCGTCGGCGGGCACACCCACAGCCTGCTGGGGGATCTGGCGCCGCTCGGGCTCGACAGCGAAGGCAGCTATCCCCTCATGGTGAACGGGGTGGCCATCCTGCACGCCGCCCACAGCGCCCTCTGTCTCGGGGTGTGCGAACTCACCTTCGACGAGCAGGGACGCGTGTGCCAAAGCCGCGGCCAGCTGGAGTGGTTACCCTGGGATCCCTGGCCCTTTGCTTCCCCGCCTCCTGCGGGGCTGCACTTCTGCGAACCGGCCCCCGAGCTCGAGCAGCATCTGGCCAGACGCTATCGCCCCGAGCTCGAAACCATGACCCGGCGCGTGGTGACCCGCCTCGCCGGGCCACTGCACCATCAGCGGCTGCCCGATGCCACCCTGCCCGCCGGCAGCCAGGTCGCCCCCCTGGTGGCGAGCGCCATGCTGGCCAGTGCACGCGAACAGGTGGGTCAGGTGGACTTTGCCCTGCACAATGCCGGGGGCGTGCGCTGCTCCCTCGAGCCCGGCCCCCTGACCGAAGCAGACGTTGCCGGACGCCTGCTGCCCTTTGCCATCCCCCTTACCCTCTACCGGGTGCACGGCCATGAACTGGCCGAGGCGCTGGAGGGGGCCATCGACAACGCCACCAACAACGGGGTGACGGGCAATGGCAGCGGCAGCTTCCCCTACACCGCCGGGGTGCGCTTCTGCTATCAGGCTGACAGGCCCAAAGGGGAGAGGATCACTCGCCTGGAATGGGAAGCCAGCCCGGGTCAGTGGCAGCACGTCGAGCCGGATGCCATCTATCGCGGGGTCTCCAGTGCCTATACTGCCTCCGGCAAGGAGGGCTACACGGCCCTTGCCCGCACCCTGACCCAGCACAATCAGGAGCTCGGCATCACCCTGGCGGATGCCTTCCTGCGCTGGGCACGCCACCTGCCGGAACTCAGCCCCCTGCCGGCCCTGGTGGAGTATCACGGCCAGTGAATCTGGCACCGACCCATCCCGGGTCGGTGCCGCCTTTCCCCCGCATACGGGAATCCTGGTCCGCTCCCAGGCGCAGGCCCCCTACCATGCAACCTCAGGCTGTGACGCCCGACTGTGCCAGCCCTGTCTTGTGATGGGGCCTGCCAGTGCAGCCAGAGGCGTGAAAACGATACTTTTACGAATTATTTCAGGTGCCTACACTTCTTCCATTGCATCGTGCAGCCCGGCTCGGCAAGATAAGCCCGCTTTTTCAGTCTTTCCCGCAGGAACAGGTCACCCATGAATCATGCCATCCGCTTTACCCCGCACCGCCACAATCCCGGGATCAGGCCGTCGGTCATCTTGCTCACCGCCCTGATGGCTCTGCTGTTCTGTCTGCGCAATCCGCTGTTCCACGGCATGGCCCCGGGATTTGATGCCTCCCTGTTTGCGGTAATGGGCAAGATGTGGAGCGAGGGGGGCGTACTCTATCGGGACATGATCGACATCAAGGGTCCCATGATCTTCGCTCTCGATGCACTGGGCTATGGCCTTGGTGGCTTCTTCGGGATCTGGCTGCTGGAGTGGGTGCTCTGCTGGCTGGGCCTCATGGCGAGCTGGCAGGCTTTTTCGCAGCTCGGGCTCTCGGTGCGGGCGCGACTTGGCAGCATGCTGGCCCTGCTTGCGTTCTACAGCACTCGCTACTACTACGGCAACATGACAGAGGACTGGACATTCCATCTGGCCCTCATCGCCCAGTGGGCTTTCATCACCTTGCTGCTGGACAAGCGATTCAGCTGGGGACCGGCCCTGGTCGCCGCACTCACCTTCGCCATCGTGGCCTGGATGCGCACCAACAACGGCGCCTTCTGGGGTGCCTGGTATCTGGTGCTCTTCTGTCACTGGTGCCTGCGCGAGCAGTGGCGCTGCGCCTTTGCCCTGCTCTTTTCCAGCCTGCTTGGACTGGCCCTCGTCGGCGGCCCGCTCTATGCCTACTTCCAGCACCACGACGTGCTGGCAGAGTTCAAATACTACGCCTTCGGCATCTTCTTTGAAGGGAGCTACGGCAACGGCTTCTCTCCTGAGGTGGGCGCCGTCGGTCTGCTGCGCACCGGCCTCATCATGCTGCTGCCCGCCTTCCTCGTGCTGATGCTCGGGCGCCGCCAGGAGTGGTATCTCCCCGCGCTGTGCGCCACCCTCCTGGGGGTGCTGTTCACCCTGATCGCCAACTCGGTCTCCGGCCATGTGTTCGATCACTATGACGTGCTCTATCTGCAGCTTGGCCTGCTGCCGCTCGCCTGCCTGCTGGACAGAAGCGAGCAGCGATCCGATGCCCTGGGGCTGCTTTGCATCTCCCTGGTGGTGCTGACCGCCAGCTGGCTGCTGGCCCAGCAGCTCGGCTATGGCTGGAGCACCAAGGAGTGGTCTCTGGAGCGGGTGCGCGAGGTGCTCGGCAACAGCCTGCTGTGGGCCTTGCCCGTGCTCATTCTGGTCCCGCTCTGGCGCGCCTGGGACGTGCGAAGCGCCACCCCCTGGCTCGCCTCGCTGGCCATGCTGGCGCTGCTGGTCAACAACGCCTGGGAAGGCAATCTCAAGGGCAGGCCGTTCAATCCCCCCGCCCAGGTCAGGGTCGACCGTATCCTCGCCGAGACGACCCCCACCGACAAGATCTGGGTCGATGGCATCCAGCCGCAATACTACCTCTGGACCGATCGCCAGCCGGCCTCCGCCTATTTGTTCTTTGCCAACGTCAACCCGCCCTACGATGTGCGCGAGCGGGTGCTGGCTGACATCCAGCGCCAACACCCCAAATTCATCATCGCCAAACCGGAGCGGGTGGCACAGGAGCTCAAGACTCCGACCTCCCCCTCCCACCTTGCCTTCTACCAGTATCTGGCAGGTCAGTATGAAGAGGTGGACCCGGGCCTGTACCGGCGCCGCTAATCAGGCACACAGAAGGGGCCATCCTGGTGATGGCCCCTTTTCGTTGCCGTCACAAAGAGGGGGCCGACCATGTTCAAGGGGCCCCATCCTGACTACAATGACGCTCTTTTTCGCGGCAGAGGGAAGAATCATGGCGGAGCTGACTTATCTGGGGGGCTATCCGGAGCCACTCAAGGCTCAGGTACAGCAGTTGATTGCGGCGGGCAAACTCGGCGAGATGCTGGCCAAACGCTACCCGCAAACCCACCTCGTCCAGAGCGACAAGGCGCTGCTCGCCTATACCATGGAGCTGAAGAACCGCTACCTGAAAAGCTCGGCGCCGCTTTCCAAGGTGATCTTCGACGGCAAGATCAACGTGATCAAGGATGCCCTGGGACTGCACACCTATGTCAGCCGGGTGCAAGGCAGCAAGCTCAAGGCCAAGAACGAGATCCGCATCGCCGCCCTGTTCAAGGAGGCCCATCCCGCCTTTCTCAAGATGATAGTGGTGCATGAGCTGGCCCACCTGAAGGAGAAGGATCACAACAAGGCTTTCTACCAGCTCTGCCAGCACATGGAACCGGACTATCATCAACTGGAGTTCGATCTCAGGCTCTGGCTCACCTGGCGTGATATCGAGCGTACCGCCCGCTGATCCCCTTGCAAGGAGGTAAGATGCGCCCATGGCACACACCTGTCCAGCCCGTTCGCCATGGGCACTGGTTGCTCCCGGGGCTGATGCTCTGGCTCTTCTCCCTGCCGCTGTCGGCCACCGAACGCTGGCAGCGTGATGACTACCTTGTCCAGAGCTTCATGGAAATCGCCATGAAACGGGAGTATGGCCATGAACAACAGGAGCACTTCTCCCGCTGGCCGGGCCCCGTGCGTCTCAAGCTCGTCAACGAATTCGGCGACAAGCCGCTGCAGGCCGAGGTCGTCAAGGTACAGACCCGTCACCTGAGCAGGATCACCGGTCACCCCATCGAGATTGTCAACGACAACCCCAATCTCACCCTCATCATGACCCGGCACAAACAGATGGCGAGCTGGGCTGCGCGCACCATGCGCCAGGACGAGTCGGTGCGCATCGCCCTCAAGGAGGGGATTTGCCTGGCCAATTTCGCCACCAACGCTCGCTACGAGATCACCCGTGCCACCATCATCATTCCGGTGGATTACAGCCGGGCAAAGGGCCGTTTTCTGGATTGCGTAGTGGAAGAGTTGAGCCAGGTGATGGGGCTGCCCAACGACTCGGACAAGGTGTTCCCCTCCATCTTCAATGACAGCAGCATCGACAGCTTTCTGACCGGGCTCGACTACGTGTTGCTCAAGCTTGCCTACCACCCGGCATTGCAACCGGGTATGACGTCAGACGAGGTACGCGCGGCGCTCCCCACCGCCCTCAAGGCACTGCGTGCCAATGGCGACATCGCACAAGCCACCCAACGGGTGCAAGTCGACAGCCTCAAGCGTTGGGCGGGACTCTGAGCGCAGCCAGAGACATTACTCTTTCGCCTTCATGGTCATGCGCCTCCCCCATCAACGCAACACGCAGCCCATGGCTGCGTGTTTTGAAGAGCGGTTCGGCAAAGCCGGTACAGGGATCATCACCCGACTGGAGGTTCCTCCTCTCGGCCTGCAGATCACGACGATGCTTGCCGCTGAGAGCTTATCTTCAGGCTTCCAGAGCCTCTTCTTCCGGCATCCAGCTATCGGCGTTTTCCCACACCTCCTGCACCATGGCTTCGGCCAGCTCCTTGTCTTCCTTGCTGGCGCGACTGACCGTCAGAGCCATGGCACTACCCGGTGCCACCCGCACATGCAGATCGGGAAAGCGCTCACCCAGTTGCTTGAGCAGCTCCTGGCGCAAGGCCTCCATGGTCGAGGTGGGGATCTGGTGTTTTCTGTCGATGATGATTTCCAGGCGCATAGGGTACGTCTCCATGATAGTTTACTGTATTTTTATACAGTAATTTTGAAAAGTAAAGGTGGTGGCTGCACATAGGCCCTCACCGCTCACACCTTCTCGCTGACGATGTGCAGCCGAACGGCCCCGATTTTCCCCCATCGCTGTCATCATGGAAAAAACAGTTGATATTGATTCTCATCCATCGCATCATTTATGTCTTGTTATAACATAACAACAGAGGCAATCATGCGCCCCCATATTCACCCTGAATACCGCAAGGTTCTGTTCCACGATCTCGCCAGCAATACCTACTTTCTGATCGGCTCCACGCTGGCTACCGATCGCACCAGAGTGTGGGAAGATGGCAACACCTACCCCTATGTGACGCTGGATGTCTCCAGCGCGTCCCACCCCTTCTATACCGGCAAACAGAAGCAGGTCGGCAAGGAAGGTCAGGTCGCTCGCTTCGGCCAGCGATTCGGTCAGTTCTTCAGCAAAGGAAAAGAGAAACAATGAAAGTCCTCGCCTCCCTGAAATCCGCCAAGTCGCGTCACCCGGATTGCCAGATCGTACGTCGACGCGGCAAGCTGTTCGTCATCTGCAAGAGCAATCCCAGGTTCAAGGCTCGTCAGGGCTGATTGCGCATCCGCCCCTCATGGATAACAAAAGCCCTCGTCATGAGGGCTTTGTCATCTCTGGGCTCTGCTCACAGCGGGGTGGCGCACTTGCGGTATTCGGTGGGGCTGACCCCTACCCGCTTTCGGAACACCCGCGAGAAGTAGAGCTGATCGTCATAGCCCACCTGCTGGCCGATGGTGGCCACCGACAGCGGTGTGGTCTGCAGCAGCAACTTGGCCCGCATGATGCGCTGATCCTCGCGCCAGCGCACTATGCTCACCCCCACCTGCTCGCGAAACAGATGGGCGAGGCGCGAGGGGGACAAGAACACCTGCTCCGCCAGCGCTTCCACCGAGATCTCGGCCGAGAGGGACTCGCTCAGGATCTGGCACGCCTCGTGGACCCGGTGATCGATGGCTGGATAGGCATTCTGGGACGATGCCTCGTAGCAGCGGATGAGCAGCCGCTCCAAGAGGTTCATGGCGAGCTGCTCCGACATGGGCCGCAGCTGCTTGTGGGTCTCCTCGATGTCGAGGAACAGGGCGTCGAATTCCGTGAGCAGCTGGTTGTCCGCCAGTTGCAGCCGCCCCACCTGCTCCGTCACCTGGGGCCACTTGAGCCAGTCAGCCCAATAGGCCCGCGGCCGGAAATAGACCCAGCGGTGATACCACTCCCGGGCATCCGGCGCCCGGCCGTAATGGTGCACCGCCGCTGGTGGAAAGAGCAGCAGGTCGCCGGGTTCCACGGTGAAGGCCTTGTCCCCCTGAAAGATCTGCCCCTTGCCCTTGATGGTCAGATTGACGATGAACCCCTTCATGCCGTGGGGCCTGTCGATGGTGAAATCCAGCGCGCTCCCCTGCTCGATGGGAGTCATCCCCGAGACCAGGAAGACGTCGAAGGCGTAGCCAGGCAGCAGGGGATTGAGTTGTTTCGGCTTCTCTTTTTGCATCGAGGACATGGCGGAAAACAGGGTTTCGGTAAAAAAGTCGACATGGGCCATTGTAGAGATCCGGCGTAGGAACCCCCTATGTTCGCAAGCTGTTCGTTGTGAAATTGTTGAACTGGCTCACAGCTTGCCGGGGAAAACACCGGGCCGACGCGAGGCCGGCCCGGTGACGAGGAAAGACATCGCTCAGATACGGGCTTTGCGCACCTGCTTGTAGCGGTCGAACAGCACGGCGGCGAGCAGGATGAGGCCACGCACCACGTACTGGGCAAACGGGGAGATGTTGAGCAGGTTCATGGCGTTCTCCATCAGCCCCAGGATCAGCACCCCGGCGATGATGTAGGAGATCTTGCCGATCCCCCCCTTCATGGAGACCCCACCCAGCACGCAGGCGGAGATCACCACCAGCTCGAAGCCGATGGAGGTCATGGGCTGACCTGAGGTCATGCGGGATGCGAGGATGATGCCGGCGAGCGAGGCGATGAGCCCGGTCATGGTGAAGATGATGATCTTGGTGCGCACCACGTTGACCCCGGCCAGACGTGCCGCCTCCTCGTTGCCCCCCATGGCCAGGGTATTGCGCCCGAAGGTGGTCTTGTTGAGCAGCAGCCCGAACAGCACGAAGCAGACAGCCGTCAGCCAGATGGGCGTCGGGATGCCGAGCAGGGCGGAGTTGCCAAGCTCGAAGAAGCCCTCCTCCACGATGCCCACCGCCTTGCCGTCGGAGATGATGTAGCCCACCCCGCGCGCCATCTGCATGGTGGCAAGGGTGGTGATGAGGGCGTTGATCTTGAATTTGGCAACGACGATGCCGTTGATGAGGCCAAAGACAAGGCCCACCGAGAGACCGGCCAGAATGCCGAGGGGGATGCTCTCGGTGGCGTTGATGCCCACTGCGCAGGCAACCCCTGAGCAGGCCACCACGGAGCCCACCGACATGTCGAACTCGCCGGAGGCGAGGCAGAACAGCATGCCGCAGGCCACCATGCCCGACATGGAGACGGCAAGCCCGAGCCCCCGCATGTTGATAAGGCTGGCGAAGTTGGGGACCAGCACGCAGGCGAGCAGGAACAGGATGGCGAAGATCACCAGCATGCCGTACTGATCCCAGATGCGGGTCAGTTGCAGGCGGGTACCGCTCGCCGCGGTGTCGTTGGCGGCTTGGCCGACCGAGGTCGTTGTTGTCATGGTATTTCTCCTGAAAATTCCGGGTGCTATCTCGTTGCGGTCAGCAGATCAACGGGCCGGCATGGCCAGATTGAGCGCCTTGACCTCGTTGGCCTCGTCGTGGGAAAGCTCTCCGGCGATCTCCCCCTCCCGCATGACCAAGATCCGATCCGCGATGCCCAGCACCTCCGGCAGCTCGCTCGAGACCACCACCACGGCAATGCCCACCTTGGCCAGATCGTAAATCACGTTGTAAATCTCGTTCTTCGCCCCGACGTCGATGCCCCGGGTCGGTTCATCGAGCAGGATCACTTTCATGTCTTCCGACAGCCAGCGCCCCAGAATGGCCTTCTGCTGGTTGCCGCCGGAGAGGTTCATGATGGCCTGCTGGGGAGACGGGGTCTTGACCCGCATGTCGCGGATCCGCAGCCTCGCGTTCTCGTCTTCCCACTGCTGGTTGATCCAGAAGCCTCCCCACGCGTGGTGGCGGCGGGCGCTGATGTTGATGTTCTCCTGCACCGAATGGATGGGGATGATGCCGAGCGCCTTCCTGTCTTCGGTGCAGAGCATGATGCCGCTGCGAATGGCGTCGATGGGGCTCTGAATGACCACCTGTTTGCCAAACACCGATATCTCGCCCCCTCGAGGTGTCTCGGCGCCGAAGATAAGCTTCATCAGCTCGCTGCGCCCGGCCCCCACCAGCCCGAAGATACCGAGGATCTCCCCTCTCTTTACCTCGAGCGACACCGGCGCCTTGAGGCCGGGCCCCATCAGGTGCTCCACCTTGAGGCCCGCCTCGCCTAGCGGCCTTGGGCTGTAGCCATAGATGTCGGTCAGCTCGCGCCCCACCATGGTCTTGACCAGCAGATCCCGGTCCACCTCGGCCATGGAAGCGAAAGTGCGCACGAACTGGCCATCCTTGAACACCGTGATGGCATCGCACAGGGCGAAGATCTCGTCCATGCGGTGGGAGACGTAGAGAATGACCTTGCCCTCGTCCCGCAACTGGCGGATGACCCGAAACAGCTGCTCAATCTCGCGGGACGACAGGCTGCTGGTCGGCTCGTCGAAGGCGATGACGCTGGCGTCCCGGGTCAGGGCCTTGGCGATCTCCACCATCTGCCACTGACCCAGGGACAGGTACTTGAGCGGCGTCTCGGGGGAGACGTCCATCCCGAGGCGCGCCAACTGCCTGGCTGCATCCTGATAGAGCTTCTCCCGATCGATGACGCCGCGTCGGGTCGGCAACTGCCCCAGGTAGATGTTCTCCGCCACGCTCATTTCAGGGACCAGGTGCAGCTCCTGATAGATGATGGCGATCCCGCTCTCAAGGGCATCGACCGTGTTTTGGAACACTTTCTCCTGACCCGCCAGCTTCACCACCCCGCGGGTGGGCGCCTGAAAACCGCTCAGGATCTTGAGCAGGGTGGACTTGCCGGCCCCGTTCTCTCCCATCAGCGCGTGTACCGTGCCCTGCTGGCAGGCGAAGGAGACGTTCTGCAGCGCCTTGACGCCGGGAAACTCCTTGCTGATGCCGCAAAACTCCAGATATGGAACTTGATTCATGAGATGACTCCAGCCAGCCGGCACGGCGCACTCCGCCATGCCGGCATGGGTATCAAGGGATGGGGATCACAGCCCTTTCTTTTGCAGCTCGGCCTTGAAGTTGTCGCGGGTGATGAGTACCACGTCGGTCACCTCGGTGAACTTGGCAGGCTCGGCGCCGTTGACGACCCAGTCATGGAGCATCTGGATGCTCTTGTAGCCGTGTACGTCCGGGCTGGGCAGCAGGGAGCCGAGGAAGCCGGTGGCGCTGGACTTGGAGAGCTCGTTCACCGCATCCACCCCGTTGATGCCGATACCGATGACGTTCTCCGCCTTGAAGCCCTGCCCTTCGGTGGCGCGCACGCCGCCGAGCACCGTGTTGTCATTCATGCCGACGATGAGCCAGTTCTTGACCTCGGGGTGTTGCACCAGCATGGAGTTGGCGGCATCCAGCGCCCCCGGAATGTCATTGCTCTTGGTGGGCGCGCGGAAGATCTGGCCCTCGGGGAAACCGGCGGCCTTGAGCGCGCTCAAGGAGCCCTCGACCCGGCGACGGGCGGTGTCGAGCTCGTCGGCGGTGATGGCCAGCACCCCGGTCGCTTTCACGTCCCACTGGCGTTTTTGCATCTCCTTGTAGAGCTCCTGCCCCTGACGCTCGCCAATCTTGGTGGCGGCCATCATCACCAGCGGCACCTGCTCCATGGGCTGGCCCTTGGCGTTGACGAACTGGTCATCCACCGTGATGACCTTCAGATCCATGCTGTTGGCCTTGGCCATGATGGCGGCACCGAGTTTGGGATCCGGGGTACAGATGACGAAGCCCTTGGCGCCATTCGCCGCCAGACTGTCGATGGCATTGAGGGTCTTCTCCCCGTCGGGGACGGCTATCTTGATCACCTCGAAGCCCAGATCCTTGCCCGCCTTGTCGGCGAAGTTCCACTCGGTCTGGAACCAGGGCTCCTCGGGCTGCTTGACCAGGTAGCCCAGCTTCAGCGCTTCGGCCGAGAAAGCAGAATTTGCCATACCAAGGGCGAACCCCATCGCGATCATGCCTTTAACGATTTTGTTCATGCGAATGTCTCCAACGGTTCTATCAATCCATGTATCCACGCAATGCTGCTCGTTGAGTCAATCAAGTCGCAGCCATATAAAAACATGCTTAAACAGGACGTTATTGTTGTTGCTGGTTGAGCGAACCAAGTTGTAATCGTTTTCACTATTAAAAATGGAGAGCAGGATCACGCCATGAGATTGCAGCCATTTCGTCTATATAATTAGCAATTTCGTCACATATTGAATTTTAGAGAGCCGTCACCCTGTCGCACTGACAGCGTTAAAATCCATATTTCCAGCAGCCAATGGCTAACCGCCCCTCCTGCCCATCTCCTATGGTTCCCCCCAGTCACCCCTCATTGATGGTCAGGAGCACTTATGTCTGAGCACATCGTCATCGGACTCGATTTCGGCAGCGACTCGGTCAGGGCACTCGCCGTGCGCTGCCAGGACGGCGCCGAGCTGGCGACCCATGTCGTCTATTACCCGCGCTGGCAGGCAGGCCACTACTGCCAACCGGTCAACAACCAGTTCCGCCACCACCCCCTCGACTATCTGGAGTCCATGGAGCAGGCGGTGGTGGCGGTGGTGAGCCAGCTCACGCCGAGTCAGCGCACTGCCGTGCGCGGCATCGGGGTGGACAGCACCGGCTCCACCCCCGCCCCCATCGACAGAGAGGGGCGCGTGCTGGCCCTGCGTCCGGAGTTTGCCGACAACCCCAACGCCATGTTCGTGCTGTGGAAGGATCACACCGCCATCGAGGAGGCGGAGGCCATCACCGCCCTGTGCCACGGCGGCCAGTTCCCCGACTACAGCCGCTACATCGGCGGCATTTACTCCTCCGAGTGGTTCTGGGCCAAGATCCTGCACGTCTCCCGCGCCGATTCCGCCGTGCGCGCCGCCGCCTGCAACTGGGTCGAGCTGTGTGACTGGGTCCCCGCCGTCCTGAGCGGCACCCAGGCCCCGGCCACCCTCAAGCGCGGGCGCTGTGCCGCCGGCCACAAGTCCCTCTGGCACCCGAGCTGGGGCGGCCTGCCCCCCGCCGACTTCCTCAATGCCCTGGATCCCCTGCTGACGGAGGATCTCGACTTCCCCCTCTTTACCGACAGCTGGACCGCCGATCTCCCGGTCGGCACCCTGACCCCGGAGTGGGCGGAGCGGCTGCACCTCTCCTGCGAGGTGGTGATCGCCGGCGGCGCCTTTGACTGCCACATGGGGGCGGTGGGAGCCGGGGCCGGCAACAATGCCCTGGTGAAGGTGATAGGCACCTCCACCTGCGACATCTTGATCGCAGACGAGGCCACCATCGGTGATCGGGCCATTGCCGGGATCTGCGGCCAGGTGGATGGCAGCGTGGTGCCGGGCATGGTGGGGCTGGAGGCGGGACAGTCCGCGTTCGGTGACATCTATGCCTGGTATCAGCGCCAGCTCGGCTGGCCCCTGGACAGCCTCGCCGCCCAGTATCCGGAGCTTCGCACCGCCATCGAGCGCCACAAGCAGGCCTTGTTACCCAACCTCGCCGCCGCCTGGGATCAGCAACGCGACCTGGCGCACCTGCCGGTGGTGCTCGACTGGTTCAACGGCCGGCGCACCCCCTATGCCAACCAGCGCCTGCAGGGCACCCTCACGGGGATCAACCTCGGCACCGATGCCCCCGATCTCTTCGGCGCCCTGGTGGCCTCCACCGCCTTCGGTGCCCGCAGCATCATGGAGTGCATGACCAGTCAGCAGGTGCCGGTGGAGCAGGTGATCGCCCTTGGCGGCATCGCCCGCAAGTCCACCACTGTGATGCAGACCTGCGCCGACGTGATGAACAGGCCTATCCAGGTGGTGGCCTCGGATCAGTGCTGCGCCCTGGGAGCGGCCATCTTTGCCGCCGTGGCGGCCGGGATCCATCCCGATGTGGCCAAGGCCCAGCACCACATGGCAAGCGCCGTGGAGCGCACCCACCAGCCACACCCCGAGCGGGTCGCCGAATACGAGCGCCTCTACCAGCGCTACCTCGCCTGGGGCGCCGCCGCCGAACCCCTCTACAACCGGGGGGTACCGGCATGAACCTCAAGACCCTCAAGGAGCAGGTGCTCGCCGCCAATCTGGATCTGCCGCGCCATGGCCTGGTGACCTTCACCTGGGGCAACGTGAGCGGCATCGACCGAGAGCGCAATCTGGTGGTGATAAAGCCAAGCGGCGTCAGCTACGAGCGGATGCGGGTCGAGGACATGGTGGTGCTGGATCTGGCGAGCAAGCAGGTTGAGGGCGCCTTGCGCCCCTCCTCCGACACCGCCACCCACCTGGTGCTCTATCGCGCCTATCCGGAGCTTGGCGGTGTAGTGCACACCCACTCCACCCATGCCACCGCCTGGGCCCAGGCGGGGCGCCCCATCCCCATTTTCGGCACCACCCAGGCCGACTACTTCCACGGCGAGATCCCCTGCTCCCGCCTGCTCACCCCGGGCGAAGTGGAGGAGGACTACGAGGGGCTGACCGGTCATCTCATCGTCGAAACCCTCAAGCAGACCCCCATCCTCACCATGCCGGGGGTACTGGTGGCCAACCACGGCCCCTTCAGCTGGGGCAAGAGCGCCGAGGATGCAGTACACAACGCCGTGGTGCTGGAAGAGGTGGCCCGCATGGCCTGGCTCACCGGCCAGATCAACCCTGGGGCCCGCCCCCTGCCCGATTACCTGCTGGAGAAGCACTACCAGCGCAAGCATGGCAAACACGCCTATTACGGCCAGACAAAAGCCTAAAAGAGGACAAACTCATGGAATTGATGAAACAGCTGGAAGTGTGGTTCCTGGTCGGCAGCCAGCACCTGTATGGCGCCACCACATTGAAGCAGGTGGCCGATCACGCCCACACCATCGCCAGCCAGCTCAACGAAGGGGCGAACCTGCCCCTCAAGATAGTGCTCAAACCCACCGGCACCACCCTGGATGAAATCAGCGCGGTGGCCCGGGATGCCAACCACGACGAGCGCTGCGCCGGGCTCATGGTGTGGATGCACACCTTCTCCCCCGCCAAGATGTGGATCCCGGCGCTGAGTAAGTTGCAAAAGCCCCTGTTGCAGTTCCACACCCAGTTCAACCGGGATCTCCCCTGGAGCGAGATCGACATGGACTTCATGAACCTGAACCAGACCGCCCACGGCGGGCGCGAGTTCGGCTTCATGGGGGCCCGCCTGCGGCTGCCCCGCACCGTGGTGGTGGGTCACTGGCAGGATGAAGAGGCCAGACAGAAGATTGGCAACTGGATGCGCATCGCCGCCGCCATCCACGACAGCCGCCACCTCAAGATCGCCCGTTTTGGCGACAACATGCGCAACGTGGCGGTCACCGAGGGTGACAAGATTGAGGCCCAGATCCAGTTCGGCTATCAGGTGAACTACCACCCGGTCGGCGATCTGGTCAAGGTTATCGATGCCGTGCCCGACAGCGACATCGAGGCGCTGCTGGCCGAGTATGAGGCGACCTACACCCTGACCGAGGCGGTGCAGGCGGGTGGGCCGCTGCGTGCCTCCTTGTACGAGGCGGCGCGCCAGGAGCTGGGGATGAAGAAGTTCCTCACCGACGGCGGCTTTGGCGCTTTCACCACCACCTTCGAAGATCTCTATGGTCTGCACCAGCTGCCGGGCCTCGCCTGCCAGCGCCTGATGGAGCAAGGCTTCGGTTTTGGGGCAGAAGGGGACTGGAAGACCGCGGCCCTCTTGCGCACCCTGAAAGTGATGGGATATGGCCTTGCGGGGGGTGCCTCCTTCATGGAGGACTACACCTACCATCTGGAGGCGGGCAACAACCTGGTGCTGGGGGCCCACATGCTGGAGGTCTGCCCCTCCATCGCCGCAGGCAAACCCGTGCTGGACGCCCAGCATTTAGGCATAGGCAAGAAGGCCGATCCGGCCCGCCTGCTGTTCGCGGCCCCGGCGGGCAAGGCGGTCAACGCCAGCCTCATCGATCTCGGCAACCGCTTCCGTCTGGTGGTCAATCAGCTGGAGGTGGTGGACCTACCAGAGGCCATGCCGAAACTCCCGGTGGCGAGCGCCCTGTGGAAACCCCTGCCGGACCTGCAGACCAGTGCCGAGGCCTGGATCCTGGCTGGCGCCGCACACCACTCGGTGTTCACCCAGGCGGTGGACATCGAGCAGCTGCGCACCTTCGCCGACATCATGGGTATCGAGTTTGTGGTCATCGACGAGCATACCCGCATCCCCGCGCTCAAGGAGCAACTGCGCTGGAACGAGGTCTACTACAAGATCTGCCAGTGACCCCTTAATCGGCCAGCGGCCATCACCATGACAACAGCCCCGCCCGCGGGGCTGTTTCATTTCGCGTCCCCTCAGGGATGACCCTCCCCCTCCAGCAGCCAGTGACAGACTCGCTGTACCCCGTGGCGCCGGCTGTCGGGGCGGGCGAGCAGGGCGTACTCGTGGTCCGTCTCCAGCACGGGGGCAAAGGGGGCGACCAGGGCGCCGCTCTCCAGCTCCTCGGCCACTATGGTGGGATCCCCGAGAGAGAGGCCAAACCCCTGCAAGGCGGCATTCATCGCCAAGTCCAGGGTATCGAACAGCTGCCCCCCCTGGGGCTGCCAGGGGATGTCGAGGAAGGCGGCAAACCAGTTGCGCCAGTCCCGCCTATCGGCGCTGGCATGGATGAGGGGCAGCAGGGGCAGCTCGTTCAGGTCGCGCTCGAACAGACGATGCTTGGCAGCAAACGCCGGGGCGCAGACCGGGGTCAACCGTTCCCGAAACAGGGGCTGGCTGTGGGGATAGCGCCCCAGGCAGGGCTGGTAGACGATGGCGAGATCGAAGGGCTCCCGGGAGAAGTCGATGCCATGGCTGTGGCTGCCACGCACCTCCACCGCCTCCCCCTCGAACGCCTGCAACCGCCGCAGCAGCCAGCGGCTGGCGCAGGAGGGCACCTTGATGCTGATCGCCTGCTCGTGGGGCAGGGCCTGCAAGGCGCTGAGCCCCTCCCCCATGCGGGCCAGCCCTTCACGAACGAAAGGCAGCAGCCGCTCGGCGGCGGGGGTCAAGGTGAGACAACGGGTGCCACGCACGAACAGCAGGTGGCCCAGGCGCGCTTCCAACTGGGCGATCTGCTTGCTCACCGCCCCCTGGCTCACGCACAGCTCGTCGGCGGCCAAGGTAAAACTCAGGTGGCGGGCAGAACACTCGAAGACCTGCAGGCCATAGAGAGGCAACTGAGTACGCGGCTGGGTGGACAACATGACAAGCCTCCATGCTTGAGAAAAACTCATGCATACCATGCCGAATAATCCGTTGTCCGGCAAGCCTTGGGGGGGCTAAAAAGGGACCTCTTTCACACACGCAGGTGACGGCGCCATGTCCATCCCCCAGGTTTCCAGCAAACTGCCCCAGGTGGGCACCACCATCTTCACCGTGATCGGGGATCTGGCCGCCCGCCATCCCAGCATCAACCTCTCCCAGGGGGCGCCGAGCTTCCCCTGCGATCCCGAGCTCATCCGGGTGACCCACGAGGCCATGCTGGCCGGTGAAAACCAGTACGCCCCCATGACGGGGCTGCCTGCCCTGCGCGAACAACTGGCGGCCAAGATTGCAGCCAGCTACGGCCATCACTATGACGCGGGCGAGGAGATCACCATCACCGCCAGCGCCAGCGAAGCCCTGTTCTGCGCCATCACCGCCCTGGTTCACCCCGGCGACGAGGTGATCATGTTCGAGCCGGCGTTTGACAGCTACCGCCCCATGATCCAGTTGCAGGGAGCCACCCCTGTGGTGATCGCCCTCAAGGCGCCGGATTTCGCCATTCCCTGGGACGAGGTGGCCGCCCGCATCACCCCCCGCACCCGCATGATAGTGCTCAACACCCCCCACAACCCCACCGGCACCGTCTGGCAGGCAGGGGATCAGGAGCGCCTCGCCCGCCTGGTGCGCGGCACCGACATCCTGATCCTCTCGGACGAGGTGTACGAGCACGTGGTGTTCGACGGCGCCCTGCACCAGAGCGTCATCCGCTATCCGGAGCTGGTGGAGCGCTCCGTCGCCGTCTTCTCCTTCGGCAAGACCTTCCACGTCACCGGCTGGCGGGTGGGCTACTGCGTGGCTCCCCGTCCCCTGATGGAGGAGATCCGCAAGGTGCACCAGTTCGCCATGTTCGCCGCCGACACCCCCATGCAGTACGGCTTCGCCCACCTGTTGCAGCAACCGGCCCACTATCAGGGGCTGGCAGCCTTCTACCAGCGCAAGCGCGACCTGCTCGCCACGGCCCTGGCCGGTTCGCGCCTGACCCTACTCCCCTCGGCGGGCAGCTTCTTCATGCTGGCAAGCTACGAGCGGGTAAGCGACGAGCCGGACAGCCTGTTCGTGCAGCGGCTCATCCGCGATCACGGGGTCGCCACCATTCCGGTCTCCGCCTTCTATCACGACGGCACGGATCAAAGAGTCATCCGTCTCTCCTTCTCCAAGGATGACGACACCCTGCTGGCGGGCGCCGAGCGCCTGTGCGCCGTCTAGGGGGCTCCATGGATTCACTGCGCGTTGCCGTCCTCCAGATGGTCTCCGGGGATGACCTTGACCACAACCTGACCCAGGCCGAGGCGCTGCTGCGTCAGGCCGCGGCCGAGGGGGCAGAACTGGCCCTGCTGCCCGAATACTTCTACCTGATGCCGGTTGATGAGCGGGCGCGGGTGGCCCTGGCCGCCCCCGCTGGCGATCACCCCCTGCTGGCCTGGGTACAGAGGCTGGCCCGGGAGCTCGGGCTCTGGATCCTGGCCGGCACATTGCCGCTTGCCAGCCACGAGCCCGGCAAGATGCACAACAGCAGCCTGCTCATCGACCCGCAAGGGCAGCTCGCAAGCCGCTACGACAAGCTGCACCTGTTTGGCTTTTGCACCGGGCAGGAGCAGTATGACGAGGCCGCGACCATGACCCCGGGCCGGGAGGTGGTGAGCCATCCCCTGCCCTGGGGCGTGCTGCGCCTCGGGATCTGCTACGACCTGCGCTTCCCGGAGCTGTTTCGCCTGGGGCCCCCCCCCGATTTCATCGCCCTGCCCGCGGCCTTCACCCACACCACCGGGCTCGCGCACTGGGCGCTGCTGCTGCGGGCCCGGGCGGTGGAAAACCTGGCCTTCGTGTTTGCCAGTGCCCAGGGGGGGCACCACCCCGGTGGGCGGCGCACCTTCGGCCACAGCATGATCATCGATCCCTGGGGCCGGATACTGGCCCAGGTAGAGGAGGGTCAGGGCATGGCCATCGCCACCCTGGATCTGGCAGCACAGCGCACGGTGCGCAGCCAGTTGCCGGCCCTCACCCATCGCAAGATAGCCGTCGGCCCTTGAGGCCGGCACCCTTTAGCACGCTAGGAATGACACCACACTTCAAGGGACTGACCATGAAACTCAACACACTGATGATGCTGATGGCCCTGGCCACCGCCGGCCAGGCCGCCGCCAAACCCATGGTGATCGCCACCGATGCCACCTATCCCCCCTTCGAGATGGTCGACAGCAACGGCCAGCTCGGCGGCTTCGAGGTCGATCTCGCCTATGCCCTGTGCGCGGCCATGAAGACCGAGTGCGAGGTGATCAACCAGCCCTGGGATGCCCTGCTGCCGGGCCTGCAGGTGCGCAAGTACGACGCCATCATGTCCTCCATGAACATCACCGACGAGCGGCGCCAGAAAGTGGACTTCAGCCAGGTCTACTACATGATGCAGAACCGCTTCGTGGGGCGCAGCGACAAGGCCGCCGACTTTGCAGACGATCCGGCCCACTTCAAGGGCAAGGTAATCGCGGTGCAGGAGGGCACTCCCCAGGACAACTTCGTCACCGCCCGCTATGGCGAGGTGGCCAAGATCAAGCGCTACGTCAATGCCCAGTCTCCCATGCTGGATCTGCAGTCCGGCCGCGCCGACTATACCTTCGGCAACATGGTGCAGTTGAAGGTGGGTTTCCTCGACAAGGAGATGGGCAAGCAGTTCGCCTTCGTCGGTCCCCAGTTCAACGGCACCCAGGACAAGATCCTGGGAGAAGGGGTGGCGGTGGCCCTGCGCAAGCACGATGACAAGCTCAAGGCCCGCTTCGATGCCGCCATCGAGAGCGTCAAGGCCGACGGCACCTTCAACACCCTGCTCAAGAAGTACCAGCTCGAAGATCTGCTCTGATCCCGGCATGCCAGCCCCCTGGACAGTTGCATGGGGCCACGGCAACAGGGCGGCCATTGGCCGCCCTGTGTCGTTTTCCCGGCCTCTCGCCGTTATTGGGCCAGGCCCAGGTTCCCGGCAATCTCCTGATACAGGGTCTGGTAGTTGTCGTCGAAGTGGTGGGAGCCCGGCAGGGTCACCGTCGTCACGTTCGGCTGCTGCAAGCGCGGACAGAGTTTGACCGGGGAGTCGTCCTCCGCTCCCTGCACGCAGAGCAGCGGCAGACTCTGGATGCGTGTCACTTCCGGCAGGGTGGGATAGCGGCCCCCCTTGTCGTGCACCACCATGTCGCTGACGTGGATCTCGAAATCCGATGCCGTCGAGGGGGAGAGCATCACGGCCCCCGCCAGGCTGTCGCGATAGGCTGGCGGCAGACGATTGATGACGAAGGGCACTATCTCGGCGCCAAAGGAGAAGCCCACCAGCAACCAGCGCTGGCGCCCCCAACGGGACTGGTACTCGGTGAGGATGCGCACCAGATCCGCCGTCGCCTGCTCCGGCGTCTTCTTCTTCCAGTAATAGGAGAGCGAGCTCCAGCCCACCACCGGCATGCCGTGGGCCTGCAACTGGGCGCTGAGCCCCTTGTCCAGCGCCGCCCAGCCGCCATCCCCGCTCATGAAGACCACCATGGGGGCGGACGAGGCTTGCGCCACGGGCAACTCCACCAGCCCCAGATCCGCGCCGACCCGGCCCGGTTGGGCGGCCACCGCTGGGAGGGTGAACGAGGAGGCGAGACAGCAAATCAACAGCAACAACATGGCTCTCATGGGCCAACTCCTATTTCTTCATGAGCCCAAAGGGGCCGCGACTGATGAGGGAGACGAGGTGGGTCAGGGTGCGGGGCAGCACCAGATGACCGGTACAGAGCAGGTAGCGGGGCTCCCACCTTGGGCCGAACTTCTCCTTGTAACGCCGCAATCCCTGGAAGTTGTAGAAACGGCTGCCCCGGGTGAACAGGGTGTTGCCAAGGCGGGCCCAGTAACCGCCGAGGGGGTTGTCGTTGAAGCCCGACATGGGGGCCATCCCCAGGTTGAAGCTGGCATACCCCTCCTGCTTGCCCCACAGCAGGAGCTCGACAAACAGGAAATCCATGACGGGCGCCGCCCCTGTGTCCAGGCTGTAGCGCATCAGATCGATGGAGAGGCTCTCCTTGTTGTCGCTGGTCCAGAGGTTGGCAAACCCGACGATCTGCCCCTCCCGCCGCACCAGCGCCATCGGGTTGAGGGTGAGGTAGGCGGGATCGAAACTGCCCACGGAGAAGCCCTTCTCCCTGCCCTGCTTGCTGTGCAGCCAGCTGTCGGAGATCCCCTTCAACTCGGGCAGCAGGGGGGCAATCTCACCGGGGGCCACCACCTCGAAGCGCAGCCCTTCCCGCTTGCCCTTGGCGTGACTCTGGCGCAGGTTGCGCAGGCGACTGCCGGCGAGATCGAAGCTCGGCAGATCCACGATGGCCTCCTCCCCCAGCTTGAAGGGGATGAGCCCGAGATCCAGATAGACAGGCAGATATCGGGCCGACACCTGGTAGAAGACCGGGCTGACGTCGTGCTCGTCACAGCGCTCGCGAAACTGCCAGAGCAGCTCCTCCACGAGGGAGGGCTGGCCGACGGGATCCCCCATCACTATCCAGCTGCTGCCCTCGGCCCCGTACATGAGGAAGGCCTCGCCGCTTGGGTGGAACAGCAGGGACTTGTCCCCGAGCTGGGCCAGGTAGCCGTGGCCTCCCCCTGCCCGCATCACCAGCCCATGGGCACGGGAGAGCGCCTCGGCATCCGGCTTGCCGGCGGCGAGGCGCAAGGGGGCCAGCAGATGGGCCACCCCGACCACCGCCAGCACGCCGATGACGCTCCCCATGGCGCGCAGGGCGCGGGAGGCGGCCCCGGGCCCGTGGGCCGAGACGTGCAACCAGAGGGAGGGGTCGTAATCCACATGGCGGTAGGAGAAGAGCAGCAACCACAAGGCCCCCAGCAGCACGGCTCCCACCGACATCAGCCAGGAAGGGGTGAACCGGGCGTGAAGCAGGGAACCCTTGCGATAAAAGAGAGGGCGGCAGGGGGTGATGATGAGCAAGAAGCCCCCGAGCAGCAGGGCCGACTCCCAGTCAAACCCCTTGAACAGGGAGAACAGCATGCCAAGCCCCAGCAGCCACTGAGTGATCCTGAATGCCCCGTCATGACGGCGGTAGAGGCTGTGGGCCAGCAACAGCAGCAACACGCCGCTGACGCTGCCGAGCACATGGGAGAGCTCCAGCAGGTGCAGGGGCAGCACCTGCAGGAAGGCTTCGATGCGCCCCTTCATGGTCGGGATCATCCCGGAGCAGAGCAGCAGGGTGCCCGCCGCGAAGGTGCCCATGCTCACCAGGGCGGGCACGAACTCCCGGGTCGCCATCATCACTCCCTGCAACCGGTGCAGGCGGGCCCGCTGTTGCAGCAGCTCCTGACCTGCGAACAGCAGCAGGGCACAGAGGAAGGGCAGGAAGTAGTAGGTGCAGCGGTAGATAAGCAGGGAGGCGAGCAGCTTGTCCACCGGCAGATAGTGGGTGAGCAGCAGGCTCATGCTCGCCTCGAAGACCCCGATGCCCCCCGGCACATGGGCCAGCACCCCGAGCAGGCTGGAGAGCACGAAGGCACTGAGCAGCACCGGATAGGGCACGCTGCCCGATGGCAGCAGCACATAGAGCACCGCGGCGGCGGCCATCCAGTCGAGCAGGGCGATGAGCAGTTGCAGCAGGCGGTATCTGATGCGCGGCAGCAACAGCGGGTGCCCGCGCCAGACCAGGGCTGTCCCCGGCCACACCAGATACGCCAGCACTGTCAGCAGGGCCAGGCCCCCCGTCAGTTGCAACAGCCCGGTCGCCCAGCGGGGCCAGTCCACCAGCAGGGCCGCCCCCTGCCCCAGCAGCAGGGCACTGCCCCCCCAGCCCAGCAGACCGAGGAAGAAGGTGATGGAGCAAAAGAGGATTACCCTGGCCACCTCCCCGGTGCCAAGCCCCAGGGAGGAGTAGAGCCGGTAGCGTACCGAGGAGCCGGTGAGCAGCGCAAAGCCCAGGGTGTTGGAGAAGGTGTAGGCGATGAAGGAGGTCATCCCCACCTGCTGCCAGGGCAGTCGCTTGTCCAGCACCTTCAGGGCCAGCAGATCGTAGCAGCAGAGGCAGCCATAGCTGAGCAGGGTGAGCAGCAGGGCCCCCCCCAACTGCGGCAAGGGTTGTGACCAGATGGCCTGGCGGATGTCGTGCCAGTGCCACAGGTGGGTCAAATGATAGAGGACGGTCAAGGCCGCCCCCAGCAGCAGCAGGCTGCACAGGGGGCCTATCCAGATCAACAGCTGACGCCGCATTCAAGATTCCTGTCAAAAAGCGTGGAGAAAGAGAGGCTCCGAAAGCGGGCGGACAAGACGCCCTCCCGGAGTGACTCCCCCACAGGCGGCGCGTGACGCCGCACGTTCACGGGGGCAATCCTATGATTTACCAGGCCCTGCCCGCTCGCCACTTTTCTTCTGTAACCTTATGTACAGGCAGACAAAACATCCCCGTCCGGGATAGAGGCAGGAGACGCCATGACACCCTCCCCCCTGATAAGACGCTTCCCCCAAAACACCCTGGGGCGCGATCTGGCCGTCGGCGACATCCACGGCCACTTCGCCCTGTTGCAGCAGGCCCTCGACACCCTGGATTTTGATCCCGCCCGGGACCGTCTCTTCAGCGTCGGGGATCTGGCGGATCGCGGGCCCGAGTGCAGCGAGGTGATCCACTGGCTGGCCAGACCCTGGTTTCACCCGGTCTGCGGCAATCACGACGACTACGTCTGCCGTTACGAGAGCTGCGATCGGGAGAACTGGATCCGAAACGGCGGCGGCTGGTTTCAGCAGCTGACCCCTGCCGAACAGGCGGCGTTCGCCGTCCACTACCGCAGCCTGCCCCTGGCCATCGAGGTGGCCACCACGGCCGGCCCCGTCGGGCTGCTTCACGCCGATTGCCCCTTCTCCTCCTGGCAGGGGCTGCTGGACCAACTCGATGCCGGGGTGAGCGGCGGACGGCTTCGGGCCATCAAGAACGTCTGCCTCTGGTCAAGGCGCCGTATCGAACGGCTGGACGAGGACGGGGTCGCGGATCTCGCCGCCCTGGTGGTGGGCCACACTCCGGTGAGGGTGCCGGTGCGCCTTGGCAACGTCAACTACATCGACACCGGCGGCTGGTATCCCGAGGAGGGCGGCTACTTCACCCTGCTGGACCTCAATACCCTGACCCCTCACTTTCCCCTGCCCTGAGCCGGACCGATGGGATGACCAGGCTCACGGACAACGCCCACTGCCCATTAAAGCGCCAGGCGAACGCCCCGGACTTCGCTCTGCCAGCGCGATGGTTTACCATGCAGGCAATTGCGGTGCATGGCACCCCCACCCAGGCGCCAGGCGCCGCCGTCATCGGATACTCCTTTCGAGCAACATGAGCACATCAGCGCACCCGGCCAGCGGGCCCACGTTCTACTTCCACGACTACGAGACCTTCGGCATCAGTCCGGCCAAAGACAGGCCGTCGCAGTTTGCGGGCATTCGCACCGACGCGGATTTCAACGTCATCGGCGAGCCGCTGGTGATTTACTGCAAGCCGCCGGCGGATTACCTGCCGGAGCCGGAAGCCTGCCTCATCACCGGCATCACGCCGCAAAAGGCGATGAAGGACGGGCTGTGCGAGGCGGACTTCATCCGCCAGATCCACGAGCAGTTCGCCGCCCCGGGCACCTGCGTGCTCGGCTACAACAGCATCCGCTTCGATGACGAAGTGACCCGCTACACCCTCTATCGCAACTTCTATGACCCCTATGCCTACGCCTGGCAGAACGGCAACTCCCGCTGGGACATCCTCGACATGCTGCGGGCCTGCTACGCCCTGCGCCCGCAGGGGATAGAGTGGGCGTTTGACGAAGAGGGCAAGCCGAGCTTCCGGCTGGAGAAGCTGACGGTGGCCAATGGCGTGGCCCACGCCAACGCCCACGATGCGCTCTCGGATGTGCTGGCCACCATCGAGATGGCCAGGCTGGTGAAAAAGGCTCAGCCCAAGCTCTTCGAGTACCTCTTTGATCTTCGCAACAAGAACAAGGTGAAGGCCCTCATCGACGTGGTGACCATGAAACCCCTGGTGCACGTCTCCGGCATGTTCTCCCCCTGGCAGGGGTGCGCAAGCTGGGTGTCGCCGCTCGCCTGGCACCCCACCAACCAGAACGCGGTGATCATGGTGGATCTGACCCGTGACCCGACTCCGCTCATCGAGCTATCCTGCGAGGAGATCCGCGAGCGCCTCTACACCAAAAAAGAGGAGCTGGGGGATCTGGCCGGCATTCCGGTCAAACTGGTGCACATCAACAAGTGCCCGGTGCTGGCCCCGGCCGCCACCCTGACGCCGGAGCGGGCGGACGAGCTGGGCATCAATCGGGCACAGTGCCGCAAGAGCCTGGATCTGCTGCGGGCCCACCCCGAGGTGCGGGAAAAACTGGTGGAGGTATTCAACCAGGAGTTTGCCGGCAGCACCGACGGCGACCCCGACACCCAGCTCTACGCCGGTTTCTTCGGCCACGGCGACAAGTCCACCATGGATCTGGTGCGCGCCACCCCGGCGGATCTGCTGGGGGAGCGGGAGTTTGCCTTCACGGATCCCCGTCTGCCCGAGATGCTGTTTCGTTACCGCGCCCGCAACTGGCCCCACACCTTGAGCGAAGCGGAGCAGAAGCGCTGGCGCCTGCACTGCAGCGACTACTTCAGCCGCCGCCTGCCGGATTATGTGCCGCGCCTGGAAGCCCTGGCGGAACAGAACCAGGGGAACGAACGGAACTTTGCGATTCTAAAGAGTCTCTATCACTACCTTGAAAATCTGTGAGATGTGAGCCGTTTCACAGTTAAAAACCGATGCGTTTCCCCGGCTCGCGACATAATGGGCAGGGAGCCCAAGCTCCTGATAGTGTGAATATTTAGATGCGCTGACGGCATGGATGCCGTGCTTTCGACTGTTGGGGAACTCTCGTTTTATGCGTTCAGCTCTGCCTGCTTTGACACTCGTCGCCTGTGCCCTGCTGCCCCAGGCCGCCCTCGCTGGCGCCCGGTTCGAGGTGCCAGACTACCTCTTGCGCCTGCCGGAGCAGACCTACCGGCTCATCGAGCACAACTTCAGCACCCTCTACCAGCAGACCGACTTCACCCCGCAAATCACCAACAGCTATTTCAACCACTCGGATCTCTACCGCTTCGCCGGCATTCCCCTGGCCATCACGCCGCAAAACGGCTTCCAGATGGAGGTGTTCGGCCAGCTCTACAACAAGTCGTCCCAGATCTATGCCCAGATGAGCCAGGATCTCTCCCTCTATCGCACCCTGCGGGTGGACATGATGGGGGATCAGAGCGACGAGATCGCCATCGGCATGGGGCTCGGCATCCCCCTGACAACCCGCCTCACCGTCAAGGCGCTCGCCTCCAGCAACGAGATCCCGGGCTATGGCTCCGCCAATTACGCCATCGGGATGGAGTGGCACTTCTAGAGACCATTTCGCCACGTAAAAAAGGCTCCCGAGGGAGCCTTTTTTACGTGCAACGCCATCAGGGGTAGCGGATCACCGCCCCCTGCCCCCCTTGCAGCACCAGGGTGCTCCCCAGGGGCGTCTCGTCCCAGAAGTCCGTGCCCCCCGGCGCCAACGGGCACTCGCAGGCGTGCTCCCCCCAGTTGAACAGGCAGAGCAGCTCGCCGCCCCCGGGCAGCGCCACCCGCCCGCGCTCGAATGCCATCCCCTCGAAGCGGGCCGCCGGGGTGCGCGCGGCGCACAGGGCGAGCAGCTTGCCAAGGCGCGCCCCTTGCGCCGCGTCCAGATCCTGCAATCTGTCCCCCGCCAGCACCATGCCACCGCTCGCCACCAGGGCGGCCAGGTGAAAGTCGTACTCGGCGCGGCTCCCGTGCTGGCCCGGAATATCCCGCAGGCAGACGCAGTCGGGGTCCAGCACCCAGAGCCGCTCGTGCTGCCAGGCGCGGCAGAAGGCTTCTCGCGCTATCTGGCGAAAACGGGGGCCCTGGCGCTCCACGTCATCGCTCACCCGCATGCCATGTACCAGGCCGAGGCTCGGCCACAGCGGCGCATTGCAGCCGAGCAGGAAGGCCCCCTCCCCGGCGCCGCGCAGGATGGCGGCCATGCCGCGCCGATAGGCCTCCACCCGGGTGGCGGCGGGGTCGTGGAAGCGACCACCGTGGATGGCCCCCCAGAAGTTGGCATCGAGCTTGAAGTAGTGGATGCCCCACTGGGTACGCAGGGTGCGAAATACCTGCTCCAGGTGCGTCTGCACCTCGGGGTGGGTGCCATCCAGCACGTACCAGGGGGTGCAGCGCCAGCCCCCGTAGGTGACCCGCTCCGAGGGGAGCGGCAGGCCATCCTCCCCTTTCACGAACCAGTCAGGGTGATCCTGGAACACCCGGGAGCCGGGCTCGGCGATAAAGGGGGCGACCCAGAGCGCAGGCTCGCAACCGGCGGCGCGGATCTCCCCTGCCAGGGCCGCCACCCCCTCCTCGAACTTGGCGGAAGGGGTGAGCCAGTCCCCCATCCTGGCCTGATAGCCATCGTCTATCTGCACGTAGCGCAGGGCCGGGAAACGCTCGGCCCGCACCGCCAGGTTCTCGCGAATGTCCGCCGCGCTCACGTTCGCGTAGTAGTGATACCAGGAGCACCAGCCGCTCGGGCGCGTGGGCACCTCCCCCACCAGGGAGCCGTGCTCGGCGGCGATATGCTGCGCCAGCGTCGCGAGCAGGGCCTCCCTGTCCGGCCCCTCCAGGCAGATCAGCGCCTCGCTCTGCCAGTGTGCACCCGGCGCCAGGGTGCGCCCTTCGGTGTTCATCACGATCTCGAGGCGCCCGTCGGGATGGAGACGAAATTCCCCGCCAAAGCGCTGGCAGCTCGCAAAGCCCAGCAGCAGCCAGCCCCCCTCCTGCGCCACCAGCAGCAGGTTGTGCACCGTGTGGTAGCCATGGTCGGCGGTGATGCGATAGACAGACGCATCGGGGCAGCGGCCCAGGTGCTCGGGGGCATTCCAGCGTCCCCCGGTCTGGGCCAGCATCTGGAACCCCTCTCCGTAGATGGCCGCGTCGGGCGCAAGTCCGAGATCCCCCTCAAACAGCCGCCAGTGGTGGACGGCCTCGGACTGCCTCCCGGTGTTGTCAAGCCTCACCCGGCAAAGCGGCCCCTCCCACTGGCGGGTTTGCAGCAGGGTGTCAGGGAGGGCGGGATCGGCGGGCAGTTGGCGCAACCGGGCCAGGAGAGAGGGGGTCGACATGGGAACTCCTTCTTGTGAATGGGGTTGAAGCCGGGCCATTGTATCCCCTGCGGGCCAGTTGACCCTGTTCCCTCCCCCCCGTGCCTGTTAAACTGCGACCTCGCTCACACTTGCCAAGATGAGGCCCCCGTGCTGCTGCAACGCACCCTGCGCTACCTTCGTGATTTTCTGGTCATCATCGCCTGTCTGCTGGCAGGCAAGGCCGTGGCGGCCATCCTGCCCTTCGCCTTCCCCGGCAGCATCATCGGCATGCTGCTGCTGTTCGTGCTGCTCTCCTTGCAGATCGTCCGCTTCTCCTGGGTCGAGCTGGGGGGCGGCCTGCTGCTGCGCCACATGGGGGTGCTGTTCGTGCCGGTGGCGGTGGGCCTGGTGGCCTGGCTCGAGCCCCTGCGCCAATCCTTCGGTCTCATCATGCTCTGCGTCGTGCTCGGCATCGTGCTCATCCTGGGCGCGGTCGGCCACCTCTATCAAAGGATGAACAAGCCATGATCCTCTGGTTCGCCCTGCCCCTCACCTCACCTTACCCTGTCATCACAAGGATGCAGCCATGATCTTCTGGTTGGCCATTCCCCTGACCCTGGCCCTCTATTTCATGACCCGGGCCCTCTACCGCCGCCTGCCCTGGCCCGTCATCAATCCGGTGCTGATCCCCACCGCCGTCATCATCGGCCTGCTGCTCTGGCTCGATCTGCCTCTGGATCAGTACCAGCAGGGGGCCTCGCCCCTGACCGCCCTGCTGGAACCCGCCGTGGTGGCCCTGGCCCTGCCGCTTTACCAGCAGGCGCGCCAGATCCGCGACAAGCTCACACCCATCCTGGCCTGCACCCTCACCGCAGTGCTCATCTCGGTCTGCACCACCCTGGGGGTCGGCCACCTGATGGGGGCGGATCCGGCGCTGCTCGCCTCCATCGCCACCAAGTCCATCACCACGCCGCTCGCCATGAGCGTCAGCCAGTCCCTCGGCGGCATTCCCGCCATCGCCGCCGCCGTGGTGGTGGTGGTGGGGATCCTGGGGGCCCTGGCGGGCTATCCCCTGCTCAAGCTGATGCGGGTCACCGACCCCGAGGCCCAGGGGCTCGCCATGGGAGCCTGCGCCCACGCCATCGGCACCGCCGCCTCCGCCGAGCAGGGAGTGACCCAGGGCGCCTTCTCGTCGCTGGCCATGGTGGTGTGCGGTGTGCTGACCGCGGCCATCGCCCCCCTGCTGTTCGCCCTCTACCACTGGCTGACCTGATCCCCGTTGCCATGGCCGCCCCTGCGGCCATGGCCTCTGTGCCCTTTCACCGTTTCCATCCGATACCCTCGCCTCCCTGATGCCGGGAGCTGGCGCACAGATTGCGAAAGACAAACGTTTCCTTTACCATCCCCGCCCCTTTGCCCATCAAGGCGTGAGCGCGCTCACACAATTCGCCGCGCTTGCTCCCTACAATGGCCCCCCAATTGGCCTTTGAGGACACAGTATGCATCCCCGCTTTGCCAAGCCATTCGAGACCCTTTCCGCCCCGCTCCAGGCCGCCCTGCTGCCCATGCTGGGGGACGATTTCCAGGCCCGTTTCACCCCGGACCAGGTCGCGACCCTGAAAGCCGCCACCGGGCTGGATGACAGGGCCCTGCGTCTGGCCTTGCTGCCGCTGGCGGCCGCCTGCTCGGTGGCCCCCATCTCCAGGTTCTTCGTCGGCGCCATCGCCTGCGGCCTGAGCGGCACCTGGTACTTTGGCGCCAACATGGAGTTCGCGGGCCAGGGGCTGTTCCACTCGGTCCACGCCGAGCAGTCCGCCATCTCCAACGCCTGGCTGGGTGGCGAGACCGGGATCTCCGAGATCACCGTGAACTACACCCCCTGCGGCCACTGCCGCCAGTTCATGAACGAGCTGAGCACCGCCAAGACCCTGAAGGTCTCCCTGCCGGACGATCTCAGCGAGCTGCAATCCTTCCTGCCCCACTCCTTCGGCCCCGCCGATCTCGAGATCACCGATGCCCTGATGAGCCCCCAGGCCCACGACGAGCTGGTACTCGAGAGCGACGACCCCCTGTGGCAGGCTGCGCTCGCCGCCGCCCGCCAGAGCTATGCCCCCTACAGCCAGGGCTATGCCGCGGTGGCGCTGCAGTTCGAGGACGGGCGCATCTTCTGCGGCCGCTATGCCGAGAACGCCGCCTTCAACCCGAGCCTGCCCCCCATGCAGATGGCCTGCGCCCACGCTGTGCTGGGTGGCGAGGATCTCGCCACCGTGCGCCGCGCCGTGCTGCTGGAGAGCAAGGATGGCCAGATCAGTCAGCGGGATTCGGCCCAGTCCACCCTGAAGGCCCTGGGCTCGGTCGAGCTTGAGTACAAAGCCGTCTGACCCCGGCATCCGCCAACGGGAAGGGGAGCTGCGGCTCCCCTTCTTGCTCTCTGCGGCTCTCATCCTGCCCCTCACCCTCTTTCTCTGCGCCTCTGGCGCCGTGCATCAGATGCCCCCCTGCCCCATGTGAGGGCGGCCTCCCTCCGATGACCTTATTTGGCAGACCTCCTCTGCGGTGGCGGGAAGCCCAGGTTAAGGGGCCAATACCCCGCCTCGCCCCTTGCGGCCCCTGTGTGTGACCCCAAGATGCATTCACCCAGCCACTGGGATCCCGCCTCTCCATGGATTTTGCAAATACCTTCCCTGCCGATTCCCCCGACGCGGGGCGGCATGGCGGCGGCGGGAAAGGTCGGGGAAGGGGTAAATACCTCGTCCCCGCCCCTGGCGGCCCCCGTGTGTGACCCCGAGATGCATTCACCAAGCCACTGGGATCCCGCCTCTCCATGGATTTTGCAAATACCTTTCCCTGCCTGTTCCCCCGACGACGGGCCATATGGCGGCGGCGGGAAACGTCGGGGAAGGGGTCAATGCCCCGCCCCTGCCCTTTGCGGCCCCCGTGTGTGACCCCAAGATGCATTCGCCCAGCCACTGGGATCCCGCCTCTCCATGGATTTTGCAAATACCTTTCCCTGCCTGTTCCCCCGCCGCGGGGCGGCATGGCGGCAGCGGGAAGCATCGGAGAAGGCGTCAATGCCCCAGTCCCACCCGCCCCCTGTCGGCTTGCTTCCCCCTGAAATACAGCGGGGGAGCCACTGGCTCCCCCGACTGTCATTGATGTGGCCGATATGGCGGCACCGACCCCTGTCAGGACTCCCACAGGATGCGCTGGCTGCCGGACCAGCGCTCGCCGATGTCCGCGTATTTTTGTTCCAGCAGGTGGCGGCGGATCTTCATGGTGGGGGTCAGCACCCCGTTCTCGATGTTCCAGGGGCTCTTGACCACCAGGATGCCCCGCAGGCGAGCATGAGATTCCAGCTTGTCGTTGACCCGATTGAGGGCAGCCTCCAGCTGGGCTTCCACCCCGGCCTTGTCCCCCTTCATGGCGCTCTCGGCGAGCTGCACCAGGGCGACCGGCTGCGGCATGCCGTAGCCGATGACGCAGAGCTGCTCGATGATGGGCTCCTGCCCGAGCATCCCCTCGATGGGCACCGGGGCCACGTACTTGCCCTTGGCGGTCTTGAAGACGTCCTTCATGCGACCGGTGATGGTGAGGTAACCCTCCCTGTCCAGCTTGCCCATGTCACCGGTGTGCAGCCAGCCCTCGGCGTCGATGGCCTCTGCACTGTGCTCGGGATCCTTGTAGTAGCCCACCATCATGCCGTCGCAGCGACAGAGGATCTCCCCCTCGTCGGAGATCTTGATGGTCACCCCGGGCCCGGCCTTGCCGACGGTGCCTATCTTGTCCGCCCGGAAGGGGTAGTTGAGGGTGGAGTAGGCGTGGTTCTCGGTCATGCCCCAGGCCTCGGTGATATGGATGCCGATGCTGTGATACCACTCCAGCAGCGCCGGGGCCACCGGCGCAGAGCCGCAGCCCAGCACCCGCGCCTGATCCAGCCCCAGCCCCTTTTGCAGCTTGCTCTTGATGAGGCTGGAGACGAGGGGGATTTTGAGCAGCAGCGCCAGCTTTTTCTGGGGCAGCTTCTCGTGGATCTTGATGCGGAACATGGCCCAGAGCCGCGGCACCGAGATGAAGACGGTGGGACGGCAGCGCTTGACGTCCTCGATGAAGGTGTCGAGGGATTCGGGGAAGGCGATGGTGGCACCGCTGAACAGGCTGCCGCCGTAGATGTAGACCCGCTCGGTGATGTGGGCAAGGGGCAGGTAGGAGAAGCCGCGATCCTCGGCGGTGAGGGAGACCGCCTCCACCAGCTTCTCGCAGGACCAGGCGTAGCGCTCCACGCTCAGCATGGCCCCCTTGGGCTTGCCGGTGCTGCCGGAGGTGTAGACCAGGCTCAGCAGGGCATCCGGCGCCTGCACCGGGCTGTCCGGGATGGGGTCGTATTGCGCCAGCAGATCGTCCCACTGGTGGGCGGCCGGCATGGTGTCGTAAGGCAGGGCGATACGCAGCAGATCCCCGGGCACCCCCGCCTCCTGGCTCTTCCAGTCGTCCAGCTTGCCGACGAAGATCGCTCTGGTTTCGCTGTGGCGCAGCACGTATTCGATGGTGTCGACGTTGGCGGTGGGGTAGATGGGCACGCTCACGTATCCCCCCATCTGCATCGCCAGATCGGCGATGAACCACTGGGCGCAGTTCTTGGAGAGCAGGGCCACCTTGTCACCGGGCACCAGGCCCAGGGCGCGCAGTGCCGTCACCATGCGCCGCGCCTCGTCGGCAACCTCACCCCAGGTGAAGTCGACGTATTCGCGGTGGATGGTCTGACGCAGATAGATTCGGTCGGGACACTGCCGCTCCCAGTGATAGAGCATCTCGAGCGGCAGTCTGGTGGCAATGCGTGAGGTGGAGGCCATGGTTTAATCCCTGAAACAAAAGGCGAGCCTCATTATTAACCTTTTGATAACACTCAGGGAAGCAGATTACTTAAACTTGTGTTTGAACTGCGAATGGGATCAAGCTTCCGCCTGGGCCTGCAGACGCTTCCACATCTCCTGCACCAGCACCTCGTCCTGCTCGGAGAGCTCACCCTGCAAGATGGCCTCGTTCAGGCTGCGCAGCACATAGCTCTTGACGTCCCGCACCAGGGTCTTGCCCTCTAGCTCGGCGCGCGCCACCGCAAGGGAGATGTGCCCTCGCAGATAGCCACCCGCAAACAGCTCGTCTTCGCTGGCCGTGGCGACCATGGCGTCGATCAGTCCCAACAACTTGTGTTCAAAATCGTGAATCGTCATTTAACGCAGCCTCATTTCCGGGGTTGCCGGCAAAAAATTCGGGGAGTGGAACCGCGATCCGGTTGATCGCGGCTCTCTGGCGCCAGGCCAGCCGCATCCTTGATGTCCTATTCCGGGTTGGCCACCGGGTAGATGACCTGATCCTTGTATCCCGTGGTTATGCGCAGATAACCACTCAACGACCGGTTCAGTGCCGGATCGTCGGTGTCCACCAGCAGCGGACGGCCTTCTAGCGCCGCCAGCTTGGCTTTGGTGGCGAGCACCTGGATATGCTCGCGCCCGACGGCCCGGATCACGTCTGGACTCAATTGCTGATTTCCGCGCCCGAACAGATGTCCCTGACCGCCGATCAGGGTGATGATCAGACGGCAGCGACGGCCGCGGATCCGGGTCAGGATCTCGGCGGCGGACAGATCCTGCCCGATAAGCCGGCCATTTTCCACCAGATCCACACCGAGCAAGGTATTTTCCAGACCCAGCTCCCCCATGCAGGCGGCCACCGTGCTCCCCGACCCCATCAGGTAGAGGGTATCGGGCTCCATCTGCTCCACCACGCCGGCGGCAAGATCGGCGAGCACCAGCTCCTCGGACTCCCGTCCCCCCTGCTTGACCGCCTGCACGTAGCGCAGATCCCCGGGCACCAGCAACTGGCCGTAGTGGCGGGCGCGCACCTTGCCGGCGCGAAACGCCTCCTCGTCGATGTCCATCACCTCCGCATCCACCAGGCTCAGGAGCTCCCCTGCGATCATTCTGGCCGCCACCCGGCCGCTCGCCGCCGGCGTCACCCCGTAGACCCCGGAGTGGATTTTGCACCCCGCCGGGATGCCGAGCACATGGCAGGACTCCCCCACCGCCGCGCAGATGTCACGGGCGGTGCCATCGCCACCGGCGAAGAGCAGCAGATCCACCCCGGCATCGCGCAGGGCCAGGGCGGCAGCCCGGGTGTCCTCGGCGCTCGTCTGCGCCCCGGCAGGCCGATGGACGATGCGATGGGGCAACCCCAGCTCGGCGGCGAGGTCGGCCCCCATCTCTTCGGCCACCGTCAGCAGCTCGAATGGGGTGGTCAGCTCGCACAGGGGCAACAGGGCCTGGCGAGCCCGCTCCCGGGCCTTGGGGACGGCCCCGCGCGCCAGCGCCTCGGCGACCATGCCGTCACTGCCCTTGAGACCGACGGCCCCGCCGATGCCGGCGACGGGGTTGATGATGAGCCCTAATCGAAACATGTTTCCCTCCTGTTGGATCGCCGCCATTTTTATCTTTTCCCGCCACTGGGACAAGCCATGACCCCCTGCTAAAATGCGCGGCTTCTACCTCAATCACTGTTCAACCAAGGTTCAATCATGCTGGAATGGATTGCGGACCCCTCCGCCTGGGTCGCGCTCGCCACCCTGACCCTGCTCGAGATCGTGCTCGGCATCGACAACATCATTTTCATCTCCATCCTGGTGGGTCGTCTGCCGGAAGCCCAGCGCCAGAAAGCGCGCATCCTGGGGCTGGGGCTCGCCATGGGCACCCGCATCCTGCTGCTGCTCTCCTTGGCCTGGGTGATGCGCCTCACCGAGCCCCTCTTCACCGTGCTGGGGGAAGCCATCTCGGGACGAGATCTCATCCTGCTGGTGGGGGGTCTGTTCCTCATCGCCAAGAGCACCCACGAGATCCACCAGAGCCTGGAAGGGGCTGCCGAAGAGGCGGGTGTGGTGAGCAAGACCGCGGGCTTCCTGTCCACTCTGGTGCAGATCGCCATCCTCGACATCATCTTCAGCCTGGACTCTGTCATTACCGCCGTGGGCATGGCGGATCATGTCCCTGTCATGGTGCTGGCCATCATCATCGCCGTCGGCGTCATGATGTTTGCCGCCAAGGCCATCGGCGACTTCGTCGATACCCACCCCACCATCAAGATGCTGGCCCTCTCCTTCCTTATCCTGGTCGGGGTGGCGCTGATGGCCGAAGGGCTGGATCTGCACATTCCCAAGGGTTACATCTACTTCGCCATGGCCTTCTCGCTGGTGGTGGAGATGATCAACATCCGCCTGCGCGGCCACCAGGAGCGGGCCAAGTAAACCGCGACCTGCCGAGAGATGGCCAAACAAAAAGCGCGACCCAGGGTCGCGCTTTTTTATTGCCCCGCCAACGGGGCGCCTTGGGCTCAGAGGGCGTTGCGAGCGGCCACGGCGTCCGCCAGGTTGCGCAGCAGTACCTCGGTATCGGCCCAGCCGATGCAGGCGTCGGTGATGCTCTGGCCGAAGGTGAGCTCGCACCCGTCCACCAGATCCTGACGCCCTTCCACTAGGTGACTCTCCACCATGACGCCGAACACCGCCTTGCTGCCGGCACGCAGCTGACCGGCCACGTCCTCGGCCACCAGCATCTGGTTCTTGAACTGCTTGCTGCTGTTGGCGTGGCTGAAGTCGATCATCACTTTCTGGGGCAGACCGGCCTTGTCCAGACCACTCACCACCTCATCCACGTGACGGGCGCTGTAGTTGGGCTCGCGGCCACCGCGCAGGATGATGTGACAGTCCGGGTTGCCAGCGGTCGAGACGATGGCGGAGTGGCCGTACTTGGTCACCGACAGGAAGTGGTGCGGGGCGCTGGCGGCGCCGATGGCGTCGATGGCCACCTTGATGGTGCCGTCGGTGCCGTTCTTGAAGCCCACCGGGCAGGAGAGACCGGAGGCCAGCTCGCGGTGTACCTGGGATTCGGTGGTACGGGCGCCGATGGCACCCCAGCTCATCAGATCCGCCACGTATTGCGGGGTGATCATGTCGAGGAACTCGGAGGCGGTCGGCAGCCCCATGTCGTTGAGATCCAGCAAGAGCTTGCGACCCAGGCGCAGGCCGTCATTGATCTGGCAGCTGTTGTCGAGGTAGGGATCGTTGATCAGCCCCTTCCAGCCCACTGTGGTACGGGGTTTTTCGAAGTAGACCCGCATCACGATCTCCAGCTGATCTTTCAGCTCGTCGCGCAGCACCTTGAGGCGCTTGCCGTATTCCAGGGCGGCGACCGGATCGTGGATGGAGCAGGGGCCGATCACCACCAGCAGGCGATCATCGTCGCCGGCCAGGATGTTGTGGATGGCCTGACGGGATTCAAACACGGTGGCCGAGGCGGTGTCGGTCGCCGGAAACTTCTCAAGCACCGCAACCGGGGGCAATAACTCTTTGATTTCACTGATACGAACGTCGTCGGTTTGATGCTGCATGACCAAGTTTCCTGCTAGATGACTGCGATAAAGAGATCTCAATCTAGCCCTGTGCCGGGTCGGTGTAAATAGAAAATTACATTCTTCGGCAAGGAATTTTATTATCGCACCTTGCAAGTTTGCATAATGCTGCTAGGAGGCATGAAAAAAGCGGGGGGGCAGAGATGAAAAGGCCCGCACGAAGCGGGCCGAAAGGGCTCAGGCCTGACTGACGCTGGCCAGCTTGTCGAAGTAGTCCGGGAAGGTCTTGGAGGTGCAACCCGGATCATTGATGGTGACAGGCGTATCGGAGAGCGCCACCAGGGAGAAGCACATGGCGATGCGGTGATCGTTGTAGGTGTCGATGGCCGCGTGGGTCAGCTGTGCGGGCGGAATCACGGTGATGAAGTCGTGCCCCTCCTCCACTTCCACGCCCAGCTTGCGCAGCTCGGTCGCCATGGCGTGCAGGCGGTCGGTCTCCTTCACCCGCCAGTTGTAGATGTTGCGGATGGTGGTGGTGCCCTCGGCAAACAGCGCCGTGGTGGCGATGGTCATGGCCGCATCCGGGATGTGGTTCATGTCCATGTCGATGCCCTTGAGCGGCCCCTGCTCGGCCTCGATGAAGTCATCGCCCCAGGTGATGCGGGCCCCCATCTTCTCCAGTACGTCGGCGAAGTGGATGTCCCCCTGGATGCTGTGCTTGCCGATGCCGGTAACCCGCACCTTGCCCTTGATGGCGCCCGCCGCGAGGAAGTAGGAGGCGCTGGAGGCATCCCCTTCCACCAGGAAGTCCCCAGGGCTGACATAGGTCTGGTTGCCCTTGATGTAGAACACCTTGTAGTCGTCGTGCTCGATGACCACCCCGAACTGCTTCATGATGTGCAGGGTGATGTCGATGTAGGGCTTGGAGACCAGCTCCCCCTTGATGTGGATGCGGGTGTCGCCAGCCGCCATGGGGGCCGCCATCAAAAACGCCGTCAGGAACTGGCTGGAGACGGAGCCGTCGATGTGGACATCGCCACCCCAGAGCCCCTTGGCATCCACCACCAGGGGCGGATAGCCATCTTTCTTCAGGTACTGGATGTGGGCACCCGCTTCGCGCAGGGCATCCACCAGGTGACCGATGGGGCGCTCTTCCATGCGCGGCTCGCCGCCCAGGGTGTACTCGCCGGAGCCCAGGCACAGGGCGGCGCACAGGGGGCGCATGGCAGTACCGGCATTGCCGAGGAACAGGTTGACCGGTGCCGAGACCGCGAAGCTGCGACCCAGACCGTGCACTGTGCACTCGGTCTTGTCGGCGGAGAGCTTGTACTTGACGCCGAGCTGGGTCAGCGCCGCCAGCATGTGGCGGATGTCATCGCTGTCGAGCAGGTTGGTCAGCCGGGTGGTGCCCCGGGCCAGGGCCGCCAGCAGCAGGGCCCGGTTAGAGACACTCTTGGAGCCGGGCAGATTGACCAGCCCGGCCACGCTAGAAATGGGTTCCAAACGCAACGAATTCATAGACTTCCTGTTCGATCTCAATTAAATCACCTGACCGGACGTTAACAGCCCGCGTCCCCCGCGGCAAGTTCGACAGTGGCACGACCGCGGGAGAGGGCGGCCTGGGTCAGGATGGGTCTGAAAAACAGACGCCGGGGAGTCCCCGGCGTCTGGCAATGGGGAGACACGCCTCAACCGTGGCGTTTGGCAAAGTCATCCATGAAGCTGACCAGGGCCTTGACCCCTTCCAGGGGCATGGCGTTGTAGAGGCTGGCGCGCATGCCACCGACGATGCGGTGTCCCTTGAGGGCCAGCAGACCGGCCGCTTCCGATTCCGCCAGGAACAGCTTGTCCAGGGCCTCGTTTTTCAGCTGGAAGGGCACGTTCATGCGGGAGCGGCAGGCCACATCCACCTTGTTGCCATAGAAGCTCGACTGATCGAGGTAGCCGTAGAGGAAGTCGGCCTTCTCCTTGTTGCGCGCTTCCATCGCCGCCAGGCCACCCTGCTCCTTGAGCCACTCGAACACCAGACCGGCCAGATACCAGGCGTAGGTGGGGGGCGTGTTGAACATGGAGTCGTTCTTGGCGGTGAGCTGGTAGTCGAAGATGGACGGCACATCGGCGCGGGCCTGGTTTAGCAGGTCATCGCGCACGATGGCGATGGCCAGACCAGAGGGGCCTATGTTCTTCTGGGCACCGGCGTAGAGGATGCCGAAGCGGCTCACGTCGAGGGGACGGGAGAGAATGGTGGAGGAGAGATCCGCCACCAGGGGCACATCGCCGGTGGCCGGGATGTCGAACATCTCGATGCCATCGATGGTTTCATTCGGGCAGTAGTGCACATAGGCGGCATCGGCGCGAAACGCCGGCGTCGGCAGCAGGTGGGAGACCCCCTGCTCGTTCTTGGCCACCCCCTGGAAGGTCTGGATGTCACCGTATTTCTGGGCTTCATCCACGGCGCTCTGGGCCCAGACGCCGGTCACCAGGTAATCCGCCTTCTTGTTGGCGCCACCCAGCAGGTTCATGGGAACGGCGGAGAACTGGCCGCGGCCACCGCCGTGCATGAAGAGCACCTTGTAGTTGTCCGGCACCGCCAGCAGGTCGCGCAGGTCCGCTTCGGCCTTCTCGGCGACCGCCATATAGGGCTTGCCGCGATGGGAAAGCTCCATGACCGAGGCTCCCAGCCCCTGAAAATTACAAAATTCGCGCTGGGCGCGCTCCATGACTTCAACCGGCAACATGGCGGGGCCGGCGCAGAAGTTGTAAATCTGTTTGCTCATGACGCTTTCCGTGAATGGATGTGTGTGATCGGTGACTCGAACGTTTTTACACGACAGCCCCCCGTGGGGGCAAAGGCTTTTTGGGATCCAGCGCAACCTTTTGCCCTGGCGCCACCGGGCACTCATCAGACAAAAGCCCTGAACGGGCCAGGGCTTGCAGAGAATATGCATGGAAACGGGGGCGAGACAGCACGGACGGCTTTCTTCGCCCCTTTGTGGCAAATTTACAGCTTGGCGGTGAGCTCCGGCAGCAGGGTGAAGAGATCCCCCACCAGACCGTAGTCCGCCACCTGGAAGATGGGGGCCTCGGCGTCCTTGTTGATGGCGACGATCACCTTGGACTCCTTCATCCCCGCCAGATGCTGGATGGCCCCCGAGATGCCCACCGCGATGTAGAGCTCGGGGGCCACCACCTTGCCGGTCTGCCCCACTTGCAGGTCGTTGGAGACATAACCCGCATCCACGGCGGCCCGCGATGCCCCGACGGCAGCCCCCAGCTTGTCCGCCAGGGCGTCGATGAGGGCAAAGTGCTCTTTCGAGCCGAGCGCCCGCCCGCCGGAGACCACCACCCGGGCCGCCCCGAGCTCGGGTCTGGCGGAGCGCACCGCACGCCGCTCGATGAGCCGGGTACGGCAGCGCACCTCGGCCACCGGCAGCGATTCCATCACGGCACGCTCCTCCCCGGACCCGGCCTTGGCGAACGCGGTGGGCCGCACGGTGAGCACCTTGACGGGGGCGCTGCTCGCCACCCGGGCGATGGCGTTGCCCGCATAGATGGGACGCAGGAAAGTGTCGGGCCCCTCGATGCCGGTCACCTCGGCGATCATCTCCACTCCTAGCCTGGCCGCCACTCGCGGCAGCAGATCCTTGCCCTGGCTGCTGGCCGCCATCAGGCAGTGCTGGTAGTCCCTGGCCACCTCGGCGAGCAGTCTGTCGACCCCGTCGTTGAACCCCTCCGCCAGCATGGGATGTTCTGCCAGCAGCACCCGGTTTACCCCCGTGAGGGCGGCGGCCTGCTCCCCCGCCTCCGTCAGCCCCTGCCCCAGCAGCAAGAGATGCACCTCGCCCCCCAGGCGCCCCGCCGCCGTGACCAGCTGAGCCAGGTTGTCGGCGATCCGCCCCTGATGATGTTCCGCAATCACAAGTACGCTCATGGCAGCACCTTCATGTCATCCATTGATCCCTTGCTCCCCGGGGCCGTTGCCCCATGCATGGCGCTCACGCCTGCGGGAGGCATCCCTCTCATGCCCCTGCCCATCAGAGCACCCGGGCTTCGTGCTTGAGCTTGTCCAGCAGCTCGTCCACTGAGCCCACCCTGATACCGGCGCTGCGCACCGGCGGCGCCATCACTCCGAGCTGCCGTGTCTGGCCGGCCGGCACCACCCCGAGGGCGGCGAACGGCTGGCTCTCCAGCGGCTTGCGCTTGGCCTTCATGATGTTGGGGAGGGAGGCGAAACGCGGCTCGTTGAGGCGCAAGTCCACGGTCACCACGGCGGGCAGCGCCATGCCGAGGGTCTCGAGACCACCGTCTATCTCGCGGGTCACCTGCAATTCCCCCTCCACCAGCCTGATGGCGGAAGCGAAGGTGGCAAGCGGCCAGTCATTGAGGGCGGCGAGCATCTGCCCTACCTGATTGTTGTCAGAGTCGATGGACTGTTTGCCGAGCAGCACCAGATCGGGCTGCTCCTGCCCGCACACCGTTTGCAGGGCCCGGGCCACGGTGAGCGGAGTCAGGGACTCGCCGGTAACATAGTGCAGCGCCCGATCCGCCCCCAGCGCCAGGGCATGGCGCAACTGCTCGGCCGCCGCCTCGGGGCCGAAGGTCACCACCACCAGCTCGGATGCCACGCCGGCTTCCCGCAGCCTGACCCCCTCCTCCACCGCGATTTCACAAAACGGGTTGATGCCCATCTTCACATTGGCGAGCTCCACATCGGAGCCATCCCCCTTGACCCGGATCCTGACGTTGTAATCAACGACCCGTTTGACTGCGACCAGCAGCTTCATGGCGGTCATCCCTCATACCTGTTGTGTGGGTCCACCTTGTCGTCACTCACTTTTCTGCTGACAAAGTGGTTTACGTTTACGTAAACTACCAGCACTACCCTAGGCCAAGTCGAGCACAGAGGCAAGATGGAACGCGAAGCAATGGAATTTGATGTCGTCATCGTCGGTGGCGGCCCGGCAGGCCTGAGCGCCGCCATCGCATTGAAGCAGCAGGCCCCGGCCCTCTCAGTCTGCCTGCTGGAGAAGGGGGCCGAGATTGGCGCCCACCTCATCTCCGGCGCCCTGCTCGATCCCGTCGCCCTCAGGGAGCTGCTGCCAGAGAGCTGGCAGGAGGCCCCCCTCGGCGTACCGGTGACAGATGATCAGGTCCATCTGCTGCAAAGCGACAGCCGCTCCCTGCAACTGCCCCACTGGGCGGTGCCACCCCGCATGCACAACGACGGCAGCCACATCATCAGCCTCGGCACCCTCTGCCGCTGGCTCGGCAAGCAGGCCGAGGCCCTCGGTGTCGAGATCTACCCGGGCTTTGCGGCGAGCACCCTCATCGTGGAGGAGGGCCGGGTTCGCGGGGTGGTGACCGGCGATCTTGGCCTCGACAAGGAGGGCAACCCCAAGCCGGATCACGTGCCCGGCATGGCCCTGTATGGCCGCTATACCCTGTTTGCCGAAGGGGCGCGCGGCCACCTCGGCAAACAGCTGATCGCCCGGTTCCATCTGGAAAATACCGCCCAGCCGCAGCATTACGCCATCGGCTTCAAGGAGGTGTGGCAGGTGCCTGCGGGACAATCCCATCCTGGGCGGGTGCTCCATGGCAGCGGCTGGCCCCTTGGTGAGAGAAAGGGCAACAAGAGTCAGGGGGGCTTTTATCTCTATCATCTGGCCCAGGATCAGGTGGCAGTCGGCCTTATCGTCGATCTCAACTACCAGAATCCCTGGCTCAGCCCCTTTGACGAATTCCAGCGTCTCAAGCACCACCCCCTCATCGCGGCAACGTTGCAGGGGGGCGAGCGCATCAGCTACGGCGCACGGGCCATCACCAAGGGGGGCTGGCACTCATTGCCGCGCATGCACTTTCCGGGCGGCCTGCTCATCGGCTGTGATGCGGGCACCCTGGACTTCTCCCGCATCAAGGGGATCCACACCGCCATGAAGTCAGGCATGGTGGCGGCCGGCACCGTCGCCATGAGCCTGCGCGGCGGCGATGAAGGGGGACGAGATCTGGCCGAGTTTCAGGACGCGCTGCTGCAAAGCTGGCTGACCCGGGAACTGAAGAGGGCCCGCAACGTTGGGGCCGCACTGCACCGCTTCGGCCCCTGGCTCGGCGGCGCCTTCAACTGGCTGGAGCAGCGACTCTTTGCCTTGACCTCTCCTTTTACTCTGCTGGACAAGGAGCCGGATTACCGCCAGCTGCGCCTGGCCAGCCGTTGCCAGCCCATCGACTACCCCAAACCCGACGGCAAGCTCAGCTTCGACAAGCTCTCCTCCGTCTATCTGGCCAGCACCAGCCACGACGAGGATCAACCCTGTCACCTGACCCTTCAGGACGCGCGCATTCCGGTCGAGGTCAACCTGCCCACCTGGGCCGAACCCGCCCAGCGCTACTGCCCGGCGGGGGTGTTCGAGATCCTTGATGGGGATACCCGGCCAAGGCTGCAGATCAACGCTGCCAACTGCATCCACTGCAAAACCTGCGACATCAAGGATCCCAGCCAGAATATCGTCTGGACGCCGCCCCAGGGCGGCTCGGGCCCCAACTATCCCAATATGTAACAGGCTTGCCCACGCAAACCAGAGCAGATAACAAGGAGACGCAGCCCCGGAACACCGCACGGAGACCGTTTCCTGCGCTTGGCCGGGGGCTGTCGCAGGGCGACCAGCAACCCGTCATTCCCGCCGGTGAGCCCGGGCCCTCCTCCACTCCAGGGCGAACAAAGGAGGCGACGTCGGGATCGCCCGCATCGGGGTCGCCACGGCTGATCCGACCTCGCCGCTTTTTTGAGCGAACAGGCTGAACCCCCGATGAATAGGCCCTGACAAGCGGGTCCCGCCCCTGTATAGTTCGCCGCATTCAGGTTGTCCATCGGCCTCGTTATGCTATTTCATGGGATCGCTTTCCGTGCGATCTAAGGCCGCATGAACCTGTGCAACCATCCCTGATTACCCATGACTTCTTAAGGGGGGACAGATGATCACCGCCTACATTCTCAACAACAAGGTGCTGGACATAGTCACGCTCGGGCCGGATGACATCGTTCCCGACAACACCGTCTGGCTGGATGCCTACAAGCCGGACACAGCGGAGCGAGAATGGTTGACGGGCCTGTTCCTGGAGGAGGTGCCGGACAAGGAGGAGCTCGATGACATCGAGGCATCCGCCCGCTTCTACTGGGACACCGACGGTCTGCACATCCACTCCCTGTTTCCCCAGCGCATCGGCCGCGACACCAAGGGTGTGCACGTCTCCTTTACCCTGCGCAACAACCTGCTGATCAGCATTCGCGAGGATGACATCGGCCTGGTGCGTCTGCTGCGCCACTACATGCGCCAGGACAGGCTGGAGGTCGAAGACGCCCTCGACATCCTGCTGGAGGTGCAGAACCTCAAGGTGGAGTACCTCTCAGACCTGATCGAGGATGGGTACAAGACCCTGGAGAACACCGCCGATCAGATCTTCGAGCCGGACCAGATCAACCCCATGCTCAAGGAGCTGATGGCCCAGGAAGAGGCCAACGGCCAGATCCGTCTCTCCCTGCACGATACCCGCCGCGCCCTGCGCTTCCTCAAACGCAGTCTGCGCCAGCGCATGACGGGGGAGCAGAACAAGTGGATCGACGAGATGCTGCACGACGTGGAATCCCTGCTGCCCCATACCCAGTTCCTGTTCGACAAGATCAACTTCCAGCTGGAGGCCTCCATGGGGGTGACCAATCTGGAGCAGAACAAGGTGATCAAGATCTTCTCGGTAGCCGCGGTGATCTTCCTGCCGCCGACGCTCATCGCCAGCATCTACGGCATGAACTTCGGCCGCATGCCGGAGCTCGCCTGGGAATACGGCTATCCCCTCTCCCTGGTGCTGATGGTGATGTCATCGCTGGGCACCGGTCTCTTCTTCAAGCGAAAAGGCTGGCTGTGACGCCGGAACCCGGCAACTAAAGACTGCGGATTGGGGGGCCTGGCCCCCCGATTAATTCCCGGCCGTTGCCGGCCTTGCAATGGCCTGCCCTGTGCCCCATATCCCCTTCATCACTCGCACTGCATGAATGGATACCGGGCCACCATGACCCTCTACCCCGAACACCGTTACGACGATCACGGCCAGTTGCGCCCCCCGCTCTGGTTCTGGCCCATCGCCCTCTTGCTGACCCGCTCGGTCTGGCTGTTTCTGATGGCGGGGGTCACCCGGGAGAGTGGCAGCGCCATCCTGACCCTCTTCTACCCGGACAAGCTCACCCTCTATGTCAGCCTGCTGACGGACGTGCCTGCCATGCTGGCGCTGCTCGCCTGCGGCGGCACCCATCGCCAGACCCACAGTGCCAGAGCCTGGCTCAGACGCCACAGCCCCTTGCTGCTGCTCTGCTCTGCCGTCAGTGGCCTGCTGATGCAACTGCACAGCCTCAATCTGCAGCAGTGGTCGTTCAACTGGCCCACCGCCCTGGTGCTCATCGCCAGCCTCTGGGCGCTCTGGTATCTGCTGAGAAGCCGCCAGTTGCGGGATTACGCCCTGGATCAGCCCCACTGACAGACTGGTTCACTGGCGCGTGACCCGGATCTGCAGAGTCTGGCGCTCGCTGCCGCTGGCCCTGCCCATGCCTGATGGATTGGCGATCGCGGCCTCCTGGCTGCCTTGGGTTGTGGAAAGCTCCCCCACCGTCAGCCACTGGCCCGGGGCGCCGCTCACCTCGGTGGCACTCTGGCCGGTGTGTATGTTGCCCCGCTCCACTCTTGCCTGTTCACTGCTGAGGGCCACCTGCACCCTGTCCCCTATCAGGGTCGCGGTGGCGTAGAGACCGTTCATCAGCGGCATCATGCCCACCACCCTTCCCCCCTGCCACTGGTAAAAGGTGACCGGCTGATAGGACCCCATCTGCAACAACACGGGCCGCCCGGAGAGGCCGCGCACCTGCCAGTTGTCACTCTGGCTGCGTTCATAGTGCCGGGCATCCCCCTCCAGCAGCCACTGCCGTTTGGCATCCAGGCCCAGCCCCACTCCGGCCTGCTGACTGCTGGAGGCGCCATCCACCCGCCACTCAATGAGCAGGCTTTGGGGCGGCTGGTTCACTTGCGCCAGGGTACGCTCGGCCTCCTGCAACTGGGCGGGGGTTCCGCTCAGTACCAGCTGGTTGCCCATGGCGCTCACCCCGAGATCCGGGTAGATCTCCTTGAGCGTCTGCACCGCGGCATCCGCCTCGAATACCGGTATGACCTTCACTTCGGCCCTCAGAGGCAATGCCAGCAACAGGCAGCACCCCAGCCCCCAATACCCTGATCCAGCGCGCATCTTCTCCTCCCGGCGTTCACCGCCACCCTCTCGCTTCCTGCCATCATGGTCCATGGCGCCCCGATTGCAACGGGCCTGGTATGCAACCCCATACAGAGGCACCTGATAAAGACTCGTTAAGATACCAATCAATACAAATAAAAATGGTTATCATTTGTTGTCACAACAAAAACCCTCGGATACAATTCGGACTCATTTTTTCGAGTCAGCCTCTGATGAAGCCAGAATCCGTCGCATCCACCCCTGCCGCCATCCACCTGGCGCTGCTTATCAACATGCTCTCCATGGGCTGCATGATGATGGTGATGCCCCTTGGCCCGGAACTGGTAACCCGCCTGGGGATGCTGCCGGAGCAGACAGGTTACTTCAGCGGCGGCGCCACCCTGGGCGCCGCTCTGCTGGGCCTCCTGGCCGCCCCCTGGCTCGATCGGGTCAACCGCAAACCCGCTCTGCTGGTACTGCTGGTCCTGCGCTTCCTGCTCTTGATGGCTTGCGCCCTGGCCGAGGATAGCCAGACACTGCTGCTGCTTTTCATCCTGTCCGGCTGCGTGGCCGGCCCCCTGGGGGCCATCCTGATGGCGGCGGTGCTGGATCTGGTACCGCCCGCCGAGCGGGGCCGCCGTCTCGCCTACGTGGGCATGGCGTTTTCCCTGGCCGCCATTCTGATCGTGCCCGCGGCCCTCGTGCTGGCCCAGTGGTCTGGCTGGCAGAGCCCCTTCCTCTTGTTTGGTGCAGGGGGCCTGCTGCTGGCCCTGCTGTGTGCCATCTGGCTGCCGTCCCTGCCGGTCAACCGGGCCCCGGCAGGCCAGGGGATGCGCCAGTTGCTGGGGTCACCACTCTGCCAGGGAGCGCTCTTCATCCTCTGCCTGCAGATGTTCGGCCACTTCCTGCTCATTCCGCACTTTGCCAACTACTTCCAGTTCAACCTGGGTTTCCCGCGCGAGCAGATCGCCAGCCTCTATCTGTGCGGCGGCCTTGCCAGCATGGCCACCATGCGCCTGTGCGGCGGCTGGATCGATCAGGGCCGCGCCCAGGGCGCCATCCTGCTCACCAGCCTGGCCCTGGCCCTGATCACCCTGGTGGGCTTTGCCTTGCCGGCAGGCCTGCCTCTCTATCTGCTGTTCACCCTCTTCATGGCCCTGAGCTCCGCCCGTGCCAGCACCACCCTCGCGGTCACGGCGGCCATTCCGGCCCCCCATCAGCGCGCCGCCTTCATGTCTTTCCAGGGCTCGGTCACCAATGTGGCAGCGGGCCTCGGCAGCCTGCTCTCCGCCAGATATCTGGTCTCCGACGAGGGGGGCGCCCTGCACGGTTTCCCCACCCTGGCCTGGATCAACATTGCATGCACCCTGGTGGCCTGCGCCGGTGTCTGGTTCCTCATCCGGGGCCTGAAGAGCACAAGAGATAACAATAATCCTGCCTCTGGCACCGCCAGACAAGGAAGTCAGTGAGCACCGGATCAGAAGAATCCGGACCCCATAACCTCAGTTATATCCATGGAGTTTTTGACAATGCAGTTGCAGCACGGCCTCTTTAAACTGAACCCCATTCTGCTCTCCCTTGGTCTGCTGGCCGTACCGGGCCTGGCCCAGGCCGAGTCCGTCAAGGCCAACGAGACGGTGGTGGTCACCGCCACCCAGACCAAGCACACCGAGCTGACCGCCCCGGCCAGCGTCTCCGTGGTCACCCGCGCCGATCTGGACAAGATGAACGTCAACAACATCGGCGATGCCCTCAAGCACGTGCCCGGTGTCAACATCATCGGCACCAACCCCACGGGTCGCAACGAGATCAAGATCCGCGGCATGGGCGGTGACTACACCCTGCTGCTGGTCAACGGCAAGCGGGTCAACGCCCGCGAGACCCTGGGCAGCTCCTTTGGCAACGACTTCGACTTAAGCTCCATCCCCATGGCCGCCATCGAGCGCATCGAAGTGATCCGCGGTCCCGTCTCCTCCCTGTACGGGGCCGATGCCCTCGGCGGCGTGGTCAACGTGATCCTGCGCCAGGCCAAGGAGAACACCGAAGCGGCCATCGGCTACACCCACACCATGCCCACCAAGGGGGATGGCGGGGATGCCAACCAGGGTAGCGCCTTCGTCTCCGGCGCCCTCATCGACAACAAGCTGCTGGGCAGCGTGGTGGTGGAGGGCTATCAGCGGGATCGCTGGAAGAGCGATCAGTCCAACAACCCGGATGCCGACGCCCTGGAGAAACGGGAAGTGGTCAACGTGCTCTCCAGCCTGAAGTGGCTGGTGGCCGACAACCAGGACATCGACTTCGATCTGGGTTACAACCAGAACGACATGGACAGCTACTTCAACAACGTGCCCCGTGCCCCGACCGCACCGGCCACCCCCCACAACGTGCAGAAACTCGATCGCCTGAGCCTGGGGCTGACCCATAACGGCCGTTGGGAACACTTCGACAGCCGCGCTCGTTACTACTTCGAGCAGACCGATCTGATGGATGACTCCCAGCTCAACGGTGGTGCCGCCGACATCACCCAGACCAACAACACGGTGGATGGCCAGTTGAGCGGCTACCTCGGGGATCACCTGCTGACCTCGGGTGCAGAGTTCCGCAAGACCGAGCTGGAGCACAGCCGCAGCATCCAGAACGGCAGTGTGGATGCGAGCCAGAGCGCTCTCTACCTGCAAGACGAGTTCGGCTTTGGGGATCTGGCCCTGACGCTCTCCGGCCGTCTGGATCACCACGAGACCTATGGCAACGAGTTCAGCCCCCGTGCCTACGCCCTCTACTCCCTGAGTGACGAGTGGGTGATCAAGGGCGGCGCTGGCAAGGCGTTCAAGGCCCCGACCCTGGCCCAGTCCAGCGAAGGGTTCGCCACCACCGCCTGCCGCGGCGCCTGCAAGGTGATAGGCAACCCGGATCTGAAGCCGGAAACCTCCGTCAGCTACGAGCTTGGCACCGCCTACAACGCCGATCGCTTCGGTGCAGGCGTGACCGGCTTCCACAACGAGATCGAGGATCTGATCCAGAGCGATCAGTGGGGCCCGGGCTACCGTCCGACCGTCATGACCTACCTCAACGTCAAGAAGGCCCGCATCAAGGGGCTGGAGCTGACCGGCTGGTTCGACGTGCTGGACAACGTGCAGCTGACCGGCAACCTGACCCTGCTGGACTCCGAAGACAAGAGCACGGGTGACGATCTGGCCAAGACCCCGGATCACACCGGCAACATCGGCCTGGACTGGAAGGCGAGCGACGTCGTCAGCGCCAACCTGGCCTGGCAGTATGTCGGCAGCCAGGTGATCAAGGTGCCGGCCCGCAACGCCCAGGCATTCACCTCCAAGCACTACCAGACCCTGGACGTGAACACCAAGTGGACCGTCACGCCGGCCCTGGACTTCAAGCTCGGCATTACCAACCTCACCAACACCCAGCGTGACGAGGTGGCGACCGACGCCGACTTCATCCTGGAAGGTCGCACCGTCTACGCAGGGGTCGATTACAAGCTGTAATCCATCCTGTATGCGGGAGCCCCGGTCGCGGGGCTCCCTTTTTGCGTTTCTGCCTCCCCGAATTCAAGGAGTCATTGAGTGCTCAGATACCAAGCTCGGCTGTTCTGGCTCGGCGTGCTGCTCCTCTTCCTGCTGATTTGTCTGTCACTGGCCACCGGGGCCGGTGTCTATGGTGGCCGCGAGGTCGCCGGTTTCCTGATGGGCGATCCCGCCTTCGTGGCCGATGAAAAGCTCGCCATGATAGTCCATACCCTGCGCCTGCCACGCACCCTGGCAGCCCTGGTGGTGGGGGCATCACTCTCCCTGGCGGCTTCCATGCTGCAAAGTGCCACCCGCAACCCTCTGGCCGAACCCGGCCTGCTCGGGGTCAATGCCGGCGCCGTCTTTGCTCTGGTGATCGGCCTCACCTGGTTTGGCGTCGAATCCGCCTACGGCTATCTGCTCTGGTCCGGTATGGGGGCCCTGCTCGGCAACCTCATCGTGCTGGGCCTCGGCCTCATGGTGGGGCGCTCCAACCCCCTCAAGCTCATCCTGGTAGGGGTCGCCCTCTCCGCCACCTTCGGCGGTCTTTCCAACTTCCTGTTGCTCTCCAACCGGGTGGTGCTGGAGCAATTCCGCTTCTGGAACTTAGGGTCCCTTGCCGCCTCCAGTCTGGAAGCGGTACTCACCGTGGTCCCCTTCGCCCTGGCCGCCCTGCTGCTGACCCTGGCGCTCTGTCGCCCTCTCACCCTGATGCAGATGGGGGATCACCAGTCCAGGGCCCTCGGCATCCGCCCCACCCGGGTGCGGATCGGCGTGCTCCTGGCCGCAACGCTCTTCACCGCCTGCGCCATCGCCATCGCCGGTCCCATCGGCTTTGTCGGCTTCCTCGCCGCCTACTGCGCCCGCCTGGTGGAGCCGGTTCGCCTCGCCATCCAGGTGCGTTTCTCCGCCCTGTTCGGGGTGCTCTTTCTGCTCGGTGCCGATGTGCTGGCCCGCTGGCTGATCCAGCCCTACGAGCTGCCCAACGGCGTCATTCTGGCGCTCATCGGGGCGCCCGTGCTCATCCTGGTGGTGCGCAGCGGCGGCTTCCGCTCCCTGCTGGCCGTCAAATAAGGTGCCACGCCCATGAAGAACTCTCTCTCACTCCCGAGCGGCACCCTCTGCCTTCGCCTTGGCAGCCGCACCCTGTTGCTGCACCGCCGCGCCTGGCTCATCACCCTGGGGCTCCTGGTCGCCCTCACCCTGCTCTCCCTGCTGGCCCTCACCCTGGGTTCCGGCAAGATCACCATGATGGGGGTGATCCAGACCCTGCTCGGGGAGGGAAGCCGACTCGATCAGGTGACCGTCTTCAAGATCCGACTGCCGCGCCTGTTGGCGGTGCTGGTGGCTGGCGCCGCCATGGGACTCTCGGGCTGCCTGGTGCAGACCCTGGTGCGAAACCGCCTCGCCACCCCGGACATGATCGGGGTCAACGAGGGGGCATCCCTGGCCATCATCATCTTCTCCCTCTATCTGACCCTGGGTACCTGGCCCTGGTGGGCCGCCCCCTTCGGCGCCCTGTTTGCCGCCGCCGTGCTCTATGCCCTGTGCAACAAGCCGGGGGAGCAGGGCTACCTGTTCGTGGTGATCGGCATCGGGGTCTCGGAGCTGATGAACGCCCTCGGCCAGTTCGTCATGTCCACCCAGTCCCTGGTGCACCTCACCAGCCTCTATCTGTGGAACATGGGCAACTTCGTCGGTCAGGGCTATGGCACCTTGCTGCCGGTAAGCCTGCTGCTCCTGCTCATCTGTCCCTGGACCGTCTGTCTCTCCCGCTCCCTTGGCGTGCTGCGCCTGGGACCGGTCACCGCCCGAACTCTCGGGGTGAACGTGAACCGGGTGCAGCTCGGGGTGCTGGCCCAGGCCATCATCGTCGCAGCCCTTGGCACCGCCATCGGCGGCCCCGTGGTTTTCATCGCCATGGCGGCCCCCATCCTTGCCTCCTGGCTCAGCCGGGATCGCATCGTGCCGCTCTGGATTGCCGCCCTGTGCGGCGCCCTGATGCTGCTCGCAAGCGACACCCTGGTGCGGGTGCTGGCCAGCCCCCACGAAGTGGCTACCGGCATCATGACCCGCATTCTCGGCGGCCTGCTGCTGCTCTTCATCCTGCTCAAAGATCGCCAGAAGGCCGACTGACCATGGCATTCATCCATTTTCAATACAGACCGAGGGCCGCCCGATGACGCTCACCGTGAACCGACTCCAGTTCGGCTACCCGCAAAAGACCATCTTCAAGGAGATCTCCTTCTCCCTCCCCCGGGGCAAGCTGGTGGGGATCGTCGGCCCCAACGGCGGCGGCAAATCCACGCTGCTCAAGCTCCTTGCGGGACAGGAGCAGCCCCGGTCCGGGGAGATCCTGCTCAAGGAGAAGCCACTCGGTGCCTATGGCGCCAAAGCCCTGGCTCGGGAACTCGCCTATCTGCCCCAGCGTCCCCTTGTCCCCCCCGGTATCCTGGTGGAGCAGCTGGTGCAATACGGCCGCCATCCCCATCAGGGCTGGTTCAATCAGTGGAGCGAGGAAGATGCCCGCATGGTGGACTGGGCCCGGGAGCGGATGCAGCTCGATGCCATCTGGCACCAGAGCGCCAGTTCGCTGTCCGGCGGTCAGGCCCAGCGGGTGTGGCTCGCCATGGTGCTGGCCCAGGATGCGGACATCATCTTGCTGGACGAGCCCACCAGCGCGCTGGACATCGGCCACCAGACCGAGGTGATGGAGGCCATCCATCGGGTCGCCGCCGAGGGCAAGACGGTGCTTATCGTCATCCACGATCTCGCCACCGCCGCCCGCTACTGCGACGAGCTGATGGCCCTGGGGGATGGCGCCATCCAGGCCATGGGCCCGGCCCGGGAGGTGGTGACCAAGCCCCTCATCGATCGCCTCTACCAGACCGATGTGGACATACTGCACGCCCCCGGCGACGGGGCCCCTGTCATCGTGCCCCGCCGACGCGCTGACGAAGTGCCCCTCCTGCGTGCCGACCATGACGTGTCGGCCTGAGCAAGACCCTGTGCCAGAGAAAGAAACCGCCTGATGGCGGTTTCTTTCTCTGGGCTTTGCGTTGGCGTTATCCGGGCGCTGTATCGTGCTCACAGCAGCAAGACGGTAAGCACGCCCCCCGGCAGGGCTTGCCAGTGCAGGGTGGCGCGCCAGCCGGCGGGCAGGGTCGGCGTCAGCGGGCATTTGAGCTCCAGGGTGAGAGTCTGCGCCGTCATGGCGAGCCAGCGGGCATCGAGAAAGTCAAAGTAGCGCCCCACCCGGGGATAGAGCCCCTTGAAGAGGCTCTCCTTGGCGGAAAACACCAGGGTCAGTCCCTCTGCCAGGCTCAGCTGGGCGTCGTGAACCCCCGCCTCCAGCCGTCCCCACTCCTCCCCATCCATGATGCCGGGCCAGAGCTGCGCCCCTTGGTCGCCATCGAGCCAGGCCTCCAGATCCAGCCCGATTCCCTCCTGGCCCGGACGCACCGCACACAGGGCCACCCCCTCTCCCGCCAGCCGGCTGTGGCTGATGCTCCCCTCCACCCCTTCAGGCCAGAGTGGCTCCCGGGCCGCTCCGATGGCCACCGTACTCCCCGCCAGGCCGAAGGGGCGCAGGGCCTCGCGGGCCGCGAGGCGCCCCGCCAGAAACTCCCCGAGGCGCTTGGGGGCAGCCCCCTGCAATGAAGCAGGCAGGATGATGCCCTGGGCCCCAAAGCACTCCGGCGAGAAGGCGGCGGGATCAAAACTGACCCGATGAAGAGGCAGCGTCTCCAGGCCCGGCAGGCACAAGGTATCGGATTGACGGACAAAGGATCCATCGAGTGAGGGACAACGAGGCAACATGCAAGGCTCCTGACAGGGGTCTGCGATGGTACCAAAGCAAGCCGATGTCATGCCACAAATACAAATGACAACGTTTCTCACTTGCTTTGTGGTAGCATGTCCCCGCCCATTCGGGGCTGGCCGGGCGGCTCTCAGGCACTTTCCACAGACTCCGGCCCACCGATTTCACCCATAAGGATGTCACCATGAAGATCTTCTCCCCGCTGGCCACCTTGCTCATGCTGGCCAGCCTGACGGGCTTCCAGGCCCAGGCGGGCAGCCGCCAGGTCATCGATGCCAATGGCCAGCCCCAGAGCGTCCCCGATGCGCCCCGGCGGGTCGTCGTGTTGAGCGAACTCGATCTCGACAGCGCCCTGACTCTGGGGGTGCAGCCGGTGGGTACCGTCAATGGACGCGGCCAGTCCACCCTGCCCCGCTATCTGCTGGACAAGGCGGGCAAGGAGATCGCCGTGGTCGGGGATCTGGACAACCCCAATCTGGAGACCCTCATCGATCTGGAGCCGGACCTCATCCTCACCGGCCAGACCAAGCCCGAGCTCCTGGCCCTGCTCAAGGAGATCGCCCCCACCGTCGTCACCGGCAACTGGGGCGAGCCCTGGAAAACCGTGTTCGACCGCAGTGCCGACGCGATGAACCGGGGGGCCGAGGCCAAGGCGTTCCTCACCCGGTATGAGGCTCGCCTGGCAGAGGCCCGCAGCAAGCTTGCACAGCATCAGGGGGAACAGATGAGCATAGTGCGCTGGAACCCCAAGGGGCCGAGCTACATGCACGGCGGCACCTTCGCCAGCAGCGTGGTCACCGAGATGGGGCTCACCCGCCCCTCCCACCAGATTGGCGACAAGAGCCCCCACTCCCCGGCCCTGAGCCTCGAATCCCTCAACCTGCTGGACGGTGACTGGCTGGTGATCGGCACCCTCAGCACCAGCGGGGATGCGGTGGATGCCATGAAGCAGGCCGAGCAGACCCCGGCCTTCCAGCAGCTCGGCGCTATCAAGGGCAAGCGCTTCGGCGCCGTCGACGGGTCACTCTGGACCTCCACCGGCGGCCCCCAGGCGGCCCTTAAGGTGATCGACGACGTCGAGCGCCTGCTGACCAAACCGGATGCCGCCCCCATCGCTCACTAATCCCCCCTCGGTTGACGGCCAACAAGAAGCCCGCATGATGCGGGCTTCTTTTTTATCCATCGCTCTTACCGTCCGGCAAGACCGCCTACTCGGGCAAGGGCAGCGCCTTTCTGTCGAGCTTGCCGCTGCCGGTCTTGGGCAGGGCATCCAGCAGGATGAGCCGCGCCGGCACCATGTAGTGCGGCAACGTCGCCTGCAGCCCCTTGCGCAGGGCCAGCCGATTGAGGGTCACCCCGCTTTTCGCCTCCACGTAGCCCACCAGCATGGCCTCGTCCCCCTCGCCCACCAGACGCACCGCCGCCTCCTGCACCCCGGCCTGGTGGCGCAGTCCCGCCTCCACCTCGCCGAGCTCGATGCGAAAACCGCGCAGCTTGACCTGATCGTCACGCCGCCCCAGATAGAGGAAGCGGTCCGCCCCAAGGAGGCGCACCCGATCGCCAGTGCGATAGAGGCGATGGGTGGCAAGGCGCAGGAAGGCGGCGCTGGTCAAGGCCGGCTTGCGCCAGTACCCCTCGCACAGGGCCGGGCTCTCGATGCAGAGCTCGCCGCACTCCCCCTCTGCCACCGGCTGCCCCGCCTCGTCCAGCACCCAGTGACGATAGCCGGGCAGGCTGTGGCTGATGGTGATCTGCCCGCCAACCGGCGGCCAGCGCACCTCGCTCACCAGGGACCAGACGGTGGCCTCGGTCGGCCCGTAGCAGTTCCACAGCCGCCGGGTGCGGGCACAGAGCTGCTCGGCCAGACCTGGGTCCAGCGCCTCGCCACCGCACAGGGCGGTGAGGGTATTGCGCCCCTGCCAGCCCGCCTTGAGCAGCATGCGCCAGCAGGCCGGGGTGGCCTGCAGCCAGTTGATGGAGGGGTCTGCCTCGAGCAAGGCCAGCATCCCCAGGGGATCCTTGTTGTGCTCGCCGCCGGCCACCGTCAGCCGGCCACCGCCCCAGAGCGGCCCCAGCATCTCCAGCAGCGAGATGTCGAAGGCCGGGGTGGTGATGAAGAGCCAGTGGCAGCCAGGTGAAAGCCCGAGCCGCTCACGGATCCCGTCGAGGAAGCAGAGCAGGGCCCGCCGGCTGATGACCACCCCCTTGGGCTCGCCGGTGGAGCCCGAGGTGAACATCATGTAGGCAGCCAGGGCATCATCCACCTGGGGCCAGGAAACACCCCCTGCCGCTGCTGGCCCGTCGAGGGTGCGCAGCGGACAGCCGAAGGCGGGAGCTGGCCTGTCGCCGTCGCAGATCACCGCCGACAGGCGCGCCTGGCGGGCGATCCCCTGCAGCCGCTCCACCGGAAAGTCCGGCTCAAGGGGCACGAAGGTGAGACCGAGGCGCAGGCAGGCCAGCAGGCTGGCCACCAGATCGGGGCTGCGGGAGAGATAGAGGCCAACCCGCTCCCCCACCGCCAGCCCCTGCAAACGGGCGGCAATCTCGCCGACCCTGGCATTGAGCGCGCCGTAGCTGAGCCACTGCCCTGCGATTGCACCGTCACGGCTCTCTGCCATGTCCACACTCATGCCCACGCCCATACGGATGGCGGGGGCCAGCGGGGTGGCGGCCAGACAGGCCGCCAGCCGCGCGCCCAGGTTGGTCGCCCCCTCACGGGGGGCTGGCCGGGTTTGCACGAGCGGAGCCTTATGCTTGATGGTCACCGTCATAGCGCGGCCTCCGTTTGGCGCACCAGCCAGTGCCGATAGAGCCGGCTGGGGGATGGGTGGGCCTTGAGGGTCTGCAGGGTAAGTGGCGCCCGATCCTGCGCGAACGCCTCGTTGAGGGCCGCCAGCAGGGCGAGCTGCTGCACCGAATCCACCCCCAGCTCCATCAAGGTCTGCTGCCAGATGCCGGGTACGCCGCACTGGCGCTCCCACAGGGCCACCAGCATGCGGGCCTCGGCCGGCGGCTGAGCCAGGCCGGGGGCAGCCACTTGTGTGACAGTCGATGGTGTGGCGGCCACTTGCGCCTTCGCCGGGGACGGTGCCGCCGCCACGCTGGCCGGCTGGCCCAGATCCGCCTGCGCCAGCCAGTCGAGCTCGGCCAGCCAGTCAGCCAGCACCGCCTCGGCCCGGGCCTCGGGGATCTGCTCGCCATCGAACTCGAGGCGCAGCTGGAGCGTCTCGCCCCGGCTGCTGACCACCAAGGAGAGCGGCAGCTCCACCTTCTCCACCACGGCGCCAAAGCGCGGCACCAGCTGGTGAGGTTCGGGGGCGACAGGGGCCGCCGGCATGGGGTAGTTCTCGAACACGAACAGACTCTGGAACAGACGCGACCGGCCTTTGGTCAGTGCCGCCAGCGACTGGGTGCCGTGCTCATTGAGCGCCATCAGGTCGGTCTGCAACCGGGCGATATGCTCGGCCAGGGTCAGCTCGGTGCGCCACTCAAGCGCCAACGGCAGGCTGTTGATGTAGAGCCCGACGCTCGCGGTGATCCCCTCGATGGGGTAATCCCGCCCTGGGGTCACGTTGCCCACCAGGGTAACGGCATCGCCAGAGCGACGAGCCAGCAGACGGTGCCAGGCATATTGGGCCAACAGGCCTGCGGTCACGCCAAGGTCGCGGGCACGATGGGCGAGCAAGGTCGCCACCTCGGCCGGCAACGACGTGGCGCACAGTGCCGGTCGCTGCTGGGTATGGCGCCCGCTTGAGCCCGCGTCCAGCGTCACCCCGAACAGGCAGGCGAGATCGTTAGGCGTTGCCAAGAGCTCGCCCCGCCCCTGCCAGTAGGCGTCGGCGCTGCGGGTTTGGCTGGCGATATGGCGGCCAAATTCGAGCCAGGCGGTATCCGGCTCGCCCTGCGGCAACAGGCCGTTCATCAGCGCCTGATAGCCGCGATGCAAGGAACCCAGCAACACGGGGCCGCTCCAGCCATCCAGCACGCCGTGATGGGCGCTGAAGATCACCTTGTGGTGATCGGGGGCCAATTTGAAACAGGCAAGGCGCAGCAGGGGCGCCTGCTCCAGCGGGATCGGGCTGGCCAGATCCTGCTCGCGATAGGCCTGGACCCGTGTCTCTGCATTTTCCACTTCAGACAAGTCCTCATAGTGGAATGGCAACTCGGCGTGCTTGAGGATGCGCTGGAGCGCCACCCCATCCGCCAGCACCAGTTCGCTGCGAAGGGCCGGCCAGCGGGCGATCTGCCCCTGCCAGGCCTGACGGTAGACCGCCACGTCCAGCGGCTGGTGATAGTCCATCTCGGTCTGCAGGTGATAGGCGTGATCTCGGGGCAGCAACGCCCTGTGATGGAACATGCTCTGCTGAAGCGAGGTCATGGGCAGCAGGGTCTCCACCTCGCGCCCGCTCAGCCCCCCATCGAGCGCGGCTTGCGAGAGGCCAAGCCCCGGGAAGTCGCTCGGGGTATGGCGCGGGGCCTTCACTGTGCAGCAGTGCTCCACCAGCGCCGTCAGATTGTCCGCCAGCCGCGCCATCAGGGCGTCGCTCGCCTGCTGAGTGAGGGCGCCCACCTGGCGCAGGGTGAGGCGGCCATCAAACACGCCACCGTGCAGACTGACCAGCTCGCGCGGCAGGTTGTCAGGGGAGCTGGGTGCCCCCGGCGCCATCGGCAGGGGCTGCCAGGCTTGAGCGGCCTCGCCCTGATGGCTGACCCCCAGATAGTTGAAGACCACCAGGGCCTGGGGCAGCTCAGACCCACGAGGGTGGTGCAGCCGCAGGGCGTTGAAGCCCACCCCCTTGTCCGGCACGGCGCGCAGCTGCTCCTTGGTGGCGCACACCAGTGCATCCCACGCCCCGGCATCCGCCAGCGCCAGCGGGTAGGTGCTGGTGAACCAGCCCAGGGTACGGCTCACGTCCAGTTCAGCATCGATGGCCTCGCGGCCGTGTCCTTCCAGCATTACGCAGTGACGGCTGCCGTAACCCTGCTCGCTCAGGGTACGGGTCAGTGCAGCCAGCAGCAGGTCGGGCACCCGGGTGAAGTAGGCCTGGTTGGCGGTGTCGATGAGACGAGCCGTGGTCTCCTGACTCAGCTGCAACAGGCTGGCGGCGGCGCGGCCATCGGCGGCGCGCGCCGTTTCCAGCAGGTGACCCTGGCTGCCTTCCCCCTGAGCCAGCCAGAAGCCAAGCTGTTCCTCTTCCCGTTTGGCGTAGGCCGCGAGCCCCTCGCCCCACTGGCGATAGCTGCTGCCCTTGGCGGGCAGCGGCTCGCCCCTGCTCACCCGGGCCAGATCCTCGGCCAGAATGCGCCAGGAGACGGCATCGATCACCAGGTGATGGAAGGCGAGGAAGAGCCCCTCCACCGTCTCGCCCTCCCGCGCACCTTCCAGAGAGAGATTGCGCAGGCGGGCCCAGGCCAGGGTGTGGCCGGTGGCAGGGTCGAGCTCTCCCTGCAGCTCGGTCAGGCGGGCTTGCAGCTCAGCCTCATCGAGATTGGCGGCATCCAGGGTCGGCAGCGGCGGCAATGGCAGTTCGGCCAGATAGCGCTGGCCGGTCGGGGTCACCGCCAGACGCAGGGCATCGTGGTGCTGGCGCAGGGCATTCAGCCAGCCGCGCAGAGCCTCATCGTCCACCCCGGCCGGCAGGCGCAGGATCACCCCCTGGTTCCAGTGACCGGACTTGGCAAAGCCCTGCTCGAAGAACCAGTGCTGAATGGGGTGGAGCGGGAACTCGCCGGTCAGGCTGCCCTGCTCGCTCCTGTGGCTGACGGCTTGCTGCTGGCCGAGCTGGCGGCAGAGGCGGCGCACCGTCTTGGCTTCGAACACATCCTTCACGCTGCAGTGCAATCCCGCATCCCGCAGCCGGGTGGTGAGCTGGATGCTGAGGATGGAGTCACCGCCTAAGCGGAAGAAGTCATCCTCCACCCCGAGCGGTTGCTTGAGCACCCCTTGCCAGATGGCCAGCACGGTCTGCTCCAGTTCGTTTTGCGGCTCGCCCTTGCTCTGCTGCCAGACGATGGCGGGCAGGCGGCGCAAGTCCAGCTTGCCGTTGGGGGTGAGCGGCATCTCGGGCAGCCAGCAGAGGCGCGCCGGCACCATGTATTCGGGCAGGCACTCGCCGGCCCGCTGCAGCAGGGCATCGCCATCGGGCTCCCTGGCCCCGGCCTGCAAACAGGCGTAAGCGAGCAGGCGTCCCTCCTGCACCACCACCTTGATCTGGCGGATGACCGGGCACAATTCGGCAAGCCGGGTCTCTATCTCCCCCGGCTCGATACGATAGCCCCGCAGCTTGATCTGCTCGTCTATCCGGCCCAGATACTGGATGTTGCCGTCGCGGCGCAGCAGGGCCCGATCGCCGGTGCGATAGAGGCGATGGGTACGTTCCTCATTCATTGCATCAAAGGCCAGCTCGATAAAGGCCTCCTGGGTGCGCTCCGGCAGATTGAGGTAGCCGCGGGCCAGCCCCAGCCCTGCCAGGCAGAGCTCGCCGGGCACTCCCACCGGGCAGAGGTTGCCCGCCTCGTCCAGGATCAGTGCCTTCAGGTGGTTGACGGGTCGACCGATTGTGATGGGCGCCCCCGGGGTGAGCCGCGCGCAGAGCGCGGTGACGGTGCACTCGGTCGGGCCGTACATGTTGAACAGCGCCACCCGCTCCCCCCAGCGCTCCACCAGGCTGCTCGGGCACGCCTCGCCGCCAAAGCCGATAGCCTTGAGGGAACCGAGATCCGCCGGGGGCAATAGATTCGCCAACAGCGCCGTGGGCAGGATCATATGGCTGGCACCGCAAGCGATCGCGGCACTGATCACCCCCTCGCCCGGCTCGCCGAAGTGCAGGGCCGCGCCGCAGTAGAGCGGCAGCAAGCTGGTCATGTTGCCTGCATCGAACGAGAGGGACATGCAGTTGAACATGGCCCCATTCTGATCAAGGGCGATGCGCTCACCGTGATCCGCCATCAGGTTGACCAGGCTGCCCTGCTCCACCATGACCCCCTTGGGCAGGCCGGTGCTGCCGGAGGTGTAGATGATCTGGGCCAGCATGGCGGCGTCCCGAGGCAGTGCGGGCGTGCTGGTTGGCATCTTGTCCAGCGCCAGCTGGTGCAGATCGTGATATTCGGCCGTCGTGCCCGCCAGCGCCTCGCCAAGGCGCGGGTCCGGCACGCCCCCCAGCACCAGGCTGATGGATGCATCAGTGAGGATATGGGCCAGCCGCTCGGCGGGATAGGCAGGGTCGAGCGGTACATAAGCCGCCCCCGCCTTCCAGCAGGCGAGCAGGGCGATGACGAAGGCCACATCGCGCCTGGCCTGGATGCCGATGGCGGCGCCCGGGGTGACGCCCTGAGCCAGCAGCCAGTGGGCCAGCCGGTTGGCACGCGTTTCCAGCTCGCCATAGGTCAACGATTGCGCGCCGTCGCTGACCGCCAACGCGTCCGACAACTGAATAGCGCGCCGTTCGATATGACAGAGCAGGGTGTCGCGGCTCGGGTAATCCGGCGGCAGGTCGACAAGCTGTGCGGCCAGCGCTGCCTGGTCGGTGCCCGCCTCCAGCGGCAGTTGCCAGATGTCGGTCTCGGGGGCCGCCACCACGGCGCGCATCAGGTGCAGCAGGCGATCGGCATAGGCCTGGATGGTCTCTCGCTCGAACAGGGCGGTGGCAAACAGCCAGTCCACCCGGACGGAGTCCATCAGCTCGGTCACCTTGACCGAGATGTCGGTCTTGGCCGGCAGCACAGGCGAGGTCTCCTCCACCAGCTGGCAGCCGGGGATGAGATCGTTGAAGTCCACCTTGGCCTGATAGACCAGCATGATCTGGAAGATGGGGTTGATGGCAGTGGTGCGATCGGCTCCGATGGCTTCGGCCAGCGCCTCGAAGCGGTAGAGCTGGTGATCGAAGGCCGCCAGATCCTCCTCCCGGCACTGCTGCAGATAGTCGACAAAGCTGGGCTTGCCGCTGAGTTGAGTGCGCAGCACCAGGGTGTTGACGAAAAAGCCCACCAGCGACTCGATTTCGTGACGCTCGCGATAGGCAAGCGGGGTGCCGATCACCACCTCCTTCTCGCCGCTCTGGCGCACCATCAGCAAGGCAAACAGGGCGTGCAGACCGATGAAGTTGGAGGTGCTGTGCCGTTGGCACAGGCGCTTGAAGCTCTCCCACAGGTCGCTCTCGATGGTGGAGAAGACCAGCTCGCCGCCGCTGTCCTGATGGGCCGGGCGCGGCTTGTCCAGCGGCAGACCGTGCACCTCGGGGCTGCCACCGAGCCGATCGACCCAGAACGGCTTGAACTCGGCGTGATAATCGAGAAAACGCGGTGAGTTGAACCAGCGGGCATAGTCGATGTAGGTGAGCGGCAGCTCGCTCACCTGCAGAGGCTCGCGGTTCTGATGGGCAAGAAAGGCGCGCTTGAGATCCGCGAACATGTTCTTGACCGACCAGCCGTCGGAAATGATGTGATGCTGGGTGATCAGCAGCACGTGCTCGCGGCTGCCGAGCCGAATAAGGTGCACCCGGCTCAGATCCCCCTGGGTCAGGGAGAAGGGGCGGCCTATTTCTTCGCGCACCCGGCGAGCCACATAGGCCTCCCGCTCAGCAATGGGCTCTGCGCTGACATCCTCTATCTGCAGCTTGAAGGGCGTGTGGGGCAGGATCTCCTGGGCCCCCCTGCCCGCCTCGTCCTTGATGAAGCGGGTGCGCATGCTGGGGTGGCGGGCAAACAGGTGGTCGAAAGCAAACTCCAGCGCCGCCGTGTCCAGCTCTCCCTTGACGCGAAAATAGACCGGCATGTTGTAGAGGTGGGAGGCCTCCTCGTACTGCTCGATAAACCAGAGCCCGCTCTGGGACGAGGAGAGCGGCCCCTGCCGGGCGCCCTCGGCGACGATAGGCGCCTCGAAGGCGGCGCGGGCCGCCAGGCAGCGCACCAGCTCATCCTTGTGGGCCTTGATGGTGGCGCCGATGGCCGGTGTCACCGCCTCCTTGCTCGACTGGGAGATAAGCTGGCCCTTGTCGTTCAGCGCCAGTTTGACTCCCTGCCGTTCCAGCTGTTTCAACAGCAAAATCATATTGTTCATCTGTACCTCAGACAGCCGGCGTGGCGCGATAGGAAGAAAAACCGTCCTGCCCCTTCTCATTCAGGGCGAGCTTGACGCTCTGACCATCCAGCCGTTCCAGCTGTTTCAACAGCAAAATCATATTGTTCATCTGTTTCTCAAGCCTCAGGCACTCAGGGTGGCGCCGCCGTCGACGACCAGATCCTGCAGCGTGATGTGGCTGGCCAGATCCGAGGCCAGGAAGAGGACGGTATGGGCGATCTCCGCCGGGGTGGCGACCTTGCGCAAGGGGATGCCGAGCTTGAACTGCTCCGGCAACCCGGCAATGGTGCGGGCCATGGCCTCCTCGCTTGGCAGCATGCCGCGCAGCATGGGGGTATCCGTCGAGCCCGGTGACACCAGGTTGGCGCGCACGCCGAAGGGAGCCAGCTCCAGCCCCACCGTCTGGGTCAGGCTGGTGACCGCCGCCTTGGAGGCGCAGTAGGCCGCCATCTGCATGCGCGGCACATGGGCGGCGTTGGAGCCGATGGTGACGATGGCGCCGCGCCGCTGCCCCTTGAAGTGGGGCACCAGGGCCCGCAGCAGATAGAAGACGCCACTGGCGTTGACCGTCATGCAGTCGTGCCAGTCGTCATCGCTCAGAGTCTCGGTGGGGCCGAGGCGCAGCACCCCGGCCCCGTTCACCAGCACATCGAGCCCGCCGTCCGCCAGCAGCGCTGCGCAGCAGGCGTTGACCGCCTTCGAATCGCCGATATCGAGCAGCCGGGTGGCATAGGGGTAGTCGGCCTCGGGAAACGCCAGATCCAGCCCCACCACGATTGCACCGGCCGCCACGAACTGCGTCGCCACCTCGCGGCCGATGCCGCGCCCGGCCCCGGTCACCCAGACCCGCTTGCCAGTGAAATCAAAGGCCATTGCTTGTTGCTCCTTATCCATCACCACACCATCTCCACGCTCTCTTCGTCCTCGGCAAGCAGGCCGTCGAGGAAACGGCAGAAATCATCTAGGCGAGGGTGATCGAACACGTCGGAGACCTTGACCTGCACCCCGAACTCGGCGCCGAGCCGGTTCACTATCTGGATGGTCTGCAGGGACTGGCCCCCCAGTTCGAAGAAGTTGTCCGTGGGCGCCATGGTGGCGAGCCCCAGGATCTGCTGCCAGATGGCGCCGACCCGGTTCTCGGTCTCGCTGCCCAGGGTCAGGGCTTCGCCGCCCGCCTGGTAGGCGTCCAGCAGGGCCTTGCGATCCAGCTTGTTGGAGCCGGTGCGGGGCAGCTGGTCATAGTGGCGATAGTCGGTGGGGATCATGGCGGCAGGCAGCACCCTGGCCAACTGCGCCTTGATGACCCGGCTGTCGCGCTCCGGCCCCGCCACGAAGGCCACCAGCCGGCGCACGCTGCCGATGCTCACCCCCTGCACGCAGGCCTCATCCACCCCCGGCAGGGCCAGCAGCTGGGCCTCCACCTCGCCGGGCTGGATGCGATAGCCGCTTATCTTGAATTCGTTGTCGCGCCGGCCGAGGTAGACCAGCCGGCCGGCCACCAGGCGCACCCGATCGCCGGTGCGATAGACGGGCATCTGCTCCGCTCCAACCCGCAGGGTGCCGAAACCGCCCTGCGCACTCTGCACATTCGCGCTCTGCGCGCTGCCCACATAGCCGTTGGCCAGCTGTGGGCCGAGCAGCACCAACTCTCCTTCCTCGGCAGGTTGCTCCCCCGCCCCCAGAATGAGCGCCTGCATGCCGGGCAGCGGCAGGCCGATGGGCAACTGGGCCTGGCTCGGGTCTTCCTGTTGCAGCTCCTGGGTGGTCACCACCACTGTGGTCTCGGTGGGGCCGTAGGTGTTGAAGAGGCGCACATCGGAGCGGCCCTGGCGCTGCCACTGGGCCAGCTGCTCGGGGTAGACCGCCTCGCCGCCGATGATCACGGTGGTAAGCCCGGCAGGAATGTGGGCCTGACCCGCCGTCAGCGCCACCACCCACTCGTTCCAGAACGCGGTGGGCAGGTCGAGGTGGGTAATCCCCATCTGCTCCACCCCGGCCGCAAAGGCGGGCATGGATTCGAGCAGGGCGTCGGTGCGCAGCACCAGGGTGGCGCCGGCGCTCAGGGTGGCGAACACCTCCTCGATGCTGGCGTCGAAGTTGAAGGGGGCGAATTGCAGCATCCGCGCCTCTTCATCCAGGTGATAACGGCAGCGGGCGGCGGCGGCGAAGTGATCCAGCGCGCCGTGGCTCACCGCCACCCCTTTGGGCAGACCGGTCGAGCCCGATGTGAACATCAGGTAGGCGACGGCGCGGCCGGCGGCCGGCTGGTTCAAGCGGTTATCGCTCACCAGATCCCCCGCCAGCAGATCCCCAACCAAGAGAGTGCGCCCCTCAAACAGGCTGGCCAGCTTGTGACGGTACTCGGCCTGAGTGATCAGGGTCTTGACCTCCCCCAGCCGCAGGATATGGCCCTGGCGCTCCAGCGGCTGCTCGGGATCGAGGGGCACGTAGACGGCGCCGGCCAGCAGCACCGCCAGCTGGGCGAAGATGGCCTGGGGGGTGCGGGCCAGCATGACCCCCACCTTGTCGCCGGGGGCGACGCCTTCGGCCTGCAGAGCGGCCGCCATCTGTTCGGCTCTGGCCAGCAGCGCCTCGTAGCTGAAGCGGACCTCTCCCTGCGCCGTGCTCTGAATCAAGGCAATCTTGTCCGGGGTCTGGGCGGCGAAGTGGCAGAGCGCCTCCAGCACAGGACGCACCTGGAGAGCTTCATGGGCGGGGCCGGCGATCAGGGCGCTGGCTCGCTGCTCGGCCAGCCAGTCGGCCTTGAGCGCACCCAGGGTCTGGGCGGGCTCGGCCAGCCAACGTCCCAGCAGGGCAAACAGGGTATCGGCGATGACCGCCAGATCGGCCTGCTGGTAGCAGCCGGGGTTGGCATCCAGATCCAGGCGTGGCTGGCCATCGACGCCGACCTGCACCTCGATGGTGAGATCCTCCACCGGGCCGGCGCTGATGTTGAGAATATGGGCAGATAACGGCCCGAAGCGGCGAGCGTGATCGAACGGCATGATGTTGACCAGCGGGCCGAACAGGCGCTTGTCGCCCCCCACCAGGCCAAGGTCGCGGCGCAGCAGCTCGTAGCGGTAGTGCTGGTGCTTGCGCACCCCGCGCTTGGCCTTGGCCACGGCGCCGGCAGCCCCCGCAAGATCCAGCCCCTCTTCGAGCTCCAGAGCAAGGGGGGTGATGTTCATCTGCATGCAGGGTACGGTCAGCGACGCCGAGCCGATGCGGTTCATCATCATCAGGCCGAGCAGGGTCTTATTCTGGCCGCTCGACAGCGACAGCTGGGCCGAGAGGCCGGCCAGCAGCAGATCGGGCCAGCCCAGCTTGTGCTCGTCGGCAAAGCCGGTCAGGGATTGCCAGAGCGCCGCCGGCAGCGGACGGCTCTCGCGGATAAATTCGGCGGCAATCGGTGCGCGGGTCTCGCCAAAGGACTTCACCTCGGGCCAGGCTTGCAACTGCTCCTGCCAGAAGGCGCGGGCGGCGGCGTTCTTGCCGCTCTGCTCGCGGCTCGCCTCTTCTGCCAGCACCTCCGCCAGAGAGCCGAAGGGCGATGGGGAGTTCATCTTACCGGCCAGCCCCTCTGCATACAGCTCGGCGATGCGCTGGAACAGCAAGGTGGTGCCAAAGCCGTCGAGGGCGATGTGGTGCACGCAGCTGTAGAGATAATCGCGGCCGGGGCCGCGCAAAAGGGCGAAGCGGCAGGGCGCTGCTTGGGTCAACTCGAACGGGCGGCGCAGATCGGCCCAGGCCCAGGCGCGGGCCAGCGTCTCGTCATCGCGCTCGAGGGAGACCTCTTCATAGGCCAGGGGCAGCTCATGCGAGACGAAGCAGACCGCCTCGCCGTCCTGCTCGAAGTGGCCCTTGAGCGCCTCGCACTCCCCCACTGCCTTGGCAAGGGCCGCGACCAGCACGGCCGCCTCGACCTTGCCGTCGAAGGCGATGCACTCGGCGGTGTTGAACATCGCCTTGTCGTCATTGAGCAGATGCCCGGACCAGAGCCCCTGCTGAGGGATGGTCAAGGGGAAGCGGTTCATGGGGTCACCTCCAGGGCCTGGGCTGCCAGCTTGGCCTCGATGAGGCGCCACCAGCCGTTGAGGGTCGGCAGCTTGGCGAGATCCACGAAGCCAAGCTCGACCCCGGCGGCGCGCCACTCGGTGAGCAGGGCCATGATCCGCACCGAATCCAGACCGTAGTCGATGAGGTTCTCGTCAGGGTCAAACTCCCCTTCGTCCTCGTCGATATGACTCAGCAGCCGCGCCTTGAGCCCCTCATACGTCAGCAACGGATTGCTCTGGACGGCAGAAGCGGCAACCGGCGCAAGGGCCAGCACCTCCTCGCAGCGGATCACCTTGCCGCAGCGGGTCGCCACGTAGTCGAGCGCCATCTGATGGTCGGCCAGGGAGAAGTCCGCCACCCCGTCCGCCAGGAAGAAGGGCTGGATGTCGCGCATGAAGGCGTCACAGGCTGTCATCATGCAGCCGATATGGCCGTAGATACCGCCGATGAGCAGCTGATCCCGTCCCAACGCTTTGAGCATCTGCTCCAGCTCGGAGCGCTGGAAGGCGCTGTAGCGCCACTTGACCAGCACGGTGTCGTCCCGCTCCGGGCGCAGGGCTGCCACCACCTGCTGCTGCTCGGGCCGCTTGTTGAGACCCGGGCCCCACATGTCGTTGAGCAGGGCGCGATCTTCAGGGGATTGATCCTTGGGCTGGGCGGTGTAGAAGACCGGGATGCCGAGGGCCTTGCACTGCTTGCGCACGGCGGCCAGGCGCTCGGTGAGCGCCGCGATCAGCGGGCTGTTTTCGCCATAGAAGGCGGTGAAGTACTCCTGCATGTCGTGGATCAGCAGGGCGGCGCGCTTGGGATCCAGAGACCAGTCGACCTTGTTGGCCTTCCACTGGCTGGGCATGGCGTAATTGTTCAGGGTTGGGATAGCCATAACGTCATGATTCCTTTTTAGTTTTATGCTGTTGTCAGGGACTGGTTGGCGGCGATGGCGTGCGCAATGCGCGCCCGCAGCCCCTGCTTGTCAATCTTGCCCACCGCCGTCATGGGCAGGGCGTCCAGGGTTTCGAAACGGTCGGGCAGCTTGAAGTCCGCCACCCCGCGCTCGCGCAGAAACTTGCGCAAGGCCAGCGGCTTCAAGGCGGGATCCGTGCTGACGATGAAGGCGCAGCTCTTCTCCCCCATGGCGCTGTCGGGCATGGAGACCAGGGCCGCATGGGTGATGGCAGGGTGGTGCAGCAGCTGGTTTTCCACCTCTTCCGCCGCGATCTTCTCGCCGCCCCGGTTGATCTGATCCTTCTGCCGCCCCACCACGGTGAGGTAACCATCGGCATCCTGTACCACCAGATCGCCGGAGCAGTAGAAACCCTCGCCATCGAACACCCGGGCGTTGTGGGCCGGGCTCTGGTAGTAACCGCGGAAGGTATAGGGGCCGCGGGTGTGCAGGGCACCAGGCTCGCCGGGGGCAACCGGATTGCCCGCCTCATCGAGGATGCGCACCTCGTCGTCCGGGCTCATGGGGCGGCCCTGGGTATGGATCACCTTCTCGTCGGGGTCGTCCAGACGGGTGTAGTTGACCAGCCCTTCCGCCATGCCGAACACCTGCTGCAGCCGGCAACCGAGCAGCGGCCCAATCTTGCTGGCCACCGCCTCCCCCAGCTTGGCGCCACCCACTTGCAGCAAGTCGAGGCTCGCCAGTTGGGTGCGCGCTGTGGGATCCGCTTCCGCGGCCTGCAGCCAGAGGGAGACCGCCGGCGGCACCAGCGAGGTGAGATTGATCCGGTGGCGGGCGATCAGCGGGAAACAGCTGATGGGGCTGGGATCGGGTGCGAGCACCACAGTGCCGCCCGCCTCGAATACACCGAGCGCCCCGGGGGAGCTCAGGGGGAAGTTGTGGGGCGCCGGCAGGGCGCACAGATAGCGGGTATGGGGGCCGAGGCAACAAATTTCGTTGCTGCGACGCACGCTGTAGTAATAGTCGTCATGGGTGCGGGGGATAAGCTTGGGGGTGCCGGTGCTGCCACCGGAGAGCTGGAAGAAGGCCACCTCGTCCGCCGGGGTCGGGCCATATTTCACTGGCTCACTCTCATCCCCCTTCGTCAACCAGTGGGTCAGCCCCAGCGCCCCTGTGTCGCCATCCAGCAGCACCAGCTCAGTGCCGATGGTTGTCAGCAGCTCGCTCTCTCGACCCTTGCTCGCAAACAGCGGATGGGTCAGCGAGCCGACAAAGAGGCGCGGAGTGATCTGTTCGGCATAAGAGAGAAGCTCCAGCCGGTTGTGGCTAAAGAGCGCGTTGACCGGCGCGATGCCGGCCTTGAGCAGGGAGAAGAACACCAGATAGAACTCGGCCACGTTGGGGAGCTGCACCAGCGCGGTATCCCCCACCCCCAGGCCGTGGCGGGCCAGATTGGCGGCCAGCCGGCTCGAAGCGGCGTCCAGCTCGCGATAACTGAAGCGGCGCTCGCCGCAGAGGATGGCCTCGGCGTCGGGGGCCAGCTCGCACTGACGCGCCAGCATGGCGGTCAGCGGCTCGCCGCGCCAATACCCCTTGGTGCGGTAACGCTGGGCCAATTCGTCAGGCCAGCGGGTATAGGGCAGGAAGTGGTTTAATTGGCTCATTGCGCCACCTCCGGACTCAGGCCCAGGGCTTCCAGATTCGACTGTCCACTCTGCCAGCCCAGATATTGACGTTGGCTCATTGCGCCACCTCCAAGCCCAGGCCCAGCGCTTTGAGCATGGTGCCCAGCTTGGTGCCGGTCTCGGCCCACTCCATGGCGGGATCCGAGCCAGCGACGATGCCGGCGCCGGCAAACAGCTCCACTTGATGGCCATCGAGCACGCCGCAGCGGATCACCACGGCCCACTCGCCGTTGCCCTGGCTGTCGCACCAGCCGACGATGCCGCTGAACAAGGCTCGCCGGAAGGGCTCCTGCTCGCGGATGAACTGGCGGGCCAGATCGGTGGGATAGCCGCACAGGGCCGGGGTGGGATGCAGTTGGCAGGCCAAGGAGAGCACCGACGCCTCGCCGCCATTGAGCCGGCCAGCGATGGGAGTGCCCAGATGCCAGAGGGTATCCGTGCTCATCAGCGAGGGATGAGCGGGGATCGCCAGCTCGCGGCAGTGGGGGGTCAGCACCCGGCGGATCTCGTCGATCACCAACTTGTGTTCATGCTGATCCTTGCGAGAGGCCAGCAGATCCCGGGCCACCATTTCGTCTTGCGCCGGCTCGCTCACCCGTCTGGCGGAGCCCGCCAACGGATGGGTGAACACCTCTCCCCCGCTGACCCGCAGCAGCAGTTCTGGGCTAGCGCCCAGCAGGCGGCGACCCTGGCCGAGCGGCAGGGAGAAGTGGAAGGCGTGGGGATTCTGGGCCATCAAACGGGCCATCACCTGCTTAGGGTCGGCAGGCTGGTGCAGGGTAAGGGTGAGTTTGCGCGACAGCACCACCTTGGCGAGCTTGCCTTGTGCAAACGCATCCAGCGCCGCACTGACCGAGGCCTGGAATTCGCTGGCCGGCGGGGTGCTCTGCACCGAGATGACCCGGTTGGCCTCGACGGTCTGCTCCACTTCTGTCGCCGGTGTCGGCTCTGTCGGGGCCAGTTTCTCGCTCCGCTCATAACGGCCGGGCACATAGAGGCAGGAAGCCTCTGCCGGATCAAACGCAAAAGCACCGATGAGCAGGGGGTTGCTCTGGCCGGCAGCCCTGGCGGCATCGAGGGCCAGGGTTATCTGCTGTGCCAGCAGGGGCCACTCGCAGGCGGGGGTGGTGATGGGTTGCCCCAGGTCAGTGGCACTGATCGTGCCCTGACACGAGGTAAACAAGAAATCAGGCGACATCTTCGCCTCGGCAGGTGTGCCATTGTCCATTACTCGAGTCTTCACGTCATACCCTCAAAGAAGATTCAAAATGATAATGATTATCAATTTGACTTTGTGCGGCGGTAAAATACTCGCTTTGAAATCGCGGGGTCAATGGGATTTTGCATCGTTAAAACAGGAGCTTGTCTGTGGGTATGTCGGGGATGACGCCAGGGCGGGCCTGCTGGCGGTGAAGGGAAATAGCTACTCGAATGAAAACGGATTGCCATCCCCATATGGGGGATGCGACAGAAACCGGTCAGGGCGGCCCCACTGGCGGCCAACCCGCTTTGCCTCTAAGATGGCGCCACCTCTTGTGACAGCCCCGAAAATGGAACCCTCCCATGTTGAAACACCTGCTTCTGCTCCCCTTCGCCCTGCTGCTGGCGGCCTGCTCGCTGACCCAGTACAGCGTCAGCGAAGGGGAGATCAACCAGTACCTCAAGGAGCGAGTCGCCTTCGAGAAACAGCTGGGGATCCCCGGCATCATGTCGAGCAAGATCCGACTCGATGACATGCAAAGCCGCATCGGCCGCAGCCAGGCCGACAAGGTCGAGCTGGATGCCGCCGGCGAGCTGCAGGTGGCGAGCCCGCTGGGCAGCCAGCAGATGAAGATCCGCCTCTCCCTGAGTGCCCGCCCGGACTACGTGGCCGAACAGGGCGCCATCTATCTGCGCGATCTCGAGCTGCTCTCCGTCAAGACCGAGCCGGCGGACGTGGGCACCGCCCTCTCCCCGCTTTTGCCCACCTTCAACCAGTCCCTCTCCCTGTTCCTCTCCCAGACCCCCGTCTACCGGCTCGATGGCAGCCGCCAGAACGAGGCGCGGATCAAGGACAAGGTCGAAGCCCTCAAGGTGGAGCCGGGCCGACTGGTCATCCCCTTCAAACTGATGTGACACCTGCCGCCGCGCCTCTCCTCTTCACCCCACCGGGGCGCGGTTTTTTTCTTCTCAAGCCCCGCCCTTTGCCCCATAATGCACACCATTCTCATTTAGATTCATGAGAAGCGTCATAATAAAATCAACAATATGGTGAGAAGGACATGAGAAAAACCGTACTGGTGCAGGCGATCGCCTGCGCACTCCTCAGCAGCGCCGCACAGGCTGCCGTCAAGGTGGAGGACAAGACGTTCAACACCGCCGCCAACATGCTGGCCTACACCGAATTCGAGCTCTCCGGCGAGCCGCTGGCCGAGGCCCTCGGTCTGGATCTGGATGTGCTGGACGCCAACCGCGCCGACGAGCCGACCCCGTTCGACTTCGCCGCCGGCATCGAATCCTATGAATACTCCGAAGAGGCAATGTACGCCCTCAACTACCAGTCCGGCATGGGCCCCCATCTGGTAAACGGGCCGCAAAACCAGGCCCGTGGCGGTACCCTGGCCGACCTGGGCAAACGGGTACTGGCCATGGCCGAGGCCGTCGGCTTCCCCGCCGATGAAATTCCCCAGGGCATGTATCCCCTCTCCCTGCCCTACGCCTCCGCCAACCCGGAGTTCGCCCAGGCCGTGAACGCCACCCCGGTCAACGGTGACCAGATCACCATCAAGACCGCCAAGGGCAACGAGAAGAGCGTCAAGACCCAGGTCCCCGCCTACTTCCGCGACTACGCCACCCTGCGCTGGAGCGGCAGTGACAACCTGCTGGTCCCGGCCGCCGTGGGCGGCATCCTGCTCAAGGAAGTGATGTGGTCCCAGGACTTCCTCGGCGGCATGCACGTAGCCGAGACCGATGAAGAGGTGGAAGCCGCGTCCGCCACCATGGATCAGGACGGCAAGCACAAGCTGGGGGTTTCTGCCGCCGACGGCTTCAACGGCATGATGCTGACCGAGCAGTCCATCGACAAGCTCGCCATCCTGCAAGGTCAGCTCGGCTTTGACGGCAAGACCCTGGGCGCCAAAATCACCCCGCAGTACGATCCGGCCAAGGGGGTTGTCTACTTCCCTCATCAGGTGAAAGTGACCGAGACCAGCAAGAACGACGCCGGTGCCATCGGCAAGCTGGAGGTCGTGGACGGCTCCGCCCAGTTGCGCGACGCCTGGATGCTGCTGTGGCCCCTCTCCGAGTTCTACGCCTTCAGCGATCAGCGCACGGCCAACACCAACCAGAACCCGGCCTTCCACGCCGTGTTTGACGGTGCCCCGTTCGCCGCCGCTCCGGCAGCCAACCAGACCAACGATCTGGGCAAGGCGGTGGCGGGCAGCGATGCCTTCTCCCTGGCCCTGAACCTCTCCAACCTCACCTTCAAGAACCTGCTGGCCCTGCACTTCGAGCCCAAGGCCGGCACCCTGGTCGACAGCTGGCAGGCTGGCAAACAGGCCGGGCACGTCACCACCTTCGACGCCGCCTACGCCCTGGTCGCCCTGCAGATCTTCCAGCGCGCCCAGGATGCGCTGCCGGTGGGTTACGCCGCCGGTGACAATGGCGAGCTGAACCTCAAGACCCCGCAGGGTGAGCAGGCGATCGCACTGGTCCGCAAGCAGGCTGATTTCATCCTCGCCAACCTCAAGGGCAAGAACGGCCTGGTCCATGACGGTCTGACCCTGGGCGGCAAGCTTGACGCCGGTCAGTCCATCGACGCGCAGTTCGCCGCCATCCGCGGCCTGACCGCCGCCTTCCTGGCCACCTCGGATGCCAAGTACCGCACCGCGGCGCGCGAGCTCTTCATCGCCGCCGACAAGGCCTACTTCAACCAGAAGGCTGGTACCTGGCTCGCCGGCAAGCAGGGTGAATACACCCCCTGGACCCAGGCCGCCATCTCCGGCGCCCTGCGCTCCGCCATGCTGAACCTGCGCAACGAAGGGGCCGAGAAGGCACCCGAGCTGGAGCTGGCCCAGCTGACCCAGCGCTACGTGAGCTGGTTCCGCGGCACCGTCAACGGCGGCATGCAGATGGCCGAGTGGATCGGCGACTCCGGCGAGAACGTCATCGAGGGTGCCGGCAGCGACACCGACGAAGATGGCGTCCCGCAAGTGACCGCCGCCGGTGGCAAGCATGGCACCGCCATGGTGATGGCCGGCAAGGCCCTGGTCAGCGAGAAATAAATCGACCACCAATAGAAAGGGAGCCCAGGGCTCCCTTTTTTTGTCTGTGTTGACGAGGTTAGCCGAGCTTGGCCAGCATCGGCTTGGTCACCAGCACGATGCCCTGCTCGGAGCGGTAGAAGCGGCGTGCATCCTCGTCCGCGTTCTCCCCCACCACCAGGCCGTCTGGCAGCTTGCACCCCTTGTCCACCACCACCCGGCGCAAGCGGCAACCAGCCCCGATCTCGACCCCGGGGAAGATCACCGCCTGATCCAGGGTACAGAAGGAGTGCACCCGCACGTTGGTGAACAACACCGAGTTGAGCACGAAGGAGCCGCTCACGATGGAGCCCCCCGCAAACATGGAGTTGATGGTCATGCCGTGCTGGCCGTTTCTGTCCTGCACGAACTTGGCCGGGGGCGACATGTTCTGGCTGGTCCAGATGGGCCAGTTCTCGTCATAGATGTCGAGCTCGGGCACCACGGAGGCAAGGTCCATGTTCGCCTCCCAGAACGAATCCAGGGTCCCCACGTCGCGCCAGTAGGGTTTTTGCCCCTCCTTGGCCCCGACACAGGACATGTTGAACGGGTGGGCAAAGGCCTTGCCCTCCCCCACGATGCGCGGGATCACATCCATGCCGAAGTCGTGCTTGGACTCCTGGTTGTGGATGTCCTCTTCCAGCAACTGGTAGAGGTACTCCGCCTCGAAGATGTAGATGCCCATGGAGGCCAGCGAGCGATCCTCGCAGCCCGGCATGGCGGGCGGATTGGCCGGTTTCTCCACGAAGGCGCGGATCTTGCGTTGCTCGTCGATGTCCATCACCCCGAAGGCCGATGCCTCGCAGCGTGGTACCTCGATACAGGCCACCGTCACCTTGGCGCCGAGGCGCACGTGATCCAGCAGCATGGCGGCGTAGTCCATCTTGTAGATGTGATCCCCTGCCAGCACCACGATGTACTTGGGACCGTAGTCACGGATGATGTCGACGTTCTGGTAGATGGCATCTGCGGTGCCGCGATACCAGTGCACCTCGTCCACCCGCTGCTGGGCGGGCAGCAAGTCGATGAACTCGTTCATCTGGTAACGCAGGAAAGACCAGCCCGATTGCAGGTGGCGCAACAGGCTGTGGGACTTGTACTGGGTCACCACACCCACCCGGCGGATGCCGGAGTTGATGCAGTTGGAGAGCACGAAGTCGATGATACGGAATTTGCCGCCAAAGTGGACGGCGGGCTTGGCGCGGTTATCGGTCAACTGCTTCAGGCGGCTGCCCCGTCCCCCTGCGAGCACCAAGGCCATACTCTGATTCAATAGTTGCCGTGCTTTGGCGGTGTCTACGGGTTCTAGCAACATATCTACCTCTGCTCTGTTGGGGCTGTTTTCAACCCATCTTCGCTTTTTTTACAGACCATGAAAGTGTTTTCACTCACATTTAGTTGCATTCCGCCGGCGCTTTATCGTGGAGTTGCGTGAGTACTCATGTTTTGCGCCAGCGACTTGGTTAGAATTTCTACATCATGAACATCATCAAGGATGAAACGATGTTGAATAAACATGAGGGAAACCTGCTGCTGGTCAGCGCACTGGTCTGCATTCCCATGCTGCTGTTGCAGGGAGTGCTGCTCGCCCCCCCCGCCTCACCGCTCACCCTGCTGCTGGTCCTGATGACCACCCTGACGGGATTCGCCCTGCTGCTCTTTCTCACCCACAGCGTGCGCCGTGGGGAAAAGGCGAGGCAGGAGCAACGCTGGCTGCTGGCGCTGCAGCAGCGGGATCCCGCCATGCTCGACAGCGTACAGGCACAAACGGCTCTGCGCCAGCTCCTTGCGTCCTTCAATGAGGCCGAGATCGATGCCCACCGCCAGATCACCGAATTGCACAATCAGGCGACCCGGGACGAGATGACGGGCCTTGGCAACCGCCACGCCTTCCGGCGCGATCTGACCGAGCTGCTGCAACAGGAAAACACCCAGACCGCCATCCTGGTGCTCATCCGCGCCACCGAGCTCGGGACCCTCAACGCCCAGCGCGGCTTCCAGTCCGGGGATGCCTACATCCGGGACATCGCCGCCCTCATCAGCCACACCGTCAGCCGCTTCCCGGGCCACCGGGTCTATCGCATCTCGGGGGCCGATTTTGCCGTCCTGCTGCCCCCCCTGGCCCAGATCCCGCCCCATCTGCTGGGACGGGATCTGAAGCTCGCCTTCGATCGCTATCAGCACGATCACGAGCTCGAGAGCGCCGCCTACTCGGGCATGACCCGCTTGAGCAGCGAGCAGAAGATAGAGGCCATTCTGGCCCGGGCGGATCTCGCGCTGGCCCGCGCCCAGACAGAGGTAGTCAATGGCTGGGCCATCCAGCAGAACGACGAGGTGGTAGAAGTGCAGGGTCAGCGTCACTGGACCCAGGTGCTGACCGATCTGCTGGAGCAGGAGAGCGTCAACTTCACCTGCCAGCCTATCCAGCCCCTGCATCGCGGCATGCTCGCCTATCACGAGATCTATCCCCGCTTTTGCAGCAGCGACGGCACCGTGCTGCCAAGTGATACCCTGCTCGCCATGGCGCAGCGGCTGGACATGGTACTGCGCCTGACCCAGATGGTGATCCGCCACGTCATCCGCCAATACCGCGCCTTCGGAGGCCACAACAGCCGATGGGGTCTCAACCTGCCGGGCTCCCTGCTGCAAAACAGCGCCTTTCTCATCTGGCTTGATCACCAGTTGCAAAAAGACCCCGACATCGGGGCCAACCTGGTGTTCGAGCTCGACGAGGAGCACCTGGAGCGCAACCTGACCGGGTCCAGGCGGCTGTTCGAGCTGCTCAGGCGCCACGGCAGCCGCTCGGCCATCTGCAACTTCGGCAAGGGGATCGGCTCCTTCAGCCTGTTTCGCGAGCTCAAACCCGACTACATCAAGCTGGACCCCGGTCTCATCACCGAGCTGGAGCAGGATCTCACCAATCAGCAGTTCGTGCGGATGATCGTCGACGTCTCCCATCGCATGGGCTGCCTGGTGATCGCGGAAGGGGTGGAACAGATAGGCCAGAAGCAGATGCTGCAGAGCATGTATGTGGACGGCTTGCAGGGCTACCTCATCGCCCGACCCCAGGAGCTGGGGCCGGAGATCGGTCAGATGGGGATCTTCACGGAGACGGTTTCAGCTTCAACAGGGTCAGAATGATGTCGTTGAGCTGGCGATAACGCTCCAGCTCCTTCTGATCGTAACGGGTCGCCAGCATGGTCGGGTTGTGGCGATGCTTGAGGTAGCGGTTGATCTGCAGGCGGTTGAACCCGGCCACCTTGTAGATCTGGCCGAGCAGGGCATTGAGCTCGTCATCCGCCAGCCCGGCCCGGGTCAGGTAATCGGGTTGGGACGGGCTCTCCTGGCGGGCCGTGACCTTCTCCAGCTGGCCACGCTCCTGCAAATAGGTGAGCCACTGCTCCACGTAGAGCGGCTTGCAGCCCCCCAGCAGATTGAAGTACCCCACGGCATCGCAGCGGCACCCGCTCAGCAGCACCAGGGCCAGCTCGTCGCTGTCACACTGAAAGCTCACCGGGCCGCTCTGGCTCCAGTCCAGCGCCTGCACCTGGATCCTCCCCTGCGCCCCCGCCTTCGTGGTCACGTCAAAGACAAACATGGCACCTCCCGATCGGCAAAGGGTTGATGATGACCCATCCCCGGGACGGGTGCAAAGGCAAATCGCCTTTCATGGCCCATGGCGGCCATAAAAAAACCGGCCCCCCGAAGGGGGCCGGTTCATCACAATCCGGCAGGTCGGCTGACTCAGGCGTCCAGTTCCACCAGCGCCTTGGCCAGCTCGATGGGCTCGAGCTCCTGACCTTCCAGATCGGCGTTCCAGTTCGGGCCGACCAGCACGTCATCCTCGTCCAGATCGTTGATCCAGATGTCCAGGAACTCTTCGAGCTCGATCACTTCCGGCTCGTAATCCGCCCACTCGTCCACGCAGTGCAGGCGGGCATCCCCTTCGGCGGACCAGAGCGGCATCACGTCCGCATCTTCGAACTCGGCGGAGCGGCACACCACCCAGTCTTCACCGTAGCGCAGACCCCACACCTGACCCGACTCGCGGACTTCTTCGATGAACAGCTGGAAATTGGCGTCAAGATTGTCAGTTAGTTTGCTCATGGGGTCTCTCTCTTGCAAAGCAATGGCAGGCTGTCGGCCAGGGCTGGCCGAGAATGGGGCAGATGGTGTCCCAAAAGCCCCCCAGACTCAAGCCTTATCCCGAAAAAGCGGGGATAAAGGCCGTCAGATGCGATATTTCGCCACCAGGGCCCCCAGCTCGTCGCAGGCCAGCGCCAGTTGCCCGGATGCCTGCTCGGTCAGCCGGTTCTGGGCCAGGGCATCCGCCGCCAGCTGGGTGATGGCCACCAGCCGCTGGTTGATCTCCTCCGCCGCCCGGCTCTGCTCCGCCGCCGCCGTGGCAATCTGCCCATTCATGGCAGTAATGGTGTGGACGGATCCATCGATGGCATTGATGGCGACATCCGCATCGCCGGCCCTGTCCGCCGTCGCGCGGGAGAGCTGCTGCAACTGGCTGATGCCGCTGACCACCTTGCCGGCCCCCTCCTGCAGCCGCTGGATCATCTGCCGGATCTCGTCGGTGGAGCTGTGGGTGCGGGTCGCCAAGGTACGCACCTCATCGGCGACCACCGCAAAGCCGCGCCCCTGCTCCCCGGCCCGTGCCGCTTCAATGGCGGCGTTGAGGGCCAGCAGGTTGGTCTGCTCCGCCACCCCGCGAATGACGTCGAGCACGGAGCCAATCTGCTGAGTCTCCTGCTCGAGGCGGCTCACCGCCTGCACCGTCTCCACCATTTCGTCCGCCAACTGGCTGATGGACTCCCGGGTCTGGACCACCACCTCGCGGCCATGCTGGGCCAGATTGAGGGCCGAGTCCGCCGCATCGGCGGCCTGGGCCGCGTGCTGGCCCACTTCACGGCTGCTCACCGTCATCTGCTCCATGGCGCTGGCCACCCGCAGGGTATCCTGCTCCTGGCCGGTGACGATGGCGCCGGTACGCTCCACCACCTCGGCCAGCTGGTGGGCATGCACCCGGTTCTGATCCGCTATCTGCTGGCTGCGGGCCACCAGCTGCGCCATCTGGCTGGCGAAGAGGTTGAAGTTGATGCTGAGCTGGCTCAGCTCGTCACGCCCCGACTCCGGCAGACGTACCCGCAGATCCCCCTCCCCCCTGGCGATGTTGCCAAGGGCCGAGACCGAGCGGGAGAGGGGCACGACGATGCTGCGCACAATGAGGCCGACCACGGCAAACAGCAGGAGGGCCAGCACCAGCCCGATCCCCAGCAGGGTGTGCAGCACCTCCCGGTACTGGGCCTCGACGTCGTCCACATAGACGCCGGTGCCGATGATCCAGTCCCAGGGGGCGAAGCGCTTGATGTAGGAGATCTTGCGTACCGGTTCGTCCACCCCCGGCTTGGGCCAGTAGTAGGCCACCTCCCCCGCGCCCTGGGCCCGGGCCAGATCGGCGAAGGCGACGAACAGCCTGAGCCCCTGCTTGTCCTCCACCCCGGAGAGATCCTTGCCGTCCAGCTCGGGTTTCATGGGGTGCATCACCATGGTGGGGTGGCTGTCGTTGATCCAGAAGTAGTCATCGTTGCCGTAACGCAACCCCTTGATCAGCGCCAGCGCCTCGGCCTTGGCGCTCGCCTCGTCCATCTCCCCCTTGCGCACCCTGGCTTCCAGCCCCGCCACCAGGCTGTAGGCGGTCTCCACCTGAGCCTGGGTCTGGCGGCTCTTCTCCCCCATCAGCCCCTGCTGATAGATCTGCAGGCAGAAGAACAGCAGCAGTCCCAGCAGCGCCAGCACCATCAGGGTCACCAACGACAGACGCCGACCGATACTCCATTGTCTCAACATACCCTCGCCCCGCAGCAGCTACATATCCTTAACACAAGGTATGCCGCCGCGACGCGGGCTGTCCACGATGTCAGCAAAAGCGATGCCAAAAACATGATCCAGCCCCAAAAACAAGAAAGGGTGCCCAGTGGCACCCTTTCTCGTGGTCGACAGGAAGAGGTATCACCGCTCCCAGTACACCTCTTCCAGGCTGTCTTCCTTCTCCGGCAACCCGCGGGAGAGGCGCGGGCTGCTCTGGGCCAGCACCTCGTAGCTAACCCGGTTGGCGTACTTGCACACCTGGGCCAGAGAGGAGTAGGTCAGGAATTCCGAGAGATGCTTGGCGGAGTTCGGCACGTTCATGCGGTGGTAGGCGTTCGCCACCATGTCGTGCAGCACGGCGGACAGCGCCCCGTCCCCTGCCCCGTTGGTGTTCTTGATCTTCTCCGGGCCGCCCATGTAGGGGGAGATGTGGGAGTAGATACGCGCAGGCTTGCGGCACTTGTCCCGGGCCATGGGGCGGCTGAACTCGTACATGTTGAACTCGGGGATGACGCCGGGCAGCAGGGTGTGGGTGGTCTCGCGCTTGTAGTCCTCGTCGGTGTAGCTCGCCATGTAGAGGCCGATGGGGCCGGCGGTGCAGAGCACCATGTCCGCCCAGTCCAGCGCCTTGTCGGCCGCGCCGAGGGGATCCTTTATCCCGGTCAGGGCCTCCGCCTCGTCCTCGTTCATGGCGAGCACGGTCACGTTCTCGCTGATGAAATCGCGCCACCACTGGGGATTCTCGTCGATGACGAAGCGGGTGCCCAGGGTCAGCACCACGGGCACCCCGGCCTCGCGGGCATAGCGCACCGCGGCCATGGCGGCCTCCTTCATGGGCGTGCCGTCGGCGCCGCGCACCAGGTAGGCGGTGATCACCAGGGCCGAGGCCTCCTTGATGATGGTCTCGGGGATGTGGTCCACATCCAGGTGATCCATCTTTCCGGCGTTGATGCCAAAGCTGCGCTCTCCCCCTTCGGTGATGAAGGTGAAGCAGCGCCCGACCGGGCCGTCCACCGGCTGCAGGTAGTCGAGGTTGACCCGGGAGGAGGTGTTGCACAGATAGCGATAGGCATAGCTGCCGATGCGGATGTCCTGGCTCATGACGCCAAGCAGGATGGAGTGGGAGTCCGCCAGCACGGAATAGTTGTGCATGGTGTTGCCGATGGTGCCGCCGGCAAATTCGCTCACCACCATGTTGTTTGCCTTGAGCTCGTCGTAGACCAGCTCCGCCACCTCGTCGGAGATGAGCATGGAGTGGCCCTTGCTCAGGCCGTACCGGTTCAGGAAGTCTTCGTCCACATGGGCTTCGATATCCACCAGAGTCTGATCGATGCCCACTACATAGGCCTTGCCCAGTTCGGTGAGCTGGGAATTCTGCGGGATCAGGGGATCACGTCTGTCGACCGGGAAGTAGTGTTTGGACTTGCGCTGACCGGGAAATTTCATGGCAATCTTCTGTGCTCTGGGGAAAAGAGGGGCGGGATTTTAACACAATCCACCACGCCGAAAAGTCGCACGATTGAATTTTGAGGTCAGTATAGACAAGGGTTTGCGAGGAAAACGTTTGACTTGCCTGCCATAAAAAACCACCCCGTGACGGGGTGGTGTTGCGGGATGACATTCAGCTTGCCGAGAGCCCCTGCACCAGGGCCAGCACCGAGAAAATCCCCAGCGACAGCCAGAAGAAGAGGGTGCCGAAGAGGCGCGGCATGTTGGGAGCCCTGGGGATCTGGATGCCGATGGCATGCAGGATGCGACCCACCAGCAGCAGCACACCACCCAGGTGCAGCCAGAGCGCCCCGACCCCCGCCAGTTCGCACAGGGCCATCAGCAGCAGGGTGAGGGGCACGTACTCGGCAAAGTTGCCGTGGGCGCGGATCGCGGCCAGCATCTCGGGGGCTTCCCCCTCCCCTATCATCACCCTGAACTGGGCGCGGCGCTTGACCACCCAGAAGGAGAGCAGCAGGAACAAGAGCCCGAGCAGGCCGGCGTAAATCAGCGTGATATGCATCATCAGGACACTCCTTTATCGTTGAATCCGAACGTCCGCCACGTCGGGCACCGGATGAGAACGGCCATCATGCCAGCTCGCGACAGATGAGGGAAACCATCATGCGGATATGGGCCTGATCGCTGTTGAGGGCCGGGATGTATTCAAACTGCTCACCACCGGCGGCCATGAAGATCTCCCGGTTCTGCACCTGGATCTCCTCCAGGGTCTCGAGGCAATCCGCCGAGAAGGCCGGGCAGATGACATCGAGCCGCTTGACGCCGCGAGAGGGCAATTCGCCCACGGTCAGGTCCGTGTAGGGCTTGAGCCACTCCTCCTTGCCAAAGCGGGACTGGAAGCTCGCGGTCCACTGCTCCGGGGCCAGCCCCAGGGCCTCCGCCAGCAGGGCGGCGGTGCGCCTGCACTGATGACCATAGGGATCCCCTTCCCGCTCGTAGCGCTCGGGAATGCCGTGGAAGGACATCAGCAGATGCTCCCCCTGGCCGTGCTGCTCCCAGTGGCGACGCACGCTCATGGCCAGCGCCTGGATGTACTCCGGGTGGGCATGGTAATCGCGGATGAGCCGCACCACCGGCAGATTGCGCTCGGTTTTCATCGCCCTGGCCCAGGCGTCGAACACCGAGGCGGTGGTACTGACCGAATACTGGGGATAGAGCGGCAGCAGGATCACCCGGTTGACCCCCTGGGCCTTGAGGGCCTGCCAGCCATCGGCCAGCGACGGGGCGCCATAGGTCATGGCGAGCGCCACCGGCACCTCGACCCCTTCCCGCTTGAGCTCGTGCTCCAGGGCCGCGCGCTGCTGCTGGCTGATGACCATCAGGGGGGAACCCTGCTCGGTCCACACCTGCTGATAGAGCTTGGCCACCTTGGGGGAGCGGGTCGGCAGGATGATGAAGTGAAGCAGGGGGCACCAGAGGTAGCGCGGCAGGTCGACGACCCGCTGATCGTGCAGAAACTGGCTGAGAAATGCCTTGACCGCCGCCGTGGTCGGCGCGGCCGGGGTACCCAGATTGACCAGCAAGATCCCGGTTTTCGTGGTCACGTTAGCATCCTGTCGTTCTGTGTCGTGGGAATGGAATGCAAGAAAGGGCCCGGTATGGACCCTTTTCTCACCCTCGTAGCCAGCCGGCGAACGGCTGCGTCCTGCCGGCCCTGAATGGCTTAACCGAGAATGGCGGCCAGTTGCTGGCTGACCAGATCCACCGGCTGAGTGCCGTCGATCTTGACGTAACGGGTGTTGCCTGCTTCCGCTTCCTTGCCGTAGAAACCGATGAGCGGCGCGGTCTGCTGATGGTAGACATCCAGACGCTTGCGCACTGTGGTCTCTTCGTCGTCGGCACGGATCACCAGATCTTCACCGGTCACGTCATCCTTGCCTTCCACTTTCGGCGGGTTGAACACCACGTGGTAGGTACGGCCGGAGCCGGAGTGCACGCGGCGGCCGCTCATGCGCTTGACAATCTCTTCGTCCGGCACGTCGAACTCCAGCACGAAGTCCACGGTCACACCGGCATCCTTCATGGCTTGCGCCTGGGGAATGGTGCGTGGGAAGCCGTCCAGCAGGAAGCCGTTGGCGCAATCCGGTTGCGCGATGCGTTCTTTGACCAGGCCGATGATGATGTCGTCGGAGACGAGCTGACCTGCGTCCATCACGGCTTTGGCCTTCAGGCCCAGCTCGGTACCCGCCTTGATCGCCGCACGCAGCATGTCGCCGGTGGAGATCTGCGGAATACCGTGTTTTTCCATGATGAACTGAGCCTGGGTACCCTTGCCGGCGCCCGGAGCTCCCAACAGAACAATGCGCATACACGCTCCTAGTTGATTGGTTATTCAATTCTTGAGAAGGCAAAAAACTACACGTTTTCGCCCGTATTAACAAGCTCGCCCCGTGTGAGTGGCCAGATTATCACCACACTCCCGCCCCGTCTCTGCGACCAAAGACGCAGACGACGACCACGAAAAATGATTGAAAATGCAGCAGCGCACCAGAGGGGAACGGCCAAAAAAAAGCCCACTGTCATGCAGTGGGCCAATCACAATCACATCACGCCTGGAGTAGCAGACGGTTGATACGGGAGACGAAGCTCGCCGGATCATTGAGGCCGCCCTGCTCCGCCAGCTGGGCCTGCTCGTGCAGGAGGGAGACCCACTCGCCAAACAGGCTCTCATCCTCGATGGTGCCGAGCTTCTTCACCAGGGCATGGTCGGGGTTGAGCTCCAGGATGTACTTCTGCTCCGGCACCGGCTGACCGGCGGCGCGCATCAGCTTGATCATCTGGGTGCTCATGCCGTGGGCGTCGGTGACGATGCAGGACGGCGAGTCGGTCAGACGGTGGGTGACGCGCACCTCTTTCACAGCTTCACCGAGGCTCTTCTTGACCCGCTCCACCAGACCGGCGTTGGCTTTTTCGGCCTCTTCCTGCGCCTGCTTGGAGGCGTCGTCTTCCAGATCCCCGAGATCCAGTTCGCCACGGGTGACGGAGACCAGCTGCTTGCCGTCGAACTCGGTCAGGTGGCTCATCAGCCACTCGTCCACCCGCTCCCACATCAGCAGCACTTCGACGCCCTTCTTGCGGAAGATCTCGAGGTGCGGGCTGTTCTTGGCAGCGGCATAAGAGTCGGCGGTGATGTAGTAAATCTTCTGCTGACCTTCCTTCATGCGGCCAACGTAATCCTCGAGCGACACGGTCTGGGCTTCGCCCTCGCCAGCGGTGCTGGCAAAGCGCAAGAGCTTCGCGATCTCTTCCCGGTTGGCGTAATCCTCGGCCGGGCCCTCTTTGAGCACATTGCCGAACTCGCTCCAGAACTTGGCGTACTTCTCGCCATCCTCTTTCGCCAGCTTGTTGAGCATGGTGAGCACGCGCTTGGAGCAGGCCTTGCGCAGGGAGGCGGTCACCTTGTTGTCCTGCAGGATTTCACGGCTGACGTTGAGCGGCAGATCGTTGGAGTCCAGCACCCCTTTCACGAAGCGCAGGTAGGTCGGCATGAACTGCTCGGCATCGTCCATGATGAAGACGCGCTGCACATAGAGTTTCAGACCGTGCTTCTGTTCGCGGTTGTAGAGATCGAACGGCGCACGGGCCGGGATGTAGAGCAGGCTGGTGTACTCCTGGGCCCCTTCCACCCGGTTGTGACCCCACAGGAGCGGATCTTCGAAGTCGTGGGCGACGTGCTTGTAGAACTCCTGGTACTCCTCGTCCTTGATGTCCTTCGGGTTGCGGGTCCAGAGCGCAGTGGCGCGGTTGACCTGCTCCCACTCCCCCGGGGTGCCGACGATGGTTTCACCGTCTTCTTCCCGATCCGGCGTGCCCTCCTTGAACATCTCTACCGGCACGCTGATGTGGTCGGAATATTTGCTGACCACGGAGCGCAGGCGCCAGTCGTCCAGGAACTCCTCTTCATCGCTGCGCAGGTGCAGGATGACGTCGGTGCCGCGACCGGCTTTGGTCACGTCAGCCACGGTGAAGGAGCCTTCCCCTTGTGATTCCCACTGCACGCCCTGCTCCGGCGCGGTGCCGGCGGCGCGGGAGACCACGGTCACCTTGTCGGCCACGATGAAGGCGGAGTAGAAGCCCACCCCGAACTGGCCGATCAGCTGGGAATCCTTGCCCTGGTCACCGGAGAGGTGCTTGAAGAACTCGGCGGTGCCGGACTTGGCGATGGTGCCCAGGTGCTCGATCACCTGGTCACGGGTCATGCCGATGCCGTTGTCCGAGATGGTCAGGGTCTTGTTCTCTTTGTCCACCACCAGGCGCACGCGCAGCTGGCCGTCGTTTTCGAACAAAGAGGCATCGGAAAGCGCCTTGAAGCGCAGCTTGTCCGCCGCATCGGAGGCGTTGGAGATCAGCTCGCGCAGGAATACTTCTTTGTTGGAGTAGAGGCTGTGAGCCATCAGGCTCAGCAGTTGTTTGACTTCAGTCTGAAAGCCGTGGGTTTCGGCGTGAACACTTTGGGTCATCGACCAGTCCTCAAAACGTCGGGTTGAACAGATTCCCAAGCTAGATGGGGTTGGCCTTTCAAATATCAAGGGGCTTGCGTGCAAACTTGAGAGCAAATTTGCACACCGGCCCCTCGCTTGGCCCACACAGGCAACCCCCTCCCGGCCTCCCCCTTCACAAGGGGGAGGTGCACCGTCGTCCCCTGTCTGGCGAGGAGGGTCAGATTGGGATCGAGCGTGGAGCCAATGGCGGGGTCAGCCTTGCTCTCCCCTGCCAAAGGGAGGAGTGGGGCAAGATCCATTGCTCCCTCCCCTATCAAGGGGAGGGCCGGGGTGGGGTTCGTTGCTTTCTCCCCTGCCAAAGAGAGGAGTGAGGCAAGATCCATTGCTCCCTCCCCTGCCAAGGGGAGGGCCGGGGTGGGGTTCGTTGCTTTCTCCCCTGCCAAAGGGAGGAGTGGGGCAGGATCCATTGCTCCCTCCCCTGCCAAGGGGAGGGCTGGGGTTCGTGGCGTCTTCAGCTCAGACGCTGGCGCCCCATCAGGGAGTGGGAGAGCGTGGTGCCATCCACCAGCTCCAGCTCCCCGCCCACCGGCACACCGTGGGCGATGCGGCTCACCTCCACCCCGGCGGTGCGGGCCATGTCGGCGATGTACCAGGCGGTGGCATCCCCCTCTATGGTGGGGTTGGTGGCGAGGATCAGCTCCTTGATCTGCTCCTCTTGCAGGCGGCGCTCCAGGATATCGAGCCCCAGCTCCTCGGGGCCGATGCCGTCAAGGGGCGACAGGTGGCCCATCAGCACGAAGTAACGGCCGGAGAACTGGCCGGTCTGCTCGATGGCCGCCACGTCCGCCGGGCTCTCCACCACGCAGAGCAGGCCGTTCTCCTCGCGCTTGGGATTGGCGCAGATCTCGCAGCGATCGTTCTCGGTAAAGGTGCGGCAGTGGCTGCAATGACCGATTTCGGTGAGCGCCCGGTTGAGCAGGGAGGCCAGACGCAGACCGCCGCTGCGCTCGCGCTCCAGCAGGGTGAACGCCATGCGCTGGGCCGATTTCGGGCCCACGCCCGGCAAGACCTGCAGCGCCTTCATCATCTCATCGAGCAGGGGACTGAATTTCATGGGGATATCCTTTGATGCCGCGAAGAGAGGCGCCGCCCCAGGGGCATCGGCAAGCCGTCTCTCCAACCTCTTTTGTTGGCGCAGGACTATACCAGCCCAGGGCCGCCAATGGCAGATCCCGCCTGCAGGCGCCTCGCCGCCGAGACGCACCGGGAAACCGGGCTGGCGCCGTTTTTTCAGGGCCGGCAGACCCCCGTCAGCCCCCGCAAGGGGTAAAACAGCCCCCAAGGTGTTCAATTTTTCTACTCGATTGACCGCAATCGTTAAATAAAACCAAACAAAAAACCTGCGTGTTGGCCCCGCCATCCTCGATTTGCCCCCTTCAGGGGCCGGTTCAGCGCCCCGGGGGCGCGGCGCCGCCAGTTCTCACACGCCGATCGCTGGCGGAGCAGGCTCACAGGATCGCAAAGAAGCGCCGCATCTGGCACTCAAACAGGGGCGAGATCAAGGTATTGGGGACCAGGGCCCCGGTAAACTTGGCCCCCGCGGCAGGATGAGAGGCCCGCTTCCCTCCCCTGCCCAGGCTACGCCCCTTCTATCGCGACGCAGCCCGTTGCCCCCCGTTCGTTGCACCCGATGGCCCATGCCGTGGCGGCAGGCCAGCAGATGGGAGTTCGATATCGCATGACATCCCCCAGGATGATCGCCGGATGGCCGCCCCTGTCGGCCCTCCCCAGCCTCCCTGTCATGAGGGAGGGTTCCCTGCCCCCCGGTTATGAGGGAGGGGCGCTGGCCCCTCTTTGGATGGCGCCATGACCACGTCGACACGCCTTCGACTGCGCCGGGAATTTCATATCGACGGCATCGTACAGGGGGTCGGCTTTCGCCCCTTCGTCTATGGGGTGGCACTGCGCCACGGCCTTGCCGGCTATGTGTTGAACGATGCCAACGGCGTCACCATCGGCGCCGAAGGATCGCCCGAGCAGCTCGCCAGCTTTGCCCGCGAACTGCGGGAACTGGCGCCGCCCTTGAGCCGTATCGATCATTTCAGCGAGCGGGAACTGCCCCGAGATCAGGATCCCGACTTCGATGGCCAATTTCATGGCCAGTTTCGAATTAAAGCCAGCCAGCAGCAGAGCGCGGCCACGGTCGCCATTTCGCCGGATCAGGGGATGTGCGAGGCATGCGCCACGGACGTGGCCAATCCAAGCGATCGCCACCACCACTACCCCTTTACCAACTGCACCCACTGCGGCCCGCGCTACACCATTATCCGCCGCCTTCCCTACGACCGCCCCTATACCGCCATGGCGGGCTTTGCCATGTGCCCGCGCTGTGAGGCGGCCTATGAAAACCCGCTGGATAGACGCTACCACGCCCAGCCGGTGAGCTGCCCCGAGTGCGGGCCCCATCTCAGCTGGCGAAATGGCCGTGACGATGCCTTGGCCGAGCGCGAGGATGCCCTGCAAGCAGCTGCAAACGCCCTGCAAGCAGGCAAGCTTATCGCGGTCAAGGGGATGGGGGGCTATCACCTGATGTGTGATGCCCGCAATGAACAGAGTGTCACCAGATTACGAATGCTCAAGCGGCGCGCGCGCAAACCGCTGGCGGTGATGATAGGCTCCCTTGCCGAGGCCAAATTGCATGTCACCGGCAGCGAAGCAGAGTGGAAGCTGCTCACCTCTCAGGCCAGACCCATCACCCTGCTGCGCAAGCGCAAAAACGATGATCGGCTCTCAGAATCCCTACTGACAACCGCGCCGCTGGCCGAGAGGATCGCCCCCGGCATCCCCTACCTTGGCATCATGCTCCCCTATACCCCGCTCCATCAGTTGCTGCTGGATGCCTGCGCCATGCCGCTGGTGGCCACCAGCGCCAATGGTCGCGGCAGCCCGATCCTTATCGAGTGCGAGGAGGTGGTCAGGGAGCTCGGCAGCGAGATTGACGGCATCCTGGATCACAACCGCCCCATCCTGCACCCGTGCGACGACAGTCTGGTGCAGTGGGCAGGCGGGCGACGCCAGACGTTGCGCCTCGCCCGGGGCTATGCCCCCTGCACCCCCAGCCTGCAAGAGGCGGTCAAGGCGCCGCTGCTGGCGGTCGGGGCGCAGCAGAAAAACCAGCTGGCGCTAGCCTTCGGCCGCCAGCGCATCTACAGCCCCTATATCGGCGATCTGCACAGCCTGCCGATGCAGGAGCACTTCGAGCAGACCCTAGCGACCTTTCGCGAACTTTACGATCTCAAGCCAGAACTGCTGGTCTCGGATCGACACCCCGGCTATCTCAGCCACCAGTGGGCCAAGGGCTATTGCCGCGATCACAATGCAACCCACCTCGAAGTACAGCACCATCACGCCCACCTGCTGGGGGTGATGGCCGAGCATGAGATCACGGGCCCGGTGCTGGGTGTTGCCTTCGATGGCACCGGCCTTGGCAATGACGGCACCCTCTGGGGCGGCGAGCTGCTGATCGCAGACGTTCAGGGATTTGAGCGGGTTGCCCACCTTGCCCCCTTCAAGCTGATCGGCGGCGAGGCGGCCATTCGCGAGCCGGTACGCCAGCTGCTGGGGCTGCTGTTTGAATCGCACACTCCTGAGCAGATCAGCGCTCTCGATATTCCGTTGGTAAGCAAGCTACCTGTAGAGCGGATCAGCAACCTGCACCAGCTCTGGCAGCTGGGTCGCAACGCCCCCTACACCAGTTCCATCGGTCGGCTGTTCGATGCGGTGGCGGCGCTCTTGGGAGTGATCGACACCCCGGATTACGAGGGCGAAGCGGGACTCCTGCTGGAGGCAGCCGCCTTGCAGCTGACTCCCGATGAACAGCCCTTCCCCCTCGCCTTTGATCTCAGCCAATCAGCAGAGGGGCCACTGCAGATCGAGTGGGCAGAGCTCATCCATACCCTTGTCAGCGAGCAGCGCCAAGGCACCTCCACCGCCAGTCTGGCCGCCGGCTTTATCCGCGCCATCAGCAATCTGGTCATCGCCCTGGCCGAGCGCTTCCCCGGCTATCCGGTGGCGCTCGGGGGCGGTGTCTTTCAAAACCGGGTGCTGATGGACCAGCTGGTGCCCACTCTCGAAGCGGCCGGTCGGCAGGTATTGACCAGCGAAATCCTGCCACTCAATGACGGTGGCATCGCCGCCGGTCAGCTCTGGTTTGCCATCCACCATATTGCCACGCACCGCCCAACCACAGCCGGCTGTGCCACCTTGTCGGAGTCCTGAAATCCATGTGTCTATCCATCCCCTCTCAGGTGGTGCAGCTGCACCCCGAAGATAACTGCGTCACTGTCGACACCCTGGGGGTGCAGCGGCGCGTCAGCTGCATGCTGCTCGAGGAGCCCCTCCAGGTGGGCGACTATGTGCTGCTCCATATCGGCTTTGTGATGAGCAAGATTGACGAAGAGGAGGCGCAGGCCAGCCTCGAGAGCTTCCGCCAGATGGTGGCCCTGATGCCCAAACAGGATATCTTGCCATGCTGACCTTGAATGATCTCTTTCAGGGCTTTCGTCAGCCCGAGGTGATCCGCGCCCTCGCCGCCCAAATTAATGAACTGGCCAAAGATCTGCCCGAGCCGCTGCGGGTGATGGAGGTGTGTGGCGGCCATACCCACACCATCATGAAGTACGGCCTGCACCAGCTGCTGCCAGCCAGCATCGAGTTTGTCCACGGTCCCGGCTGCCCGGTCTGCATCATGCCCAAAGAGCGCATCGATCAGGCCATCGAGCTGGCTAGCCAGCCCAACGTCATTCTGGTGACGTTGGGGGACATGATCCGGGTGCCGGGCTCCAGGGACACGCTGGCCCAGCAGCGCGCCAAGGGGAGCGATATCCGCCCCGTCTATGACCCCCTCGATGCCCTGCGTATCGCCAAAGAGAATCCGGACAAAACCGTGGTCTTCTTCGCCATCGGTTTCGAGACCTCCACCCCGATGACGGCCGCCTTGCTGGCTGCCGCTGAAGAGCAAGGGGCCCTGAACCTCCTGTTTCATATCAACCATGTGTTGGTGCCGCCCGCCATTCATGCGGTGATGGCCGACGGCGTTGCCAAGGTGAACGCCTTTATCGGCCCCTCTCACGTCAGCGTCATCACCGGCGCCGATATCTACCTGCCCATCGTCGATCGCTATCAGGTGCCTGTGGTGGTGAGCGGTTTCGAGCCGGTGGACGTGATGGAGGCGCTCTTGATGATGGTGCGCCAGAAAGTTGAGGGTCGCTACGCGCTGGAGGTGCAGTACAGCCGCGCCGTCACCGCCAGCGGCAATAAAGCCGCCCAGCGGCTGGTCGAGCGCTTTTTCGAGACCCGCGAGCACTTTCGCTGGCGAGGTCTGGGGGATATCAACGCCTCCGCCCTGCGCCTGCGCGATGCCTTCGCCAAGCGCGATGCGGAGCGCCACTTTCAACTCAATCAGACTCCCATCGATGACCACAAGGCGTGCCAGTGCGCCGATATCCTGCGCGGCCTGGCCAAACCGAACCAGTGCAAAGTCTTTGGCCGGGGCTGCACCCCGACCCAGCCCATGGGCAGCTGCATGGTCAGCTCCGAAGGGGCCTGCAATGCCTACTACCGATATATGGGGATCCAATGAGAGAAATTCAGTTAAGCCACGGCGGCGGCGGTGTCGAAATGAACCAGCTGATCAACCAGCTCTTCTTTCGCCACTTTGGCAACGAGATCCTGCTGCGCGGTGAAGATGCCGCCCTGTTGCCGGTAGAGGGCCCCGTTGCCTTCACCACCGACAGCTTTACCGTCTCGCCGCTCTTCTTCGAGGGGGGCGATATCGGCAAGCTGGCCATCGCCGGCACGGTCAACGATCTCGCCATGATGGGGGCCAAGCCCGAGTATCTGAGCTGCAGCTTTATCATCGAGGAGGGTTTCCCCTACGCCGATCTGGCCCGCATCGTCGAGTCGATGGCGACTGAACTTGCCAACAGCGGTGCCCGCATCGTCTGCGGCGACACCAAGGTGGTGCCCAAGGGGGCCGCCGACAAGATCTTTATCAACACCAGCGGGGTCGGCACCTTCCCGCTGCCCGAACAGAGCCGAGGCATCTCGGTACGGAGCCTCAAAGCCGGTGACGCCATCCTGGTGTCGCGGGATATCGGCAGCCACGGCGCCTGCATCCTGATGGCCCGTGACGCCCTGCAACTGGGATCCGATCTCAAGAGCGACTGCACCACCCTCTGGCCGCAGGTCGAAGCGCTGCTAAAAGCGGGTATTACCCCTCACGCCCTGCGCGACGCCACCCGCGGCGGCCTTGCCGCCGTGCTCAACGAGTGGAGCAGCGCCTCCCAGGTGGCCATCGAACTGGAGGAGTCCGCCATTCCGGTGTGCGATCCGGTACGCGGCCTCTGCGAGCTCTACGGTTTCGAGCCCCATGATCTCGCCAACGAGGGGACCATGGTGCTGGCCCTGCCTACGGAACAGGCGCAGGACGCGCTGGGCATCTTGCGGCAGTTCAACCCCAGCGCCAGCCAGATCGGCGTGGTGCAGGCGAGCGATCGCCACAAGGTGATCCTGAGCAACCCCTGGGGCAGCCGCCGTTATCTGGAGCTGCCGCAAGGGGAGCTGCTGCCGCGGATCTGTTGAGCAGCCATGCCGTTTCGTCAATTACAGGGAGGAGTCACTGCTCCTCCCCATATCGGTTAAGGAGCCACCATGCACGAAATGTCTCTGGCCATGGCCGCCATCGATCTGGCAGCCGAGCAGGCCACCCAGCGGGGCTTTAACAAGGTGACCGCCCTCTGGCTCGAGGTCGGCAGCTTCTCCTGCGTCGACCCGGACACCATTGCCTTCTGTTTCGAGGCTGCCGCCAAGGGCACCGCCGTCGAAGGAGCCCAGCTTCACTTTCAGCACCAGGCGGCAGAGGCCTGGTGTTACGACTGCAACAAGACGGTCACCCTCACCGAGCGCGGGCAGGCCTGTCCCGAATGTGGCGGATACAAATTACGAGTCGCGCAGGGTGATAGCCTGCGCATCACCGACATCGAGGTAAGTTGATATGTGTAGCGTATGCGGATGCGGCCAGGCGCGGATCGCCGGCCATGAGCACGATCATGAGCATCATCACGAACATGAACATCACCATGAACATGAGCACGACCATCATCATGGTCATGACGTCCATCACCATCATGACCACGAGCAGAGTGCGCCGCGCACCCTGATCATTCACCACCACTATCACCATCAGGGGGATGTCCATCACCACTACCACGGGGTACGGGCACCAATAGGAGCAGAGGGTCATGATCACCCTCATGAGCACCACCATGATCACCCCCACGACCATCATCATGAACATGGCCACTCTCATGACCACGGCCATTCCCACGCGCATCCCCATGATCACAGCCATGACCATGACCATGACCATGACCATGACCATGACCATGACCATGACCATGACCATCAGCAGGGTGATCTGCACTACGGCAAAGGGGAAGCGGGATTGTCGGTTCCGGGCATGGGGCAGCGCCAGCTGATCGCCATCGAGATGGATGTGCTGGCCAAGAACAATGCTCTGGCCGCCCACAACCGCGAACACTTCGACGAGGCGGCCCAGCTGGTGCTCAACCTGGTATCGAGCCCGGGTTCAGGCAAGACCACCTTGCTGTGTGAAACCCTGCGCCAGCTGGCCGACAAGCGCCCCTGCGCCGTGATCGAAGGGGATCAGCAGACCAGCGCCGATGCGGATCGCATTCGTGCCACCGGCGTCCCTGCCGTGCAGATCAACACCGGCAAGGGCTGCCATCTGGACGCCAAAATGGTCCACGACGCCTGTCACCAGCTGCCCGCCAATGAAGGAGGCATCCTCTTTATCGAGAACGTGGGCAATCTGGTCTGCCCCGCCAGCTTCGATCTCGGCGAGAAGTACAAGGTGGCGATCCTCTCCGTCACCGAGGGGGAAGAGAAACCGCTGAAATACCCGGACATGTTCGCCGCCGCCCAGCTGATGGTGATCAACAAGATTGATCTGCTGCCCTACGTCAGCTTTGACGTGGCCCGCTGCATCGAGAACGCCAAACGGGTCAACCCCTATATCCAGGTGATCCAGGTCAGCGCCACCACAGGCGAAGGGATGGATGCCTGGCTCAACTGGCTCGCCAGTGCCTGAACTTGAACCGGTTAAACGCCGCTGATAACGGTAGAAAACAAAAGAGGGAGGCTGATGCCTCCCTCTCTTTTATCTGCGAACCTTGTCGGCCGCGCTATCTGTTCGGAGTCGCAAGAGTCCCCTCACCCAGGCCCTCTCCCCAGGGAGAGGGGACCGGTTCGTGGATACTGGCAATAAGTTCGAAGTACGCGCACTGCGAGCATAACAACCAGCTTGTGCCCCCAAGCTTGGGGAGAGTCACCGTCTGCTCCCTTCTCCCCTTGCAGGAGAAGAGCTGGGGATGAGGGGGAACTAACCCTCAGGCCGCATTTTCAGCCAATACACCAGTCACGGGCTGCATCTCACCAAAGCGCAGCACCCGATGGCAGATCTGGCGCAATAATGCCTGCTGGTGACTGAAGATGACCATGCCAAGCCCGCGCTGCTCGCATTCAACCATCAACTCCCGCCAGAGTTGGCGCTGGATTTGCGGATCCAGCTGGGCGGTCACCTCATCGGCAATCAGCAATCGAGTGCGGGGATCGAGGGCGCGCAACAGCGCGATGCGGGCCAGCTCGCCGCCGGAGAGTTGACCGGGTTTACGGCCGAGCCACTCAGGTTTGACCATAAAGCGGGCCAGCATGGCGTCATCGGGGCGCCACACATCCCACAGCGCCTGCCCAGTGGTGCGATAGGGATTAAAGGTGAGTTCGGGGTGCTGGGGCACCAGCTGGATAGGGTTATAGCCTTTTACCCGTTCAGGCACAGGCTGCCCATCCAGCAGGATCTGCCCGCCGGCCCCAACCGGTTGCCAACCGGCCAATACTCGTCCCAGGGTGGTCTTGCCATAACCGCTGGGGGCGGAGATACCGAGCCGCTCCCCCGCTTTCACCGTCAGCGATAAACCCTGCCAAAGGGGACGTTCCCCCTGGGCGATAGTGAGGTTTTGTACTTCCAACATCAGGAAACCTCCGGCACAGAGAAGAGCGCGTTGAACTCCGGCAGCGCCTGCCAGTGGGCTCTGAGCATCTCGCTCCCCTGCCCCTGGCGCAGATGGTGGCAGCTCAAGGTATCGCTCACCTGCCCCTGATGCAGCGCCACGATGCGATCGGCAAAGCGGGCTGCCAGCGCCAGATCGTGGGTCACCCAGAGGATACCGCTGCCCTGATTGGCCAATTCACGCAACTGGCTGAGCAGCTGGCAGGCCAGCCCTTCGTCGAGCCAGGCGGTGATCTCGTCTGCCAGAATGTAGCGGGCACCGCCGAGCGCCGCGGTGCAGGCCAGAATGCGCTTGGCCATGCCGCCGGAGAGCTGGCGCGGGAATCTGTCCAGGGTGGTCGCGGGCAGCTGGTAGCGTAGCAGCTGCTCGCCGAGCCGCTTGCGAGAACCGCTCTGGCCGCAGAGACGTGCCGCACGGCCCAGCTGGCGCTCCACCGTCAGCAGCGGATTGAGGGCGCTTACACCCTGCGGCACATAGCAGAGGGTGTGGCCGCGTAAACGGGCCCGGCTGGCATCGCACAGGGGCACGCCATCGAGGGAGATGCTGCCGCGCATCCGCAGGTTGTCCGGCAGCAGGGTCAGAGCGCTTTGCAACAGCAGGCTCTTGCCCTCGCCGCTCCCCCCCACCAGCGCCACTATCTCCCCCGGCGCCAGTTGCAGGCTGATATCGGTCAGCAATGGCTGCCAGCTGCGCCGTCCCAGCCAGGAGTAGTGGGCCGCCTCTATGGTCACCTGATCAAAACTCAGCATGGTTCACTCCTGTGCCACAACAGCTGTTGCAAGGCCCGCGAGTCATCTGAGCAAACAGCAGCGCCAGCCAGACTGTGCTGACACCAGATGGCGCCTTCAAAACTCAGCATGTATCTCCCCCAAACCCAAACCAGAGTTGTTGCAAGGCGCGAGTGGCCTGATCAAACAGCAGAACCAGCAGCAGCAACATCAACCCCGGGAAGAGGGCCAGCCACCAACCGCCACCGGCCAGATAACGCAGGGCATCGGCCAGCAGCAGGCCCAGCGAGGCCTCGTGGGCCGCCAGTCCAAAACCGAGAAAGCTCAAGGCCGCGCTGTGCAGCACCGCATGGGGAAACATCAGCAAGGTGCCAATAAACCACTGGGGCAACAGCCCCGGCAGCAGGTGGATGCGCCAGCGACGCAGCGCCCCCATCCCCTGACAGCGGGCCAGCACCACATAGTCGCTGCAGGCGATCCGCCGCGCTTCTGCGCAGAGAATGAGCGCCAGCTTGGGCCAGTGGGTGAGCGCCACCGCCAGGATCACCCCGCGCATGCCCCCCCCCACGGTAAAGCAGATAAGGATCAAGAGCAGCATATGGGGCAACGCCAGCATGGCGTCGATCACCATTCGCACCGCCACATCACATCTGGGGTGAACGAGCGATACGCTGGCCGCCACCATGGCCAGCAGGCCACTGCAGAGAGCCGTGCTGATGCCGAGTTCCAGACTGGTGAGGGTGCCCTGAAAGGCCCGCAACCAGAGATCCCGCCCCATCTGATCGGTGCCGAACCAGTGGGCCAGCGAGGGAGCCTGCTGGCGCGCCAGCAGATCCATCGGCACATCCTGAGCCGACAAGCTCCAGCCGTAAGTGGCCAGCAGCGCCAATCCGATCAAGGCCACCCCAAGGCGCACCATAGAGGGAAGCGGATTAAACAGCATGCTCGCCCTCCCAGCCCCGATTGATGCGCGCCAGCAGCAGACTGGCCACCGTGTTGCCAATAAAAACCAGCAGGGTGCAGAACAGCACTATGCCCATCAGCAGGGGGATATCCCCCCGCAGCCCTGCATCTACCGTCGCCTGGCCGAGCCCCGGGTAGGAGAATACCTTCTCGGCCAAGAGCGACCCGCCAATCAGCTCGCCAAGGGAGGCAAACTGCAGGCAGAGCGCCGGGGTCAGGGCGTGGCGCAGCACGTGAAAACGCAGCATGGGCCAGCCGCCATCCCCCTGGGCACGGGCGTAGCGGATAAAGTCGCTCGCCAGCACCTCGGCCACCCGCCCCCGGGTATGCAGGGCTATGTTGCCCACCCCGAGCAGGGCGAGCGTGGTCACCGGTAGCAACAGATGGCGCAATCGCATCAACCAGTCCGCTTCATCGGCAGCGAGCCCCGGCGTCCAGGCGCAGCAGACCGGCAGTAGCGGCCAGTGCACCGCAAACAGGGCGAGCAGCAACAGGCCGACCCAGAAGGTGGGCAAGGAGGCGAGCAGGTAGGCAAAACGGCAAATAAGGCGATCGGGCCAGCGGTTGAGATAGCGCCCGGCGCAGAGGCCCAGCAAAATCCCGAAAAAGCCGGAGAGCAGCCAGGCGCCCGCCAGCAGCAGGAAAGAGGCGGCAAAGCGTTGGCCTATGACTTCACCCACAGGCGCGTTGTAGAGCATGGAGTAACCGAGATCCCCCTGCAGCACCTGGCTAAACCAGTGCCAATAGCGCAGCCAGAGCGGCTGATCCAACCCCCAGCGGGCGGCGATGCGGGCGTACTGCTCCGGCGGCACATGGAGCAGATCGTTGCCGATATAGGCTTTGATGGGGTCGATGGGGGAGTAACTCAGCAGCACAAAGGTGGCGACCGAGACCAGGCATAACAGCCCTGCCAGACGCAGCAGGGCTTTTAGCAACAGATAACCTGAATGACTCAAGGGCGAACTTAACGGCACGTCCACCGCCAATCCTGCAGGTTGTTGAGCAGTGACCAGCTACCGTGGATTTCCGGCGCCCCCTTGCCAAGGTCGATGCAACGGTTGGCGAGATAGGTGTGCTGCACGTTGAGCAGCCAGGCCCAGGCAGCATCTCCCTGCACTCCGGCGCCGGTTTTGCCATCCCACTCCACCTGCTGCCAGAACGGCACGGCCGCCTGCCAGTTCGGGGCATCCAGCGCCTGCTTGAGATGGCCATCCACCACAGGGTTGTTGTAGTAGCCCGGGTTGTAGAACTCCACCCCACCGGAGCCGCTCTGGTAGTGGTGATAGAGCTCCATGGGATCCAGACTCCCCCACCCCATCAGCACCGGGTTGGCGTGCATCTCGCGCTCCACCTGCTCCCAGCTGCCGGATTTGAGGCTCACCTCAAGGCCAATGGGCCCCAGCATGGCCCGCACCGCTTCCGCCAGATCCCGGCGGGTGCTGTCGCCGCTGGTGTACCAGAGGGTAAAGGCGGCGCGCAGATTGCCCTTGTGGCGAATACCATCACTGCCCATTTTCCACCCCGCCTCGTCGAGCAGGGCGTTGGCGTGGGCAGCATCCCCGTCCTTGAAAGCGGTGGCTTTGTTCAGCCAGGGCAAACCTTCTACCGCGCTGTAGGCGGGAATGGCGTGCCCTTCCAGCAGCTGATCGGCCAACAGCTGGCGGTCGATGGCGTAGTTGATGGCGCGGCGCACCGCCACGTCCGAGGTCACGTCGTTGCCGATGGGATAACCCTTGGCATCCTTGCCACCCGCCGGCGGAATGGGGAAGACGATGCCGCGATTCTCCACGCTCGGCCGCACCCACAGCTTGAGGGTGTCGGGTACGGTGGGCGCCAGTGACGGGGGGATGCGCACCAGGTCGAGCTGGCTGCTCTGGGCGGCAGCATAGGCGCTCTCTTCATCGATAAAGACAAACACCAGCCGCTTGAAGTCATTGCTGCCGCCGGCGTAATAGGGGTTCGCCTCCACCACCAGTTGCTGGCCGGGCAGGAAGCTTACCAGCCGGTAGGGGCCGGCGCCGACCGGCTTTTGGGCATATGCTTTTGCGTCGTAATCCTGCTTCGACACTATCCCCAAAGATCCCAGCACGTTGACAAAGGTGCTCTGGGGGGCACTCAAGGTGATGGCAACCTCGGTGGGTGAGAGCACCTTGGCCGAGACAAAGTTGCCCATGTCGATCTTGCCGCCGCCCTTGGCTGCGCTGTTGTAGGTAAAGGCCACATCTTCGGCGGTGAGCGGCGCACCGTTGGAGAATTTCAGGTCAGGCTTGAGGGTAATGAGCCACCCCTTGCCATCCTTGCTCGGGGTCACCGCTTGGGTGAGCACATTCTGCCAACTGAGATCTGCGTTCTGCTTGAGCAGCGGGCTATGCAGCAGCAGGTAGCTGCCGTGGCTCCAGCCAAGCAGCGGGTCAAACCCTTCGGTGGGCTCACTGCCGATGGCGAGCTTGAGTTCGGCGGGGACGGGCTGGGCAGCCAGCGCCATGGACGAGAAACCGCCCGAGAGCAGGGCCAGCAAGGCGGCCGCAGTGACAGAGAGGCCTTTACGGTGGCCGGCGTTGCTGCCTGAGTGGCAGCCAAAGCATTGAATGGTCATAAGATCCCTTATTCGTTTTACCACTCACTATCGAAAAACAGGGGCACGACAGAAGCGAGTGAGGGGCCAAAACGGCCCCTATTCTAAACCTGATTGCAGATGAGACCTAGCGCTGGGTGTCGCCAACAGGGTCGCCACACCGGCCGCTGAACAGGCGGCGCCGGCTCAAGTTCATGCCGCCCTCCCCCTGCTGCACCGGAAGCGAAAGCAGCATCTTGAGGGTGCTGCTCACCAGCGCGTGCCCCTCGTCGGCCCCCAGATGCGGGTCGATGGGGGACATGAGCGAGCAGGCCAGCAACTGCCCCGTCTCGGGCAATGCCCCCACCATAAAGGTCAGGTTGCCGCAGGGGAGCTGCAGGGCGAGGCGTTCGCTACTGCTGCGCACCGGCCAGAGCTGATCCGGCCCCGGCAACACCACCACGCTCAGCATCCAGGGGGTGAGCACGCAGCCAAGCCACTGCCCTTCAAACAGGGTGCACTCGGCCACGATGGGCATGGCCGGGTGATAGAAGGGCAGGGCCTGCATCTCTTGCTGCGCGATCCGCTCGTACTGGGCTACCAGCAATGGCGCGGGATTGGTGGCAAAACCGGCAAACTCCTGCGCCGGCTCTGTCGCTGCTTCGTTCACTGCCTCATTCACAATGGATTGCGCCATATGCCCTCCCGCGCTCGCTCGGCCTTCTCCTGCTCAGAGAGCGGAATGGCCGGAGCACCCAGACTGGCCAACAGGGTCAGGATCCGATCCGTCGCCTCCCCCAACGCCGCCGCCACCACGGGGGTGAGGCCGATGCGGGGCTCGAGGGATTCGGGCTCGACCCCGATCAGGGTGAGTCGCCTGGGGGATTCCCCCGTCATGTGTAGCGCCGAGAGCACGTCCGCCAGCCCCAGCTGATGGGGGGAGATCTTGCGGCCGAACAGGGTCGGGATCTCCTCATCTTTCAGGGTCACCACGGTACCCGGCGGATTGCCGCTGCGCACCGCGTCCGCCAGTATGATGTGGTCGCGACTGGCCATCGCTTCGAGCAGCTCCATGCCGGCGGTGCCGCCATCGAGCAGCTCGATGCCGGGGGCGAAGCGGTAGTCGCTCTCCAGCCCCTCGACGATGCGCACGCCGACGGCCTCATCGCTCAACAGCAGGTTGCCCACGCCCAGGATCAGGGTGTTCATCACAGCACCTTCACCTGAGTTGTTTCACCGCTCTGGGTATCCACCACGTGCACCGCGCAGGACATGCAGGGGTCGAACGAGTGGATGGTGCGCACCACCTCCAGCGGCTTGGCCGGGTCGGCCACCGGGGTGCCCACCAGGGATTGCTCGTAGGGGCCAGGTTCGTCGTTGAAGTTGCGCGGGCCCGAGTTCCAGGTCGATGGCACCACCGCCTGATAATTCTCGATCTTGCCGCCCTTGATGACGATCCAGTGAGAGAGCATGCCGCGCGGCGCCTCTTCAAAGCCCACCCCGCGAAACTCCTTGTCCGCCGGGATCTCGGTCTTGATGTAGGCGCTGAAATCCCCCTTGCCGATGTTGTCCACCAGCGCCTTCCACTGATGAGACAGGGTATCTTTCAGCACGCAGCAGCGCACCGCCCGGCCGATGATGCGGCCCATGGTGGAGTGCAGCTGCTCGGTCTTGATGGCCGAGCCGGTGAGCGCCTTGTAGATGCCGTTCAGCTGATCGAAGTGCGCCACCGTCTCCGGGTGCTTGGCGGCGAGCTTCACCAACAAGTCTGCGAGCGGCCCCACCTCCACCACCTTGCCGTAGAAGGTGGGGGATTTGACCCAGGAGTACTTGCCGTCATCCTGCCAGCCGGTGTAGTTGGGCTCTGTCTTGCCCTCCCAGGGTTTGAGGAGCTCGTCATCCTTGTACCAGGCGTGCTTGTTGCTCTCGGCGATGCCATCCATCAGCCAGCCATCCTGATGGCTCTCGATGGGGCGATAACCCGCCAGATTGCCATTCTCGATGTAGCCGCCCGGCATCAGGAAGCTGCCACCGTTAGCGTCGGTGGGGAGCTCCGGCACGCTCAGGTAGTGCTTGGCCCCCTGCCCCAGGTTCAGCCACTCGGGGTAATGCGCGGCGATGATGGCGGCATCCACCTTGTAGACCTGCTCGATAAACTCGCCGAGCCGATCGATAAAGCTCTTCACGTAGAGCAGCCGCTCCAGGTTGAGCACACTCGGCGCATCCAGATTGATGGGGTTGGCCACGCCGCCCACCGCCAGATTCTGGATGTGGGGGGTCTTGCCGCCGAGAATGGCGACAATACGGTTGGCATCGCGCTGGCACTCCAGCGCCTGCAGGTAGTGGGCCACGGCGATGAGGTTCACCTCCGGGCTCAGCTTCATCGCCTTGTGACCCCAGTAGCCGTTGGCAAAGATGCCGAGCTGGCCGCTGGCTACCAGCGCGCGGATTTTATCCTGCACCTTGGTCAGCTCGTCGGCACTGTTGAGGGACCAGGTCGATACCCCCTTGAGCATGTCCGCCGCTTTTTGCGGATTGGCCTCAAGGGCCGCGGTGATGTCCACCCAGTCCAGCGCGGAGAGCTGATAGAAGTGGACGATGTGATCGTGGATGTTGTGGGCCGCGATGATGAGGTTGCGGATGTACTGGGCATTGACCGGCACCTTGGCGCCGATGGCGTTCTCCACCGCCCGCACCGAGGCGATGGCATGAATGGAGGTACATACCCCGCAAATGCGCTGCACTATCATCCAGGCATCGCGCGGGTCATTGCCCTTGACGATCTCCTCCATCCCGCGCCACATGGTGCCGGACGACCAGGCCTTGGTGACAACGCCGCCTTCGATTTCACAGTCGATACGCAGGTGACCCTCGATGCGGGTGATGGGGTCTATGGTGATACGTTGGCTCATACGTTGGCTTTCCCTCGGGCCTGATAATCTTGGTGAACACGTTCAAGTGATGGCAGTACCGGCAACAGCCGGATCAGCAGCAAATAGGCACACACTTCGATGGCAACAAAGCCAAGGGAGATCAGCACCTCCGTCGCGGAGGGGAAGTAGTGGTAGCCATTGCCGGGGTTGAAGGCGATCAGGGAGTAATCCAGTCGCCAGAGGGCTGCGCCCAGCAGCATGCTGAGGGCCCCCAGAAAGAGCATGCGCGAGTCCCGGCGGCTCTTGTCCCAGTGGAACACCAGCAGCGGGAAGATCATCAACGCGATCTCGCTCCAGAACAGAATGGAGTAGCGGTTGAACTCGGAGAGGTACTCCGACTTGTCGTGGATGACGATCTCGGCAAAGCGCAGCGCCACAAACAGGATCAGGAAGATGTCGATCACCTGGGTCAGTTTGTAGAACAGCGGCTTCTCGTTGGGGCCACGCCCCGCCAGCCCCGCCTGCACCAGAGAGCCCTCAAACACCACGATGGAAAAGCCCATGATGAATGCAGTCAGAAGCGAAAAGACCGGCAGCAGCTCATAGCTTTGCCAGAGCGGATGGATCTTCTCCCCCGCCACAATCATCAACGAGCCCATCGAGGATTGGTGCATGGTGGGCAGCAGTGCCCCCAGCGCCAGAATGAAGAACATGATCTTGTTGAGTCGCGCCATGGAGGTTTTCCAGCCGAACTTCTCCAAGAGCACGGGCGCAAACTCCAGCGCCATCACCCCGATGTAGATCGTCATGCAGACCGCCGTCTCGAACAGCACCGAGGAGGTGTTGAAATGACCGGGCAGGTAGAAGTACGGCAGGTTCCAGTAACGCCCCACGTCGATGGTGATGGAGAGACCGCCCAGCGAGTAGCCAAACAGACTCGCCAACAGCGCCGGTCGCACCAGCGGGTGATACTCGCCCCGGTTGAAGACGTAAACCGCCCAGGCCAGCGCCCAGCCACCGCAGGCGAAACCGGTGCCGATCAAAAGGTCAAAGGAGATCCAGAGCCCCCAGGGATAACCCCCGTTGAGATCGGTGACCGAGCCCAGCCCGAAGATGAGGCGTTTGAGGATCAGCATGCCGCACAGGATGACGAACGGCGCCAGCACCATGACCGGCCAGCTGACCAGCCTGCCCCCCAGCGGATGTGCCTTGTGATTACTCATGGGTTTTGCCTCCCGTATTCTGGTCATGACCCTTGCTCTGACCATGGCTGGCATCATCCCCCTCTCCCCCGCCATGCTGCTTGGCATTGCGGCGAATGAGCACCGATAGCCCGGTCAGCACCACCATTGGCAGCACCATTCCCTTGTAGAGGGTGTGCTGGATGTGCTCGGAGCGCGCCCCGGAGGAGAGCTCCGGCAAGTCAGGCATGTCGAGCTTGGTGTAGGGCACCCCGGCCAGCACCAGCACTTGGGTACCGCCCCCCTCCTTCTCGCCATAGACGTAAGGCTGGTAGTTGGGCACCTCGTGCAGGTAGGGATCGTTGGCGCTGAAGGTCTGGCGCGGGTAGGCATATTCGCTGCCCGGGGTGGCCAGCAGCCGGCGCTTAGCTTCGGCCATCAGCGCCTCGCGGGTGCCGAAGATGACGGCGCCGGTGGGGCACACCTCGACACAGCCGGGCAATTTGCCCTGATCGATGCGCTCAAGCCCCTTCTGGTTGCAGAGCTCGCACTTGTGGATCGCCCCGAACGGGTTGTCGTAGTCATATTTGGGCACGTCGAACGGGCAGCCCACCATGCAGTAGCGGCAGCCGGTGCAGACGTCCGGGTCGTAATGGACGATGCCTGTCTTGGGATCCTTGGTCAGCGCCTGCACCGGGCAGACGGAGACGCAGTTGGGATCGACACAGTGCATGCACTGCTTCTTGATGTAGGCATAGCCATCCACCAGCTGATCCTTGTGCTCACCCGCGCCGCTCTTCCACACCTGAATGATGTTGTTGGTGTAGGGGCTCAGTTTGTCGTTGTTGGACCAGGTTGCTTCCCCGGCCGGATTGGCCGGGTTGCCGTTGAGGCGCTGACACTCCGCCACGCAGGCCTGGCAGCCGATGCAGAGGGTGGAGTCGTAGAGCATGCCGAGCGCACCGGGAATGGGCGGCTTGTTCTCGGCCGCCGCCAGGGCAGTGCCGGAGACGGTGGTGCCCGCCGCCAGCGCACCGACGGAGGCGAATTTGAGAAAATTGCGTCTGTTCACGGTCACTCCTCCCGTGAGGTGTGCTGCCCGGCTTCATGGCGCTTCTGCTGGCGACCGAGCTCGCGCACCGTCATCAGACTCACCCCGACCAGCACCCCGAGCGCCCCACCGATAAGGCCGGTGGCGGTGGGCGACATGTGTCCTCCCTCCTGGATGGCCACGTCGGGCTTGTTCACCCGCGGGGTGGGATTCTCCACCTTGGCGAGCTGGAAGATCCCCTTGCTGAACCCCACTCCCTGCTCGTTGCAGCCATAGCAGGGGTGGCCTATTCCCACCGGCCAGATGCCGCCGCCCACGTCGCAGAACTCCAGGGTCGAGCAGTTGCCGTAGGTCTCCGGCCCCTTGCAGCCCAGGTGATAGAGACACCAGCCCTGACGGTGGCCCTCGTCGCCGAACTCCTTGGCGAAGCGACCGGCGTCGAAGTGCGGACGGCGCTCGCAGTTTTCGTGGATGAGCCGTTCATAGGCAAACAGCGGCCGCTTCTTGGCATCGAGCGCCGGCAGCTTGCCGTAGGTGATGTAGTAAGCAACCGTGGTGAGGAAGTTGTGGGGATTGGGCGGGCAGCCCGGGATATTGATAATCGGCGTGCCGAGGTTGCCGAGGGCCTCCTCCAGGCTGACGGCACCGGTCGGGTTGCCGCCGCTGGCGGGCACCCCGCCCCAGGCGGCGCAGGAGCCGATGGCGATGACGGCAGCCGCATCGGCAGCCGCGCGGCGAATATGGTCGACGATGGGTTCACCGGCCACCATGCAGTAGATGCCGCCATCTTTAAGCGGGATGGAGCCATCCACCACCAGCACATACTTGCCCTTGTAGCGTTCGATGGCTTTGTACTTGTTCTCTTCGGCCTGATGGCCGAAGGCCGCCGAGAGCACCTCGTGGTACTCCAGCGAAATGGTGTTGAGGATCAGGTTCTCGATGGTGGGGTGGGTGGCGCGCAGCAGCGATTCGGTGCAACCGGTACACTCCTGCGCCCCAATCCAGATCACCGGCGGCCGCTCGGGGCTGGTGAGCGCGGTAGCCATCTTGGCCACGGCATGCTGGCTTAATCCCAGGGTTGCGGCCATCCCGGCGCACAATTTCATAAAGTCACGGCGATTAATTCCATGAGCCGATAAAAAAGTATCCTCGACCATTCTTCTTATTCCCGTCAGTGAGCATTGTTTGACAAATGCTTAATTGCGGGAATGCTATGCCTCCCCTTCCCCCTTTATGTTGATCTCCATCAAGTCGAACCCTATTAATGCCTCTGTTGGACTGGAGAGTGAAATTAAAAAAGCTATATGCCACATGCATTTATTATTTGCCGAGCCCCCAAAAACACCCACAAAGAGGTATTTCAAGAAAAACCTAATTAACACCATATAAATTACGTCTTTGTTTTCGGCATGAAATTATAAAAATGAAAGCATTGTCACAGAATTTATTTTTCGGCCCTGTTATTCCAGCATCTCATCTTCATCAATAGGTGTTGCAGCGTACATAGCGCCACCACTCAGTCCTTCATCTCTTGCCAAAACAGAAATAAATTAATCAAGCGTGGTACTTTAATAGCCAAGCTCAAGGACTACAGAAAGTGGCTGAATCACCGCAGAAACGCTTGTATCTCGTACGCAACCCGCTTTCATTGTACAGACCAGGCAGGCCTCCCAAGCCAGAGCCTCCTCCCCCTCCAACCAACTATCCGGAAGAATGGCGATCACGTTTTCTGATGATGACACAAGAAAACACCGGCTGAAACCGGTGCTAAATAATACCTATACTGGTGGCACATTAATGCAATGAGTCATAGCTCTGAAAATAACTCACTACCACCCAACATCTATTACCAAACCTATTAAAAGCAATGACGCTATTTCAGTGAAAAGCTATCAGATTTTATCCAATAATTTTTCCCTCCTGATGGGGTTTTGTATATTATTTTATAAAACATTCCATCATCAGACATGTCAGAAAGAATGAACTCATCACCTCTAATTAAATATGCTTTAAGAACTTCGCTCTCCTTAGGTCCACTATAAAGATGAACTTTAGATTCTTCAACAATCCCATTTAATGGTTCTCGAGATAAAAAGTCGCTACCATCACTAAGAAGAACGGTGTGGTTGTTTTTTTCATCTTTTTTATAAATTCTCTTTACTTGTTGACATCCGACACATACATCCCTAAAAAGTAACGTCCATTTATTTTGAATTATCTTATAAACATCATCATTCCACTCACCCTTATCTCTCCAAGAGCTCACTACATATTTATCATGAAGTGATATATTACATAATTTTCCATCAACGCCAGCAGATGGAGTATCCTCTATCTTTCCATGTACGATTTTAAATATAATGGAGCACTGATTTACATCGTGTGAGGTTGTCACAAACAAATACTCTAAATCAAATATCTTCTTTATTTCAATTTTTTCATACCCATCATTAAAAAGTGTTTTTACTAAAGGTGGAGTGATAAAACCTTTGCATGACTGTGCATTGCAATCCTCTGCGTAAACAGGAAAGCTTACGCTAACTAAAAACAAACAAAACAACAATACAACATTTCTAGCCGCCATTAATTCAGCCCCCACTCTGTCTTTATAAGATTAAAATATTTCATTCTATCCAACAATCCATTGTCACCACCATTTACAGCCAAAGTAATTAATTTTACATTATCTCTATCATTGTCAACTAAGATATTTATATCACCCTTTGCATCAAATTTTTTATGAACAGCACCGTTAAAACGCCAATACCAGCATGATGCTTCTATTGCATTTGCCATACTAGCAGCCACCAATGACGAGTCGTTGACACAGTCCACACCAGAATGTTTAGAGAAGCGTATATAATTATTTTTCCAAGTCAATTGAATCAGACCTCGCCCTCTATAGGTTGGACCATCACCTATTTTGGTGTTTCCGTTCTTCTCTGCATCTGCATGTCGACCAGGATCATAATTAACTCCAGAGCCAAATTCCAATGTAGTATCTAGATGAGCTGACTCATGCAAGCATTGTGATAGGAAGTGGGCTTTATGATAAGGACCATTAATTTCGTATTTAAAAAGCATTTCATTAAGAAGTGCAACAAAATCAGTCTTATTATATTTGTATACATTAGGATAGTCTTTTTTAAACTTGCTTGCAAAAGCCTTGCCGCCCCTTTCACCAGTAAACCAGTCATTTTTGTGCCCAAGTAATAGCTCTATTAACTCAGTAGTAATTGTATGCTCCGAAACCATAGGCTTTATTATTATGGATAATGGATATAGATGTGAAACCTCTCCATTAAATTTTAACTTGGCTGCACTCTGCATCCACTCCAGCTTATCGATACGCTGTTTCTCGTGATCCACCAGCAGGTCAAAATCAGGCAAGCCAATTTTAGCCATCAGTTTTTCCAGCCACAGATAACTGCTGGCCGACGATTTTTCATACCACTCGCTGGGATGCTTGACGATAAGCTTGTGAAGTTGATCGGCATTGCCGTTATTTTGCAGGGCAGCCTGGATCTCTTCACTGCTAAGTTCACCGCTCTTGTCGGTATCGAAACTGTTTACCAATTCGGTAAAGAAAGTAGGCGGCGCATCCGGGTCCAGATAACCATCTGATCCTGAACCATCGACCTTTTTAAAGCCAATCTTAAGCCAGTCATGCTGGCTCAATAGCTCCACTTGCTCTTTCTTGACATATTTTCCTGACGAAATGCTGACCCACTCCTGCTTGGCAGCATCTTTTTCAAACTTTGGTGATTCAACCAGCGCTTCCAGACTATTATCACCGGTTGCCACCCAGAGATTTTTACCATCCTGCTTTTTCTTCTCGTGCAAGACGAGTTCGGCCGGCACCTTGGCATAGCTGGCACCGCCTTTTGTATTAGCTTTGTTGGCCAATACATCGTCCAGTCTGGGATCCTGAGTGAAGACTTCAAGATGGACTTGATGCTTGCTCTTCTTGCCCCCGATAAGGGAACCCGGCGTATCCACCAGGCCGAGATAGCCTATGGTCTCACCGGCGGCAATGGCCACGGGAGATGGCGCTCTCCCTCTGCCCATAGCTAAAGAAAAATTGCCGGAGTGCTTCGCTCTAAATGGTGGACATCCTAGATTTATATTGTATTAGCGATATAAATAATCATATCTGGCAAAGTTGAAACTTTGCTTTTAGCTCTGCCTTTTAATGAAGTGAAATCACTTCTTAGACAATCGCCTTAATTTTGGTTGAATTTATTTAAGTAATCTATTCTGTCAACAGTCTTCCTAAGCTGACAGGTAAGGTATTCGATACCAAAACCCTCTCCTCCAGACCCATACCTTGTGGATTTTAAAAATTACAACTCGAATCACGAAATTTAATCCAGTCACGCTGAGCTAACTTTAAGTATTTGGTTCTCGGTTCACCAATCCCTTCATAATCATTTTGTAAGTATGAAAAAAAGATTTTTATAAACTTTATTTAGTTCTGCATCTGACTTGTTATACAAAGTTTCAACACACTTAAATTGCGCTGTTAAATCAAGCTCATCACATTGACTTACATCGAACATTGCTATCGATGATGCAAAAAAATAGCCTAGGACTATCATGAATAGTTACACCTTATTTGATATCTATCCAGTATAACTATAACTCTACTATCTCTATATACACAACGCTTGTGAATAAAGCTATGTAGGGGGAGTGGCTGTCCCCCAACTATAATAAATCACCTATAAGATGTGGTGACACCTCAATTTATGAAGGCACTTCGGTATTTCACAACCACCGTAATCAAAAACAATCCTCATAATTTTCTAATGCCTGAGAAAAATCAAATCTCTTTCCTTTAGCATTTATATAAAACACATTGTCAAAGTTAGCACCTTGGTAACCAAAGTGATACCGTCCATTTACCTTGCCATCAATTATTTCAACCCAGTCACTATTAACAGCATATGGTCGACCTTCATCATTCGTCTCTTCTTCATAATTCACTTGGACTATAGTTATTTTATCTTTGTTTTTCCCATATTGAACATATCCTCCAACCCAATCTACAGTGGAGGCCCACATCATTCGCATTTTAATTTTACCATTGGGACTAACAAAGCATCGATAGTCTACGCCAATATCTTCAGCACGGCAGACAGAAGACAACAGAATAAAAACCAAGACCAAATATTTATTCATTTAAGTTACTCTAGAGTTATAATTCGCTGTTCAACAAAACCTCGCCAATCTCGACAAAGCCGTCCATACCACTTTTTACCCATCTCCTGCTGAGTAAATGGTTGAGCATCTAGCAGGGTCAAAAAGCGTCTATATCCTGCCAGAGCTTTTTGATAACTATTATTCGCACCGCCCTTACCAGATCCTTCATCATTCCACAGCCCCCACGCCAACGCTCCCTTTCTAATATTATAAATTTCACTACTTTCAAATTCATACTCTCCATTTATATTTTTGACAAATTCATTTGGATTCGCAAAACTTCCAATGGCCAAGTTAATTTTAAGCTGTCTATCTATATAGTGAGTCAAACCACCATTCACCAAGAAACTACTATGTAACAGGTCATCTTTTTCAAACGCCTTTTGACATGCAGGGCGACCAACATATATATACCAATATGCTGACCTTACCGCATGAGGAGCAATACTAAGTTTTTCTCTGCACTCATCTGAGCTGACAAAGTCCTCACCTACATAATCACCATATGCTTGATAATTATCTCTAAATGTGATTTGTATAAGACCTCGGCCATACCAAGGACTATAGGATTTTGTATTCCCCCCGATCTCTTTGGTGTAATAAAGATTTCCACTTTCATGAAAAACCTGTGCTAAAAAATGTGCTTTCCCCAAGCAAGTAGTTACTGAATAGTCGCTAAATGATTTATTAAATGTATCAAGATAAGACTGTAATCGTTCATCTGAAATACCTCTTGCTGGTTTAAGAGACTTAAGTTCATCTAATGTTAAATCGCGATTACATGCACAACCAGTATGTTTATCTTCAATAAGACCCATCATCCCAGCCGGATGAATAAACCAAGGTTTGGTATCACCTACCACAGCAGCAGCCTGCTCTATCCAGGCCATCTTATTGGTGACTTCCAGCACGTATTTGTACAGGTTGGGCATGTTTTTCAGCTCTTGCTCTAGCCTTGGCCACGTATCGCGCTTTACCCATTCGCTTTCGTGCTTGATAAAGAGGTTACGCACTTTGTCTGCGACCATTTTTTCGGCCATCGCAGCCTTGATTTCATCGGAACTGATACTGCCATCACCATCCCGATCTGTCACCAGCTCTTCGTAAAGGGTACTGAAAAAGTCTCCCCCCTCCTTGCCATCAGTGTCAGCCTTGTCAAGGAATCCGTCGGGATCAGAGCCGCCATCAACCAATGTCACACCCAGTCTGGCCCAATCATGTTGACTCACCAATCGGGTATCACCACTGATAAGTACATGCTGATCTTCGGCCACCTTCACAAATTTGTCGGCACCATGGGTCACGATATCCTGAGTATTTATCGGCTTAGGAGCCTCCTGCGGGCCAAAGGCTCCCACCTTGCTGTAACCGAATTTATTATTCTCCTTGGTCAACTTATAAGTATCTGCCTGCCCCCCCTCTTTGAGCAGCAAATACTCTTGTCCCTTGACCAACTTCCCTTCATTGCTGATGCATTTACCAAGAGCCTCCTTGTCACTCTCTGCGACAAATATTTCCATATGTATGGCTTTACGATCTTCATTAAGCACAAAGCCATTGGCCGTCGGTTTCGGTGTCTCATGCTCCCCCCAATGCCCGACCACCTCACCACCCTTGACTGGAATGGGATTGGTATGTCGTAGCTCCACTTTGTCGTAAACAAGGGGGGTATGCCAAACGGCATCGCTGGGTTGACCCAACATCTCTTTGGCAATCCAATAACGATCACCCTTAGAGGCATTGGGCACAACATTTCCCTTATCATCGGTCAGCTTGCCTTGAGAAATATTCCAGACTTCAACCTCGAGATACTCCTTCATATTGGAAAATACGACAGGCTGAGCAGTGGTTCGTGCGACTTTACTCGTTTTTGGCAATCCCGCAGCCACAGCTTCACCCTGATCTTTGCTTTTACGCAGATAGCTGTTGCGGCTTATCGGATAGAGAGAAGGAATATCTTGCTTCGCCATCATCCAATCGGGCTCAACCTTGCGCTCTTCCTTGATAAATTGTGATGCTACATAAAACTCTGACGGATCACCGCCCTTTGGGGCCGCATAACTGACTAGCTGATAAGAGTAAGGTTCATTTCTCAAATTCCTTCGTTCTGAGGGAGCTCCAATCAAGGTAACCTCAGCCCCCTTACGAGCCGTACCCAGCTTGTCCTCTTTCTGAAACTGCAGACTTGCAGTGGCCTTGTATATAGCGACACCGCTCCCTGTCAGCACATGCCGTTCAGGCTCACCCTGATAAGCGTTTTTACAGGCTATATGCATATAGAGGCAGTAGAAGGTAAGAGCATTGCGCTTTGGCTGCTGCTGTCCGGAAACTTCTTCTGTAGCCTCATAGCGATGCCGGATCAGGCAAAATGAAGGGGAGGTATGCAGAGTAATTGGCTTGCCTGGCTTTCCCTCTTCAGGCTCCAACGTTACGGAAACGGGATCGGACGCGATGCGGTAGGCCACTATCTCTCCATCGGCAATAGCTCGTACGGCGCCCCCTGGATGCCAACCCCCCTTGTCGCTTAAATGAATGCCGCCATGCCAGATACGGTTGCCACCTAGCAGGAAAGTGCCGCCCGGCTCACCATTGAGCATGCCGATGAACTCTTCAAGTGAGGCAACCTCTTTGGGAGCGTCACCGCCGCCCACTTGCATTGGATATAAGATTTTCATCTTCTTCTTTTCACTCGTAATCGTACAAGCTATGGCCCTTAGCGGGATGGCACAAAGAAGGTCTGCGCAGGCCCTTGCTCCTTGAGCAGCGCCTCCATCGCCTTCTCGGTGGGAATGGCCTTGATGAGTTCAACCAGTTCAGGGGCTTTCACCACCTCAACCCCCTTGGGCACCACGGGAGCCTTGCCACCCCAGCCAGAGCCTGAGCCTGCGCTGCCGCCGGTATTGAGTTTGATGGCGGGGCCGACCAGCTTGATGCCGCTAGGATCCACTTTGACAAAGCTGCCGCCTCCCTTGAGGGTTATTTCAGACCCCGCCTCCAGCACCAACTTGTCGCCCACCTTGATATGCACTTCCTGACCTGCTTCCACCAGCAGGGACTGCCCCAGTTTCTGGTGCAGGCTGGCATCCACCGTCAGCGAGTAATCGGCTTTTATCTGGTCGCGCTTCTCACCCTCCACCGTCAGGTGGTCATTGGCCTTGATGCGAGTCACCCGCTCATTGTCGATATCGGTGTGCTGGTCGTGCTTGATGTGCCAGGCGGCATCATTTTCGATAAGCACGTTCAGGTCTTTCTGACCGTGGATATAAATCTCTTCCTTGCCAGCCTGGTCTTCGAAACGCAGCTCGTTGAAGCCCTCGCCCTGGTGGGTCTCGGTGCGCAGCACGGTGCGGGTCTTGTTGGCTGGCAGCTCGTAGGGCGGTCGATTGGTGGCGTGGTAGGTGCGACCGGTCACGATGGGTTGGTCGGGGTCCCCCTCCAGGAACGAGACAATGACCTCGTGGCCGATGCGCGGGATGGCCATCATGCCGTACTGACCGCCGGCCCAGCCTTGGGAGACCCGCACCCAGCAGGAGCTCTGGTCGTTGGAGCTGCCGTAGCGGTCCCACGGGAACTGCAGCTTCACCCGGCCATGTTCGTCGCAGTAAATCTCCTCACCGTCGGGGCCCACCACCATGGCGATTTGCGGGCCATCCACCATCGGCTTGTGGGGTGCCTCGGGGCTGCCGATGCGCGCCCGCCAGGTGGTGCTGGCTTTCACCACCCCGAATTCGTTGTGATAGACGGTGGGGCCGCTGCCCCCCTCCTCTTCCAGTGCCTGCGGCTGCAAGCCGGTGTGCTGGATGCGCACGATTTGCCAGTCGGTGTTGAGGCTGCCGTTGGGGTGTTCGGTGAGTGAAAACGTCTGGCCCGGCAGCAAGGCGGCGCAGTTGGATTTGCCACTGCCCGCCACCGCGTCATTGCGCAGGGCATCGAGCCGGTGCTGGGCAAACGCCTTGCCGCTGCCATCCTGCTTGTAGCGGCCCGGGTAGTCGAAATGCTGGTAGGTGTCGCGCTGGTGTTCGAGCTCACTGCCCTGCTTTTTGTGGGAGAGACCGTAAGCCGGGGTCTTGAAGCTGTAGTCTTTGAGCTCCACATCCGACGGGCGTACCGCCTCCCGGTAGTGGAACTGGCGCACATAGGGGCCTTGCTCCAGCGAGCGGTTGCCGAGGTTGAAGAAGAGCTCGGGGCCGGCAGTCAGGGCGGCTGCGTCATCGGCAAACACGATGCGGTGCTTGCCCGCTTCAAACTCGTGGAAGTAGAACATCCCCTCTTCGGCGGCGAGGCGATTTACGAAATCGAGGTCAGTTTCCCGGTACTGGACGCAGTATTCCCGCTTGGCATGCTCGCTCTTGAGCGCAAAGGCATAGTCGGTGATGCCGTGCTCTTGCAACAGGATGGAGAGGATTTCATCGGGCTTTTGCGCCTGGAAGATGCGGGAGTTCTGGCGCAAAGAGAGTCGCCACAGGGCCGGCTGCACCATGAGCTGATAGCGGGTGCGGCGAAAACCGCTGTCACCCTGCGCGAAGTCACTGACCACCCCGCACACCCGGCGTTGCAGCTCGCCGTTGTACCACACCAGCAGCTCGCACGGCTGGTCCAGCACGGCGCCAAAGTCGATGTCGGGCTCGGCGCTTGCCAGCTCAAGCCGCAGGTTGAACGGCCGGTTCAGCGCCTCATCCAGTGCAAACTCGGCCACCACGAAGGTACTCTCGGACAGAGCCCCCACCTTGACGGTAAATTGTAATCCTGTGCTGTCTGCCATGAAGCGCTCCTTAACCTGCCTGTCCGCTGCCTGAGCCAATCACCACGCCGCCGCAGCCGACGGCAGTGCCGGTCACGGCGATGGGCTTGCCGTTGACCAGCACAGAGCCGACGCCGCCCGAGATGCTGCGCGGATGGGGTGGATTGTTGGGTTTGTCGTGGGGGGCCAGCGGATCACCCTGGCGGGCCACCGGCTTGCCATCGAGGAACACATCTGGGCTGGCGGCAATCACGGGGGATGGGTGGAAACCCTCGTGGTCGGTGCCGATGTCACCGAGCAATGCAATAGAAGGGCACATCTGGATTCTCCGTGGGGCAACCATGGTGCAAGCGCAGCCTGGTGCAGAGACAGTTGAAGCGGCGACCCAGCAGCCTCCATGCCATGGCAAAGTCGCCCACAATCACATTAAAAATCAGTCAATTACGATTCAAGCTCGCGGCATCAGACCAATCTGCTGCAATCTATTGCGCAAGACAGGGCAAGTTTCCCGGCAAACCTTGCCTTGCCAGTCAAACTCACCATATCTTGCGCAATTTTTTGCTCAGGGCGGCATTTTCAGCTACCAGAAACGCCCTGTTGCAGCTGATAGAGGCGGATGTTGAGCGCTTTCAGATCATTTTCCAAGCTCTTGAGCTCGGCAGCCGTGATGGGCTCCTGGGAGGCTTTTCTCGCCTCCAGTTCACCGAGGCGCAGACTGAACGGGATGTTCTGCATCAGGTTCTTCTGCACTTCGTAGAGCTGGGATTTGAGGTAGGAGATGGTCACCGTCTTGCGCTGGCGCTCCAACTCCAGCAGCTGATCGAGCAGGGCATCCACCCCGGCGCGGGCATCCAGGTAGGTGGGCACGCTGATGACATCCCCCTGCTGACCGCCAAGCTGCGCCTGCCACTGCTTGTCCAGCGCCTTGACCGCCAGCGAGTCGGGATAGAGCATCGAGAGCGAGTTGCGCAGCCCCTCGCCGTAGCGATACCAGTAGAGCGGCGACGTCTGCTCGAGCCGGGTCAACTGGTTCTGGTAACGGGCCACCAGATCGCTCTCCATGTTCTGCAGGGTCTGCTCCCCCAGCACGATGCGGGCCTGGCGAATGTCGTCGTAGCTGAGGGCTCGGGGCAGCTCGGCGGCCGGCTGCACCAGACGCTGGGCCGCCACGGTTTTCTCCTGCTGATGTTGCTGCCAGCCCAGCCACCCCATCACCGGCAGGGCGCAGCTGAGCAAGCCGCAGCCAAACCAGAACCAGGCGGGACGCTGCCGGCGGTGCTGCTCAATCTTCAGCACGGTGGGCTTGACCTGCCCCTTCTCGCGCCCCACCAGAATGCTGCCCTGGGGCAGGTGCGGGGTCGATGCCGAAACCGTGCCGCCGTGATCACTCTCCAGGTCGGACTTGAAGAACACCATGGGCGGGATCTGCAGATCCTCCTTGAGGCCTGGCTCGTCGGAGACGATGACGATCTCGGTCTCATCGAACAGGTGGGTATATCCCTCGATGAAGTGCACCAGATTCTCGACCCGGGGAATGCGGCTCAGATCCGCGTTGTGCAGCTTCTCGCTGATGAGTTGCAGCGCGCGCTCGCAGCGATAGATCAGCCGCTTGTCCTCGTGGCTGATCTGGTACTGGCGAATGACGTCGCTGATGCGGGCGATGAACCAGTCGAGCATCTCGATGCGGGCCCGCTCCTGATGAACCGGCGGCCAGAAGCTCTCCCACTGGGTGACGATGAGGTTGGCGAGAAACTCGCACCCTTCGGTAAAACCGCTCAGCCCCTGCAGGCGCGAACGGGCCAGGGTGAAGTAGATGGCGGTCTGCAGATCCACCCCGTGTTTTTCGAAGATAAGGCTGGCAAGCTGATGGATCCGCTGCCAGTCCACCTCGGGGCGCGAAGCGTGGCTGAGCTTGTTGATCTCGGCCCGCAGCGCCTCGTACTCCGGCAACATTCTGGGGTCGCGCCCCACTTTCAGGGCCTGCTGACCTTGCTGATTCTGTGACATATGAACTTCCAACGCAGGAAGGGGGCACAACGTGCCCCCGACGCGATCAATAGAGGGATTCGGGCAGTCTGAACTGACTGAACAGGCCGCCGGTGAAGGGGTTTTGCGCGCTGTCGGTGTAGACGCGATAGGTCATGGCCCCCTGATCCACCGGGAAGCGCACATCGAAAGTGGCGTCATTGACCTGGGTCAGCTCCCCCTTGTCCATCAGGCGGAACATGGCCCAGGGGCCGACGAAGCCTTCGCTGCGCGGTGAGCGCTCTCGGGCGGCCGGCACCAGGGTGATCTTGCTCTCGGCCCCGTCGCGCATGGTGTTGGGCCATACCAGCGGGATCTTGGTACGGCGGCCGTGAGCATATTCCAGCAACTGGCCATCCAGGTTCAGCACGCTGCGCCGCTTGTTGGCGGTGAGCTCGATGGGCTCGAGGGCGAACTGCACCTCCAGGTTGCCCTGCTGGCTGAAGAAGATCTGACGGATGCGGGCTGCACGGTCCAGCTGCTTGACCAGCTCGGCCTGGATGGGCGAGCTGAACTCCCCTTCCATCAGGCCGCTCTCCACCATGGGTTTGAGGTTGACCTGATAGAAGCTGTCCAGCGTCCCGTTAGGCGCGAAGAAGCGCTCCATCTCGGAGAGGGGCACGTCCTTGTTCGAGCTTGGATCAAACGGATAACGCCCGGCCAGCTGGCTGTTGAAGGGGGCCAGCACCTTGTCCTGCCACTCCTGATTGAGGGAAGACATGGCAAGATCGATCACCAGTCGCGAGCTCTGCTCGGAGAGCTGACCCACCCAGCGATCGAGCGGGGCCGGCAGACTGCGGGCATATTGCTGCAGGGCGAACACCGGATCGGCGTACTTGTTGGTCATGCGCAGCTGCACCGCTTTCAAGGCAGACTGGCCCGGCTCGGTGGCGTTGACGATGAGCTCCAGGTAGTGCTGCAGCTCCACCAGCTTCTGGTTGACCTCGGAGATGAGCGGCCCCTGCTCGCCGCGACCGCTGAGCGCCGCGTTGGTGGCCATGAAGGGACGACCGATGCGGGCGCTGATGGCCTGGGCCGGGTCCCCTTCCACATCGGAGATCTTGCGAATGCGGGTGTTGTCATCCAGCGAGGCCAGCACCCGCTGGAACGGCTGATCGTTGCCGGTGATGGCGGCGAGCATGTCCAGCGCCTGCTCGGGGCTCTCCAGGGTCTGCACGTCCAGATTGGTCAGCAGTTTTTGCCACTGGTTGACGTAATCGGTGACGTAACGGTCGTTGACCTGACGGGTGATCTCCTTGCGATCCGCCTCGCTCAGCTGACTCAGCTTGCGCTGGCCCAGCACCCAGGCATCCATCGCAGTGAGATCGATGAGCGCCTTGTCTTGCTTGAGGAAGAAGTCGTTGAAACCGGGCCAGGTGAGCAGCCGCGGTACCTGGCCGGCGTTGTCGCTGCGCAGGGCAAACACGGTGTCGAAGGTGGGGCCCACCTCGTCACGGACGTTGAGATCCGGCGGCAATACATCACCCGCCTTCACCACCAGATTCTGGTAGACCCGCTGATACATGGGCAGCTTGCCGAGCTCGCGCTGGGCACCGTAGACCGGCTCCTTGAACGGCACGAAGGCGGTGATGGCGGCCTGATCCCGCTCTGCCCTGGCGCCATACCAGTTGGTGTGATCGAGGGCATAGTCCAGGTGCCCCATCAGTTGCTCCTGCACCGCCCCCTGCCCCGGGAAGGCCTTCTGCCAGCGGCTCGCCATGTACTGCGCCACCAGCTCCTTGTTGCGACCGGACGCATCGTCCAGCATCCGCATCACCCGCAGGATGGCGAGCTTCTCCTCGCTGCCCGCAGGCGCCTGGTTGAGATCGGCAAGCAATCCCTGCATCTGGGCCGGCAGGAAGCGCAGGCTCAACAGCTGCAGGTAGGATCCTTCCACATAAGGACCGATCTCGTCCCCCTGATAGAGGCCGAGGTCGGCCACCAGCGGCATCCGCTCGCGGTAGTTGCCAAAGGAGAGGGTCGCCTCGCGAATGAGGTTCAGCCTAGGCAGCTGGCTCACGCCGAAGGCATGGGCGTCGGCCACCTCGTTGGTCTCCATGAAGGCCTGGGCCTTGGTCAGTACGTTGCGGCCCGCCTCCTCGTTGACCCGGTAGAAGTAGTGCCAGCCACCGATGAGGGCGGCCGAGAAGAGCGACAGGCAGCTGAGGCCGATGGCCATGCGGCGCCGGCGATAGAGGGTATGCAGCCGGTTCTCACCGGCCAGATGGGCCTCCGGGAAGATGATGGAAGAGAACAGCTGGCGCACGAAATAGGTGTTGGACTCCCCGCGCAGGGCCGAGTGGATGGGCTCTGGCAGGTTGTAGCGACGGGAGGCCGCCTGGGCAAACGCATCGAACGGTACCCCTTGCTGATAGACGGAGCTGACATAGACCCCGCGCACCAACAGCGGCTTGCTCTCCTCGATGGCCAGGGTCTCGGCCAGCAGGCTGGTCACGTAATCCTTGAGACCCGCCAGCTGGCGCACGAACGAGAACAGCGCGTTGCGCTGGGCGGCATCGAGCCGGTTCAGCATCAGTTCGGGCAGATTCTGGTTGAGGTTGTCCACCCACTGATCCCAAAACAGGGCCAGATCCTGCTGCCAGTCGGCGCCCGGCTTGAAGGTCACCCCCAGCACGGCCTCGCGGGCCTCCTTGTCGAGCTGCTGGTAGATAACCTCAAAGCCGCGCAGCAGATCGAGCTTGGTAAAGGTGACATAGAGCGGCAACCGGGTATTCATGGTGGCCGATACCTCCTGCAGGCGCGAGCGCATCAGCTGGGCATAGGCCTTGCGCTCGGCCACGCTGGCGTGGGAGAGCCAGGCCAGATCCACTGTCAGCACCAGGCCGTTGAGGGGCTGACGACGACGGTGTTCATTGAGCCAGCCGAGCAGATGCAGCCAGAGCCGTTCATGCTTGCGGGCCTGCGGATCCAGTTCGGCTTCGCTCTGGGAGAGCAGCACACCGGCGGGATCCAGCATCACGGCCTGTTCCCCCAACCAGCAATCCACCAGCTGATCCTGCGCCACGTCGCGCAGCTCGGTGTCGAGTCTCGGGTTGAGCTTGTTGGCCGGGTTGGCGCGGTGAATGAGGCTGCTCTTGCCGCTGCCGGGCAGCCCCAGCACCAGATACCAGGGCATGGCGTAGAGCGCCCCCTTACCCAGATGAGTATTCAACGCCTGCAGCCAGCGATCGAGGAACAGCGCCTGCCTGTCGATGAGCCCCTTGACCGGATCCTGCTCCAGCACCACCTCGTGCTGACGCTCGGCCTTGAGCTGCTGCATCTTGCGCCACACCCGCCAGGAGACCACTCCCAGCAGCAACCAGAGCCAGAGCAGGGTGAACACCACCCGCCCCCACAGCGGCTCGAACGGCTTGGCGCCGCGTACCTCGAGACGAGGGCCCAGCCACCACACCAGGATGAGAGCGAGCCCCCAGAGCACAGCACCGAGCAGGGGCCAGGAGGGTTTCAATTTCGGCAGCTGTTGCCGCAGAAAAGTAAAAATGGTTTTGAACATAAAATGTGATCCAACTCCGACTCAATGACTCATTTCGGCACTCATTTCGACAACGGCGCCGCCAAGCTCTTCAGGCGGTTGACCAGCCCGGGCTCCCAGTGCGACAACCCGAGGCGACTGGCCTCTTGCCATAAGTGTTGATAGTGCTGGCGCGCAAGCGCCTCCATGCCTTCCTGTGCCAACAGCTCCGCCTGCACCAGCAAGGCGTGGAAGCGATCTCTTGGCTCTTTCAACTGCGCAATCCGCTCATCGAGCAGGGCGAGCGCCGCTGCAACCCCCTGCTCGCCGTGGCGCTGGGCGACCTCCTCGGCCAGCCCCGCCTCGCCACTGCCGGCACTGCCGCCCTTGGCCGGTTGCAGCCAGCGGCCGCACTCGGGGGAGAGAAACGGCGAGCCGTCGCTGAAGGCGAGCTCCCGCAGGGCCGGCAGGCGCTGCAGGAAAGCGCCGAGCTCCTCGGCGATCGCCTGGGCCACAGTCCCAAAGCCGAGCTTCTGGGCCACCTCAGCCGAGAGCCTGTGCCCCTCGAACCAGTAAGGCGCCAGGGTCAGGCTCTGCTCGATGCGCTGCCAGAGCCCCAGATCAGGGGCGTTCATGGCGGCGCGGTACTCGTCCACCATGTCCGCCGACATGGGCGCCAGCGGGGTTTTATTGCCCGCCCCGCTCATGGGGACCGCCGTGATCCCGGCCCAGACGGCGTGACGGCGCAGCCGATAGCCAACCGCGGCATCAGGCTGACGCTCGATCAGGAGTTCCGCCACCTTGAGCTGGGTCTGGCGCCAGGCGCGATCGTTGGAACTGTCGACGTCGACGCCGGCACTGCTGCCACCGCCGCTGAGCACCATGGCGCCGGCACCGCTGGCGGTCGACGCCGCCGAGGCCGGGGAGCCCGCTGCCGTAGCGCCGCTGCTCTGGGGCTGCCCTGCCGCATTGGCCTCGGCCTGTGCCACCTGCTGGCGCTGGGCCCGCTTCAGCCCCATCACCAACGGGTCGAGCAGCTCTCCTTTGTCGGGACACTGCGCCAGCCAGACCCGCTCCAGTTGCTCTGCCTGAGCCAGCAACTGGGCCAGCTCGGCCGCCGAAGCGCTCTCACAAATGCGCGGCAAGGCCCCTTCGAAGCGCTTGACGATTTGCACCATCAGTCGCTGCTTCTGGCTGGCATTGCCGGGCCAGGCCAGCAGCCAGTAAGCCTGGATCCAGGCCTCCAGCAGGCTGATCGCAGCCCCCAGCGGGGTCGCCTTGGCAGGGTGCTGCAGGCAGCGCAGTAGCTGGGCCAGCACCCGCATGTCCTTGGTGCGGCTCTCCAGCAAGCCGAGGCAGGCCTCGGCCACCGCATTGAGATCCACCTGGCTGTGAGCGAGGGATCCCAGCTTGACCAGCTCGGTTTCCACGTAGTCCCAGCGCGGCTCGTCGGCCAGCACCGCACCTCTTATCTGTTCATCCGGCAGGCTGGTGAGCAGGCGTGCACACCAGGGGTGTTGATAGCTCATCGTCCCTCCTACCAGCGGCACTGCTGACGCAGCGGTGCCAGCGCCTCTTTCAGGCCGCTCAGGTCGACCCGCAAGAGGGCACCGTTGTCGGCCCGCACCTGCAGCTCGCGATGGCCCTGCCAGCGCTTGAGCTCCTCGATGGCGGGCAGACCGCGGCCATATTCCAGCAACAGACCCTGATCCCGGATAAACCAGCTCTGGGAGCCGGCACTCGGCTGACCATCCAGTTCGACCTGCACTTTCTCGCCGCTCCAGGGCTGATCCAGCCGCAACCGGATATGGGTGATGCTGTCGACGCAGCCGATGGCCAGGGTCGCCCCGCGCAGTGCCGGGCGGGTCAGGGTTTCACTGCCGCGCGTTTCATCGCTTTGCAAGAGGAAGGGCGCGCTCGCTGGCGTGCGGGCCTGCTCCTGGGCCCAGATGGCCTGCCAGGCAGCCGACTTGGGGGCGGCCCCTTCGGCGGCACTGGCCGCGCCATTGCCGATGGCGTCGTAGCAGGCGAGCCGCACCAGCGGCGAGGGCTCCTGCCGGCAGGCCTGCCAGCGCGCCATGTCCAGCGGGACCTCGGCCGCACTGGTGGCCAGCAGCAGCGGTAACAAGCCGAGGATACTCATCAGTTCACCTCCAGTTTCTGGCACTTGTGATCCAGGGTGCGTTTGGGAATGTTGAGGCTCTCGGCCACCAGCATCCGATTGCCCTGGAAGTGGCGCAGCCGCGCCTCGATGACGGAAGCCTCGTACTGCTGCATGGCCCGGCGCAGATCGCGGATGTGGTTGTAGTCGTCCATGGTGCCGGGCAACTCGACGCAGACCCGCTCGCGCAGCTCCGGCGGCAGCGCCTCCAGCCCCACCTCCTCCCCGTGACGGGTATGGGCACAGGCCACCTCCAGCAGGTTGCGCAGCTCGCGCACATTGCCGGGGAAGTCATAGGTCTGCAGCTGTTTCAAGAACTTGCGCTGCAGCCCCACCAGGGTCTTGCCATCCTGGGCGGCAAACTGGGCCATGAAGTGCTGGCAGAGCAGCGGCACATCATCCATGTGCTCGCGCAAGGGGGCGATCAGCAGCAGACACTGACAGAGACGGTGGTAGAGGTCGGCCCGAAACTGCCCCTCCTCCACATGGCGGGTGAGCGGCTGATGGGTAGCGGCGATGAGGCGAAAATCGGAGTGATACTCCTGCTCAGCCCCGAGTGGCCGGTAACTGCGGGTTTCCAGCACCCGCAGCAGCTTGGCCTGCATGGCGGCGGGCATGTCCCCCACCTCGTCCAGAAATAGGGTGCCACCGTTGGCCTGAGCCACCAGCCCGGTCTTGTTGGCAAGGGCGCCGGAGAAGGCCCCCTTCTGATAACCAAACAGCTCGCTCTCGATGAGGTTCTCCGGGATGGCGGCGCAGTTGATGGCGACAAAGGGCTTGTTGGCGCGATCGGAGCACTGGTGCACCAACCTTGCCACCACTTCCTTGCCACTGCCGGTCTCCCCCTGGATCAGTACGGTCAGCTTGTGCTGGCCGGCTTGACTTATCTGCTCGCGCAGCCCGCGGATCACCGCAGACTGACCGACCAGCTGATCGCCGAGCAGCTTCTCGTGCTGACGCAGCCGCTCCCCCTCTCCCTTCATCTGGCGCAGGGAGTCGCGCAGTACCCCCTGATCCCGCCGACTGCGACCGAGATCGCGAATGAGGGTGAGCTGGTTGCAAAAGACCTGGGAGAGCTGGGCCAGCTCGGGGCCATCGGCCCAGGCCCGCAGCACCTCCCCTTCATCCATGAGGGCCAGCACGGCAAACGGCTTGCCGTTGCCATCCAGCAGCGGATACGCGTGCAGCCCGCACTGCTGGCCAAGGTTGGCCAGCAGTGCGCGAAAACCGGCGTGCTCGATGCGGGCACCGCCGTAGAGGGAGTCCCAGGTGCGGGACTGGGCCTTGTGCAGCACATAGGCAAGCGGGTGGGAAAAATCGTCCACCGCCAGCCCCAGCGCCACTTCTTTCCCCCTGACCCAGCCTTGGCACTCCAGCTGACGGCCGCTCACATCCAGCATGCCGAGCAGCAGCCCCCTGGGCTGGAAGCTGGCATGGACGGTCGAGCTCCACCAGTGGCACAGGTGCGGCTCATCGCGCTGGGCGGTGAGGGCCAGGGCAAATGCGAGGGCTTGCTCCATACTCAAGCCCCCACCTCGGCCACGAACTGGTGATCGGCCACGGAAAAGTGGACGCGCTTGATGGGTTCACCGGCCGAGAGGCGCTGCAGCAGTTGCAGGGAGACCGGCGGCAGCAGGGCGCCGTCGATGACGGATTCGAGCATGCGGGCACCGTTCTCGCTGCGATTGGCCCGCAGCAGGATCTCTTCTGCCACCTCGTCGTCCAGCACCACTTCGGCGCCGAAGCGCTCCTTGAGCAGCTTGACCAGCCGGTCGAGCTTGCCGCCCACGATCTGCACTAGCGTGTCGTGGCCGAGCGGCAGATAAGGGATCACCTCCATGCGCGCCAGCAGGGCCGGCTTGAAGAAGGCGGCGAGCTCCGGATAGAGGGCATCCAGCAGCACGTCGGGCTGCTCGGCATGGTCGACGATGGTCTGGAAACCGAGGTTGGAAGTGAGGAAGAAGACCACGTTCTTGCAGTCGATGATGCGCCCTTCCCCATCCGCCAGCTCGCCCTTGTCGAACGCCTGATAGAAGAGGTTGAGCACATCCGGGTGCGCTTTTTCCACTTCATCCAGCAGCACCACCGAGTAGGGCTTCTGGCGAATGGCTTCTGTCAGCACGCCCCCCTCGCCGAAACCGACGTAGCCGGGCGGCGAGCCGATCAGGCGGGAGACGGTGTGCTTCTCCTGATACTCGGACATGTTGATGGTGGTCAGGTACTGGCGACCACCGAACATCAGCTCGGCAATCTGCAGCACGGTTTCGGTCTTGCCGACCCCGCTCGGTCCCACCAGCAGGAAGGCCCCCAGCGGACGGCCGGGACGACGCAGGTCAGCGCGGGCGGTGAGCAGGTGCTTGTGCAGGTGGGCCACCGCCACATCCTGCCCCTTGATGAGCTCGCCAAGGTACTCCGGCAGACGGGTCACCACGTCCAGCTCCCCTTGCGAGATGCGATTGAGCGGCACCCCGGTCCACTCGGCAATGACGGCGGCAATCTGAGTCTTGTCGACGTGGGCGGAGACCAGCACTTCCCCCTGCTGCAGCTCAGCCAGCTCGCGCTCGAGGGTGGCCAGCTGCTCGGCAGCGGCCTGCGGATCGAGCGGTGCATCGGCGAGATCCAGCGCCTCTCTGGCCAGCATCTCATCCTGCTGATCGGCCAGCAGGGCTGCGCGCAGCTCGACAATCTGGTGTACCAGCCCCTGCTGTTGTTGCCACCGGGCCTCCTGCTCGGCCAGCTCTTCACGGCAAGCTTGCTGGGCCGCCTGCAACTCGGCCAGGCGCTCTGCGTTGTCACCAAGACCTATCAGGCTCTGGCGCTCCAGCTGGCGGATCTCCAGCTCGCGCTGGCGCAGCGCGTTTTGCAGGTGGCTAACCGCGCGCGGCGGGGTGGTGAGGTTGATGGCTACCCGGGCACAGGCGGTATCGAGCACGTCGATAGCCTTGTCCGGCAGCTGGCGGCCGGAGATGTAACGGGCGGAGAGCTGGGCGGCGGCCTGCAGCGCCTCCTCGTCGATCAGCACCCCGTGGGCCTTCTCGTAGATGCTGCGCAGGCCGCGCAGGATCACGGTGGCCTCGTCGGCATCGGGTTCACCGACCTTCACCAGCTGGAAGCGGCGCGACAGGGCCGCGTCTTTTTCTACGTATTTCTTGTACTCGCCCCAGGTGGTGGCGGCGATGGTGCGCAGCTCGCCCCGGGCCAGCGCCGGCTTGATGAGGTTTGAAACATCCAGCCCGCCGGCCTGGTTGCCGGCCCCGATCAGGGTGTGCGCCTCGTCGATGAACAGGATGACCGGTTGCACGGCGTCCTTGACCTCCTGCATCACCCCCTTGAAGCGCTTCTCGAACTCCCCCTTGACCGAGGCGCCGGCCTGCATGGCGCCGAGATCCAGCGTCATCAGCTCCACCCCGCGCAATTTCTCGGGCACCTGACCCGCCACCATGCGCAGGGCCAGCCCCTCGATGAGGGCGCTCTTGCCGACACCGGCCTCCCCCACCACGATGGGGTTGTTCTTGCGACGACGGGAGAGGATGTCGATCATCAGGTCGATTTCGTGATCCCGGCAGAGCACCGGATCCAGGCTGCCCTGGCGGGCCTGTTCGGTCACGTTGACGGTAAAGCGGGCCAGCAGGCTGGCATCGGCCGGCAGGGCTGCCTGTGCCGTCTTGCCGCCGCTGGTGACGGTCACTTGCGTCTCGGCAGACTCCTTGACCCACTCGTCAAACTGCTGGCGCAGCAGCTCGCGATTGACCTTGGCGAGCAGACGAGTCACCGAACCCGGCAGGTAGCGCTGGGGGGTCATCAGCAGCACCAGCAGCATGACGCCGCTGCGCAGCTGGGCATGTTGCAGCTCGGCGGAGGCGAGCAGCCAGCTGTCTTGCAGCCACTCCACCAGCATGGGCGAGAAGGAGGGGTAACCCTGGCCATAGCTGCCGTCGGCAGCGGACGGTTGCAGCAGGGTCTTGAGCTCTTCCACCTCCACCTCGGCCACCTTCAGGATCTGGCGCACGTCGCTCAGCGGGGTCTCAAGCATCTTGAGCAGCAGGTGCTCAATGCGGATCTCGGCTCCCTGGTGATTGACACAGAGGGCCGCGGCCTCCTCCAGCATGTGACGGCAGATGGGGTTGAGTCTTTCCACCAGTACCGGTAGCTCTATACGAATCAAGGCGTGCTCTCCTTAGGTATTTATTTTAATAATTCGCCCAGTTGACGCAGCACGTCCTGGGTCTGGTTATTGAGTTGGTGGTGATAGAGGCCAAAGATCAGCGCCAGGATCAGCGCGCCGCCCATGAACAGGCTGCGCAGGGAGACCTGCTTGCGCAGCTGGTAGCGGGAGGCCTGCTGGCCCAGATCGAGGTGAAACACGCTGGGCGCCTCGCCACCGGCCTCGGGGGCCAACTGCTTGTGCAGCTGGCGCACGATGCGCTCGAACTCCCCTTGTCCCTTGCTCATCACCTTGTAACGCCCCTCGAAACCGAGGCACAGACAGAGGTAGATGAACTCCAGAATGTCGCGATAACGCACCGGGTCTTCCTGCAGGCGGGCCAGCAGCACGAACACCTTCTCGCCGCCCCAGGTCTCGTTGTGAAAGCGGGTCAGCAGGGAGTGCTCGGACCATTCACTCTGACTGCCCCAGTCGCGGCCCATCACGGCCTCGTCGATGAAGGTGCAGAGGATGTAGCGAAACGACAGCACCACCCCGTTCTCGTAGCCCTGGGCCATCAGCTCCTGCTCGATGGCCTGGATCTCGGTCACCACCCGCTGATAAAGCTCGGGCACCCGGTCGTAGCGCGACAGCAGGCGTACCCGCTGCACCAGCCCCAACAAAGGGGTCACCGCATCGATCATCGGGTTGATGCTCTGGCCGCGCAGGCGGAACCAGTAGTCCGAATCCATGTCCAGCTGCTCTGCATGATCGAACAGCAGGTCGCTGAGTTGCTCGTTCTTGATAATGTCCGTGGTCATCTCTGCTTATTCCTTGGTGCGATCACTGGCTGCGAATGGCCCAGAGCTGCATGTCGAGCTCGGGGAAATCGCCGGCGATATGGAAGGCAAGGGTGTTGCCCACCGCCAGCATCTGCCAGGCCGGGCTCTGCCGGTCGAGCTGGAAGTAGCTGTAACCGGCGTGGTAGGGCAGCTGCCGCGGCGCCACCGGCAGCGGCAGCAGCGGAATGCCGGGCAGTTGCAGGCTGATGAGCTCGCGGATCTTGTCGCTGGAGGCCACCTTGGTCTGCTGCAGCAACTGCTTGCGCAGCTGCTCCTGCGGCATGCGGGCACGCACCGCCAGCACGAAGTCGGCGCTTTGCATCAGCTCGCTCTCGTTCACCATGGCCACCATGATGCCGTACTGGTGCTTGCGCAGCTGGATGGAGACGGCGCGCGGCGACAGCACTGTGCTGAGCGCCTGGCGCAGGGCCAGCATCACCGGCTCGAAGCTCACCTGCTGATCGTCGTGGCGATAGGCGGGGAACTCGGGTGGCAGGCGAGACTCGTCGGTAAAGGTCATCAGCTCGCCGCACAGCTGCACCAGCGCCTCGTGCAACCGCTCCGGGTGCAAGGTGCCAAGGCGCGCCAGATGGGAGAGCTGGGGCTGGGCCCGGTTCAGGAGCTGCAGCATCATGAACTCGGCCACGTCGGCCACCCCCTGCTGGCCCGGCGCCGCGATGCGCTGGGAGAGGCTGCGGGCCCGCTCGGCCACGAGGCCGGCCGACTCGCCAAGGAAGCGCTTGAGGGTCGGGATGGCGGAGACGCTGATGCTGCAGGGCATGAAGTTGGGATCCAGCACCAGGCCGCCGTCCGGACGCTTGTCCAGGATCCGGGCGATGGCGAGCGAGGCGTAGGCGCTGCGATCCTCCCGCTCCAGCATCAGCCGCAGGCTGACCCGCCCCACTTCGAGGGAGACCACGTCCCCCCCTTCGCTGTGCAAGTCGCGCACGTCATGGCGATGGGCTTGCAACCGGGTGGCGACCTGACCGCCCTGATTGACCTCGTTGACGCCGCTCACCGAGAGCGGCAACGCCAGATAGACCTTCTGGTTGGCCACCGAGGCGTCGGTGACTTCCAGCGGGGTCGGCAGCACATCGTCATTGGGGATGTTGAACACGGTACCGTCCGGCAGGATGCCGGTGGCCCCCACCAGGGCGATGCGGCCAAAGCCCAGGTAGTCCTCGTTGATGGCGAGCGACTGCAAGCCATAGAAATAGTCGGACAGCGCGCTCAGGCGAGCGTGCAGCGCGTAATCCGAATGTCTTTGTTGTTGCTGGAAGTGCTGGGGCTTGATGAACAGCCCCTCACGCCAGATAACCCGATTTCGACTCGACATGGTTATTCTTCTTCTTTTTGCAGTTCCACTTCATCCAGGCGCAGGTGCACCAGGATTTGATAAGCCGTTCCCTTGCTCTTGATCTTGATGACCTTGCGCCACTCGGCGCTGTCGGGGTCGGCGTAGCGTGCGATCACCCCGATGTAGCGGGTCTTCTCGTCGAGCTTGATGGGGGGCAGGTATTTGAACTGGCCCGGCAGCAGGGTGTAGTCCTGATGGTCCAGGTAGTTCTTGCCAAGGGCCTTCTCCACGTCCGCGGTCACCTGGTCGTAGTCGGTGGCGAGCAGCTTGGAATCCTCCGCCAGCAGCACCACCTGAAACTCGATGGGCGCCGCCTCCCCGCTCTCGTTGGGGTTGACGTCAGGCTCCGCCAGCAGGCTCAGCCCCAGGGTCGTCGGTTGACTGTCATTGCTGCCCACCTGGATATCCGGGTTCATGGCCACGTCGGCCATCTTGCCCATGGTGGTACAACCTGCCAGGGCCAGCAGCGCGGCGCCCAGCATCAGCGCACGTATCATCAAATCAGTCCCTGTTGCTGACGCACGGCCTGGTCATAGGCCTGGGCATACACCTGGTGGAACAGCTTGTCGAACCCCTGTTGGCGGGCGGAGGTGAGCTCGCGGTAGTAGTGCTGATACATGTCCCAGGCCCAGCCTTCGTCGGCCGTGCCCGGTGCACCGCTGCGGCGGTATTGCTCGAAGCGCCCCAGCAGGGCCTGCGGTGAAAACGCCTGCAGGATGCTGTCGAGCGCCGCGCCGATGGCCTGCTGGTTCGCCACGTGGTGGATGCGCACGTTGTGCAGGCTCTCGGCCACCGCCGCCGGTGCGCTCAGGTGGACCGGGCTCTTCTGCTCGGCAAACAGCACCGCCAGGGTCTCGTCATAATCAAGGCCCAGGCGCAGCGGGTTGTCCTCGATGGGACGCAGGTGCTTGTCCGCCAGCGCGGCCTGTTCGTTTTGCAGCTGCAGCAACCCCTCCACCATGGCCCGCACCGTCTTGCCCATCTCTTCGAGCATGTCGTGGGCCTGCTGGGTGTCCTGCAGTTGCAAGGGTTGGCCCAGGCCACGCATCAGCGGGGTCAGGGCCACATGATCGACGCCGTCCAGCGACAGCTGATAATCGGGATGGTTCTCGATGGCGGGCATATCCAGAAATTCTTGGTTCATGGTGTTCTCGACAGCAGAAAAAGGGGCAAGAGGGGGAACGTCCACATCCGGTTGTGAACGCAGTGAAGCCTGCAGGCGACCGTCCGCCAGCGGACCATCCATCAACGGATTGGGCGCCCTGCGCTCCTGCTGCAATGCCAGCAAGGGATCGGCCGCCAGGGTGCGCGGATCGTCAGCAGGTACGACGGGCTCATCGCTGGTCAGCCACTCGTCGAGCTGCTCGGTGGGGCGGTTGCCCAGCACCTGTTGCAGGCTCTGCTCGGGGGTGATGGCCCCCAGATAGGCGCGCAGCCGGAACGGGCCGACCACGAGCTCGTCCCCCTGCTCCAGATGCACCTTGCGGGCCCGCCCGATGGGCGAAGTGGCACCGTTGATATAGGTCTGGCCGCTCAGATCGCACAGGCAGAAGCGACCATCGTTGAGCTCGATGCGGGCGTGGGCGGGCATGACGGCCCCCAACCTGTCGCGCAGTTGCCAGTCATCCTGTTCGGAGGCCCCCAAGGTCCCCCCCATCTCGTCGAAGCGGTACTGCACCTGCTGGCTGCCGTCGAGCTGTTCGCTGTTGAGCACCACCAGGGAAAGTTGCTGGTTAAAATCGTCCACAGTTACTCCTGCACTGATTCCTGTAGTTAAATTTTCTGCGCTGCTGATCTCTGCACTTATTCCTGCACGCAGATGGTCACGAACGGATCACTCGGCGGCTGGCCGAGAAAGGTACTCCACCCCAGGCGGGCACTCTGCTCTTCCCCCAGCCTCAGTCCCCTCGCCTGCTCCTGGCCGAACCCCAGACGCAGATCCCAGGCCAGCTGATCGCGCAGGATGAAAGAGACGAAGGTCACCAGGGCGTGAAAGTGCTCCCCGTTCGGCAGAAAGCCGAGAAACTGGCCAAAGCTCAGGTTGTTGATCTTCAACAAGAACTTGCCGGCACAGTCGTTCACCTTGTCACCGATGACAAAATCGCTCCCCAACGTGGCGCAGGCGCCGCCGAGGCGATTTTGCTGATCCTGATGAATAGGCACCTTGCGCCATTGCCAGGCGCTCACCTGCACATCGGCCAGATCGAAGCAGTGGGCCACCAGACCGGCCACCACCTCGGGGGAGCGGCTGGGGCTGGCCAGCATGCCCGCGTAGGAGAGCATCTTGGCCCGGTTGACCGGCAGGCTCTGGCAGACCGCCTCGTTGCCAAGCCCTACCAGGGCAAACATCAGACGGGAGAAGCCATCCTCGCCGTTGTCCTGGAACCGCACGTGGTAGCGATACTTGCGCCAGATCCGGTGCAGCAGGGTCAGCAGACGGTGGTGGAAGAAGTCCAGGAACAGGCCGAGCTTCTGCTCCCCCTGGGCGTACTCCCACGCCAGCGAATCGAGGTAATAACCGGGCATCGGCGACTGGCTGCCGTGCAGGCCGAGGAAGGCCACCTCCAGCTCGTGGCGGCCCTGCCCGTCCCGGCCAATCTGCAGCACGTCGCTGGTGGGAAATCCCAGAGAGGCGGTCGCCTTGAAGCGGATGTTCTCGTCACCCGGCAGGTAGTCGAGCCCTCGCTCCTGATCGGCGCCATCGAGCCGGTTGAGCAGCTCAACCAGCTGGAAGAAGTTGAAGCGGGGCGCCTCCCGGGTGGCGTTCACATCAGGGAGTGCTGACCGATCTGGACTGGCCATTGGTAGCGCTCCTTGTTGTCGAGATTGACCACCTCAAGCAGGTGGAAGGCGTTGACGCTGGCATAGAGCGAGAAGAAGTGGGCCAGCACGGTACTGAACAGATAGAGCTCCCCTTCGCTGCCGAAGGCGGACTGGCGGATGGAGAGCACCGACTTGAGCCCCCGCACCGGCATGCCGCGCACCAGCCGGTCCACCGGCTTGGTCTCGATTTCCTCGATCCCCGCCAGCCGCTTGCGCGAGGCCTGCTCGGCCTGCTTGTCGTGCAGCGCCGGAAAATCGTAGGTGCGCAGCACCTGTACCAGGGCATCGCGGCGCAGCAGGGAGACATAGTTGAGCGACAGGTTGGATATCAGCGTCCAGTGCAGACTGCCGTCCAGCGCCGGGCGCAGCGGCCGGGTCGGCCGGATCAGGTTGCGGAAGGTGGCAAACGAGGGCGAGCTGCCGGTCGGCACGCAGACGCTGCCCACCTTGAGACGGGCGGCGCGGGAGCGGTTGGTGCAGGTGAGTGTCACCGAGATGGATTCATCCAGTTCGACCGTGGTGGTTTCATCCCCACGCACGAACGAGAGGCTGTGTTCGAAACCATCCCCGCTCACCGCCTCCTTGACCCGCACCCGGTAGTAGAGCGCCAGCCGCTGCTTGGCCCGCTCGATCTGGTGCTGAAAGCTCTCGAATGGCTGATAGATGCGCGGCGTACCGCGGGAGCGGCCGAGGTTCCCCTCGACCCAGCCCTCCACCTGATCCACCGAGAAGATCTCGAAGCTGTCGGCGTGGCGATAACTTGCCTTGAGGGGATACTCCGCCTGACGGCCATTGAGGTTGACCGGCTCGCTGTCGTGCTGGAACAGGTTGATGGCCGGCACGCAGTTGAGCATGAAAGAGTCGGGACGGATCTTGAGCTCCGCCGGCAGTGGCCGATCGAAGCAGAAGTGCACCTTGAATTCGCTCACCGGCAACGGCTGTTTGGGCCACTCGCCACCGGAGAGTTCGAAGAAGAGGAAGCTTTCCGGGAAGCAGAAGTACTCCTGCAGGATCCGGTAGCCGGAATAGACGTTGTTCGGATAGGGCAAGAGTGCGTCATCGCGCTCGAAGCCAACCGATTTGAGGGCCTTGGCCTCCTGGCGAAAGCGCTTGCCGTCGATCTCCAGCTCGATATGGGAGAGCTGGTTGGAGAGCCAGAAGTAGAGCTCATAGGCGGTGTAGCTGTCGCCACCAAGGAAAAAGCGCAGCTTGTCCAGCTGCAACTCGCTGAGCGGCAAGGGGGCATGCAGGGCGATGTCCAGCGAGATGGTGGAGAGATCGTTGCCGCTCTGGGCGGCGATGTGGCGGATATCGGCCGGATAGACCCAGGTATCGTGACAGGTCTGGAAATGACAGGTCACCTCGTCCAGGGGCAGGCTGTCGAGCTGACAACCTTGCCTGACCAGCGCCGGCTGGGCGATGGCCCCCGGAATGACCGAAAACTGCATGATGGTCATGCTGGGCACGGGACGCAGGTAGTTGGGCCAGAGCATGTTGAGCAGACCGTGGGTCAGCTCGGGAAACTCATCCTCAATCTTGGCGCGCAGGTTGCCCGTGAGGAAGGCGAATCCCTCCAGCAGGCGCTCCACGTCCGGATCGGTGTTCTGCTCCGACAGAAAGCGGGTGAGTTCGGGATAGGCGTCGGCAAATTCGCGCCCTTGCAGGCGCAAAAAAGCCAGCTCATCCCTGAAGTAATGTTCCAGCGACATTGATCAGACCATGCGGTAGTGACGGTGACTGTCCATGTGGACGTTGAACGAGGTAACTTGCTCGAGCTGCTCCAGCCGCACGTGGGCCGTCACCTGAAACGTCATCTCAAGCGGGCTCGCCTGATAGTCGGGTGAACGGACTTCCACATGCACGATCCGCGGCTCATAGCGGCGGATGCATTGCCGGATCGCCTCCCGGATCCGCCCCTTGATGTCGGCACTCCCCTGGGTGGCGTCATTGAGATCGATGACGCCAAGTTCGGGGGCACTGCGACAGTTGCCGGGACGGGTGTTGAGGATCTGATCGAGCTGCCGTTTGACAGAGTCCACCAGTTCATCCACTTCCGAACGGGGGGAGGAGCCAAGCCCCTCCCCCCGGATGCGATCAAACAGACTGGCCGCATTGCCTCTATCCCAGGATGAGAGATGCGGCATCGGGCTTTATTCCTTGTCCAGACGACCTACCAGAGAGAGCTCGAAGCTCGCTCCCATGTACTTGAAGTGCGGGCGCACGGCCATGGCGACCTGATACCAGCCCGGCTCCCCTTCCACGTCCAGCACCTTGATCTGGGCGGCGCGCAGGGGACGACGGCTACGCACGTCCGCAGGGGGGTTCTCCTGGTCGGCAACGAACTGACGGATCCAGTTGTTGAGTTCCCGTTCCAGATCCTGGCGTTCCTTCCAGGAACCGATCTGCTCGCGCTGCAGCACTTTGATGTAGTGGGCCAGGCGGTTGATGATGAACATGTAGGGCAGCTGGGTACCCAGCTTGTAGTTGGTTTCCGCTTCCTTGCCTTCCTTGGTGTTCGGGAACACCTTGGGCTTTTGCACCGAGTTGGCGGAGAAGAAGGCGGCGTTGTCGCTGTCCTTGCGCATGGTCAGGGTGATGAAGCCCTCTTCCGACAGCTCGTATTCACGGCGATCCGTGATGAGCACTTCGGTCGGGATCTTCGCCTGCAACTGACCCATGGCTTCATAGACGTGCACCGGCAGGTCGTGGATGGCGCCACCACTCTGCGGACCGATGATGTTCGGGCACCAGCGGTACTTGGCGAAACTGTCGGTCAGGGAGGTGCCCATCAGATAGGCGGTGTTGCCCCACAGGTAGTGATCATGGTTCGAGCAGATCTCTTCCTGATAGTTGAAGCCCTTGATGGGATTCTCCGTCGGATCATAGGGCAGACGCGCCAGGAAGCGCGGTGCAGTCAGACCCAGATAGCGGGCATCCTCCGACTCGCGCAGGGAGCGCCACTTGGTGTAGGCCGGGCCTTCGAATACCGATTTCAGGTCCTTGATGGAGGGCAGATCGGTGAAGCTGTCGACCCCGAAGAAGGCGGGGGCGACGGAAGAGATGAAGGGGGCATGGGCCATGGCGCCCACTGCACTGACATACTGCATCAGCTTGATGTCAGGGGAGCTGTGGGTGAAGGCGTAGTCACCAATCACGGCGCCGACCGGCTGTCCGCCAAACTGGCCATAACCGCTGGAATAGACGTGCTTGTAGAGGCCGGACTGGGTGATTTCAGGAGAAAATTCAAAATCTTCCAGCAGCTCTTCCTTGGTGGCGTGCAGCACCTGGATCTTGATGTTCTCGCGAAAATCGGTGCGATCCACCAGGAGCTTCAGGGAGCGCCAGGAGGACTCCAGCTCTTGCAGCTCCTTGGCGTGCAGGATGACGTCCATCTGCTTGCCGAGCTTCTTGTCGAGCTCGACGATCATGCTGTCCACCAGCGCCTTGTTCACCGGCTCTGTGGTGGTGCCGCTGTCCAGAATGTTGGCAATCAGGGCTGCAACGCCCTGCTTGGCGACGCTGTAGCCCTCATCCACCGGGGTGATGCGAGCCTGCGCCATGATTTCGTCCAGCAGGGACGAGGAGGCTGCACTCGCCCCCGCTTGAACCTGTTCTTCGACCAGAGACATAATTTTTCCTTATAAGTCAGTCAATTAATCTGCTGATCACTCGGCAGGCTTAATCAAATCCAGTTCCTTGAGCAATTGCTCGCGAGCGTCGTCACTGGACAGCAGATCCTGCAGACGGTTGCGGAAGGCGGGGATATTGCCAAGCGGCCCCTTCAGGGCAACCAGCGCCTCACGCAGCTCCAGCAGCTTGCGCAACTCGGGCACTTGCTGGGCAACGCTGTCAGGGGTGAAGTCTTCCAGGGACTGGATTTTGATCGACACGGGCAACTCGTCCTGGCTGTTCTCCTCCAGGCGGTTGGGAACCGAAAAATTCAGCTCCAGTGCAGATTCTTTCATGACGGAAGAAAAATTATTCTTGTCGATGGAGACGGTCTGACGCTCCTCGATGGGGGTCTCTTCAGAGCGCCCTTTCATATTTCCAACCACCATCATGGTCAACGGAAGCTCTATTTCCGCCTGTTGGCCACCGGTTGCCGGCACATATTTGATATTGATACGTTCTTTGGGCGCAACAGTGGCGCCATCAATCCCTTTTCCCATGCTCTAGATACCAAGTTGAGGATCCATGAAGACCCAAAAGCTTATAGCCAATGCTTTTGTCGGCAACTGTAAAAAATGACAGTTGACGTGCTCAGGACGAAAATGAACAAAAAAGCACCAGCCAACCACGCCTTTTCGATATATTCCAGGAGATAGCCTGGATATCCAAAAAGCAGCATTCAGCTTGTTATTCAATACAATCCGATTAGGTCTCGACTCTTCGTTAGAGATCATACCTAGCTTAAGAGCCATTTGTAGCGAATGGTATATTTTTGATGATGACAACGTCAACGACAAATATATTTGCACATGTATCAAAATCAAAATAAATGCACAAACACCAATAAAAACAACAAGATAGAGCCAAATCATCAAAATTTAAACTTGGACAAAAAGTGTATGAAAGTTGTATTTAGTGAAGAGTTAAATAGGAAAAATCTGATTTTAAATCTTCATGACCTCTCATGATAAGCCATAAGCCGCGCTCATTTTCCGAACACAAAAAGAGATTTTTCTGACAACATCCGATATTATTTTTGTCAAAAAAAACCGCCAGGATGCATTATCAAGGCGGTATTGGATGGCGATAATAAGTGGGAAATGACTTTATCCACTCACTGTTATTTTTATCACTATATCTCATTCATGTTATGGGAATGGCATCATATGCCCTCTGACGCCTGCCCCATTTCACCGTGTTTATCCAGCCTGATGAACCAGTGCTGCGCCAGTTTTTGACCGGCACTTTTTTCTTGTGCCGTCATGCCTTTTTCAAGTTCACGGCTGGCGGCGGTTGCATCAATATTGCCATCCGTTGCGGCCAATAAATACCATGCATAAGCATGCAATCTATTGCGGGGGGCTCCCCATCCCTGCTCACGCATGATGCCCATGCGATATTGTGCTTGCCGATGATTGGCGTTTGCCGCAGCCCGATACTGTTTCATGGCTTCGGTGTAATCAGCCTCACCACCCAGCCCCAGTCGCAGCATCTCGCCGTAGGCATATCGAGCCTCGACATTGCCCTGCGAGGCGGCCAGAGAGAGGCTCTTGCGCGCAGCTTTCAACTCCCCCCGTTCCTGTTGCAGGGTCGCCAGTTCAAGCTGAGCCTGGCTCACCCCCCCCGCAGCAGCCAGATTCAGCCAGTGCTCCCGTGCGGTGATATCGCTCTGCTGCAGGCTCAATTGATATTCGGCGTCATGGGAACCATTGCCTGCCGCCAGCTCCAGCCAATAACGGCCAAGCGCCAGATCCTGGGCAACCAGATCTCCCCTCAGATAGGCCTGCCCCAACCACAGCTGGGCAGGAGCAGCCCCAGCATTGGCGGCGCGCTGATAGAGGCTGAATGCCTCTTCAGAGGGCGCCTTGCTCGCCAGTACCAGTAAAGCGTCCGGCTGTTGCTGGGCTGCGGCTTTCTCATACCAGCGCAAGGCAAGATCGGCGCGCTTTATCACCCCTTTCCCTTGCTCATAGCGAGCGCCAAGCTGGAATTGGGCATCCCGATTCCCTTGTTCGGCGGCTTTCTCCAACCACTTGACGGCCTCTTCATCGGCCCCCGCTTGTCTTGCATACCACTGCCCCAGAACCAGTTGGGCATTTCCATGATCCCGCTTGGCGGCCTGCTCGAACCAGTCGAGGCACTCACTGGTAAGCTTGCCCTTGTGCCGTTGCCGGCACTCCTGACCCAGTTGATAGCTGGCCTCCGAATTGCCCAACTTGGCGGAGCGCTGCCACCACTGCCTGGCCAGTACAGGATTTTTGGGCTCTCCCAACCCCGCCTGATACCAGCTTCCCACCTGTAGTGCAGCCTTGCCCCTAATATCGGCATCTGCCGCCAGCGGACCCACTTGATCGGCAGCCTGCTTCATCCAGCGCATCGCCTCAGGATAATCCGGCTTCGCTGCCAAACGGTTGGCCAGCTCATATTGCGCCTTGCCCTGGCCCTGCTGGGCGGCTTGGGAGAGTTCAGACTCGGTGAGTCGTGTAGTTGTAGAACATGCAATAAGCAAACTAGCTAATAACATCGATAGTAAAGCTCGATATACCATCTATAACACCCGCAGTTTTAAACAAGAGGATAATAAGAAATTTAGTAGAGACACCCAAAATACCAAAAGCACATAATAAAAAACACTCAACTATAATCTAGATAAAATTAAACGTATCACAGCAAAAGATTTGCCAAGCCTGATTTAGGGCATTCCTTTTTTATCAAAGATGCATAATGTTGATCATGGTAGTCAAAAGTTATACCATCAATATATTCTTTTGAAATACTGTGGCAAGCATGACCTGGTAAAAAAGTCATCTTCTATTTTGTATGGATAACAATCCACATCATATATGGAGCAATAGATGTAGCAAGCACTAGCGGTAAATTGAAAGAAATCTTCTTTACTATCTTTATCTAGCGTGCCGATAAACGCATTCATTCCTTTCGTAAGATCTTCTAGTGATAGAATCCCCCGTTCAATATAGGTTAGAAGACGCCCAGTTGAACGATAATGGCCATGCTCTCCCCAATCTCGGTCCATAATCAAGAATCCCTCATTTCCTCTAAAGAAATTCCATGGTTTTGTTTTGAACTCTGATATGAACTCAATTTCATTATATGGCTTCATTATTGCCATCTCATCGTATCATCAAAATAACTGAGCAGATTTTCGATATATCTGTACAGATCTAGTTATCACCTGACACCGGCCTCAAACCGGTGTCTTGTTTACGCTACTTTAGTGCGCACTTCCTTCGGTATCAATTTCAGACCCTTTTTGAACATGCTGTAGGGAGTCTGTCCTT